>NZ_JBVVNQ010000113.1:0-513 GCF_055810675.1 Burkholderia sp. YHN3-13 | reverse complement strand
GGCCGTGGACAGACCCGTCGAGGCCGACGTAGACAGTGACGTGACGGAACTGTTGGCCGTCGACAGCCCAGTCGAAGCCGACGTACTCAGCGAGCTCACGCTGCTATTGGTCGCGCTCAAGCCGGTCGAAGCCGACGTCGACAGCGACGTAATGGAACTGGTGGCCGTCGACAGACCCGTCGAGGTCGACGTGCTCAGCGAGCTCACACTGCTATTGGTCGTGCTCAGTCCGGTGGACAGCGAACCGATGCCGGTCGAGGCTGACGTGGACAGCGACGTGATCGAGCTGTTAGCCGTCGACAGACCTGTCGAGGCCGACGTACTCAGCGAGCTCACGCTGCTATTGGTCGCGCTCAGTCCGGTGGACAGCGAACCGATGCCGGTCGAGGCTGACGTGGACAGCGACGTGATCGCGCTGTTAGCCGTTGACAGACCTGTCGAGGCCGACGTCGACAGCGATGTAATGGAACTGTTGGCCGTCGACAGGCCCGTCGAAGCCGACGTGCTCAGCGA
>NZ_JBVVNQ010000112.1:0-515 GCF_055810675.1 Burkholderia sp. YHN3-13 | reverse complement strand
CAGTTGCTGCGGCTGGAGTTTCGCGGTGTTGTAGACGAGCACGTTCTCGCGCGCGAGCACGCCGACCCAGTTGCCGTCGGCCGGGTTGAAGCGGGCGGGGACCGCCTGCAGCGTCGCGCCGTCGGTCTTCGCGAGCAGGCCCTTGCGGTCGAGCAGCACGAGTTCCGGCGAGTTCTCGGTGAAGTACACGTCGGCCGGCGTGCGGTCGCCTTCCGCGACGATCTGCGCGGCGAGCGCCGGGCCTTCGCCCGAGCGCACCTTCACGGTGATGCCGCTTTGTGCCTCGAAGTCCTTGACGAGCTGGTTGACGACCTGCTCGTGCTGCGCGTTGTACAGCGTGAGCGTCGCGGCGTGCGCGCGCGTGGCGTGCAGCGCGCCGGTCAGCATCAGCGCGGCGGCGGTCGCGGCGATCAGGTGCCGCAGCGGGCGGCTAACGGGAAAAGTGTTCATGTCGTCGTCGTGAGTTGCATCCGGGCGGGCCGGGGAAATGGGGCGTGGCGTCGCGATGCCGTTAC
>NZ_JBVVNQ010000111.1:0-522 GCF_055810675.1 Burkholderia sp. YHN3-13 | reverse complement strand
AGGATTCATGACTGGGGTGAAGTCGTAACAAGGTAGCCGTATCGGAAGGTGCGGCTGGATCACCTCCTTTCCAGAGCTTCTCGCAAAGTTGAGCGCTCACGCTTATCGGCTGTAAATTTAAAGACAGACTCAGGGGTCTGTAGCTCAGTCGGTTAGAGCACCGTCTTGATAAGGCGGGGGTCGTTGGTTCGAATCCAACCAGACCCACCATTGTCTGGCGGTAACACACCTGAGGTCATCTGTACTCAATGGGGGCATAGCTCAGCTGGGAGAGCACCTGCTTTGCAAGCAGGGGGTCGTCGGTTCGATCCCGTCTGCCTCCACCAATCACCAACGCTAAGTGCTTGGTTCACACGCTGAACCGAGAATTTTGCATTGGCGATTGAGCCAGTCAGAGGATATCAACGGATATCGGCTGTCGTTCTTTAACAATCTGGAAGAAGTAAGTAATTTGGATAGCGGAAGCGTCTTGAGATGGACGTGGAAACTATCCGGGTTGTGATTGTATCGATGTATCTCAAG
>NZ_JBVVNQ010000110.1:0-523 GCF_055810675.1 Burkholderia sp. YHN3-13 | reverse complement strand
GAGCAGTACGGCGCCGGCTGCGTGGTCGAGGGCATCCAGTTCGCCGACGCTGCCCCGGCCGCTCCGCAGGGTGGCGCATGACGAACCCGTTCCGCCAACACTTCCAGCGCACCATCGCGGCCACGGCCGCGCGCGGTACGCCGGCGAGTGTCGGCGGGCTGCGCGACGACTCGGCATATACGCTGATGCTCGCGCAGCTCGACGAACACCGCCGCGCGCTGAAGGCTGTCGAGTCGCTCGAGCGCAAGGCCGACCTGAAGCGGCAGTTCCTGCCTGCATACGACGCGTGGGTCGCGGGCGTGCTCGACGGCGCAGCCGGCGCCCAGGACGACGTGCTGATGACGATCATGGTCTGGCGCATCGACGTCGGCGATTACCAGGGCGCGCTCGAGATCGGCGCGTACGCGCTCCGGCACGCCCTCCCGCTGCCCGACCAGTACAAGCGCAGCACGCCGTGTCTGCTCGTCGAGGAATTCGCCGAGGCCGCGCTGCGCGCTCATCGCGCCGGCGACGCGATCCAGGT
>NZ_JBVVNQ010000109.1:0-524 GCF_055810675.1 Burkholderia sp. YHN3-13 | reverse complement strand
GTGCTCGTCAAGGTGTTGACGTATCACGTTGTATCCGGACGACTCACGGCATTCGACCTTGCCAGGGCGGTCGAGCAAGGCGGCGGCAAGGCAACGCTGAAGACGGTCGAAGGCGATTCCCTGATCGTCAGCCATGGCCCGAACGGACTAGCCGTCACCGACGACAAGGGCAATGTCGCGCACGTCACGATCGGCGATGTCATGCAGTCCAATGGCGTGATTCACGTGGTCGACTCCGTGCTGATGCCCTGATACTTCAGCCTGTACCTGGAGGAAGGCGTGATGTGCGGAAGCAGGCCGGGCGCGCTCGCACGTCACGTCGTTCTCGGTATGTCGTCGGGGCGCCCCCGTCGCACGGTCGAGCCCGAACGTTTCAATCGGCGATTCGTGATTCGATTCCGGATGGCAATCGAGGGTCACTTCATTTGGTTCTGTGTATTCAGGATATCTACCGAACTGAGGGCTCGCGCGCGTGCATCCTGGTGATCCACGATCGGAAAGGGATAACTTGCGCCGAGCGCGAT
>NZ_JBVVNQ010000108.1:0-532 GCF_055810675.1 Burkholderia sp. YHN3-13 | reverse complement strand
AGTCCGCCGCCGTCATGCTCGCGGCGAAGCCGACTGCGAACGACCCGATGTTGCGGTTCCGCCGGGACGTCGGCGGCTGGGCCCCGGCAACGCCAATGGGTCCGTCGTGCGCGATCAGGACCGGATCTCCGGTGACGCTGCCGGGCCGCCATGCACGCCCGCGCACGCCAGGTGAGCGCCGCCCAGTCGGCGCGTCGTCGAAATAGCGGCGGCGTTCGCCCGGTTTTTATCCAAGAAACGCAGGCAAATCATCGCCTCTGTCGCGATCCATCGCACGACCCCCTAACCTCGAGAAACGAACCGACATGGGCAATCTGATCGACGCTCCCGAACACACCTTGACTGCGATCGACGAGGGCATTCCTCTGTCGCACATCATCCGTCGTCGGCTCGAGAACGCGGGCGCGCGCTTCCATGCAAACGACAACATCGCCGCGCACCTGCGCGACGGCGAACTCGATGCGTTGCAGAACGAAGTTGCGCAGGGAATGGAAGCGGTGCTGCGCTCGCTCGTGATCGATGTCGACAACGA
>NZ_JBVVNQ010000107.1:0-534 GCF_055810675.1 Burkholderia sp. YHN3-13 | reverse complement strand
GCAATACGGCCCGCGCGAATCGATGGAATACGACGTCGTGATCGTCGGCGGCGGCCCCGCCGGGCTGTCGGCGGCGATCCGGCTCAAGCAGCTGGCCGCCGAGAAAGGCACCGAGATCGGCGTGTGCGTGCTCGAGAAGGGTTCCGAGATCGGCGCGCACATCCTGTCGGGCGCGGTGATGGACCCGCGCGCGATCACCGAACTGTTCCCCGACTGGAAGGAGCGCGGCGCGCCGCTCGACGTCGAGGTGACGGAAGACCGCTTCCTGTTCCTGTCGGAGAGCAGCGCGGTCACCACGCCCAACTGGGCGCTGCCCGACAACTTCAAGAACCACGGCAACTACGTGATTTCGCTGGGCAACGTCACGCGCTGGCTGGGCCAGCAGGCCGAAGCGCTGGGCGTCGAGATCTTCCCCGGCTTCCCGGCCGCCGAGATCCTCTACAACGATGATGGCTCGGTCAAAGGCGTCGCCACCGGCAACATGGGCGTGGGCAAGGACGGCGAGCCGACCGAGAACTTCCAGCTCGGCATGGA
>NZ_JBVVNQ010000106.1:0-537 GCF_055810675.1 Burkholderia sp. YHN3-13 | reverse complement strand
GTTCTACGGCAAGCACCAGGGCGGCATCACGACGCCGCAGCAGCGCAACGCATATTTCGCGGCGCTCGACCTCACCACGACCCAACGCGCGGACGTGATCGCGCTGCTGAAGATCTGGACCGACGCGGCCGCACGCCTCACGCGCGGCGACCCCGCGCAGCCGCTGCCGGCGACCGGCGGCGACGAAGTCGCGCCGGCCGACTCGGGCGACGCGCTCGGCATCGGCGCGTCGCGGCTGACGATCACGTTCGGCTTCGGGCCCGGCCTGTTCGCGGTCGCGGGCAAGGACCGCTACGGCCTCGCGAAGCAGCGACCGGCCGCGCTCGTCGACCTGCCGCGCTTCAACGGCGACCAGCTGATTCCGGAGAAGACCGGCGGCGACCTGTTCATCCAGGCGTGCGCGAACGACGCGCAGGTGGCGTTCCACGCGGTGCGCCAGCTCGTGCGCCTCGGCGGCAAGGCCGTGCAGATGCGCTGGGGCCAGGCCGGCTTCACGTCCGGCAAGCCGGGCGAGACGCCGCGCAACCTGATGGGCTT
>NZ_JBVVNQ010000105.1:0-540 GCF_055810675.1 Burkholderia sp. YHN3-13 | reverse complement strand
CGCGATGGGTCGGCAATCGAGTCAACACATCTTTCAGGTAGGTCAACGGATCGTGCCCATTTAGTTGTGCAGATCGTATCAATGTCATGATGGCAGCCGCACGTTTTCCCGCCCGCAGAGATCCACAGAACAACCAATTTGATCTGCCAATGGCCCATGGACGGACCTGATTTTCCACCCAATTGTTGTCCGCAGGCAGATGCCCGTCATTCAGGTAGCGGGTAAGCGCCTCCCAGCGTTTCAGGCTGTAATCGAGCGCCTTGGCCGTCGCCGAGCCCTCAGGGACACGTTGTCTCTGCTCGCGCAGCCAGATATGGAGTGCGTCAGCAATCGGTCGAGCCCGCTCTTCACGAACGATGCGTCTTCGATCGGGGTCAAGCTCCGCTACATCGCGCTCCACTTCGTATAGCGCGCCGAAGTACCGCAGTGCCGGCTCGGCTAGTTCGCTTTGGTGCTTGACGTGTAGATCGAAGAACTTCCGCCGAGCATGTGCAAGGCAACCAATTTCGGTGATGCCGCTTTCGAAGCCAGCCTTGTAGC
>NZ_JBVVNQ010000104.1:0-547 GCF_055810675.1 Burkholderia sp. YHN3-13 | reverse complement strand
TGCAGCAATACCGCAACAACGCGAAGCAACGCGTGTTCTCGGGCGTGAAGATCGGCAAGGGCGAAGAATTCAAGAATCTCGACGCTGTCGTTTCGCTCGCGCGCAACGAGTTCCTCGACCCGTGGTACGCCGAAGACCCGAACCTCGTCGTGATCTGCGGCCGCGAGCTGCTCCAGGACAAGTATTTCCCGCTGATCAACCAGGCGCAGCCGTCGACCGAAACGCTCGCAACCGACATCGTCGTATCGCAGAAGCGCGTCGGCAACCTGCCGGCCGTCAGCGTGCCGTACTTCCCGCCGCATGCGTTGATGGTCACGCGCCTGGACAACCTGTCGATCTACTGGCAAACCAGCGCGCGCCGGCGCTCGCTGAAGGAAGTGCCCGAGCGCGATCGCATCGAGAACTATGAAAGCTCGAACGATGCGTACGTGATCGAGCAGTACGGCGCCGGCTGCGTGGTCGAGGGCATCCAGTTCGCCGACGCTGCCCCGGCCGCTCCGCAGGGTGGCGCATGACGAACCCGTTCCGCCAACACTTCCAGCGCACC
>NZ_JBVVNQ010000103.1:0-547 GCF_055810675.1 Burkholderia sp. YHN3-13 | reverse complement strand
TCGTTCCTCGACAAGCGCGTCGACGTGAAGATCGGCCAGCAGAGCCTGGACCAGGAGTTCATGGTCAGCACGTATGCGAACACGTTCGTCAATACGATGTTCGGCTGGCCCGCGCTGCCGTCGTACGATCTGCCGAACGGCGGCCCCGCGTATCCGCTCGCGGGCCTCGGCGTACGCGTGCGCGCACAGCTCACGCCGAAACTCACCGCGCTCGCGGGCGTGTTCGACGGCGATCCGCTCGGCAACAACCCGGGCAACCTGAGCGGCACGAACTTCAACCTGCACAACGGCACGCTCTATATCGGCGAGCTGCAGTACGCGCTGAACCAGCCGTCCGACGGCGAAATGGACACCGGCCATTCGAACGGACTGCCGGGTACCTACAAGATCGGCCTGTGGTATCACAACGGCCGCTTCGCGGACCAGAACGCCGGCACCGACGGTCTGTCGCTCGCCGATCCCGCATCGAACGGCAACGCGCGGCAGCACCACGGCGACTACAGCTTCTACGCGGTGGCCGACCAGATGATCTGGCGTCCCGACCCCA
>NZ_JBVVNQ010000102.1:0-549 GCF_055810675.1 Burkholderia sp. YHN3-13 | reverse complement strand
AACGGTTCGAACGGTACGGCCAACGGCAACGGGGCCACGAACAACGGTGCCAACGGCGCGGCCAACGGCAATGGCGCCACGAACAGCGGTTCGAACGGCACGGCCAACGGCAATAACGCTACGAACAACGGTTCGAACGGCACGGCCAACGGCAATAACGCTACGAACAACGGTTCGAACGGGACGGCCAACGGCAATAACGCTACGAACAACGGTTCGAACGGCACGGCCAACGGCAATAACGCTACGAACAACGGTTCGAACGGTACGGCCAACGGCAACGGCGCCACGAACAACGGTGCCAACGGCGCAGCCAACGGCAACGGTGCGACCAACAACGGTGCTAACGGGACGGCCAACGGCAATAACGCTACGAACAACGGTTCGAACGGCACGGCCAACGGCAACGGCGCCACGAACAACGGTGCCAACGGCGCGGCCAACGGCAATGGCGCCACGAACAGCGGTTCGAACGGGACGGCCAACGGCAATAACGCTACGAACAACGGTTCGAACGGTACGGCCAACGGCAACGGGGCCACGAACAAC
>NZ_JBVVNQ010000101.1:0-551 GCF_055810675.1 Burkholderia sp. YHN3-13 | reverse complement strand
TCGGAAACCGGTGATCAGCGATCACCTTCGACCGAAACGGCCGATCACCATCAATCGGAACCACTGATCACGTTCAACCGAAATCGCTGATCACGTTCGCCGAAATACGCAGCCTTGTCTTCCTCGCACGATTTCACGGCTTGACCGCGGCCGCCGCGCAGATTCGGCATGACGCTGCCCTGCCGCAGAGTCCGTTCGACGAAAACGCCCTAGTGCTGGCCGCACGCGGTCTTGGTTTGACGTCCCGCGCGCTCGGCGCCAATGTCACTCGTTTGGCACAGCTGCCTTTAACGGCGCACCTATTCGGTGCAGACGGGCAACACTTCGCGTTGTTGCGTTGCGACAGATCCAGCGCCTTGGTGCTTGAGCCGTAAGCGTGGAGCCGATACCGTGTTGACGGCGTGAGTTACCGGTTTCCCCAACGATTGGAAGCCATGCGTGTCAACCTCGGACGTAATTTCCCCAGAAGTGTCGAAGTAAAATTCCCCACCCTGTTCGGACGGTGATCAGCCGGCGACGTGATCGAATGGGTTCCTTCGGGGGCGGCCCGG
>NZ_JBVVNQ010000100.1:0-558 GCF_055810675.1 Burkholderia sp. YHN3-13 | reverse complement strand
AACGACAACATCGCCGCGCACCTGCGCGACGGCGAACTCGATGCGTTGCAGAACGAAGTTGCGCAGGGAATGGAAGCGGTGCTGCGCTCGCTCGTGATCGATGTCGACAACGACCACAACACCCGGGAGACCTCGCGGCGCGTCGCGAAGATGTTCATCCGCGAAGTGTTCGCGGGCCGCTACGACGCGGCGCCGTCCGTCACCGAATTCCCGAACGTCGAGCGGCTGGACGAGTTGCTGATCGTCGGGCCGCTGCGCGTGCGCAGCGCCTGCTCGCATCATCTCTGCCCGATCATGGGTCGCATCTGGATCGGCGTGCTGCCGAGCGCCGCGTCGAATCTGATCGGCCTGTCGAAGTACGGAAGGCTCGTGAACTGGGTCATGACGCGCCCGCAGATCCAGGAAGAAGCGGTCAAGCAGATCGCCGATCTCCTCGAATCGCGCATCTCGCCCGACGGGCTTGCCGTCGTACTCGAGGCCGAGCACTTCTGCATGCATTGGCGCGGCACCAAGGACGACCAGGCAAAAATGACCAACAGCGTGATGCGCGGGAAATTT
>NZ_JBVVNQ010000099.1:0-585 GCF_055810675.1 Burkholderia sp. YHN3-13 | reverse complement strand
CGATTGCGTGCGAGCGTCATCAGCCATGTCATCGCCGTGCCGCGTCCGGCGTCGAATGAATCGGCGCGACGCCACGCCGTCGTGAACACGTCCTGAAGCAGGTCTTCCGCTTCGTGGCGGTCGCGGATCATCCGGACGATCACGCCGTACAGCCGCGCCGCCGTCGATCGATACAGCTGCGCGAACGCGTGCTCGTCGCCGGCGGCGACGCGAGACAGCAATTGGTCGAGTTCCGCATGCGCGTCGGGTGCTTCGTCGGGCTGAACGACCGCATCGGCGGTGAATTCCGTTCTGCCGCCCGGGCGCGACCTCCCGCGGGACGCGTCCCGGCGTTGCTGCCTGCCTGAATGCGGCTTCGTCGATCGACCCTTGCCGGACGACGGGCGGAGCGAATCTTGCGAGCAGTTCATCGGGAACTCCGTATGGCTTTGCGCTTCGCGCTGTTGCGCGCCCGAGGTGACGAGCGGGCGCGGCTCATGGCCGGGCACGGTGCCATCGCATTCGTCGCGAATGCCTGTCGCGCGCATTACGCATTCTTTCCGGACAACAAGGCGAGAAACTCTCGGCGAAGCGATGCGTCCGCGA
>NZ_JBVVNQ010000098.1:0-608 GCF_055810675.1 Burkholderia sp. YHN3-13 | reverse complement strand
GACATCGATCTCACGGTACGGCGCGGCTCGCGCCTCGCGCTGCTGGGCCCGTCCGGCAGCGGCAAGACGACGCTGCTGCGCGTGCTGTGCGGCTTCGAGCGCGCCGAGCGCGGCACCGTCGAGATCGACGGACGCCGCGTGGCCGCCCCCGACGTGCACCTGCCGCCCGAACGGCGCCGGATCGGCTACGTGCCGCAGGAAGGCGCGCTGTTTCCGCACCTGTCGGTGGCCGACAACATCGCGTTCGGGCTGCCGCGCGCGGCACGGCGCCGCCATCACCGCGTCGACGAACTGCTCGAGATGGTCGGGCTGTCGGCGTCGTATGCGAGCCGCGCGCCGCAGCAGCTGTCCGGCGGCCAGCAGCAGCGCGTGGCCCTCGCGCGCGCGCTGGCGCCCGAGCCCTCGCTCGTGATCCTCGACGAACCGTTCTCCGCGCTCGACACGTCGCTTCGCCATGAAACGCGCAGCGCGGTGGCCGACGCGCTTGCTGCGGCAGGCGCGACGTCGGTGCTCGTCACGCACGACCAGCCCGAGGCGATGACGCTCGGCGACGAAGTCGCGGTGATGTGGCAAGGCAGGCTCGTGCAGACGGCCGCGCCGCAGATGCT
>NZ_JBVVNQ010000097.1:0-610 GCF_055810675.1 Burkholderia sp. YHN3-13 | reverse complement strand
TGCGTATTTCGGCGAACGTGATCAGCGATTTCGGTTGAACGTGATCAGTGGTTCCGATTGATGGTGATCGGCCGTTTCGGTCGAAGGTGATCGCTGATCACCGGTTTCCGAAACGAGCGATCATCTTGCCGAAACGGGTGATCACGTTCCCGGAATGAGTGATCAGCGAACCGAAACAGCTGATCACGCGACCGAAACGGGATGGCCGTTCCGGCTCGGCGGTGGTGTTGCGCATGTGAACAACGACGGGCGTTAGCCTTGTCTCTTTTTAGGGGACAGGTTGATGCCGGCACATCGGATGAGCATGCGCAAACTGAAGGAAGTATTGCGGCTGAAGTGGTCGTGCGGCCTGTCGCACCGCCAGATCAGCCGCGCGATCGGCATCAGCGTCGGCGCCATCTCGGCATACGCCGCACGCGCCAGCGCGGCGGGCCTCGACTGGGCTGCCGTCGAACCGCTCGCCGACGACGAGCTCGAGATCAGGTTAGACCTGCCGGAGGAAGCAGCAGCCCCGACCCGGCGGGTCGATCCGGATTACACGGTGATGCACCGCGACCTGCGCCGCAAGGGCGTGACGCTGCAGCTGCTCTGGGAGGAGTACGTCGAGGCC
>NZ_JBVVNQ010000096.1:0-635 GCF_055810675.1 Burkholderia sp. YHN3-13 | reverse complement strand
ACTCGGTCTGCGAGATGAACAGCACGTCCCGGCCTTGACGGGCGGCGCAGTGGCCCAGCGCCTGTGCCAGATGACTCTTGCCCGTGCCCGTTTGCCCGGCGATCAGGATCGCGACCTTCTCGTCGAGGTAGCGGCCGGCCGCGAGATCGTAGACGTAGGCTCGGTTCAGGGCGGGCAGCAGGTCGAAGTCGAAGGACTCGAGCGTCTTGCCGATGGCGAAGCCGGCACGCGAGAGGCGGATGGCGAGCTTGCGATTCTCGCGACGAGCAACCTCGTCGTGCAGCAGCATCGCGAGGAACTCGGTGTAGGCAAGCTGTCCGTCGATGGCTTCGCGGTTGCGCTGCTCGAGCGAGTCGAGGATGCCGGACAGACGAAGCTGCTTGAGGATGGAATTCAGTTCGGGGCTTGGATTCATGGATTCAGTGGATCAGAAGGGATTGGAGGTCACGGCCGAAGCGGCCGCCGTCCTGGTAGGTGCCGCCCGGCGTCGCGGCAGGACGCGTGGTGGGCTGAGCGTCCAGGCCCTTGTCGAGGATGCCCTTGACGGTGCGGTACTTCGGGCTGCTGAAGGCGAGTGCGCGTTCGCAGGCCGCTTCCAGCCGTGCGTCGCCGACCTGCTCGCGCAGCCGGATGAG
>NZ_JBVVNQ010000095.1:0-637 GCF_055810675.1 Burkholderia sp. YHN3-13 | reverse complement strand
GGCCGCGGACAAAAACGATCCATTTTGTCCAGTATCATCCGGGTATGCCCCACCCAAATTTGACTTTTATTAACAATCGCCCCCGCCCCGCACGTCGATCCACGGCGCGCCGGACAGCATTCGGTCCGAGATGCTCGGGGGCGTGTAGCCAGGCGCGCGCACTGTACACCAGACGTCGATAGGGTCACCGTCGTCTGGCTGAATCCGCGCGTGCCACCCGGGCGCCAGCCCGGACCGACCCGCAGAATCGCGCGTTGATTCATGCCAACCGATGTCGGGATCAGGACTGCGATTCGTCGCCGCTTTTTCTTTTACTATAACGAATGCACGATATGACATTTAAAAAGGCCGTCCGTCTTCATTCCTTTCTTGCCCAGCCGGCCCCCTCATCGCCGTGTGGGCCTCGACACGCCGCAGCGCGCCGGCATACCGAGGACACGCCGGCCGGACATAAAATCGGCTACGCGCGCGTGTCCACTCACGACCAAAACCTCGACCTGCAGCTCAAAGCCCTTCGGGCCGCGGGCTGCGACCACCTGTATACCGATCACGGTCTCTCGGGCGCTGCCTTCTCCCGCCCCGGCCTCGATGCAGCCCTCGCTCGCCTACGGCCAGGCGACACCTTGGTGGTCTGGCG
>NZ_JBVVNQ010000094.1:0-640 GCF_055810675.1 Burkholderia sp. YHN3-13 | reverse complement strand
ACGTTCCAGAACATCCGCCTGTTCGGCGGGATGACGGCGCTCGAGAACGTGATGGTGGGCCGCCACGTGCGCACCAAGCACGGGCTGCTCGGCGCGGTGTTCCAGACGCCGGCCGAGCGCCAGGAAGAGCGCGAGATCAAGGAACGCGCGATCGAGCTGCTCGAGTACGTCGGCGTGCTGCAGTACGCGGACTACACGTCGCGCAACCTGTCGTACGGCCACCAGCGCCGTCTCGAGATCGCGCGCGCGCTGGCCACCGATCCGAAGCTGCTCGCGCTCGACGAGCCGGCGGCCGGGATGAACGCGACCGAGAAGGTCGAACTCACGCGCCTGCTCGACAAGATCCGCTCGGACGGCCGCACGATCCTGCTGATCGAGCACGACGTGAAGCTCGTGATGGGGCTGTGCAACCGGATGACGGTGCTCGATTACGGCAAGGTGATCGCCGAGGGTCTGCCGCAGGACGTGCAGAAGAATCCGAAGGTGATTGAGGCATATCTCGGCGCAGGGGTGCACTGATGGCAGCGGCAATGTTGAAAATCAAGGGCTTGCAGGTCAACTACGGCGGCATCCAGGCCGTCAAGGGCGTTGACATGGAAGTCCGTCAGGGCGAGCTCGTGACGCTGATCGGCGCGAACGG
>NZ_JBVVNQ010000093.1:0-659 GCF_055810675.1 Burkholderia sp. YHN3-13 | reverse complement strand
TGGCCGCCGCGCCTTCGATGAACGGTTGATCCGAATCCCTCCGTGGCGACGTCCTGAACAGCTCGCCGACCCGAGTGCCGGAGCATCGAATTCGGGGGGGCATCACGATGAAAGATCGCAGGCCCACGGCGGCGATGCTGTCGCCTCTCCATCGAGTCAGCGGCGCGCTGCCGCCGCCGCTGCAAATGCCGATTCAACGGCGCGCGGTTCGACTCGCGCAGCGCGATCGAACCGCGAGGTGATTCGCGCGCTCATTGCTCGAGATATACCTTGAGTCGCATCAGGCTGCGGCGAATCCAGCTCTTCATCGTGCCGAGCGGCACCTGCATGCGTTCGGCCAGCTCCGCGTACGACGCGCCGCCATGAAACGCTTCCCGCAGCACATAGGCCTGCCGTTCGCCCAGATGCGCGAGCCCGCGCTCCAGACGCAGGCGCTCCTGGCTCGCCTGCGCGCCGAGATCGGGCGTCGGGTTCTCGTCGGGGATCGACAGCGCCAGTTCGTCGTCGAGCGGAACCTCGCGGTGCTGCCTGATCCGGTCGATGGTTCGATTGCGTGCGAGCGTCATCAGCCATGTCATCGCCGTGCCGCGTCCGGCGTCGAATGAATCGGCGCGACGCCACGCCGTCGTGAACACGTCCTGAAGCAGGTCTTCCGCTTC
>NZ_JBVVNQ010000092.1:0-665 GCF_055810675.1 Burkholderia sp. YHN3-13 | reverse complement strand
CCCGTGATCCCCTTCGGGCCGTTGGTGATGTTCACCGGACGGTCGAGGTTGTTCATGAAGATCCGGACGATTTCACCGAAGCCGAGCGTCACGATCGCCAGGTAGTCGCCGCGCAGGCGCAGCGTCGGCGCGCCGAGCAGGATCCCGAAGGTCGCCGCCAGCGCCATCGCGATCGGCACGATGATCAGGAACGGCACGTGCAGGCCGTTCGGCGCGAGCGCCGCGATCCACTCGAACTGCGAGGTCAGGTGCGGCGAGCTCAGCAATGCCGCCGTGTATGCGCCCACCGCGTAGAACGCGATGTAGCCGAGGTCGAGCAGGCCGGCGAAGCCGACCACCACGTTCAGGCCCAGCGCGAGCATCACGTACAGCATCGCGAAGTCGAGCACGCGGACCCAGTAGTTGCCGCCGGCCGAGCCGATCACGATCGGCGCCGCGATCACGAGGACGGCGGTCAGCAGGCCGATGACGATGGTCTTGGCGGTGTTGCGCTCTTCGACGAGCGACGTCGAGGATTCGATCGGTTGAATGGATGTCATGTTGTTTGCTCCCTTCCGTTACGCGCGATCCGCGACCCGTTCGCCCAGCAGGCCCGACGGACGGAACACCAGCACGATGATCAGCACGACGAAGGCGAACACGTCCTGGTAGTTGCTGCCGAATAC
>NZ_JBVVNQ010000091.1:0-675 GCF_055810675.1 Burkholderia sp. YHN3-13 | reverse complement strand
ACGAACGAACACGGATGGGCAAGACACACGTCGCACCCGGCCTGCAGCATCCGCGCGCGCTGCACGGGCGTGGCGCCGGTGACGATCGCGGCGATCGTCGCGCCGCCGGCCGACACGGCAAGGTGCGGCAATCCCGTGAGGATCGCCGGATCGGCCGCCGCATCGGGTGCAACGATCACGATGGCGTCGAAGCGGTCCTGCGTCGCCGCGA
This sequence comes from Burkholderia sp. YHN3-13, assembly GCF_055810675.1. Lineage (NCBI taxonomy): Bacteria > Pseudomonadati > Pseudomonadota > Betaproteobacteria > Burkholderiales > Burkholderiaceae > Burkholderia > Burkholderia sp. YHN3-13. The sequence continues at coordinate 464 of NZ_JBVVNQ010000091.1, read as the reverse complement.
AGCAGCCGTCGCGCCATCCGTCGACCCGCTCGACGCCGTGCATGCTCTCGCGAAACGCCTTGTCGAGCCGCGCGGCCTCCGGCGTCGACGGAGCAATCAGCAGGATGCGCATCGATCGCTCCCCGGCGCCGTCACGCGAGCGAGCGCGGCCAGCATTCGACCGTGATCGCCGTGCCGGCCGGCTGCGCATCGCCGATCCGCAGTGCGAAATCGTGCACGCGCATCACGGCCGACACGACGCTCAAGCCGAGCCCCGACCCGTTCACGTGGCGCGTGCGCTCGCCGCGATAGAAGCGTTCGAGCACCGCGTCGCGCTCGCCTGGCGGGATGCCCGGACCGGTGTCCTCGAACCGGACGAGCGGGCCGTTCGGCGTCGTGTGGAGCACGACGTGCACGCGCCCGCCCGGCGGCGTGAACTTGATGGCATTGTCCGCGAGATTGCTGAACGCCTCGAACAGCAATGC
>NZ_JBVVNQ010000090.1:0-680 GCF_055810675.1 Burkholderia sp. YHN3-13 | reverse complement strand
GGGCTGCCGAACGCGGTGCCGGGGATGACGATCAACAAGGTGTGCGGCTCGGGCCTGAAGGCCGTGATGCTGGCGGCGAACGCGATCGTCGCGGGCGACGCGGACATCGTGATCGCGGGCGGCCAGGAGAACATGAGCGCGTCGCCGCACGTGCTGCCGGGCTCGCGCGACGGGTTCCGGATGGGCGACGCGAAGCTGGTCGACACGATGATCGTCGACGGCCTGTGGGACGTGTACAACCAGTACCACATGGGCATCACGGCGGAGAACGTCGCGAAGGAATACGGGATCACGCGCGAGGAGCAGGACGCGTTCGCGGCGCTGTCGCAGAACAAGGCGGAAGCCGCGCAGAAGGCCGGCCGTTTCGACGATGAAATCGTGCCGGTGTCGATTCCGCAACGCAAGGGCGAGCCGCTGCAGTTCGCCACCGACGAATTCGTGCGTCACGGCGTGACGGCGGAATCGCTGGCCGGTCTGAAGCCGGCGTTCACGAAGGACGGCTCGGTGACGGCGGCGAACGCGTCGGGGCTGAACGACGGGGCGGCGGCGGTGCTGGTGATGTCGGCGCAGAAGGCGGCGGCGCTCGGCCTGACGCCGCTGGCGCGGATCAAGGCGTACGCGAACGCGGGCGTGGATCCGAGCGTGATGGGCATGGGCCCGGTGCCGGCGTCGCGCCGGTG
>NZ_JBVVNQ010000089.1:0-684 GCF_055810675.1 Burkholderia sp. YHN3-13 | reverse complement strand
CCGACCGGCCTCGCGCTGTCGGGCGACCAGAAGAAGCTGTACGTCTCCGACGCGATCGGCAACCGCGTCGTCGAGATCGACGATCCGCTCACGCGCGACACGAGCGCGGGCGTCGGCCGCCAGGTGACGGCCGACGGCTTTCTGCGCCGCCCGCTCGCACTCGCGACCGCGCCGAACGGCCATCTGCTCGCGACCAACGCGCTGAACGGCCAGGTCGTCGAGATCGATCCGGTCGCCGGCAAGCAGCTCTATGCGCGCTGGATCGATACCGACAAGGCGCAGTCGCCGCCCGGCAACGGCGACCTGTTCGGGATCGCGATGACGCCCGACGGCGACGGCTTCTATTACGTCCAGGACGACGTCAACACGCTGATGCTCGCGAAGTAACGGAGCCGACCATGGCAGACGATCTGAACCCGCCGTCGCGCCCCGCGCGCCGCGGCTTCCTGAAGGCCGGCGGCGCCGCAGTGGCCGCGGGCCTCGCGGCGGGCACGATGCCGGCCGCACGCGCGGCCGACGCGGCGCCCGCGGTCGCACCGGGCGCGCACGCGCACGACGACGACATCGAGCCGTTCTACGGCAAGCACCAGGGCGGCATCACGACGCCGCAGCAGCGCAACGCATATTTCGCGGCGCTCGACCTCACCACGACCCAACGCGCGGACGTGATCGCGCTGCTGAAGA
>NZ_JBVVNQ010000088.1:0-722 GCF_055810675.1 Burkholderia sp. YHN3-13 | reverse complement strand
CTGTTGGTCGTGCTCAGCGCCGTCGACAGCGAGTTCACGCCGCTTTGTGCCGTGCTGATCCCGGTGGAACTCGACGTCGACAACGACATCACCGTACTGTTGGTCGTGCTCAGCGCCGTCGACAGCGAAGATACGCCGCCTTGCGTGGTACTGAGCGCGGCGATCGCCGTCGACGTGGAAGTCGACAGAGACGACACCGAGCTACTGGTCGTGCTCAGACCCGTCGAGAGCGAGCTCGCAGCGGTCGACAGGCTGGTGACGCTGCTGCCCATCGCGCCCACGGCCTGGTTGGTCGCATACAGTTGCGAACCGTTGACGGCATCGGTGCTCGTTGCACTGATTTGGCCGGCGGCCACGTTGGTGATGGTGCGCTCGCTACCGGCGGCGCCCACGCTCACCGTCGAGCTCGGGGAGGTGCCCGCGAAGTTGTAGGTCGTGCCGTTGATGGTCGCGCTCGATGTGCCGACGGCGGCCGCGGTTTTAGAGCCGGCGCCCAGCGCGACGTCATTGGCGTTGCTCGCCGTGGCGGCGTTGCCGATTGCTACCGAATTGGTGCCGGTCGACGTTGCAACGGGCCCGATTGCGACGCTGTTGGTGCCCGACGCGGTGCCGTCGGTCAACGATGAATTAGCGTGGAAGTACGAGACTGCAACGCCACTGAGCGTCGTGGTACCGGATACCGTCAGGTTACCCACCATCAGGTTCGGGATGTACATCGAGTC
>NZ_JBVVNQ010000087.1:0-750 GCF_055810675.1 Burkholderia sp. YHN3-13 | reverse complement strand
TTTCGTTGCAAACTCAACCAGTTCGCGCTTGCGCTCGTCGGGCATCTGGAACCCGAGCGGGTTCTGGAAGTTCGGCATCACCATGCACGCCGCGATCGGCTGCGACTTCGCGATCGCGGCCAGCGCCGCGATGTCGATCCCGTACTCCGGATGCGTCGCGACCTCGATCGCCTTCATCCCCATCCGCTCGATCGCGTGCAGCATCGCGTAGAACGTCGGCGATTCCACCGCGATCGTGTCGCCCGGCTTCGCCACCGCCTGCAGGCACAGGTTGATCGCCTCCGTCGCGCCCACCGTCACGATGATCTCGTTCGGGTCCACCGACATCCCGTTTTCCAGGTAGCGGCGCGCGATCTGCCGAATCAGGCGCGGATGGCCGGGCGGCAGCCCGTCCGTCACGCCCCACAGCGACTTGTCGCGGCCGGCCGCATACGCGTAGCGGTTCAGCTTCTCGAACGGAAACAGGCTCGGGTCCGGATACGGCGAGCCCAGCGGCACCGCGTCGTCCGTGCCGATCGAACGCAGCGTCGACAGCACGAGCCGGCTCACGTCGACCGACGACGAGATCGCGATCGGCTTCGACGGCCGCAGCTCGCGCACCGGCGCGTGGCCGTCGTCGCGGCGCAGGTTCACGAAATAGCCCGACTGCGGCCGGCTTTCCAGCAGCCCGCGGCTTTCCAGCAGCAGATACGCGTGCAGCACGGTCGTGATGCTGATCCGGTGCTGCTGGCTCGCCTGCCGCACCGACGG
>NZ_JBVVNQ010000086.1:0-786 GCF_055810675.1 Burkholderia sp. YHN3-13 | reverse complement strand
TGCAGGACGTACTCGCAAAAAAGCTCTGAAGCCTGCCCGTCGGCGCATGTTGATCGATGAATTGCGTGATCGCTATCGAACCAGCCTGACGAAGACTTGCGCGTTGTTTGGCATGTCTCGTTCGCTGTATCGGTATCAGTCGGTTGCGCGCGATTCGTCGGCGCTGCTCATGCGTATCAAGGAAATCACCGCCACGCGCGTGCACTATGGGTATCGGCGCGTTCACGTGGTCCTGCGACGGGAAGGCTGGCGAGATAACTGCAAGCGCGTCTACAGGCTGTATCGGGCGGAGGGCCTTTCACTGCGGCATAAGCGACCACGACGTAACAAATCGGCTCGGCTGCGACAGCCCAAGCATATCGTGACCGCGATCAACGAAATTTGGAGCATGGATTTCGTTGCGGATGCACTGTTCGATGGGCGACGCCTTCGGACTCTGACCGTCGTCGACAACTACACACGGGAATGCCTGGCCATCGAGGTTGGACAAAGCCTGAAGGGAGAGCATGTGGTCGAAGCGCTGACGCGTATCACCGCCATGCGCGGGCACCCTGCCACGATCAAGGTCGACAACGGCAGCGAGTTCATCTCGAAGGCAATGGATCGCTGGGCGTATGAACATGGCGTCGAACTGGATTTCAGCCGGCCGGGCACGCCTACTGACAACGCCAAGGTCGAAAGCTTCAACGGGCGCTTCCGGCAAGAATGTCTGAACGCGCATTGGTTCTTGTCATTGGCCGACGCGCAGAGCAAAATCGACGACTGGCGCACGTACTATAACGAGGT
>NZ_JBVVNQ010000085.1:0-820 GCF_055810675.1 Burkholderia sp. YHN3-13 | reverse complement strand
CACGCGGTGCGCCAGCTCGTGCGCCTCGGCGGCAAGGCCGTGCAGATGCGCTGGGGCCAGGCCGGCTTCACGTCCGGCAAGCCGGGCGAGACGCCGCGCAACCTGATGGGCTTCAAGGACGGCACGATGAACCCGTCGCGCGACGATCCGGCCGCGATGAACGAATTCGTGTGGGCCGGCAACGAAGGCCCGGCGTGGATGAACGGCGGCACCTACACGGTCGTGCGCCGCATCCGCATCACGCTCGAACACTGGGACAACACCGAGCTCGGCTTCCAGGAACAGGTGTTCGGCCGCAAGAAATACAGCGGCGCACCGATCGGCGGCCAGCACGAGTTCGAGGCGCTCGACCTCGACGCGGTCGACAAGGACGGCAATCCGGTGATCCCCGACAACGCGCATGCGCGTCTCGCATCGCCGCAGGTGAACAACGGCGCGCAGATCCTGCGCCGCGCGTATTCGTACAACGACAGCACGAACTTCTACATCGAGCGCTGGCCGCCGTGGCGCCAGCAGACCGAGTACGACGCGGGACTGATGTTCGTCGCGCACCAGCGCGACCCGCGCCGCGGCTTCATCCCGATCAACGAGAAGCTCGCGAAGCTGGACATCATGAACCAGTTCACCACGCACGTCGGCAGCGCGATCTTCGCGTGTCCGCCGGGCGCGCAACCCGGTTCGTACATCGGCGCCGCGCTGTTCGAAGCGTAACGGCATCGCGACGCCACGCCCCATTTCCCCGGCCCGCCCGGATGCAACTCACGACGACGACATGAACACTTTTCCCGTTAGCCGCCCGCTGCGGCACCTGATCGCCGCG
>NZ_JBVVNQ010000084.1:0-824 GCF_055810675.1 Burkholderia sp. YHN3-13 | reverse complement strand
TAGTACTGCGCCGCGCCCGTCTCCTCGATGAAGCCCATCCCGCCGTGCACCTGCACGCCCAGGCTCGCCACGTCGTTCACCATCTCCGTGCTCCAGCCCTTCACCACCGGCACCAGATACTCGTAGATCGCCTGATGACGCGCCCGCGTCGCCTCGTCCGCATGGCGGTGGGCCATGTCGCTGTGCGACGCCGCCACGTACGCCAGCGCCCGCGCGCCTTCGGTCAGCGCGCGCATCGTGCCGAGCATCCGCCGCACGTCCGGGTGATGGATGATCGTCACCGACTGCCTGGCCGAGCCGTCCACCGGGCGGCTCTGCACGCGCTCCTTCGCGAATGCCGCCGCCTTCTGGTATGCGCGGTCCGCCACGCCGATCCCCTGCATCCCGACGCCGAAGCGCGCCGCGTTCATCATGATGAACATGTATTCGAGGCCGCGGTTCTCCTCGCCCACGAGGTAACCGATCGCCCCGCCGTGATCGCCGTACTGCAGCACCGCCGTCGGGCTCGCCTTGATCCCGAGCTTGTGCTCGATCGACACGCAGTGCACGTCGTTGCGCGCGCCCAGCGACCCGTCCGCGTTGACCATGAACTTCGGCACGATGAACAGCGAGATGCCCTTCACGCCTTCCGGCGCGTTCGGCGTGCGCGCCAGCACCAGGTGGACGATGTTGTCCGCCATGTCGTGCTCGCCCCACGTGATGAAGATCTTCGTGCCGAACACCTTGTACGTGCCGTCGCCCTGCGGCTCGGCGCGCGAGCGCACCAGCGCGAGGTCGGAGCCCGCCTGCGGCTCGGTCAGGTTCATCGTGCCGGTCCATTCGCC
>NZ_JBVVNQ010000083.1:0-870 GCF_055810675.1 Burkholderia sp. YHN3-13 | reverse complement strand
GGCTGCGACCACCTGTATACCGATCACGGTCTCTCGGGCGCTGCCTTCTCCCGCCCCGGCCTCGATGCAGCCCTCGCTCGCCTACGGCCAGGCGACACCTTGGTGGTCTGGCGACTCGACCGGCTCGGTCGCTCGCTCACCAAACTGGTCGATCTGATTACTCATCTGGGTAATCGCAACATCCAGTTCGTCTCCCTGAACGAGGCGATCAACACGCAGTCGCCTGGCGGCACGCTGGTGTTTCACTTGATGGCCGCGATGGCGCAGTTCGAGCGTTCACTGATTAGCGAGCGCACGCGCGCGGGTATCGCCGCTGCGCGCGAACGAGGTATCACGCTCGGGCGCAAACGCGCCTTGACACGCGAGCAGGCCCAGGAAGCGCTCCGACTGATGCGCACCCTGCCCATTGAGGCGGTGGCCAACCGCTACGACGTCCACCCTCGCACCTTGCGCCGCCTGCGGTGCGCTCATGCGCAATCCAGCCCCGAGCACGACTGAGGCCAGGCTGCGCAAACCAGCTACATACCAGCTACATATATATAGCGGCGCACGATCCGCACGTGCATCGTGAGACTAAGGTGAGGTTGCCGGATCCCGGCACTTCCCGTGCGCGCGGGCGCACTCAAGGCTCGGGCGGCGATCGGATTCGGCCTGTATTACTCGTCCATGCACCACTGCACAGTTGGGACTCACCCCCATCGGGTGTGTTCCCTGGAACCATATCAAGTCGATTGGTTATGCTGAGGATCAACCGATTCTTTGAGCAAGACGCGTCCACCCGACACTCAATCGATCGAGTCGCAGAGTCGGCAGTACCGGACTCACCCACCTCGCGAGTGTCATCTTCAGCCCATGTGCCGCATCCTGCCT
>NZ_JBVVNQ010000082.1:0-938 GCF_055810675.1 Burkholderia sp. YHN3-13 | reverse complement strand
CCGCGCTCGGCGCGCTCGAAGCCGCACAGCACGCGCAGCAGCGTCGTCTTGCCGCTGCCGGACGGGCCCAGCAGCGCGAGGCGCGAGCCGCGCCGTACCGTGAGATCGATGTCGTGCAGGACGGTATGCGATCCGAACGATTTCGACAGGCCGTGGATGCGTAGTTCGCTCATGGGCGGTTCCGGGAAAAAGGGCGATGCTCAGTCGCGCACCGACGCGCGGCCGAGCAGCAGGAACAGCAGTCCCGATGCGCCGAGCGACAGCGCGACGAGCAGCGCCGCGTACGGTGCCGCGGCCGCGAACGCGAGCGTCGCCGTATCGCTCCATACCTGCGTGGCGAGCGTGCGTGTGCCGATCGGCGACAGCAGCAGCGTCGCGTTGAGTTCGGTGACGACCGAGATGAACACCATCGTCGCGGCCGCACCGAGGCCGGGTGCCGCGAGCGGCAGCACCACGCGCGTGAGCGTTGCGCGCCAGCCGAGGCCGAGCGAGCGTGCGGTTTCCTCGAGCCGGACCTGCACGTGCGACAGCGCCGCGCGCACGCTCACGACCGCGAGCGGCAGGAACAGGATCGCGTACGCGGCGACGAGCGCCGGCGCGCTCTGGTAGAGCGGCTGCAGCAGCCGCACCGTGATCGACACGATCGCGAGCGCGACGACGATGCCCGGCACCCCCTGCACGGTCATCGCCGTGCGCTCGAGGAGCGTCGCGACGCGGCCCGGATAACGGACCAGCAGGAACGCGAGCGGCAGCGCGAGCAGCGTGGTAACGGCTGCCGCCATCAGGCCGTAGCTGGACGATGCGAGCGTGGCTTGCCACAGCAGTTCGGGCGACACGTCGGCCGGCGTGACGGCGGCGGCCCCTTGTTGCGTGAGCCAGTAGCCGATCATCGCGAGCGGCACGCCGAGCGTCGCGGCCGCGAGCGCGGCGAATGCGAC
>NZ_JBVVNQ010000081.1:0-989 GCF_055810675.1 Burkholderia sp. YHN3-13 | reverse complement strand
CGGACGAGCGGGCCGTTCGGCGTCGTGTGGAGCACGACGTGCACGCGCCCGCCCGGCGGCGTGAACTTGATGGCATTGTCCGCGAGATTGCTGAACGCCTCGAACAGCAATGCGCGGTCGCCGTGAATGCCGTCGACGCGTGCGGCATCGAGTTCGAACGACACGTCGACGGCTTCGGCCAGCGGCTCGTAGAGGTCGCACACGTCGCGCAGCAACGCCGCGACGTCGACCGCCGCAAAACCGCCGCGCCGGCTCAGCGTGCCGATCTCCGAGATGCGCAGCATCGCGCGAAAGCGTTCGAGCAGCCGGTCGGTTTCGTCGCGCGCGGACGCCAGCAGTGCCGCCGACGCAGGATCGTCCGCGCAGAACGGCTGGTCGGCCAGCCGCGCCAGCATCGTATGCACGCGTGCGAGCGGCGTGCGCAGGTCGTGCGCGATGCCGTCGCAGGTATGGCGCACCTCGCCCATCAGCCGCTCGACCTCGTCGAGCATGTGGTTCACGAGATGCGCGAGCAGATCGAGTTCGTCGTAGCGGCCAACCGGCAGCCGCTTGCCGAGATTGCCTTCGGCGATCTGCCGCGTGACGCGCCGGATCGCGGCAACGCGGCGCATCTGCCGCATGCCGAGCATGCTGCCGCCCGCGATGCCCGCGATCAGGATCATCACGCCGCCGATCACGAGCCCGCGGATCGCGACATCGCGAATCTGGATGAAATGCGACAGGTCGCGCGCGACGACCAGCGTCATCCCGTTGTCGCGGCGCACGGCCATCGCGCGCGTGATCGGCGCGGGCTGGCCGTCAAGCGGCGCGAGCGTGCGGTTCAGCGTGCGGCCGTCGCGATCCGTGCGTAGCGCGGGCAGCGTCGCGATGTCGCCGGCCACGCGATGCCCGGCCGCGTCGAACAGCCCGTAGAAACTCGTATGCATGCGCTCGTGCTCGAGCCGCCGGTGGATCGCGAGCGGCAGCGCCGCATCGGGGATCGAATCGAA
>NZ_JBVVNQ010000080.1:0-989 GCF_055810675.1 Burkholderia sp. YHN3-13 | reverse complement strand
CACCGACGGTCTGTCGCTCGCCGATCCCGCATCGAACGGCAACGCGCGGCAGCACCACGGCGACTACAGCTTCTACGCGGTGGCCGACCAGATGATCTGGCGTCCCGACCCCACCGGCGCGAAAAGCCTCGGGGTGTTCGCGCGCGTGATGGGCGCGCCGGGCGACCGCAACCTCGTGAGCTTCGCGGCGAACGCGGGCATCGTGCTGAAGGCGCCGTTCGACGGTCGCGACAACGACAGCGTCGGCCTCGCCGTCACGTACATCCAGGTCGGCAGCCACGTGACCGACCTCGACCAGGCCGCGCGCAACTTTGCGGCCGGTCCGTACGGCGTGCGCACCCGCGAGACGACCGTCGAGGCGACCTACCAGTATCAGGTCAACCCGTGGTGGGTGATCGCGGCCGATGCGCAGTACACGTTCAACGCCGGCGCGGGCCAGAACCCGAGCGACGCGACCCAGCCGCTGCGCAACACGTTCGTGCTCGGCGCACGCACGACGATCACGTTCTGACCGCCGCGCGCCCGCCGTCCGCCCACGCCACCCGTTTTCGCGCGCCGCCGACGCGGCGCGCCTCCCAGGAGATCCCGATGATTCAATCCGCCCCGCTTCGCCGCCTCGCGACGGGCGCGCTGGCCGCCGTCGCGCTGACGGCCGCCGCCGGCGCGTTCGCCGAGCCGCAAGGCTTCCTCGAGACGCTGCATCGCCATACGCTGCTCGTCAACACGGTGCCCGACAACGGCGACCAGAACCCGTACGCGATCGCGGTTGCACCGGTGTCGGCCGGCACGCTCCAGGCAGGCGACGTGCTCGTCGACAACTTCAACAACGCGGCGAACCTGCAGGGCACGGGCAGCACGATCGTCGACTATCGGCCGTCGACGAAGCAGATGAGCCTGTTCGCGACGATTCCACGCGACCTGAAGGCGTGCCCGGGCGGCGTCGGCCTGTCGACCGCGATGACGATGCTGAAGTCGGGCTGGGTGATCGT
>NZ_JBVVNQ010000079.1:0-1037 GCF_055810675.1 Burkholderia sp. YHN3-13 | reverse complement strand
CCGTACTGGCTCGCGGGGCTGTGGGCGCTGTTCGCGATTCAACTCAATACCTTGCTGCACTGGCTTCGGGCGCGACCGCTCATCTCGGCGCTCGTCGGTGCATTCGCAGGCCCCGCATCCTTTCGCGCAGGTGCGGCGCTGGGGGCCGTTCATTTCACCCATCCGGCTGCAGCGCTCGCCGTTCTCGCAACCGGCTGGGCGTTCATCTTGCCGGCCGCGCTTGCGATTGCAAGCCATTGGGATGGCGTAACGCCCCCTTCTCCTCCGCCAATCGGCGCAGGCGACATGAATGACGCCCGCGCCGGATAGAGCCGGAAGCGTCGCAAGCCAGCTTTATCTCCGATCCCGTTCAAATTGCCAACGTACCTTCTCGGGCACCACACATGACAAGCTCCGAACTGCCTTATGAATCCCGCCCCGTTATCGTATGGTTTCGGGATGACCAACGACTCAGCGACAATCCCGCACTCTCTCATGCGGTCAGCACCGGCCATCCTGTTGTTTGCGTCTACGTCTACGACCCTGCCCCGACGCTCGGGCGTCCCATGGGAGGCGCGCAAAAGTGGTGGCTGCACGAGTCGTTGAAAAAACTCGACGGCTCGCTTTCCGCTCTCGGCGGCTCGCTGCTCGTGCTTCGCGGTAACGAACACGAAGCCATCAGGCACCTCGCCGTCGAAACCCGGGCGGCAATGGTTTGCTGGAATCGCCGCTACTCGAAAGCGCAAACGGAAATGGATGCGTCGATCAAGAAAGACCTGATCGCGCGCGGCATCGACGTGTCGACATTCAATGGCCACCTTCTGCGGGAACCCTGGACAGTGGCCACGCGCGAAGGCTTGCCGTTCCAGGTATTCAGCGCTTACTGGAAAGCCGCTCGCCGCGACAATTTTTTCCCGCCGTGCCCGCTGTCGGCGCCCGCTCGGGTCACGTTCTTTCCCGTCTCCAAGAACATCAGCGCACACGTCCGTACGCTTCCTGAACTTGCACTGCAGCCCTCGACGCCAGACTGGGCGGAGGGTCTGCGTGCGACCTGGCGA
>NZ_JBVVNQ010000078.1:0-1065 GCF_055810675.1 Burkholderia sp. YHN3-13 | reverse complement strand
CACGCAGCGGCTTGAGCGCGAAGTCGTCGATGATCAGCAACGGAACCCGGATGTACTGCTGGAGCTTGCGGTCGTAGGTGTCCGTGGCCCGCGCGGCGTGGAGTCGCTTGAGCAGCTCGGTTTGCGAGATGAACAGCACATTGTGGCCTTGGCGGGCGGCGCAGTGACCGAAGGCCTGCGCCAGATGGCTTTTGCCGGTGCCGGTCTGACCGGCCATCAGGATCGCCACCTTCTCGTCGAGGTAGCGGCCGGTGGCCAGATCGTGGATGTAGGCCCGGTTCAGGTTCGGCAGGAGATCGAAGTTGAACGTCTCGAGCGTCTTGCCCATCGCGAAGCCGGCCCGCGATAGGCGGGCGTTTAGCTTCTTGTTCTCGCGACGGGCCACCTCGTCGTGCAGCAGTGTGGCGAGGAACTCGGTGTAGGCGAGCTGCCCGTCGATAGCCTCGCGGTTACGCAGTTCGAGCGAATCGAGGATGCCGGACAGGCGCAGTTGCTTGAGGATGATGTTCAGTTCTGGACTAGGATTCATGGGGTCAATGGAGCATCAGCGAGTGGAGATCGCGGCCGAAGCGGCCACCGTTCTGGTACGTGTCGGCGTTCGCCGCCGCGGGCTTGGGCACGCCTTCGTTTTCGAGCCCCTTGTCGAGGATGCCCTTGACCGTGCGGTACTTCGGACTGTTGAAGGCGAGCGCCCGAGCGCAGGCCGCGTCCAGCCGGGCGTCGCCGAACTTCTCCCGCAGGCGGATGAGACCCTGTGCGCCGCGCAGGTTGACGAGCACTGCGTCGTGGAACAACGCCAGGATGACGTCGTGGCACGATGGACCGATCTCCTTGGCGCGCGCCAGGCACCATTGCGGATCGTGCTCGAGCCAGGCCTGCGCCTGCGGCGGCTGGTGAGCCTGCACGGTATGGCGGCCGCCGGCCGGTCGTCGCGGATGCGTGGCGACGAGCTCGTGCCGATGGAACAGCTGGATGACGGTGTCGGTCGCCTTCAGCCACAGCTCCTTGCCGACCAGCGCGTACGGTGCCGAGTAGCGCGCGTACTTGTAGACGACGTGGCCGTCG
>NZ_JBVVNQ010000077.1:0-1076 GCF_055810675.1 Burkholderia sp. YHN3-13 | reverse complement strand
CCGTCGGTCAACGATGAATTAGCGTGGAAGTACGAGACTGCAACGCCACTGAGCGTCGTGGTACCGGATACCGTCAGGTTACCCACCATCAGGTTCGGGATGTACATCGAGTCTAACGAAGCGACACCGTTAGTAAGGGCGCCACTACTGAATATGCTTATCTGATTCAGATTGGCAGAGGGCGCACAATTTACAACAGAGCTTCCCGGACCGATGTTATAAAGAGACAGAACTGGTACGCTATTAAGGTACGCGGACGCTGTGGAATTAGTTGGAACAAATTCACCTACACCACTGGCAGCAATGTAACTGCAATTGCCATTGACCCCATTTGTAACAGCATTAAACCCTCCAGCCGATACATTTATGCCAGCAGCATTATAATATGGAGTAGCAGAGGCGCCAACCGAAAAAAATACACCCCATGACGCCATCGTAACCAGCAGGCATCTTTTTAAAGAGAAATTTCTTAATTCCGACAACTGCCTGCTTGAGTTCGACGTCGTGACGCACCCAGTGGTTGTACCACCACTCTTGGACACTGCTGTTGCGAGCTCGGACGCGACGACCACTTGTCCTGTCCGGGAGTTAAAGAAAGTCTTGTAGATGCGGTTCATAACAATCCCCTTTTTAGATTGACAACATTGGCCTCAAAATAATTCGATCATTTATCGTTTTTCTACTTCTACCGCCCACCTCGACTACAAAACAAACCTGCTCGCTTCCCACGCCGTTTTTATGTGCTTCGTGATTTGCGTGGACGCGATCACTTAAACTCCGACCTGACACCGCCGATCCATTTCACGTCTCGCGGACGGCACACTCCATTGACCGTTTTTCCGCTCCACCTCGACCGGCAACCGGCAGTACGCGCCGTGCTGCTGCCCATACCGACCCGTCTGCCGAATCAGCCGTAAAATCTCGCGCCTCCACTGGAGATCGCGCGCACCTCGCAGCGCCTCGCTCAGGCGCTGACGTGCCCCTTCCGCAATCGCCGACTGCTTGCCGAAGAATCCCGTGGCCAGACCCGCGTCATAGGCACGGCACACCATCTCCGCCACCTCCGGATCCGGGAA
>NZ_JBVVNQ010000076.1:0-1079 GCF_055810675.1 Burkholderia sp. YHN3-13 | reverse complement strand
CCGTCGGTCAACGATGAATTAGCGTGGAAGTACGAGACTGCAACGCCACTGAGCGTCGTGGTACCGGATACCGTCAGGTTACCCACCATCAGGTTCGGGATGTACATCGAGTCGAGAGACGGCAACCCGTTTGTAAGAGTTCCACTACTGAATATGCTAATAATGTTAGTATTTGCAGAGGGCGCGCAATTGTTACCGCTTCCCACCGTACCGGGAAAGCCGTTATAACTTGTCGGCAGTGTAGTTGATGACCCAGCAGTGGAGGTAGGAAACATATAATCTATAGCGCACGTACCCGACGCCCCATTAGTGGGGGTACTAAATCCACCGTATGATACATTTATCCCTGCACCGCTATAGCCAGTGGTCGTGGTTGCAACAGATTGAGTTGCATAGACGCTATTTGTCGCCACGCACCCATAAAACACTGCCGCCAAAATCCCTGCGATGTACTTTATCTTTGAAGGTCCCTCATTAAACTCCGAGGACACGGACCTTTCATTCCGATAATTTGATGTTGAAGAAGCGGTGCTGCACGTTGACGCTGCAGTTGCGAGCTCGGACGCGACGACCACTTGCCCTGTCCGGGAGTTAAAGAAAGTCTTGTAGATGCGGTTCATAACAATCCCCTTTTTAGATTTACAACATTGGCCTCAAAATAATTCGATCATTTATCGTTTTTCTACTTCTACCGCCCACCTCGCCTACAAAACAAACCTGCTCGCTTCCCACGCCGTTTTTATGTGCTTCGTGATTTGCGTGGACGCGACCACTTAAACCCCGACCTGACACCGCCGATCCATTTCACGTCTCGTGGACGGCACACTCCATTGACCGTTTTTCTGCTCCAGTTCGACCGGCAACCGGCAGTACGCGCCGTGCTGCTGCCCATACCGACCCGTCTGCCGAATTAGCCGTAAAATCTCGTGCCCCCACTCGAGATCGCGTGCACCTCGCAGCGCCTCACTCAGGCGCTGACGTGCCCCTTCCGCAATCGCCGACTGCTTGCCGAAGAATCCCGTGGCCAGACCCGCGTCATAGGCACGGCACACCATCTCCGCCACCTCCGGATCCGGGAA
>NZ_JBVVNQ010000075.1:0-1139 GCF_055810675.1 Burkholderia sp. YHN3-13 | reverse complement strand
GCCGGCGTCTGGAACACCGCGCCGAGCAGCCCGTGCTTGGTGCGCACGTGGCGGCCCACCATCACGTTCTCGAGCGCCGTCATCCCGCCGAACAGGCGGATGTTCTGGAACGTGCGCGCGATGCCGGCCTTGGCCACCTGGTGCACGGCCGTCGGCGTGTAGTTCTGGCCGTCCAGCTTGAAGTCGCCGGAATCCGGCGTGTAGAGGCCCGTGATCACGTTGAAGAACGTCGTCTTGCCGGCGCCGTTCGGGCCGATCAGGCCGTAGATCTCGCCTTCCTTGATCTGCAGGCCGACGTCTGACAGTGCCTGCAGGCCGCCGAAGCGTTTGTTCACGCCCTGCACGGACAGTCGGATTTGCTTGTCGCTCATGTGTATATCCCCTGTGTCCGTCGATTAAGCGCGCACCGGCTTCTTGCTGTTGCGCTTCGCCAGTTTCGCGATCTTGTCCTCATGCTTCGGCGCGGGCCACAGGCCTTCCGAGCGGTACAGCATGATGACGACCATCGCGAGGCCGTACAGCGCCTGACGGATCACTTCCGTATCGACGATGTCGTGGCCGAACAACGCATGCTGCAGCGGGCTCATCGTCGAGCGCAGGAATTCCGGGAAGATCGCGAGCAGCACCGCACCCAGGATCACGCCCGGGATGTGGCCCATGCCGCCGAGCACCACGCAGGCGAGCACCACGATCGATTCCCAGAACGTGAACGATTCCGGCGACACGAAGCCCTGGAACGAGCCGAACATCGCGCCCGACAGGCCGCCGAACGACGCGCCCATCGCGAACGCGAGCAGCTTCACGTTACGGGTGTTGATGCCCATCGCCTTCGCCGCGATCTCGTCTTCGCGGATCGCTGCCCACGCACGGCCGATACGCGAGTGCTGCAGGCGCGTACAGACCCAGATCACCAGCAGCGAGCACAGCACGAACAGGTAGTAGTACATGTAGACCGACGGCAGCTGCAGGCCGAACAGCGAGTGCGTCTGCGACAGGTTGAAGCCGCCGACATGCACCGGATCGATGCCCGTGATCCCCTTCGGGCCGTTGGTGATGTTCACCGGACGGTCGAGGTTGTTCATGAAGATCCGGACGATTTCACCGAAGCCGAGCGTCACGATCGCCAGGTAGTCGCCGCG
>NZ_JBVVNQ010000074.1:0-1198 GCF_055810675.1 Burkholderia sp. YHN3-13 | reverse complement strand
GAAAAACGGCAAAAAACCGCAACCTTGAAGCCGTTCGAATCCGCGGTTTACCCCCGTTTCTGCTGGCCTCTTTACGCCGATCAACCCCGGCTTCTTTACGGCGATCACTGACAACTGACCGGCTGCGGCCGGTAATACGCACTCGATCTCGCGATGCCGACCAGTCGCGTCTGTTGCGAAACCGGCAGCGCATGCGTACGGTCGATCATCGTCTTGCGCTCAGCAATCCCGCCTTGGTGAGCGCACCTTCTAAAAAATCATTCTCCAGTGTCAGCTGGCCGATCTTGGCGTGCAACGCCTTCAGGTCCACCGGCGGCTCGCTCGACGGCATGCCTGCCGCGCCAAACACGTCTGCCGCACGCTCCTGCAATTGCCGTTTCCATTCGGTAATCTGGTTCGGGTGCACATCGAACTGCTGCGCCAGCTCTGCCAGCGTGCGCTCGCCCTTGACCGCGGCCAGCGCCACCTTCGCTTTGAACGCCGCTGAGTGCGTGCGTCGAGTTCTCTTCGTCATTTCCTCGGTTCCTTTGCCAGCATTATCGCTGGCTTAGGTCCCGGACGTCCCACTTATCCGACTGTCCGAATTTGCACGGCCACCTCTCTACGATGCACGATTACGCGGGGATTTCAGTTGCATTCTGGAAGCAAGTTAGACGACTCTTGCGGGCGATCGAACGCTGCCTTCGGAGTTTTACCGGCGCACCAGGAGCCCTTAAGAATCATAGCCTTACACGACTCGCAATCGGCAAAACCAAGGCTAACCAAGGTCAATTAGGCCTGTCCAAGCTCATTCAAACTGTAATTGCACTGTACTTCTGTGCGCGTCGCCTATGCGATGCGCAGTGTTGTGTACCTCTCGCCAAGCTGTGTATCGGTGGCGACATGCTTGGGTCCTTCGCGCCCCACCAACACAGAGAATTACAAAGCGCACAAAATTATAAAAATTAAAATTACTTAGCGGAGAGTGAATCGGTAGTCTGCACCGAACCCCTGAGGAAGGACATCGACTTCAAGGATTTTAGTGTTGCGGGCCTGGAAGGCCAGCCACTCGTATTTCATCTTGTGCCGGAGTGTCTCGATACGATGTAAGCGCCCGGCGAAGGCATCTTGACGGCGTGATCGGAAGGGATTAGGCAACGATCGGCGCCCAGCGATGGGGCAACAACTGCGCGACGTCAGCAGCGCGATGGGTCGGCAA
>NZ_JBVVNQ010000073.1:0-1222 GCF_055810675.1 Burkholderia sp. YHN3-13 | reverse complement strand
TGTCACGGATCGCCGTTATGGAGCCAATCCGTGATCGGCGTAATGAGGCCACTTGATGATCGCCGTTATGAGGCCAGTCCGTGATCGGCGTAATGGAGCCAGTCCAGGATCGGCGTAAAGAGGCCACCTGATGGTTGGCGCGACAGCGCCAGCAGCAACCGGATGTAGGCGCGATTCGAATTTCCCAGTCGGTACGCTCGTTCTTTTTTGAACGGAGCGACCATGACCGACCGGAGGTTCGAAGTGTTTCAGTATCGTCAAATCCTTGCCCGTATGCGGCGCGGCGATTCCGACCGCGACATCGCGCGCGGGCATCTGATGGGCAGAACCAAGCTGGCGGTGGTTCGACAGGCAGCCGACGCGCACGGCTGGCTCGATCCCGCATCGCCGATGCCGCACGAGGCCGAGATCGCTACGGTCTTCAACAAGATTACGAAGCCCGTGCGTACCTGCGTCTCGACAGCGGAGCCGTTGCGCGCACAAATCCGCGACTGGATTGCCGCCGGCGTGCAAGGCACCACGATCCACGAAGCCCTGCGACGCAATCACGGCTATACGGGCAGCTACTCGGCGGTGCGGCGCATGGTGCAGCATCTGTCGGCTGAGCGCGGTATCAAGGCGACGACGATCCTCGAGTTCGCGCCGGGCGATGCCGTGCAGGTCGACTTCGGTTCGGGGCCGGTGCTCACGATCGACGGCATCGTGATCAAGACGTGGATCTTCGTGATGACGTTGTGCTGGTCGCGCCATCAGTACGCCGAGATCGTTCCAGATCAGACCGTCGAGACGTGGCTGGCCTGTCACCGACGGGCCTTCGAGTGGTTCGGTGGCGTGCCCAGCCGGGTCATCATCGACAACGCGAAGTGCGCGATCATCCGGGCCTGCCGCTACGATCCGGCTGCGCAGCGCTCCTACGCTGCGCTGGCCGAAGGGTATGGGTTCCGGATCGACGCCTGTCCGCCTCGCGATCCGCAGAAAAAGGGAATCGTTGAGGCGGGCGTCAAGTACGTCAAGAAATCGTTCGTGCCGCTGCGCGAGTTCCGTGATCGCGCCGACGCCAACCGACAACTGCGAGAGTGGGTTATGCAACAGGCCGGTACCCGCACCCACGGCACAACGCAGGAGCAACCGCTGGCGCGCTTCGCGATCGAGAAGCCACTCCTGATGACGTTGCCGGACGCGCCACCGAAGCTGTCGGTATGGGAATGCGTGAAGCTGCACC
>NZ_JBVVNQ010000072.1:0-1393 GCF_055810675.1 Burkholderia sp. YHN3-13 | reverse complement strand
TCGGGCGACACGTCGGCCGGCGTGACGGCGGCGGCCCCTTGTTGCGTGAGCCAGTAGCCGATCATCGCGAGCGGCACGCCGAGCGTCGCGGCCGCGAGCGCGGCGAATGCGACGGTGACGGGGCCGCGCCACCGGCCGAGCGGATAACGCATCGCGACGCGGCGTGCGGCGCGGTGCGTATGACCGTAGCGCGCGTGGCCGCGAGCGCGCGCCTCGATCGCGAGGCACAGCAGGCACAGCGCGATCAGCACGCAGCCGAGCAGCGATGCGCCGCCGCCGTCGAACGCGGTGCGGTACTCGGCATAGATCTCGGTCGTGAACGTGCGAAAGCGCAGCAGCTGGAACGCGCCGAATTCGGACAGCACGCCGAGCGCGACGAGCAGCATCCCGCCGCACAGCGCGGGGCGCAATTGCGGCAGCACGACGCGAAAGAACGTCTGCCACGGCGGGCAGCCGAGCGTGCGCGCGCTTTCTTCGAGCGCGGGGTCGAGCTCGCGCAGCGCGGCGGCCACCGGCAGGTAGACGAGCGGGAAGTACGCGGACGTCAGCACGATCAGCGCGCCGGCGAAGTCCTGCAGGTCGGGGCTCAGCGACACCCACGCGTAGCTCGTGATGAACGGCGGCACCGCGAGCGGGGCCGCGGCGAGCGCGGTCCACAGCGGCCGCGCGGGCAGGTCGGTGCGCTCGATGAACCACGCGGCCGCGGTGCCGAGCAGCGCGCATGCGAGCGTCGCGGCGCATGCGATCGACAGCGTGTTGACGAGCAGTTCGCCGACGAGCGGGCGCCACAGCAGCGCGATCGCATCGTCGACGCCGAAGGTGGCCGCGCGGTACAGCGTGAAGGCGAGCGGCAGCAGGATCGCGAGCGGCCCGCACGCGGCCGCGGCGACGAGCGCGCGCGACGGGCGCCGCCGCGTCGCGGGGCGCGCTGCGTCGCGCGCGATGCGCGCCGTGCGGGACACGGCGTCGCTCACGGTCAGAGCAGGCCGGCCTGGCGCAGCAGCTTGCCGGCCTGGCTGTCGTCGCCGAGCTGTTCGAACGTCAGTGCCGGCGGGCTCAGTTCGTTGAACGGCTTCAGGATCGGATCGGGGGCGACGCCCGGATGCAGCGGATACTCGAAGCTGATGTGGCCGTTCGCCATCAGTTTCTGCGCGCGCTCGCCGACAAGATACGCGACGAACTTCTGCGCATCGGCCTGGTGCTTCGATGCCTTCATCACGGCGGCGCCCGACACGTTCACGGCTGCGCCGACGTCATGGTTGCCGAAGTGGTGGATCGCACTTTTCGTCGACTTGTCGCCGAGCTCCGCGTGCAGGCGGTCCCAGTAGTAGTTGTTGATGATGCCGGTTTGCACGCCGCCGCGGTTGACGGCCGCCGTCACGCCTTCGTCGTC
>NZ_JBVVNQ010000071.1:0-1407 GCF_055810675.1 Burkholderia sp. YHN3-13 | reverse complement strand
TGTCACGGGTCGGCAATATGGAGCCAATCCAGGGGCGGCGTAAAGGAGCCACCTGAGGGGCGGCATATAGGAGCCAGCCCAGGGTCGGCGTAATGGCGCCGGCCCCGGGTCGGCATATTGGAGCCATCCGAGGGGCGGCACATAGGCGCCAGTAATGCGGGAGTGACGGCGCGGTTCGAACTTTCCTAGTCGGTACGCTTTGTTCTTTTTGAACGGAGCGTCCATGGCCAATCGGAGGTTCGAATTGTTTGAGTATCGCCAAGTCCTTGTCCGTATGCGGCAAGGCGACTCTGACCGCGACATCGCGCGCGGCGGACTGATGGGACGCAAGAAGCTCACGAGCGTGCGCCGCGAAGCCCAGACGCGAGGTTGGCTCGATCCCGCGCAACCGTTGCCGGACGATACGGTTATTGCAGGGGTCTTCGGTCGCACGCCGCATCTGTCGAGCGCCTGCGTGTCGACGGTGGAGCCGTTTCGCGAGCAAATGCGCGACTGGCTCACCGCAGGCGTGCAAGGCACCACGATCCACGCCGCACTTCGACGCAACCACGGCTACACCGGCAGCTACAGCGCCGTGAAGCGCATGGTGCGTCATCTTGTGGCCGAGCGCGGTGTGGCTGCCACGACGATCCTGGAGTTCGCGCCGGCCGACGCGGTGCAGGTCGACTTCGGCGCCGGTCCCGTGCTGAGCGTCGAAGGCATTGAGGTTCGGACGTGGATCTTCGTGATGACGTTGTGCTGGTCGCGTCATCAGTATGCCGAGATCGTGCTGGACCAAACCGTCGAGACGTGGCTGGCTAGCCACCGGCGCGCCTTCGAATGGT
The DNA here is from genome assembly GCF_055810675.1 of Burkholderia sp. YHN3-13. Classification (NCBI taxonomy): domain Bacteria; kingdom Pseudomonadati; phylum Pseudomonadota; class Betaproteobacteria; order Burkholderiales; family Burkholderiaceae; genus Burkholderia; species Burkholderia sp. YHN3-13. Next base: position 583 of record NZ_JBVVNQ010000071.1, on the reverse strand, counting down.
TCGGCGGCCGTCCCACCCGGGTCATCATCGACAACGCGAAGTGCGCGATCATCCGCGCCTGTCGGTACGATCCGGCCGTACAGCGCTCCTACGCGGCGCTTGCCGAGGCCTACGGCTTCAAGATCGACGCTTGCCCGCCACGCGATCCCCAGAAGAAGGGCGTCGTCGAGTCGGGCGTCAAATACGTCAAGAAGTCCTTCGTGCCACTGCGCGAGTTCCGGGATCTGGCCGATGCGAATCGGCAGCTTCGCGAGTGGGTCCTGCAGCAGGCCGGCACACGCACGCACGGCACGACCCACGAGCAACCGCTCGCGCGCTTCGGCGTCGAGCGCCCGTTGCTCGCGGCGTTGCCGGACGTGGCGCCGGTGATCGCCGTCTGGAAGGAAGTCAGCGTCCATCGCGATGGCCACGTCGTCTACCGTAACGCGCTGTACTCGGCACCGTACGCACTGGTCGGCAAGGCGCTCTGGCTGAAGGCGACCGACACGATCATCCAGTTGTACCACCAGCATCAGCTCGTCGCGACCCACCCGCGGCAACGGGCCGGTGGTCGCCACACGGTCCGGGACCATCAGCCGCCCGA
>NZ_JBVVNQ010000070.1:0-1488 GCF_055810675.1 Burkholderia sp. YHN3-13 | reverse complement strand
TTGGTCGTGTCGGATTTTGCAGAGAGCGTGGCGAGCGTCGCTTCGAACCAACGCTTCATGTCGTCGAGCAGCGGCACCGCCCGCGCTTGGCGCACACTGCGCCGTTCGTCGGGGTGGTTTTGATTTCCGTGCGCTTTTCCGGTTAGATGTCTCTAGGCCTGGCAAGGACTTGCCTTGCGGCCCTAAATATTTATTCCGATAAAACAATGGGTTAGTGTCTACCCTTCGCTAACGAAGCAGAGGGCATCTCCAGACGTGACCGCATTGAAGATGAGCGGTCCCTCGACCGGCGGCGCCAGTACACCCCGTCGTTAGGCGCTCCGACTGGTTGACGGAATGGGGTTGTCGGCCGCGATGCTCGGCAAGATCCGTTTTGCATACAGTGACACGGGAAAATTGAAGGTGCCGCGCAAATTGATGCCCTCGATATGAGTAGGAGCGATTCGCCTGAGGTGCTCGGTTGCGATCGGCTGCCCCCGGCTAGCTTCGATGTTCTCCAGGGCTCGTTGCATGTGGGTGGTGTTCCAAGCCATCAAGATGTTCGAGAGCAGGGTCAACGCCGATGACACCGCGGCGAGCGATTCTTGGCGCCGAGCTAGCTCCACCGGAATGCGACCGATGTGAATTGCGCGTTGCACGGTATGCACCGCTTCTCCCCGATTCAGGGCATGTTGCAACTCCGACCGGAAAGAGGCATTGGTGAAGTAGTCGATCAAAAAGATACTTCTGAATAAGCGGCCGATCTGAACGCCGCCATCGTACACAGCCTGCCCTCGAGCTGCGGATTTCGGTGATGGTGATCAGCCGTTTCGGCGAACGTGATCAGTTTGGAAGGTGGTGTTGCGCGGTCAATGGATTATAGCGAAGGTGATCACGATCAGGATGCGGAGGACTGCTTGGCGTTGGCCTTTCGCATCGATTCGCCCTTCAACGGCAGCTTGTGGGCCTGATGGACGAGCCGGTCGAGGAGGGGCGCCTTTGATTTCTATGCGTTTTTCCGGTTAGGCGCCTTTAGGCCTGGCAAGGCCCTGCCTTGCGGCCCTAAATATTTATTCCGACAAAACAATGGGTTAGTGTCTACCCTTCGCTAACGATGCGGAGGGCTTCTCCAGACGTGACCGCATTGAAGATCAGCGGTCCCTCGACCGGCGGTACCAGTACACCCCGTCGTTAGGCGCTCCGACTGGTTGACGGAATGGGGTTGTCGGCCGCGATGCTCGGCAAGATCCGTTTTGCGTACAGTGACACGGGAAAATTGAAGGTGCCGCGCAAGTTGATGCCCTCGATATGAGTTGGGGCGATTCGCCGGAGTTGCTCGGTCGCGATCGGCTGCCCCCGGCTAGCTTCGATGTTCTCCAGGGCTCGTTGCATGTGGGTGCGTATTTCGGCGAACGTGATCAGCGATTTCGGTTGAACGTGATCAGTGGTTCCGATTGATGGTGATCGGCCGTTTCGGTCGAAGGTGATCGCTGATCACCGGTTTCCGAA
>NZ_JBVVNQ010000069.1:0-1533 GCF_055810675.1 Burkholderia sp. YHN3-13 | reverse complement strand
CTCAGGCGCTGACGTGCCCCTTCCGCAATCGCCGACTGCTTGCCGAAGAATCCCGTGGCCAGACCCGCGTCATAGGCACGGCACACCATCTCCGCCACCTCCGGATCCGGGAACGATTTCGACAGCGCGAGCACACTCAGACTCAGACTCTTGAGTTGATCTGTAGTCCTATCGATAAGCATCTCAGCCATACCGACACACTCCGAATCGATCGCTTTAACGTTCAGATGCGGGCCTTCTGAGCCCCAAGGAATTAGTGCAGCAGTCGCGGCGGCCCAACGTACCGGCCCTGCACCCACCGCACGCCTGCCCGTTTGGCCATCGACAAATCGAGCGCGCTGTCGATTCCGGTCGACACCACCTGCCGCGCCATGGTCTGCGCCAGCCGCACCATGCCGCGGTACCGCCGCGACCGAATCGGTTCACGCCGCACCCCGGAGAGCCACCCACCATCTACCCGGATCAGGTCCGGCGCCGCGATCGCGTTATGTACCTCGGCGTTGTAGTGCGGACCGAACCCGCCGATACTGGTGCGGCATCCCAGCTGCCGCAGCTGGCGAATTTGTTCATAGGCGACGTCCGACGCCACGGGAGCGCTTTCGGACAATTCGATGATGAGCCGACTCGTTGCGGCGGGCGCGGCCGCCAACAGTTCGACAATCGCCTCCCAGTGCGCGGCGCCAAACGCGTCGGCCAGCGTGAGCGGCACAATGAGTTGCAGATCCTCATGCGCATGCAGCGCCGCGACCGCGCGCTCCACAAGCTGACGCTCTTGCTCGCGCGCCCAGCCTGACGGCACGGAATCAACCGAAGTGGGGGTCTGGGAGGAGCCGGCAAGCGAGCTGATGGGTTGCGGCACACACGCGTAGCAAACCACCACGTCCGGACGATCGACATCGCAGACGGGCTCCACCATGAGGGATGAGTGGGAAACAGGGCGCGCATGAACGCCTGCCGAAGGCTCGGCACAGGCAGGCGAGGCGTCGTCCAGATGCGCCTGATTGCTCGCGTCGTCCAGCAAATCCGCGAACATGCGACTGGCCAGGCCCGACAGGGTCGCCTCCATCATGCCGATCAGGACGTCCGGGACGGCCGAATCGAGCTCGATCTTGACAGTCCATCCGGTGGCCGACGGTGCAATTTGACATGCCACGCCCAGCCGCTGCTCGACCGATGCCTGCAGGGCTTGCAGTCCGCGCTCCCAGGCGTCTGCGCCATATCGACGCGTCAGCACGGGCTGACGCTTGAGTTCTACCCCGACATATTTTTTGACCACGACAGCTCCCCGTACGCGCGTTGTTTTAGCGAGCGAGGCAGGTGGCAAACGGGTCGGATTAAAAGGATCGTTTCTAGCAGACTGGAATCAAGCGTCGAAAAGAGCGCCGAAGTCTTGCTGGATAAGGGGGTAGGTTGAGCAAGCGGCCGCGGACAAAAACGATCCATTTTGTCCAGTATCATCCGGGTATGCCCCACCCAAATTTGACTTTTATTAACAATCGCCCCCGCCCCGCACGTCGATCCACGGCGCGCCGG
>NZ_JBVVNQ010000068.1:0-1548 GCF_055810675.1 Burkholderia sp. YHN3-13 | reverse complement strand
TTATAGCGAAGGTGATCACGATCAGGATGCGGAGGACTGCTTGGCGTTGGCCTTTCGCATCGATTCGCCCTTCAACGGCAGCTTGTGGGCCTGATGGACGAGCCGGTCGAGGATCGCGTCGGCGAGCGTCGGGTCCTGCAACCAGGCGTGCCAGTGTTCCAGTGGCAGTTGGCTGGTAATGATCGTAGAGCGCGTGCCAACGCGGTCGTCGAGCACTTCGAGCAGGTCGTTTCGGGCACCATGATCGAGGTCCTGCAGGCCCCAGTCGTCGAGCAGGAGGACGTCCATCTTGGCGAGCTGCGCGAGCCGCCGCGTGAAGCTGCCGTCGCCGTGGGCGATCTTCAATTCCTCGAACAGCCGGGCAACGCGGACGTACATCACGGAGAAGCCTTGTCGGCAGGCCTGCTGTCCGAACGCACAAGCGATCCACGTTTTCCCACCGCCAGTCGGTCCCGTCAGGATGAGGTTTTGTGCATTACGGATCCAGTCGCAGCCAGCAAGTGCGGCGACGACGCTCTTGTCGATGCCGCGACTCTGCCGGTATTCGATGTCCTCGATGCAGGCCTGAGGATTCTTGAGTTTCGCAGACTTCAGCAGCCGTTCGAGCCGCCGAGTATCGCGCCAGGCGAGCTCTCGTTCGACGACCATGCCGAAACGCTCTTCGAACGATAGGCTGGTGCTGGCGGTCAACGCCGCTTGTTCCTCGAACGCGCGGGCCATGCCGTCGAGCTTCAGGGACTTGAGCTGGGTTAAGGTTTGCTGCATCAACATCGCGACCTCCTTGGGTCAGTGGTAATACTCGGGCCCGCGCACGTTCTCGTGATCGGGCGAATGCCATTCGGTGGACGGAATCGGGAGCATCGGCTGTCGGTCCAGGCCGGATTCGAGGATCGACAGCACGGAGCGACGGGTCGGTGATCCGATCACGAGCGCCCGCTGACAGGCGGCTTCCAGCCGTTCCTTGCCGTACTTGCGTGAGAGCGACAGGAGTCCGAGACAGGCGCGGTACCCCATCTCGGGATGGGGCCGGTTGGTCAACAGATGTTTGACGATCGCCTCGGCGCCGGGACCGACCGAGGCACCCCAGTTCAACAACCGGCCTGGCGTCCATTCCATGTGGGCACGGTGCGCCGCCGGCATGTGCTCGGGCAACGTCGTATGCTTGTTCCGGAGTCGGCTGCGGGCGTGAGCGGCAACGCGCTTGCCGCGGTGCAGGATCTCGACGCCGTGGCACGTCACGCGGGCATAGACTTCCTGACGCACGAGGCTGTGCGGGACGCTGTAATAGTGGTGATCGACTTCGACGTGGTAGTCGATGTTGACGCGGCACTTCACGAAGGTCGCGATCTCGTAGCGGCGTGCCGGCAACGGGCGCAGCGCCGGTCGATCGAGTCGCTCGAACCATTCGCGACGGTTGCCGTCGAGCTTCTTGAACGGGCGCCGGTTCAGGTCGGCGATCAGTTTGCCGATCGCCTTGTTCAGCTCGGCCAGACTGTAGAAGCGGTGGTTGCGCAGCCGAGCGAGGATCCAGCGCTCGACGATCTGTAC
>NZ_JBVVNQ010000067.1:0-1612 GCF_055810675.1 Burkholderia sp. YHN3-13 | reverse complement strand
GTCGTCAGTTCCAGCCGTTCCGCTGCACGCCACGGCTTGAGCTTGCCATCCGCCACGTCCTGAATGACCTTGAATCGGTCCAGCTCGCGCATCGTCATCGTGATCCGCTCCGTTGCAGCCATCGCAGCCTCCGGCGCCGGACACCCGGCGGCCGGACAGCTTACGCGGCACGAAAGCGGACATTTCTTATATGGTCGCCTCCCATTTGCAAGGCAATTTTGATCGTGGCGAGGAGGGTGGTTGCGGACTTATATCCGGACTCGATCGCAGGACGTGCCTGCCGGCCCCGATGGATTTCGCCGCAAGGTTCCTAATCTAAATAGCGGACTCTAGGTCCGAGAAATGTCTCAGGCTTGCCCTTGCGCGGTCCAACCTGTCTTGCCATCTTTCAGCATCACCTGTGCAACCGTGGATGGGATAAAGGGATTGAAGCTTGACTACTGCGACGGTGCTGCCTCATACGTTCGGCCATGCGCCAGCAGCGCCCAGATTGTTCGCGCCATCTTGTTTGCGAGTGCAACAGCAACGACGTTCGTTGGTCGTCGGGACAGCATCTGACGCAAACGCTCCGGCAAGTGCTTTGAGCTCGAGATGACCGATCGCGCGCCGTGGATCAGCAGCGTCCGCAAATAAACGTCACCGCGTTTGCTGATCCCACCGAGCTTGATCTTGCCTCCCGAACCGTTCTGCCGCGGCACGAGACCGAGATAGGCGGCAAACTCCCGCCCCGAGCGAAACGTTCTTGCCTGTCCAATGACCGAAACCGCGGCAGTTGCCGTGAGTACGCCCACGCCCGGAATCTCCGAGATGCGCAGGCATGCATCGTCGTTGCGCCGCCAACTGAGAATGCGTTGCTCGATCCGGGCAATCTGCTCATCGAGCGCACGGAGTCGCGAAAGCTGATCCTGCAGGCTGTCTAGCAGCATGGCCGGCAACTCGTCGGCCAGTGACGCCAGCGCGGCTTTGGCGGCTTCGATCGATGCACGACGGCCTTGAGGCAACACGACGCCGAACTCGTAGAGCAATCCGCGAAGTTGGTTGACCTGCATGACGCGAATCCGGACCAGTTGCTGGCGTATCCGGTGCATCGCCAGCATGGCCTGCTGGTCTTCGGTCTTAACGGCCACGAACCGCATGCCGGGACGCTGGGCAGCTTCCCAGATCGCCGCGGCGTCAGCCGCATCATTCTTGTTAGACTTCACAAACGGCCGCACGAACTGAGCTGCGATGAGCCGCACGTCGTGGCCAAGCCGTGCCAGGACCCGGGCCCAATGATGAGCGCTGCCACAAGCCTCCATAACGACGCGACTCGCCGGCCGGTTGGCGAAGAACGGCGCGAGCTGGGCACGTTTGAGTACCTTGCTGTGAATCGCGCCGGTTTCAGGCTCGACATAATGAATCTGGAAAACGCGCTTGGCCAGATCGATGGCAATGGTTGTGGGTTCCATTTGGTTCTCCTTGGCGGCTGGGCTGCCGAAACAGCAATGTCGCATGCTCTGGACGCGAGATTGCGGCGCCGGACGGCCCGTTGAGGCGGGAGGCGACCATTCCATCTATGTAGCCAAAAGCGGACATTTCAATCTAGCCACTACAATCCAAACTGTCGATAATT
>NZ_JBVVNQ010000066.1:0-1716 GCF_055810675.1 Burkholderia sp. YHN3-13 | reverse complement strand
CACACTGCTATTAGTCGAGCTCAACCCCGTGGACAGCGACGCTTCGGCCACGCGAGACGTACTGATTCCAGTCGAGGCCGACGTACTCAGCGAGCTCACGCTGCTATTGGTCGCGCTCAGTCCGGTGGACAGCGAACCGATGCCGGTCGAAGCCGACGTCGACAGCGACGTGATCGCGCTGTTGGCCGTCGACAGCCCAGTCGAGGCCGACGTGCTCAACGAACTCACACTGCTATTGGTCGCGCTCAGTCCGGTGGACAGCGAACCGATGCCGGTCGAGGCTGACGTGGACAGCGATGTGATCGCGCTGTTAGCCGTGGACAGGCCTGTCGAGGCCGACGTCGACAGCGACGTGATCGCGCTGTTGGCCGTGGACAGGCCCGTCGAGGCCGACGTGCTCAGCGAGCTCACGCTGCTATTGGTCGCGCTCAGTCCGGTGGACAGCGAACCGATGCCGGTCGAGGCCGACGTGCTCAGCGAACTCACACTGCTATTGGTCGTGCTCAAGCCGGTCGAGGCCGACGTCGACAGCGATGTGATCGCGCTGGTGGCCGTGGACAGACCTGTCGAGGCCGACGTGCTCAACGAGCTTACGCTGCTATTGGTCGCGCTCAAGCCGGTCGAAGCCGACGTAGACAGTGACGTGATCGCGCTGGTGGCCGTGGACAGACCCGTCGAGGCCGACGTGCTCAGCGAGCTCACACTGCTATTGGTCGCGCTCAGTCCGGTGGACAGCGAACCGATGCCGGTCGAGGCTGACGTCGACAGCGACGTGATCGCGCTGTTAGCCGTTGACAGACCCGTCGAAGCCGACGTGCTCAACGAGCTCACGCTGCTATTGGTCGTGCTCAAGCCGGTCGAAGCCGACGTCGACAGCGACGTGATCGAGCTGTTGGCCGTGGACAGGCCTGTCGAGGCCGACGTGCTCAGCGAACTCACGCTGCTATTGGTCGTGCTCAAGCCCGTCGAAGCCGACGTCGACAGTGACGTGATCGAGCTGTTGGCCGTTGACAGACCCGTCGAAGTCGACGTGCTCAGCGAGCTCATGCTGCTATTGGTCGTGCTCAAGCCGGTCGAGGCCGACGTCGACAGCGATGTGATCGCGCTGTTGGCCGTCGACAGACCCGTCGAGGCCGACGTGCTCAGCGAGCTCACACTGCTATTAGTCGAGCTCAACCCCGTGGACAGCGACGCTTCGGCCACGCGAGACGTACTGATTCCAGTCGAGGCCGACGTACTCAGCGAGCTCACGCTGCTATTGGTCGCGCTCAGTCCGGTGGACAGCGAACCGATGCCGGTCGAGGCTGACGTCGACAGCGACGTGATCGCGCTGTTAGCCGTGGACAGACCCGTCGAAGCCGACGTGCTCAGCGAACTCACACTGCTATTGGTCGTGCTCAGTCCGGTGGACAGCGAACCGATGCCGGTCGAAGCCGACGTCGACAGCGACGTGATCGCGCTGTTGGCCGTCGACAGCCCAGTCGAGGCCGACGTGCTCAACGAACTCACACTGCTATTAGTCGAGCTCAACCCCGTGGACAGCGACGCTTCGGCCACGCGAGACGTACTAATTCCAGTCGAGGCCGACGTGCTCAACGAGCTCACGCTGCTATTGGTCGCGCTCAAGCCGGTCGAAGCCGACGTAGACAGTGACGTGATCGCGCTGGTGGCCGTGGACAGACCCGTCGAGGCCGACGTGCTCAGCGAGCTCACACT
>NZ_JBVVNQ010000065.1:0-1812 GCF_055810675.1 Burkholderia sp. YHN3-13 | reverse complement strand
CGTAAGCGCCCGGCGAAGGCATCTTGATCGGCAAGTCGTGCCGCCCGACGATCATGTCCATTCAAATTTTAAATGGACAGGTGTACATGATGGAAGACGTCGAAGTTGTTGAGGATGTGGTGCAGCCGACGCGGCGCCGTAGACATAGCAAGGAATTCAAAGAGAAGGTCATTCGTGCGGCGATGCAGCCAAACGTGTCGATTGCTGCGGTGGCGCTACATTACCGACTGAATGCGAACCTGCTTCGCGGCTGGGTGGCGACACAGGAGGAGCGAGATGCCGCAGAAGCCGCTCGTCGAGAGCTGGATGCTCCCTCGCCGGAATTTGTGCCGCTGCAGTTGCCGGGGCCGGCTGCGGATGCGGGTCACATCGAACTTGAGGTGCGGCGAGGCGCGACGACGGTCACGGTACGTTGGCCGTTATCGGCCGCGAGTGACTGCGCGACGTGGCTGCAGGGATGGCTGCGTTGATTCGGATTGAGGCCATTTGGATGGCGACGGAGCCGATCGACATGCGCGCTGGTGCGGATACGTTGTTGGCGCGCGTAGTCAAGGTGTTCGGCGCGGTGAGGCCGCACCACGCCTATTTGTTCGCGAATCGTCATTCGACACGGATGAAGGTGTTGGTGTACGACGGTTTTGGGATTTGGTTGGCTGCCCGGCGGCTGAACAAGGGGCGATTCATCTGGACCAACGGCGAGCAAGCGGTGAGCGTCGGTCTCAATCCAGAGCAGCTCCAGGCGCTCGTGACAGGGCTGCCGTGGCGCACGCTCACCCCCGAGCATGCGATTACTGTGGTGTGAAATCCGTGAGGACGTAAACTGTCTCACTTCCGGATCGGGCGCCTGTCTGGCAGACTGGTTGGCATGGACATCCCGGCCGGCCTCGATTCTCTAAGCACCGAACAGATTCGCGCTTTGAACGCGAAACTGATGGTCGAGATCGCTGAAAAAGAACGGGAACTGCAGTATCGGCAGACCCGTATCGACCAGCTTACGCACGAGCTGTCGATCATCAAGCGTCAGCAGTTCGGCAAGCGAAGCGAGCAACTCAACAAAGAGCAGCTGAGCTTACTCGAGGAATCGGTTGACGGGGATCTGGCGGCCATCGGGCTCGAGTTGCAGGATCTGAAGTCCGACCAACAGGCTCGGGCGCCCCGTCAACAGCCGAAGCGGATGCCGTTGCCGCCGGAGCTGCCTCGCATCGATATTCGTCACGAGCCGGACAGCCCCGGCTGCACGTGTGGTTGTGAACGCGTCCGTATCGGCGAAGACATCAGCGAGAAGCTGGACTATACGCCAGGCGTGTTCACGGTCGAGCGTCATATCCGCGGCAAATGGGTATGCGAGGCATGCGACACGCTCGTGCAAGCTCCCGTGCCACCCCATGTGATCGACAAAGGTATCCCGACCGCTGGTCTGCTGGCGCAGGTGCTGGTCGCCAAATATAGTGATCATTTACCGTTGTATCGGCAGGAACGCATCTTTGCACGTGCCGGTCTGGCGATTCCTCGATCGACGCTGGGTGCCTGGGTGGGCGCGTGTGGTGTGCACTTGCAACCGTTGGTCGATGCGCTGGGCAAAGAAGTACTGCAACAGGCAGTGCTGCACGCTGATGAAACGCCCGTGCAAATGCTCGCGCCGGGCAAAGGCAAAACGCATCGTGCTTACCTGTGGGCGTATAGCACGACACAGTTCAGCGACCTGAAAGCGGTAATCTACGACTTCGCTGACAGCCGCGCTGGCGAACATGCGCGCGCCTTTCTGGGAGCGTGGCGTGGCAAGCTGGTGTGTGACGACTACGGCGGCTACAA
>NZ_JBVVNQ010000064.1:0-1909 GCF_055810675.1 Burkholderia sp. YHN3-13 | reverse complement strand
GAGGGTCACTTCATTTGGTTCTGTGTATTCAGGATATCTACCGAACTGAGGGCTCGCGCGCGTGCATCCTGGTGATCCACGATCGGAAAGGGATAACTTGCGCCGAGCGCGATGGATGCTTCTTGCAGCGCTTCAGCGGAAGCGGTCCATGGGCTGTGGACCGTTTCGGCGGGGAGTGCAGATAGTTCGGGCACCCACCGCCGCGTGTATTCGCCTCTCGGGTCGAACTTTTTCCCCTGCAAAACAGGATTGAAGATTCGAAAATACGGGGCTGCGTCGGCGCCGCTTCCTGACACCCATTGCCACCCGGCGGGATTGCTTGCCTCGTCCGCATCAACCAGCGTATCCCAGAACCATGCTTCGCCCTCGCGCCAGTCGATCAGCAAGTGCTTGGTGAGAAATGACGCTGTCACCATGCGCACGCGGTTGTGCATCCAGCCCGTGTACCAAAGCTCGCGCATGCCGGCGTCGACCAGCGGGTATCCTGTTTTCCCCCTTTGCCACGCGCGAAGCGCCTTGGCATCGGTGCGCCACGGCATGGCGTCAAACTGACGCCGAAAATTGAACTGATGAAGGGGTTTGCAGTGATAGAGCAGGTAATACGAGAATTCTCTCCATCCGAGTTCACTGAAGAACTTGCTCAACGACTCATTTTTGGCATCGTCAATGCGAACGACTCGCCTGCTTCGCAGGGTGTCTACCGCTGATAACGTTGCGTACCACACCTGCCGGGCCGAGATATTTCCAAAGCGAAGATAGGGAGAAAGCCGGCTCGTCGCTCGAGCGGCCGGAAAATCTCGAGCGCCGGCATAATCGGAAAACGAGTTTTCAATGAAGGCCTCGAGTTGATGCCCGGCCGCTTCCTCGCCGCATCGCCAGGTCGCACGCAGACCCTCCGCCCAGTCTGGCGTCGAGGGCTGCAGTGCAAGTTCAGGAAGCGTACGGACGTGTGCGCTGATGTTCTTGGAGACGGGAAAGAACGTGATCCGAGCGGGCGCCGACAGTGGGCACGGCGGAAAAAAATTATCGCGGCGAGCGGCTCTCCAGTACGCGCTGAATACCTGGAACGGCAAGCCTTCGCGCGTGGCCACTGTCCAGGGTTCGCGCAAAAGATGGCCATTGAATGTCGACACGTCGATTCCGCGCCCGATCAGGTCTTTCTTGATCGATGCATCCATTTCCGTTTGCGCTTTCGAGTAGCGGCGATTCCAGAAAACCATTGCCGCCTGGGTCTCGACGGCGAGGCTTCTGATGGCTTCGTGTTCGTTACCGCGAAGCACGAGCAGCGAGCCGCCGAGAGCGGAAAGCGAGCCGTCGAGTTTTTTCAAGGACTCGTGCAGCCACCACTTTTGCGCGCCCCCCATGGCGCGCCCGAGCTTCGGGGCAGGGTCGTATACGTAGACGCAAACTACAGGATGGCCGGTACTGACCGCATGAGAGAGTGCGGGATTGTCGCTGAGTCGTTGGTCATCCCGAAACCATACGATAACGGGGCGGGATTCATACGGCAATTCGGTGCGTGTCATGTGTGGTGCCCGAGAAGGTACGTTGGCAATTTGAACGGGATCGGAGATAACGCTGGCTTGCGACGCGTCCGGCTCTATCCGGCGCGGGGGTCATTCATGTCGCCTGCGCCGATTGGCGGAGTAGAAGGGGGCGTTACGCCATCCCAATGGCTTGCAATCGCAAGCGCGACCGGCAAGATGAACGCCCAGCCGGTTGCGAGAACGACCAGCGCTGCAGCCGGGTCTTTGAAATGAACGGCCCCCAGCGCCGCACCTGCGCGAAAGGACGCCGGGCCTGCGAATGCACCGACGAGCGCCGAGATGAGCGGTCGCGCCCGAAGCCAGTGCAGCAAGGTATTGAGTTGAATCGCGAACAGCGCCCACAGCCCCGCGAGCCAGTACGG
>NZ_JBVVNQ010000063.1:0-1970 GCF_055810675.1 Burkholderia sp. YHN3-13 | reverse complement strand
TGCCGACCCATCGCGCTGCTGACGTCGCGCAGTTGTTGCCCCATCGCTGGGCGCCGATCGTTGCCTAATCCCTTCCGATCACGCCGTCAAGATGCCTTCGCCGGGCGCTTACGTTTCTCCGCCATCGCGGCGCTTGTGCGGCGATATGCGGAAGTATTTGGCGCGGTCTGGGCGAACCGCGCCCAATTCGATGCGTCCCCGCGCTTGCCGTATGAGCTAGCGTTTCAGCCCGCCCATCTCGAGCTGGTCGAAACGCCCGTGCATCAGGCCCACAAGCTGCCGTTGAAGGGCGAATCGATGCGAAAGGCCAACGCCAAGCATTCCTCCGCATCCTGATCGTGATCACCTTCGCTATAATCCATCGACCGCTCAACACCACCTTCGAAACTGGTCACGTTCGCCGAAACGCGTGATCACCATCACCGCAATCCGCAGCTTACCTTGGAACTAGAGATTAAGGATTAGCTGAGGCCCCTTGACTACTCGGTGCGTCATCGGTCTCCGCTTTGTTTGCTTGAGACCGGATTTTCTTGCGTTGTTCTAAATCTTGATCGCGAACTTGTTTGGATCGCCTGATCATATCCGTTAGTTTAGATTGCTCTTGATCTGACAGCGCACCATGATTTTCTTTATGAGAATTTTTGTCTAGCCGGACATTTGTATACGCATGCGATACTAAAGACATAAATCCGAGTCGATGTCCACTATCGAGTTCAGATGGATCCATTTCTGACAAAGTGATCTGCGGAATTCCAGACAACGATGGCAGATCGGGGCCACCCGATTTATTCGTAATAATGGCCATCATATTGTGCCGCTCATATAGAGCATCATATACAGCGACCTGCTCATCATTATTTCCGCGAGTTTCAATATTTTCACTCTTATCCAGAGAGTAAAGCATTCCAACTCCATTTTTATTATTTGCAGACTGCTGCCAGATGCCAGTTAGCCAGGTAACTACCTTGTCATTACCCTCCTTTTTCCATTTAGATTTATCAATCCACTCATTTGTTTCTTTATTTTCATCACCAATAATGATGATGTCATTGATATTGGCTTTACCAATAGAATTGATGATCGATAAAAAACGCTCTTTCGTCGTATTCTGCGCATCACTATGGCCATTCGCATTATTTTGATTGCGAATCCAAATTGCGACTTTAGCCTTACTTTCCCTACCTTTCAGGCCGGGCGTTACCGCAATCGCATTTTCAATACGCTCGAGGCGCTGGCGATCAATCTTTGATAATCGATCTTGAAGAATAAGTTCGTGTGCGGCGGACGATCCTCGGTTCACAATGTGCCCGGCAATTACATGATTTAGATGCTCCTTGGGGAAAATTTCGGCACCTATATTTTCCTTGCGTTTCGCGTTTTCAAAATCATTAGGTTTTTTTTCTTTGGTTTTGTAATCGGCGTCGGTTATTTTGTAATTGATGTTTTTCGAATTATATCCAGTTATTATTTGGCGAAGCTTCCCAAGCATATGCAGATGCGCCCGCTCCCCTCGCATTGAAGGATTTATAATTACATTAATCTCCTGAAATTTGACGCGCTGACCTTCATTTTCCAGGGCACTCCTTACGGAAGAATTTTCATTATCATACGCGCGCATCTTCTTTTTCAAATCCAATGCATTGGATGAATTATTTTTATTATCATTTGGTTTTTTATTCGAATCGACGATCTCAGCCGCCGCGATCAAGGTGATTGCATCTTTATCAAGCGGCTTATACCAATCGGGGAAAAAATAGTCGCTCTTAATTTTACCCGCCTGCGACGACAGGGAAGTGAGAAAATTTTGGTCGATATTAATGTCATCGGACATATCCATCAATATCTTTTCCGCATAAAAAAGCAAATTTTCCGATTGCGGGGACACCCCCTCCCTCGTTTCGATTCTTGCTTCTGAATTCAGGTCATCATTAATACTGGCAACTAATCCTTGTTCCGTGTCAGTCGTCGCA
>NZ_JBVVNQ010000062.1:0-2145 GCF_055810675.1 Burkholderia sp. YHN3-13 | reverse complement strand
TTGGTCGTGTCGGATTTTGCAGAGAGCGTGGCGAGCGTCGCTTCGAACCAACGCTTCATGTCGTCGAGCAGCGGCACCGCCCGCGCTTGGCGCACACTGCGCCGTTCGTCGGGCGGCTTGCCGCGGATCTGCTCTTCGATCTTGTAGAGCGCGCCGATCCGGCGCAGCGCCTCCTCCGTCACGGCGTTGGGGCGCACCGCATGCAGCTCGTGGATCTTCCGGCGCGCGTGAGCCATACATGCGGCTTCCTGGACGCGGCCGTCGAGATATAGCTCGGCATAGCCCGCGAACGCATCGGCCTGCAGCACACCGGTGAAGTGAGCGAGATGTTGCTGCGGATGCTCACCGCGGCGATCGGCCGTGTAGGCGAACCAGACCGCCGGCGGTTCGTCGGAGCCGCTCGGCCGATCATCGCGCACGTAGACCCAGAGACGTCCTGTCTTCGTGCGACCGTTGCCCGGCGCCAGCACCGGCAGCGGCGTGTCGTCCGCATGCACCTTACCGCAGGCCAGCGTGTAGCGGCGCACGGCGTCGACCAACGGTGCGAGCAGTACCGTGATGCTGCCCATCCAGTAGCCCATCGCGCCGGGATCGATCTCGACGCCGTCACGCGCGTACATCACCGCCTGGCGGTGCAGCGGGAGGTGGTACGCGAACTTCGACACGGCGATGTGGGCGAGCAGCGCCGGACCCGGGATGCCCCGATCGATCGGGCGGCTCGGCGCCGCGGCCTGCACAATGCGATCACAGCGCGCGCAGGCCAGCTTCGGGCGGCGATGACGGATCACACGGAAGTGCGCACGCACGTATTCGAGTTGCTCCGCGACGTCTTCGCCCAACGGCTTGAGCTGCCCACCGCAATCGGGGCAGTCATCATCGGTGGGCAGATGGACGCGCTCTTCGCGTTCAAGATGTTCGGGTAGCGGCTTGCGGCTCGGACCTTCGCGGCGCGGCCGCTTTGCCTCGGGAGCGGCTGCCACATCGGCGGCGCCTTCGTCGGCCTGCAGATCCTCCAGCCGCAATTCGAGCTGTTCGATCTGGCGATCTAGTTTCTCCGATTTCCGGCCGAACTGCATTCGGCGCAGTTTCGCGATCGTGAGCTTCAGATGCTCGATTTCGAGTGCCCGCGACGAGAGCTGCTTTCGCAGCTCAGCAACCTGAGCATCACGCTCAAGCAGCAACGCTTTCAGAGCGTTGATGTCGTCGGGCAGCGCGGTCGAGGTCGATTCCATGAGGACAGTTTACGACTGCCCACGATCACGCGAACGCCAGTTAACAATGGTTTACAGCGCGCTACGTGGGCGCGCGGCTTCGACCGGCTGTCGCCAATCGAAGCCCTCGAGCAACAACGACAGCTGAGCGGTTGTCAGCGCGACCACACCAGAGTCGGCACGGGGCCAAGCAAAGCGTCCTTTTTCGAGCCGCTTCGCCAATAAACATAGCCCGCCGTCGCTCCAATACAAGCACTTCAGCAGGTCACCGCGCTTGCCCCGGAACACGAACACGTGTCCAGAGAACGGATCTTTCTCCAGCACCGTCTGTACCTTTGCGGCCAACGAATTGAAGCCGCATCGCATATCGGTGACGCCCGCCGCGATCCAGATCCGCGTGTTTTGAGGCAGACCGATCATCGTAAAATGCAATCGAGAACAGAACGCAGCACGTCTGGGTCCGGCGCGCCTTCGATACGAATCGACGTCTTGCCATGCTGGATCTGGATCGAGCCGGACGGTATGTTGTCGGTCGCAGTCGGCACCTCGAGCGCCATCGACGGCTGAGACGGTTCGTTGACGACAACCGGCAGCATTGCGTCTGGAATCGCATCGTCCGTTAGCAAGCCTTGCGCATGGAGGCGGCGCCATGCCCACACCTGATTGGCATTGATGCCGTTCTCGCGAGCAACACGGGCGACCGACGCGCCGGGCTCGAATGTCAGCGCGACGATGGTCCGCTTCCATTCCGTGGGATGTCGGCGAGTTTGCCGTTTCGGCGGGATCTCGACTGTCTGAGTCACTCTGTCCACAACTCCTATCGTAAGCGCCCGGCGAAGGCATCTTGATCGGCAAGTCGTGCCGCCCGACG
This sequence comes from Burkholderia sp. YHN3-13, assembly GCF_055810675.1. Lineage (NCBI taxonomy): Bacteria > Pseudomonadati > Pseudomonadota > Betaproteobacteria > Burkholderiales > Burkholderiaceae > Burkholderia > Burkholderia sp. YHN3-13. Next base: position 63 of record NZ_JBVVNQ010000062.1, on the reverse strand, counting down.
ATCATGTCCATTCAAATTTTAAATGGACAGGTGTACATGATGGAAGACGTCGAAGTTGTTGAG
>NZ_JBVVNQ010000061.1:0-2157 GCF_055810675.1 Burkholderia sp. YHN3-13 | reverse complement strand
TACGTGCTCGAGCGCATCGCCGACTATCCGGCTAACCGCGTCGACGAACTGCTCCCGTGGAACGTCGCATCATCGCTGCCGCCTACTGCTCGCGTCGAGCCCATCCGATAGCGTCGTAGAGCTCCGCGGTCAACAACCTGCACTACGGTACTGCTCGGGCGCTTACTAATCAAGTGCTGCTCCCCCACTGGTTTCCAAGCACTTCGATTCGGCTGCGCCTGGCTGCCCCTATAGGCCGGCGACACCGAAACCCTTGAAGCCAATGTTGATGTCATCCTTGAGGGGTTCGGGGCAGACTACCGATTCGCCTGTTGTTGAGCGTCAACAAATCAACAATATTCACATTATTTATTTTCAATCGCATTGCGACACCCAACCTGCTAAATTTCAATATATTGAATTTTAAGCGCCGGACCTGAGCATATCAAATTAATGCCTGTCAACCACAAAACGAGCAAACCATGAAAAAAATAGGATTATGTTCGAAGCATCTGGTCCTGACATGCATCCTACTTTGCGCGTTAACTTATATCCAATTCAGGCCACTCCTTATTGGATTATCTGCAATTGCGGCCACTCTTGTCATTGCCTTCTGGATTGCAACTTTGTTGCGACGCCGGCACAAGAGGTCTCGCATGCATTTATATTTTATTACATTGGTAATTTGCGGATTATGGTCGAGCTTTTTATTTGCAAATTTCAAATATTACCTAATTGATCTCGCACTCATCAAAATTCACGCACCCACATACGAAAATTGCAAAAATAACGGTGCAGTTACCGACTCTAAATTCAGCCTATCCGTATGCTCCGTTAACAATGAGTGGTGGCGCTTTGGGTTCACACGCGCTGTCGTGTACGACTCCAGCAACCAAATTCTAAGAGAACCAAAGAACCGCTCAAAAGCGTGGCGAGACGTAGCGCTCTCGCTTAATCGCCAGGCTCCATTTGGAATTGTCGGTTTCGAAGCAAGAAAATTGTCACAAAACTATTATGCCGTGACATTTTATGACACCCTCGAGGAAAATGTAACTTTCAAATAAGAAAAAATGTTGGATATTTTTTACGTGAAAAATCGGGCAGGCCAACTGATTCAAGCAACGTTTTTGTCTTATAACGGATCCTACGTTAACGATCCAAATAAATCCACCGCCCAAAACGCACCAATATATGACGTTGCCGGGAATAAAATTTCAAATGCAAATCCAAACGGATATTTGATTGTACCGGCAAATTACCGCATTGCCGATTCCCTTGCTTTTGCGAATCAGGTCGCGGGCGGACTTGCAAATACCGCAAATGATCAGGGAGCAACACTCGGCCTAAGCATGATGGTCGCTGCCTTCGTTCCAAATGGTTCCCAAGATCTCCAGAGAACGTATCCGGGTAGCACGGGCGTGAACCCAGATGATTTCGTATCCGCATTTACTAGTGCCGCCTCGTTCAATTTTGGATTGATCTCAACTGCCTCCGGAGTAGGAGAGACGACTGCACTACAAGGTGGCGGAGCATTAAACCTTTTCAATTCTCTATTTAACTCAAGAATTAATACCAGCGGACTAGATGGCAACAACCCGGCCAATGTATTATCAATTGATGCTGGATCGAATTTAGCCGCTCAAATCGGCGCATCTCAACCCGCCAACTCGACGACGGATATCGCGGCGTCTATAGCCTCACTTAGCGACCAGCTTTCACAAACGAGTGCAGCTTTAGCAATTGCTGTAGCAGCAACAAGCAGCAATCCTTCTGAGTCGGCACTAATCAAAGCCGCAGGTCAACTCACCATTAATGCAATGACTCAATCTATTCAAGCGATGGCGAGCTTCGGAAGCACACCTTCCGCAGCGTCAACAACGAGCATTATTCCGCCGCAAATCAGCGTGCCAGCCCCACTTATTGCCCCTGCGCTCTGAAGTTCGTGTAAATTACCGATCGACTGGCATAACGTTCCCCGAACGTGTGTCAGTCCCTTCTCTTCTGCTGTAAATTCTCATGACTTTGATCGGCTCCCAGCACCCTTACGCTGGTTTGACGGCCTTGTTGCGGATTTCGGTGATGGTGATCAGCCGTTTCGGCGAACGTGATCAGTTTGGAAGGTGGTGTTGCGCGGTCAATGGATTATAGCGAAGGTGATCACGATCAGGATGCGGAGGA
>NZ_JBVVNQ010000060.1:0-2290 GCF_055810675.1 Burkholderia sp. YHN3-13 | reverse complement strand
CCCCACTTTCGTCGAAGTAATTTTCCCCAGTTTTTTATACGACGGCGCCGCAGTAGCGGCGCCGTCCTGTCGATCGCTGACCATATTGCCCTTGAGATCCGTCGTGGGGGTGTCGGTGGTCGAGCTGGAGGAAGTGATGACGATTCTGGAATTGCATCGGCAAGGGCTGAGTATTTCGGCCATCGCTGCTCGACTGAGTATGGATCGCAAGACCGTTCGTAAATACATCAGGAATGGCGTTCAGGCGCCGCGTTACGGTCCGCGCGCGCCGCGACCGTGCGTGGTCGATCCGTTCGTCCACTACGTCACCGAACGTGTACGCGAGTTTCCCGACCTGAGCGTCGAACGTCTGCTGCGCGAGATCCGGGCCATGGGGTATACCGGCGGCCGCACGGCGCTGGGCGACCTGGTTCGGGAAGTCCGGCCGCCGCGCCAACGCGGCTTCGAGGTGCGCTTTGAGACGCCCGCCGGTCATCAGGCTCAAGTGGATTTCGCGCACTTCAATGTCGAGCTCGATGACGCGCCCGGCCAGCGGCGTTCGATCTGGCTGTTCTCGATCGTGCTTGGGCACAGCCGCTATCTCTGGGGACGTTTCGTCGAGCATCAGGACCTGCAGACCGTCCTGCGCTGCCACATGGAAGCGTTCGAGCACCTCGGCGGCGCTCCGCGCGAGATTCTGTACGACCGGATGAAGGCGGCCGTGCTGGGCGAAGTCGAGAAGCACATCGTCTACAACGCGAAGCTGGTCGCGTTTGCGCAGCACTACGGCTTCGCGCCGCGCGCCTGCAAGGCGTATCGCGCCAAGACCAAGGGCAAGGTCGAGCGGCCGTATCGCTATATCCGGCAGGACTTCTTCCTGGCGCGCCGCTTCCAGAACCTCGCCGACCTGAACCGCCAACTGCGCGAGTGGCTCGACACGGTTGCCAATGTCCGCGTGCACGGCACCACGCACCGCGTCGTCGCTCAGCACTTCAGTGAGGAGCGTCCTACGCTGCAGGCGTTGCCGGCCGGCACCTTCAACGGCGTGATCCGGCTTGAGCGGCGCGTGAGCCACGAAGGTCTCGTCTCGGTCGGTGGCAACTACTACAGCGTGCCCGATCGTACGCGCAAGCGCGTGCTCGACGTCCACAGTCTGGCTCACGAGATCCGTATCTACGAGGACGGTGAACTGCTGGCGGTGCATCCCGTGTTGGAAGGCCGGCGACGAACCTCGCTGTTGCCCGGTCATCGGCGTGCAAACCAGCGTAAGCAGCCGGCACGGCACCCCGTGCCATCGGTGACGGCGAGCGTGGCTCGCCGGCCCTTGTCGTTCTATGACCAGGTCGCAAGACGTCTCGCAGAAGCCGGGAGGACCGCATGAACAGCATGCCTGCCTCGACACTGGAGCGCATCCGGCGCTATCTCGTCGGCCTGCGCATGCCGCGCGCGCTCGAAACGCTGGATGCCACCCTGAACCGCTTCGAGCAAGGCGACAGTTCGATGCTCGAAGTGCTGGAAACGTTGCTGGGCGAGGAGTTCACGACACGCGAAACACGCCGCATCCGGATGGCGCTGCAGACCGCGCGGCTCGGCACGATCAAGACGCTGGCCGGCTACGACTTCAGCTTCCAGCCGAGCCTGGATCGCGATCGCATCATGACGCTTGCGCAACTCGAGTTCATCGAACGACGGCAGACCGTTCACTTCCTGGGGCCGCCCGGCACGGGCAAGTCGCACCTGTCCATTGCGCTGGGCGTGGAAGCCGTGCGCGCGGGCAAGAGCGTCTACTTCGGCTCGCTGGCCGAGATCGTGAACTCGATGGCCAAGGCCGAACGGGAAGGCAACCTGGCGCAGCGCGTGCGCTTCCTTGCCCGTAACAGCCTGCTCATCGTCGACGAGATCGGCTACCTGCCCATCGGCTCCAACGGCGGCAACCTGTTCTTCCAGCTCGTCAACGCCTGCTACGAGCGCTGCGCGATCATCCTGACGTCCAATCGCAGCTTCGGTGAATGGGGCGACGTGTTCGGCGACAGCGTGGTGGCCGCGGCGTTGCTCGACCGGCTGCTGCACCACGCGATCGTCGTGCAGATCGAAGGCACATCGTACCGCCTGCGAGAACACGCCGATCTGCTGCCGGACCATCTGCGCAACCGTCCGTCTTCCCTGAACCCCGTGCCCGCTGAACCGGCTCGCCGGCGCCCGGGCCGCCCCCGAAGGAACCCATTCGATCACGTCGCCGGCTGATCACCGTCCGAACAGGGTGGGGAATTTTACTTCGACACTTCTGGGGAAATTACGTCCGAGGTTGACA
>NZ_JBVVNQ010000059.1:0-3206 GCF_055810675.1 Burkholderia sp. YHN3-13 | reverse complement strand
TACGTGCTCGAGCGCATCGCCGACTATCCGGCTAACCGCGTCGACGAACTGCTCCCGTGGAACGTCGCATCATCGCTGCCGCCTACTGCTCGCGTCGAGCCCATCCGATAGCGGCGTAGAGCTCCGCGGTCAACAACCTGCACTACGGTACTGCTCGGGCGCTTACTTCGCTCTTTTGCGGTTGCTGACCGTTCGCCTGAACCAAGGCCTCGAGCTTTTTTAGGTACGCATTCTCCATCCGTAGGCTGTTCAGCTCATCGATCAGGTCCTGGCGGCTGCGATCGTGATCGAAATTCTGTTGCTTGGTTTGGTCAGAGGGTGTCGGTGACATCGTCTTGAGGCGCTCGCCGGACACTCGACCGAGTGCTTTCGGACCGCCTTGATTGAATTTATCTTCCCACTCGCCGATCACGTTGAAGCGACGGATATTGAACAGGGCTGCAGTTTGTCGCTGCGACAAGCCTTCGTCACGCATCCGCTTCAGGACCGAAAGTTTGAATTCAGCGCTGAAATTCGTGGGAGCCCGCTTCTTCGTCCGCACGCCTTCCTCACCATGAGTGCGATAGCCGGCAATCCATTGCCGCAGCGATGAAACATTGACGCCATGCCGTTGAGCAACAGCTTTTAGGCCGGCCTCACCGGAACAGTAATCTCTGACGGCCGCCAGCTTGGTTTGGTCCGTGTATTTTCCCATAGCCCCTTCAGGTCGGGGTCCAACCTTCGGGGTTCAGTTCACATCTGATGGGAATCAGATTGCCGGTGCCGCGCCCTCATGAACAGACGGTACGTGTCGAGCGCTTACTGATCAACACAGACTCCTCCACGACATCACTATCATGCCTCACGCCCCCGCGAAAAGGTAAACGGTCGGGCCGAGCCGCTTACTTAATTCTTGCGCGTACGTGCGATGGGGATGGGCGCGACCCGCTGCGTTCGACATGGCTGACTGGCTCCGTCAATCTAAACGCGCCCATCATGTATTGGAAAAATCAGCACGGGGAAACGGTCGGCCCGAGCCGCTTACCTTGAGCACGAACAGGATGCCGTTCAATGCTGCCCGATTCGGAACCGGAAACCGTCCTGGATTCGTCGTTCGCCGCGGTTTCGGCGGCGGGAGCAATGGCTCGACGAGTATCCACAATTCGTCATGAATGATCGGCTCTTGCATCCCTCATGATCCCGTTGCTCAGATCCTTGAGGTTAATAGGTCGCCGGCGAAGTTAATAGCTCCTCGAGGGTCTTTTTGAACTGGCCTCTTACGGTGCATCGATGTGGTTGCGGATGGGAGCGTCCATCCTATTAACGCCGGATCTATATTCACCTGGAGTTTTGTCTATTCGATCCGGATCACTGTCATTGTATATTTTAAACATTGAAAGATCGGAGCGATCTTTCAATGGAGTTTGAAGATCGCGATATGGAATATCTGGATTTTTCGGATTAGGTAACCACATTCTCCCCTTATACCAAAGATCCATTGGGTAAGAAACATCAACTCCATTTGTCAAAAAAACCCAAAACATATCGCCAATTCTTGATCTTGGCTGCCGGAAGTGGCCCGTATTATTGTTCAAAAAATATATTTTACCTTCTTCTGCATAACCTCTTCCGGCATAGGTTGGCCAGCTGTTTGAAACAAGCGAGCCATGGTGAAATCTACCATAACCTGTCAATTCGTCGTCTATATCCGATGCATAAATCCCAGATTCATTAATTACAAACCTGAAATTGCCAGTATCTGCCATAGCTCCGCTCAGACGCCTCCAGCGCACTGTTCCATCTTTTAAAATACGCATACGATAATCTTCTATATTGGTCGGAAGGAAAGCTCGCTCTCTCAAATCAAGTTCATATTCCTTGCGAACCACGGTTAATTCCCCATATCTGCCCGGGCCGGGCGGATCATACTTCGAAGTGGTCACGACCACGCCTTTTCCGTCAACCCCCGAGCCATCGCCAGATCCAGAAGTCGGTACATCGAGCTCATTATCGCTCTGCAGATGCTTTTGGATCGTAGGCGCACACGCCCCGGAACCGCAACTGATGGCCTGCGCCGACGTCACATCATGCGTCGGTTCATGCGGTATCTCGGGCGCATGCTCGCCCTGATGAACCGCCGCCTCCGCGTTCACTGGCTGCGCCTCCTTCAGCATCCCGCCGTCTTGTGCATGACCAGCAAGTTCGGGAGCCGTGGCTGCATGCCCATGTTGCGACGCATGCTCGCCCTCAGCGAGCTTAGCCGACGACTGCTTTTCCTGCGCTTGCACCGCGTTTGGATCCACCTTCGGCGACAGGGGTTTTTCATCTACCCCCCCTGAAAAATCGGAAGTGCTACTTTCAAAACCAAGCGTCCCCACAGCGCCTTCCTTTGCCGTTACCACTTTGCCGCCCGATTTCACTGCGACCGCACCCTCGTGTCCATACACCGGCACGTCAAGTCCGTGATTCTCTTTCAGCTGCGCCTGCACCACAGGCGCACACGTCCCCGAGTTGCAGCTGATGTCATGCGCAGACGCCACCCCGGACTCGGGATTCCGAGTCCTGACAGCCTCATGTACCGCGTTGATTATCGTCGCCTTGTCGTTCGCGCTGGCCGCACCTTCATGCCCCACCAGATGCACGTGTACCTGATCTTCTGGCGTCACGTTTGACATTTGCTGTTTCAACGCGTCTAGATCTAGATTTCGCGGATCACTTACCACCATCTGATGTGCCCCAGCCGCCTCGGCATAATCCGTCGCCGCCTTCTGCACCACCGGGTCGTGGCCCAATTGCACCACCACGTGTGTACCCGGCTGTTGCGCTAGCTCCATAGAGTCCGTTCTTCCCTGGTCCGACTCAGCCATCTCCGACATCGGCGCCGGCACTGGCTGAGGGTCGACTGCCTTGACTCCTCTCAACAACAGCGATTCGCTTGGCTTCGTGGCGGACTCGGCCACCGTTAAGTCGGGCGTGTTCGTCGACACGTGAGCGCCGTTACTGACCGCCTCCGACTCGCGTGACGCATTCCCTTGCTGCTCGGCCACGCCTGCCCCTCCGCTCACCGGCTCACTTGCATGCGCCGCCGCCGGCTTCGCGTCCGCCTCCGCCTGTTCTTCCTGCGCGTGCGCCCCAGCCGCATTCACCGGGAAGGTGTACTGCGACGTCCCGTTCGCCAGGAACAGCCCCACCTGCGTCGCGCTATGGCTGTCGTTCACCACCGTCGT
>NZ_JBVVNQ010000058.1:0-3565 GCF_055810675.1 Burkholderia sp. YHN3-13 | reverse complement strand
CGCGATCCTGATCGCCGGGCAAACGGGCACGGGCAAGAGTCATCTGGCACAGGCGCTGGGCCACTGCGCCGCCCGTCAAGGCCGGGACGTGCTGTTCATCTCGCAGACCGAGTCGTTCAAGCGGCTGAACGCCGCGCGCGCGACCGGCACCTACGAACGTCGGTTCCAACAGTTTGCCAAGCTGCCGCTGCTGATCGTTGACGACTTCGCGCTCAAGCCCTTGCATACCCCGCAGGACGAGGACTTCCACGATCTCGTGGATGCGCGCTACGAACGCGCGGCGACGATCCTCACGTCGAATCTGCACTTCGACGAATGGGGTGCCGCGTTCCCCGACAACCGCATCCTCGGCACAGCAACTCTAGATCGGTTACGCCACGGCGCCTACCGGCTCGTGCTCGAAGGCGACAGCCGGCGCACCCCGAAACCCATGCCTGATCCGCCCCAAAATACAGTTGCCAAAAACGGCAAAAAACCGCAACCTTGAAACCGTTCGAACCCGCGCTTTACCCCCAGTTCTACTGGCGCCATTACGCCGATCATCCCCGGCTTCTTTACGCCGACCCGTGACACCCGGGCAACTCGTCCAGATGATTGGCAATATGCGCCCGCAGTTTTTCCGGGCTCTGTGGCAGAACCACACCGAATTCTGCAAGCAGACCTCGCAACCGATTGTACGTCGCAGTACGCTCCTCGACGAATCCTTGTCGTGTGCGATGCGGGCAAAGCGTCGCTTGTTGATGCTCGTCCTTTGTTGGCACGAAGCGCATGGTGGGTCATGTCACCGCTTCGCAAATTGCAGCTGCATCTGCTACATCGTTCTTGCCGCGCTTAATTTCCGCATCACAAGCGCCTTAGATCAACTCACGCCCGTTTGAGACCTGAACGCGGGCTGCCTCTCCCAACCGTACAACCGGCCCCTCATTTTTCTCGTAATGTGTTTAGTTACGACCAAACGACCGAGAATTGCTCAACAACTCGTTCTACTCCGCCCAGCGGCCCCCCAACGACCGACATCACTTCAACTCCCCCGGACGCCGATCGACACCCGCACAGATCAACAATAATCACTTTAATATTTGTTATCTTTTGCTCGGCTCGGCGGGAGATTATAGTATAAATATTTAATTTGGTCGCCATCGCCCTGCGATAAAATTGCCAGCGAATTTCAGTTGTATTTTTTAAAATTTACTCAGTCTTATGCCAACCTCAAAGAAATTCTTTTCGAAGCAATTGTTTCGCAATGAGTCTCACTACATAGCCACTGTCGTCATCATTGTATGCGCCTATGTCTTGTACATGCATCTGGCGTTCAATCCCGATTGGACCAATGACGTATCTTGGATAAAATCCATCACGAGCGTCATGGCAAAAATAATCCCCGCAATAAGAAAGTTGAGAGAATTAAATTACCCTTACACCCCATATTGGGGGGCTTTTTTTTCTTTCTTTTGGCTAACCGTCCCGCTGTATTGGATACTCGGCTTCACCAGCGTCTCTTTCCTCAGCAAAGTCCAAGAAAGACGATTAAAAATCAACACAACCATAACTAGGATATTACTTCTTCTTGTTATTTACTCGGGCGGCGCAGCATGGTCATTCACATCGCCAATCTCATCAGGGGTATTGTTTTTTAATCAATTTAGCAAATCCTCATTCATTTCGGTTGTTTCTTGGCTTTTTGTGGCTGGGTCATTTTATTATCAGGCGCAGATGCTGCGTGTGTTTATCGGAAAAGTAAAATTTTTAGGGATTTTTGAACAATGAGCTCTACCGTAACAACATCCACGCCCAACCAATTTGAAGGGAATTTGCAAGCATTGGGGTATGCAGGTCCCGATGGGACTGCGCATGCTGCCGCCGACATTACTTCTACGCTTATTTCTGGCGTCTATGCCGGGCTTGCGACGGCCGCAGGGGAAACCGGCGCATTGCCTGGTCCGATCGGAGTAGTAGGAGCAGGCGTAGGCTTAGCACTGGGGATAGCTACAGCAGGTTCAGGCTGTAGTACTCTTGGAGCGGTTGCAGGAGCCGTGGGAGGTATCGCCGGAGCTGCTGCCGCCACTCCCACTGGCCTCGCAGGGCAATTTATTGCTGGAGCCGCGGTAGCAGCTGCAGCGCAAAAAGCACTAACAGCAGCGTGTCAAACTGCTAACGGCTACGTTAACGGAAATCCCCCTTTCGACCCAGCGGCGGTTCAATCGACGCTTGTTCAGACAGGCGCGCAGATAAATACCGCAGTCGCAACTGCGATCCCGACAGTGGACGCTGACACAGCGGCGTTTCTTCAAGCTGAACAACAATTGTTTAATCAAACCCTGAATCTATCTATTCAAGCATTGTCCAGTTTCGGCGGTACGCCTACGACAGCGTCAACGACGTCCACTGTGCCGCTGCAGATCGGCGTGCCAGCCCCACTTATTGCCCCTGCGCTCTGAAGTTCGTGTAAATGACGGGTCGACGTCCTCGCCGACGTCGTTGCGGCAACGACATACGCCTGCCAGGCGCCACACAGCCAAATTACGTTTGGAGCTATAACTTCGTGCACGATCAGCTGGTGGATGGCCGGGCCTTGAAGATGCTATGCGTGATCGATGAATACACCGGCGAGTGTCTGGCGATCGAGGTTGGCACCAGCCTGCAGTCGCAGGACGTGATCTTGACGCTATCGCGACTCATGTGACTGTACGGCAAGCCCGCGTTTGTTCGGTCGGACAACGGCGCTGAATTTACCGCTGCCAAGGTCATGCGCTGGCTGCGAGACGCTGCAATCGGTCCAGCCTTCATTGCGCCTGGCAGTCCATGGTAAAATGGATTCGGCGAAAGCTTCAACGGCAAACTGCGAGACGAATTGCTAAACCGCGAATGGTTCCGCAGCCGCGCCGAGGCCAAAGTGCTCATCGAACGCTGGCAGTTCTATAACGAGCGCCGGCCCCACAGCGCTCATCGCTACCAACCTCCGGCCACGGTCCGTCGAGCCTGGCTGGATTCCGATAATATCGACGCGAGACTCACTGCCTGATTGGCGTTAGCGCGAATTCCTCCGCACCTAGCCAGTACTGCTGAATCGATCCACGATTGCGTCCACAACCCACACTTGCGGACGCAACCACGATGACAGCTGACACGATTGACCTCGATTTCCTGCCCCTGAAGGTTACGCACGTTTCCCCGCACGGCATACGGTCGTTCGGTTGCGCCGTCAGATCGGCGTCGTGCTCCAGGAGAATTTCCTGTTCAACCGTAAGCGCCCGGCGAAGGCATCTTGACGGCGTGATCGGAAGGGATTAGGCAACGATCGGCGCCCAGCGATGGGGCAACAACTGCGCGACGTCAGCAGCGCGATGGGTCGGCAATCGAGTCAACACATCTTTCAGGTAGGTCAACGGATCGTGCCCATTTAGTTGTGCAGATCGTATCAATGTCATGATGGCAGCCGCACGTTTTCCCGCCGTAAGCGCCCGGCGAAGGCATCTTGATCGGCAAGTCGTGCCGCCCGACGATCATGTCCATTCAAATTTTAAATGGACAGGTGTACATGATGGAAGACGTCGAAGTTGTTGAG
>NZ_JBVVNQ010000057.1:0-3721 GCF_055810675.1 Burkholderia sp. YHN3-13 | reverse complement strand
ACGCTGCTATTAGCCGAGCTCAACCCCGTGGACAGCGACGCTTCGGCCACGCGAGACGTACTGATTCCAGTCGAAGCCGACGTGGAAAGCGACGTGATCGCGCTGTTAGCCGTGGACAGGCCTGTCGAGGCCGACGTGCTCAGCGAACTCACGCTGCTATTGGTCGCGCTCAGTCCGGTGGACAGCGAACCGATGCCGGTCGAAGCCGACGTCGACAGCGACGTAATCGCGCTGTTGGCCGTGGACAGACCCGTCGAGGCCGACGTAGACAGTGACGTGACGGAACTGTTGGCCGTCGACAGCCCAGTCGAAGCCGACGTACTCAGCGAGCTCACGCTGCTATTGGTCGTGCTCAAGCCGGTCGAAGCCGACGTCGACAGCGACGTAATGGAACTGGTGGCCGTCGACAGCCCAGTCGAAGCCGACGTACTCAGCGAGCTCACGCTGCTATTGGTCGCGCTCAAGCCGGTCGAAGCCGACGTCGACAGCGACGTGATCGCGCTGGTGGCCGTTGACAGACCCGTCGAAGCCGAAGTGCTCAACGAACTCACGCTGCTATTGGTCGTGCTCAAGCCGGTCGAAGCCGACGTCGACAGCGACGTGATCGCGCTGGTGGCCGTCGACAGCCCAGTCGAGGCCGACGTGCTCAACGAGCTCACGCTGCTATTGGTCGTGCTCAAGCCGGTCGAAGCCGACGTCGACAGCGACGTGATCGCGCTGGTGGCCGTCGACAGCCCAGTCGAGGCCGACGTGCTCAACGAGCTTACGCTGCTATTAGCCGAGCTCAACCCCGTGGACAGCGACGCTTCGGCCACGCGAGACGTACTGATTCCAGTCGAAGCCGACGTGGAAAGCGACGTGATCGCGCTGTTAGCCGTGGACAGGCCTGTCGAGGCCGACGTGCTCAGCGAACTCACGCTGCTATTGGTCGCGCTCAGTCCGGTGGACAGCGAACCGATGCCGGTCGAGGCCGACGTCGACAGCGATGTGATCGCGCTGGTGGCCGTGGACAGACCTGTCGAGGTCGATGTGCTCAGCGAGCTTACGCTGCTATTGGTCGTGCTCAAGCCGGTCGAAGCCGACGTCGACAGCGACGTGATCGCGCTGGTGGCCGTCGACAGCCCAGTCGAGGCCGACGTGCTCAACGAGCTTACGCTGCTATTAGCCGAGCTCAACCCCGTGGACAGCGACGCTTCGGCCACGCGAGACGTACTGATTCCAGTCGAGGCCGACGTGCTCAACGAGCTTACGCTGCTATTAGTCGCGCTCAGTCCGGTGGACAGCGAACCGATGCCGGTCGAGGCTGACGTGGACAGCGACGTGATCGAGCTGTTAGCCGTCGACAGACCTGTCGAGGCCGACGTCGACAGCGATGTGATCGAGCTGTTAGCCGTCGACAGACCCGTCGAGACCGACGTGCTCAGCGAACTCACACTGCTATTGGTCGTGCTCAAGCCGGTCGAGGTCGACGTCGACAGCGACGTGATCGCGCTGTTGGCCGTGGACAGACCCGTCGAGGCCGACGTGCTCAGCGAGCTTACGCTGCTATTGGTCGTGCTCAGTCCGGTGGACAGCGAACCGATGCCGGTCGAGGCTGACGTGGACAGCGACGTGATCGAGCTGTTAGCCGTCGACAGACCCGTCGAGGCCGACGTGCTCAGCGAGCTCACGCTGCTATTGGTCGTGCTCAAGCCGGTCGAAGCCGACGTCGACAGCGACGTAATGGAACTGGTGGCCGTCGACAGACCCGTCGAGGTCGACGTGCTCAGCGAACTCACGCTGCTATTGGTCGTACTCAAGCCGGTCGAAGCCGACGTCGACAGCGACGTAATGGAACTGGTGGCCGTCGACAGACCCGTCGAGGTCGACGTGCTCAGCGAGCTCACACTGCTATTGGTCGTGCTCAAGCCGGTCGAAGCCGACGTCGACAGCGACGTAATGGAACTGGTGGCCGTCGACAGACCCGTCGAGGTCGACGTGCTCAGCGAGCTCACGCTGCTATTGGTCGCGCTCAGTCCGGTGGACAGCGAACCGATGCCGGTCGAGGCTGACGTGGACAGCGACGTGATCGAGCTGGTGGCCGTGGACAGACCTGTCGAAGTCGACGTGCTCAGCGAGCTCACGCTGCTATTGGTCGTGCTCAAGCCGGTCGAGGCCGACGTCGACAGCGATGTAATGGAACTGTTGGCCGTCGACAGGCCCGTCGAAGCCGACGTGCTCAGCGAGCTCACGCTGCTATTGGTCGCGCTCAGTCCGGTGGACAGCGAACCGATGCCGGTCGAGGCTGACGTGGACAGCGACGTGATCGAGCTGGTGGCCGTCGACAGACCCGTCGAGACCGACGTGCTCAGCGAACTCACACTGCTATTGGTCGTGCTCAAGCCGGTCGAGGCCGACGTCGACAGCGACGTGATCGAGCTGTTAGCCGTCGACAGACCCGTCGAGGCCGACGTGCTCAACGAGCTCACGCTGCTATTGGTCGTGCTCAAGCCGGTCGAAGCCGACGTCGACAGCGATGTGATCGAGCTGCTGGCCGTGGACAGACCTGTCGAAGTCGACGTGCTCAGCGAGCTTACGCTGCTATTGGTCGTGCTCAGTCCGGTGGACAGCGAACCGATGCCGGTCGAGGCTGACGTGGACAGCGACGTGATCGCGCTGGTGGCCGTCGACAGCCCAGTCGAGGCCGACGTGCTCAACGAGCTTACGCTGCTATTAGCCGAGCTCAACCCCGTGGACAGCGACGCTTCGGCCACGCGAGACGTACTGATTCCAGTCGAAGCCGACGTGGAAAGCGACGTGATCGCGCTGTTAGCCGTGGACAGGCCTGTCGAGGCCGACGTGCTCAGCGAACTCACACTGCTATTGGTCGTGCTCAAGCCGGTCGAGGCCGACGTCGACAGCGACGTGATCGCGCTGGTGGCCGTTGACAGACCCGTCGAAGCCGAAGTGCTCAACGAACTCACGCTGCTATTGGTCGTGCTCAAGCCCGTCGAAGCCGACGTCGACAGTGACGTGATCGCGCTGGTGGCCGTCGACAGACCTGTCGAAGTCGACGTGCTCAGCGAGCTCATGCTGCTATTGGTCGTGCTCAAGCCGGTCGAGGCCGACGTCGACAGCGATGTGATCGCGCTGTTGGCCGTCGACAGACCCGTCGAGGCCGACGTGCTCAGCGAACTCACACTGCTATTGGTCGTGCTCAGTCCGGTGGACAGCGAACCGATGCCGGTCGAGGCCGACGTCGACAGCGATGTGATCGCGCTGTTGGCCGTGGACAGGCCCGTCGAAGCCGACGTGCTCAGCGAACTCACACTGCTATTGGTCGCGCTCAGTCCGGTGGACAGCGAACCGATGCCGGTCGAAGCTGACGTGGACAGCGACGTGATCGCGCTATTAGCCGTCGAAAGGCCCGTCGAAGCCGACGTGCTCAGCGAACTCACACTGCTATTGGTCGCGCTCAGTCCGGTGGACAGCGAACCGATGCCGGTCGAGGCTGACGTCGACAGCGATGTGATCGCGCTGTTGGCCGTGGACAGACCTGTCGAGGCCGACGTGCTCAGCGAACTCACACTGCTATTGGTCGTGCTCAGTCCGGTGGACAGCGAACCGATGCCGGTCGAGGCCGACGTCGACAGCGATGTGATCGCGCTGTTGGCCGTCGACAGACCCGTCGAGGCCGACGTGCTCAGCGAGCTCACACTGCTATTAGTCGAGCTCAACCCCG
>NZ_JBVVNQ010000056.1:0-3928 GCF_055810675.1 Burkholderia sp. YHN3-13 | reverse complement strand
CCTTCGACCGTCTTCAGCGTTGCCTTGCCGCCGCCTTGCTCGACCGCCCTGGCAAGGTCGAATGCCGTGAGTCGTCCGGATACAACGTGATACGTCAACACCTTGACGAGCACAGCCTTGTTCTCCGGCTTCAATAACGTCTGCACCGTGCCGGCCGGCAACGCGGCGAATGCTTCGTTGGTCGGTGCAAATACCGTGAAGGGCCCCTTGCTCGACAATGTGTCGACCAGCCCACCCGCCTTGACCGCTGCGACCAGCGTCGTGTGGTCATGAGAATTCATCGCGTTTTCGACGATGTTCCTCGACGGGTACATCGCGGCGCCACCCACCTCGACCGTCTGCTCCATCGACATGGATCCTGCCTCGGTGGCCGGCGCGTACATGCACGTTGCGAATGCAAGGGCGAGCGCCACGCCACCCAGTTTTGCTTTGCCGAAAGATTTCATTTTAGTACTCCGCAAAATTGCCGCCGTGGTTGGAAGCAATCGGAGATACGAGTCGAGCCGCGCAGCGGATGCAAGGTCGAACACTTCATCGCGGACAGATCTGCGATCCAGGGCATCTCAAGGGTGTCGAAAACCTTGCCCATCTTCAATCGCCACTGCATCCGTTCTCGCTCGGCCACCGTATCTGCGTATGTCATCCAGCCAAGGTGCTCGGTGTCCCACCTCGGGAAATGGCGTCGCGATGGCATTCAGAGGAGACAACTCATGAAGCTTTTCATCGGTATCGTCGTTGCCGCAGCGGCGCCGTTCGCGCTCAGCGCTTGCGGAGGCGGAGATGACATTGCTCCCGTGGCAGCACAACATCCGGAGAATCTGGCCATCTGGACCGCGCTCGGCGGTGATTCGGCTGCCCCCGGCGTAGTGGCCGGCGTGGTCAATGCGGCTGTCGCAGGCCTTTTGGCGGACCCGGTCGAAGCGCCCTATTTTGCGGCCGTATCAGGTAATGCGAGCCATAGCAGTGCAGCCCATGACACCCCCGCACGGCTTGAAGCATGTCTCACGTTGCAGTTTGAATCGCTCCTCGGCGGTCCGTACACCTACCCTGGCCCCGTCAAGGTCGCCGGAGACATCGACTCCCAACCGGAGATGTGCCAAGACATGACGACTGCCCATAACGACGTCGGCGTTCCAGGCTGCGTGTTCGACCAGTTCATGGTGGATCTCGTCGCGACGCTGCAAAGCAAGCTCTCGGCCGCGGACTTTGCCGCACTGACGTCGACGACGAATGGAACGTACACGCTTACCGAGAAAAACTCAGCCGGCATCCCGGTCGGCACAAAATTCCAGTTCAGTGCGGTACCCACCCTCTTCAACCTGCGTAATACCATCATCAGCGCCACACCCGGCGGCCCCGTGTATCTTCCCCCGACGGTTGCATCATCATGTACGGGCTGACGGCGGTGCGAAGGACCCACGTGATCGCGTGGGTCGCTGCGGCACTCTCCGTGAGTGTTGCCGGGATCGGCTGGTTGCACACGACGCAAGGGCGACGGCTCCTCACCGAGCTTGGCGTGAAGTGTCCAGTTGATTCCGTCGATTCCCGAACGGTGCTGTCGATTCGCAACAAAGCGATTTTGCAGGAGAGAGGTGTATCAGCGGCCGCCCACCGTCCTGCGTTTGGCCTGCAGCTCGATCGCAGTACGGAAGCAGAAGTGCTGGAAAGAATGTCGCGATACAAGGCGCAGTGCCTCGAATTGTCCCGAGGCTTGCGCTACCTGCGCTGTCGAGGCGTGCCTGCAGAAACGCTCGGCTCGAATGGACCACCCGTGAGCGAAATATGGTTCAGTTTCGCGCCGGATCACACGTTGATGGCCATCAATGTGTACCGTCGCGACATGTCCGCAGATGAAACACGACGGAGCTGGCAGATCGCCGTCCGGAATCTGCACAATGTGCTCGGAGCGCCAACATCTGTGTCTGGAGATACGACGCTGGAAACGCTTATAGGCAAACCCGTGGCGGTTGCACGGGTGAGCTACGCCTATTCGGATTACGTAGCGACGGTCACCGCATCCCACCTGCCATACGGGGGACTGGCAGTCCGCGAACAGTATATGTCTACCGCGGTCAAGCAAGAAGGGTAAACATTCGGACGAGATGCTCGACCGAGGTCCGGCATCTCGCGAACCGCACCGTTGATGAAGGTCTCCAGGAGTCGGCAAAAGTATCAGTCCGCTTTCCAGCTACGACGACGTCCTAGTTCAGCATCCGCTCGTTAGGAACGTCAATAACGTCGCCTGCGTAAAACGCGGCCCGACGACAAAACGACTCAACTGCTGCGGTTGCTTGTTCGGCCGACTAACCCGCGCTCGCGCGCCCAGACGATCGCCTCGCCGCGGCTGTACACGTCGAGCTTCGCGTAGATCGTCGCGACGTGATTGCGCACGGTGTTCGGCGCGAGCCCGAGACGGCCGGCGATTTCCTTGTTGGTCAGGCCATGGCACAGCAGGTCGAACACGTCGCGCTCGCGCGCGGTCAGGTCCGACGGCTGGGCGCCCGCATCCGGCGCATTCGCGCGCCGCACGTTCGCCAGCTTCTCGATCAGCGTGCGGCTGAACCAGGACGCATCCTGCATCGCCGTTTCGATCGCGTAGACGAGCTCCATCTCGGTACGCTTGCGGTCGCTGATGTCGAGCAGCGCGACGAGCAGGCAGTCGCGCCCGTGAATCGCGACGGGGTCGGACGACACGACGCAATCGCGCACGTCGCCTTCACGCGTGCGGATCCGCACATCGGCGTTGCGCACGTTGCCGTCGCGCGCCAGCCGGTCTTCGATGCGCTGCCACGCGGCGCGTTCGGCCCACAGCCCGATCTCCTCCGCGAATTTGCCGAGCAGGTCGTCCTGCGGATGGCCCGTCATCGCGGCGAACGCGCTGTTCACGTCGAGCAACGGCCGTGACGATCGCGGTGGGGACCGGTGCCATCTGGAACGCCGTCGCGGAGCGTTCCTCGCTCTGCCGCAGTGCACGCTCGGCCTGCTTGCGCGGCTCGAGATCCATGAACGTGAACAGCATGCACGCTTCGTCGTTCATGTCGATCGGCTGCCCGGCGACCACCATGGCCTTCGTGCTGCCGTCCGCGAGCTTCGGCACGGCCTCCATCTGCGGAATCGTCGCGCCTTCGCCGAGCCGCTCGATCGCGAGTTCGCGCCGCTCGGCCTGTTCGAGCACGTCGACCTCGTATACCGAGCGGCCGAGCACGTCTTCATGCACGTGGCCGGTCATGTCGAGAAAGCCCTGGTTGACCTTCACGTAGCACAGGTCGTCGAGCCGGCAGATCACGGCCGGCGCCGGGTTCGCGTTGAAGATGCGCTCGAAGCGCTCCTCGGCGCTCGCCCATTCGGTTGCGTCGTGCACCACGAGCGCGAGGCAGTTCGGTTCGCCGGCGGCGTTCGTCAGCACGAGGCTGCGGATGCGGTGGACCTAGCTCACGCTTTCGTCGGAGGCCGATTCGATTTCGACCGGCACGTCGCTGAACTCCTCGCCCGCGATCACGCGATCCATCGGATTTCCCAGGGCGGTTCAGGTGCAACTGGCGGCGGTCGGGATACGACTTCAGCGCCTGTTCGTTGTCCAGTTCGTTCATCGGTTCCTTGTCTATTTCGTCCCGTCATCTTGATGGCTTGATCCACCATCTTCGATGTGGCCATGTCAGAAGACGCTCTTTTGTTCGGCAACGAAAGGTAGATACTAACCCATTGTTTTATATGAATAGTTATTTGGGGCCGCAAGGCAAGGTCTTGTCAGGCTTAAAGGCGTCCAACTGGAAAAACGCGCGGGAATCAAAGGCACCCCGAACCTGCGCGGCGGGCTGAACCGCGGCGGCACGTATGACGGGCTGACGACCGCGACGCTGACGGTCGATACGCAAAAGGCGATCGGCCTGCCCGGCGGCACCTTCAACGTCAGCGCGCTGCAGATCCA
>NZ_JBVVNQ010000055.1:0-4390 GCF_055810675.1 Burkholderia sp. YHN3-13 | reverse complement strand
CACGTTCCGCAACCCGCGAAATCCGTCGATCTCGATCGCTACGTCGGCAGATGGTACGAGTTCGCGCGGTATGAAAACCGCTTCGAGCGCGGATGCGACGGCGTGACGGCCGAGTATGCGAAGCGGGAAGACGGTCTCATCGGCGTGCGCAATACCTGCCACGAAGGCTGGCCGGACGGCCGCGCGCGAAGCTCCGACGGGCGCGCAAAGATCGTGGCCGACAGCGGCGGCGCAAAGCTGAAAGTGTCGTTCTTCGGGCCGTTCTTCTTCGGCGATTACTGGGTGCTCGATCGCGCCGACGACTACTCATGGTCGATCGTCGGTGAACCGTCGGGTCGGTTCCTGTGGATCCTGACGCGCGATGCGAAGCCCTCCGCTGAACAGGCCGCGGCGCTTGTCGAACGGGTTCGGACGCTCGGTTACGACACGACGATGTTGCGGCGCACTGCGCATTAGGGCGACCGCACACAACACGCGTGCACGGCGCCATCGGGCCGGGAACAACGCCGAGCTCCGCGTATGCCCGCAGCCGTGGCCGATGGCGACGGCGACGGCGACGGCGAAAGGCGGGATATCGCCGATGGAGTACGCGTGATGGTGTCGATACCCGTCAACGTGGAAGGCGTCTGCATTGACGCCGTTAGACTCGCGCGTGGGGTGGGGCGATACAAACCGGCATGCGCGCTCCCGCTCCCGCTCTCGCTCCGAGAGGCGGATCGTTGTGCACGCCCGATGCCAGGCATCGGGCGCGAACAGTCGGTGGACTAGATCTGAGCGCGGTCGCGCGAGTTCACGGCGACCACCGTGGGCGATTCGGCCAGCGGGAGGAAACGTCGGGTGGTGCCGTCCAGCGCATCGATGCCGCCCGTCTCGATGTCGTAGACCCAGCCGTGCAGGTTTAGGCGTCCTCGCTCCAGTGCAAGCGCGACTGAAGGGTGGGTGCGCAGGTTCGCCAGTTGCGCGATGACGTTTTCGCGCACGAGCCCATCGAGTTTTGCGCGCGGCGTGTCGTATTCGTGCGCGGCGTTGATGACTCGCGCGGAATCGGCATGACGCAGCCAGTTCGCGACGGCCGGCAGATGGTCGAGGCAGGTGCAGCGCGAAATCGCGCCCATCGCGCCGCAATCGGAGTGGCCGCAGATCACGATATCCCGAACGCCGAGAACGGCGACCGCGTATTCCACGGTGGCGGAAACGCCGCCGGGTTCCGGGCCGTACGACGGCACGATATTGCCCGCATTGCGGATCACGAACAGTTCGCCCGGCTCACGCTGAGTGAGCAGTTCAGGTACGACACGGCTGTCGGAGCACGTGACGAATAGCGCCTTGGGGTTCTGTGACGTGGCGAGTTGCTTGAAAAGCGCCTCACGTTGCGGGTAGATGTCGCGTTGAAAACGCAAAAAGCCATCGATGATGTCTCGCATGCTCGCTCCAAAACTTCAGACGTATGATCAGCGCAGTTGCAAGCAGGTGCGCCTGCGCGGCGAGCATGATAATAGAGACATCAGGCGGGCGGGATGGCGTGCGGGGTCGCCTGGTATCCGACCCAGGAGAACGAATATTCGATCAATTTGACATAAGCTAAACTAGCGATCTTTTAGGGTCGCAAGGAAATACTGCGTTGAGCAGGCTCCTTGTTGACGCACGCCACCTGGCCTCAACGACGACAGCTCGCGCAGCTTGAGCGCCGCGGCTCGTTTTCGTTCCGACACCATTCTTAGGCGATCGACAGCTACAGCTGCCATCCCGACTTTCCCCGTAGCACCTCAATTTTTGCCTCGCTACGCTGGACCGCTCTCGTCATCGATGCGGAGCCGCTGATGGACCACTGGCGATTGGCTTATCTCGGGATCCGGCAGGTGCCGCGCGAGCTGAGCGAATTCGAGCTCGCCACATTCTTCACGTTCTCCAAGAGGGAGCGTGTTGCCATTGATTCAAGACGCACCGATCTCTTTCGGCTCGCGGTTGCGTTGCACATCGGCTTTCTACGCATGACCGGCCGACCGCTCGGCTCGTACAAGCAGATCCCGACTGTTCTTTGGCGACATCTTGGCCGACAGCTGAATGTAACGCCGCCAGACCTCGGGACGCTACGTTCACTTTACGATGGCAACCTCAAAACCTTATCCGACCACCAGCGCTTTGCTCGGGACACCATCAATTTTCGCGCCGTCGCGGAACATCAACGTCGGTATGTCATCCGTTGGCTCAAAGAACAACTCACCGGCCGCCCAGAACGCGGCCAGTTGACGAACGATCTCAAACGTTGGTTCTACGACCATCGCATCGTGATACCACCGGAGCGCATGCTCAGGCAGTTTGTCGTCCAGGCTGTACGCGACATTGAGGGGCAACTGCACGGCGCGCTCGAACAGGCTGTTGGTGTGGAAAAACTCGAGAGTTGGGCGCGAGTTCTGGCTCAGCCGCATGGAGAACATTCAAGTCTCCAGCGATGGCTGTGGGCCGTTCCGCTGCGCAACTCTACCCATCAGATGAGCGAGATCCTCGACAAAGTCAATTTGCTCACGATGCACGAGGTGGCAACGCGTTGGCCGGTTGAATGCAACGATGCCATGGTGCGCCACTATGCCCGCCGTTGTGCAAATCGCCCGCCATCGATCAGCAAGAGAATCGAACCCCAAAGCCGACGAATCGAAGCCGCCTGTTTCATGCGGTATTCCCTCTGTATTGCGACTGATCAGGTACTCGAGATGCTCCGAAGATGGGTACTGAAGGTTGTCAACGACACGTCGCGCGAAGTGGACGCGATGCGGATGAAGGCTGCGGATCAACTCCGCGAGTTCGCGCTTGCCGTCAAAGCACTCGCCAATGATGAAACCCTCTCGCGCGAACAGCTCGGTGAGAAGCTTTGCCTGCTTGCAGATGATGTTTTGCAACCGCATCCCACCAGCCGTCGGAGCCAGATCCGGCAGTGCCTGGTCCGAAAGCGGTACTACGCCCGTAACCTTTTGAATCGGATCGTGCAGCTGCCGTTCGAGGCCGAGGGTGCTCATCCTGTAATCGATGCCCTCTCGTTGTTACGTGTGCTATATCGACGCCGCGCTTATCTTCTGCCCGACGGAGTCAATATCAGGCTTGGGCGCGCGTGGCGCGAGGCGATCGATGGCTACGATCGGCTGCGGGCCATGATTGCCTTCGAGTGGGCCACCCTCTTTGCGCTCCGCGTCGCCCTGCGCAACGGCTCGGTTTTCATCGACCACAGCTTCTCGTTCAGAAGTCAGCTGCATATGCTGATCTCGGCCGAGCAGTGGAAGGCAAAGCGTAACAATCACTACGGACACCTCGGCCTGCCCCAAGACCCGAACGAATTTCTCGGACCAATCCTTGAACAGCTCGACCAGCGCCTTGCACTACTCGATGATGCCGTGGTCGATGGCTCAATCCGTGTTGATACTGCAGTCCACCTCGACCCGATGGCTGCGCAGGATCCAGACGCACAAGCCGATCAACTTCGCCGTCAGATCTTCGAAGCTCATCCGCCAGGCCAATTTCCCGAGATCATCCTCGAGATCGATAGTGCGACACGCTTCAGTTGGATCCTGCTTGGACGCGAGCCGCGGTCACGCACCGAGTTACTGATGGTGTATTCGGCGATACTGGCTCACGGCACCTCTCTGACGGCAGCTGATATTTCTCGGATGGTCCCGGAAGTGTCAACCGAAGCGATTCGTCAAATGATGAAGCGACTCGCGGACGAGCGAATGCTGCGTGCAGCTGCCGATGCCGTTCTTGAATTCATGCACGAGCACCCGATCGCCGCCCACTGGGGTCGAGCCGATCTAGCATCGTCTGACATGATGTCGCTGGAGACAACTAGGACGATTTGGCGAGCGCGTGCAGACCCTCGTCGCCGGACTGCATCCATTGGGATGTATACGCATGTGCTGGATCGTTGGGGCATTTTCTACGACCAACCCATCGTCCTGAATGAGCGCCAGGCAGGTGCAGCAATCGAGGGTGTCGTCCGACAAAGCGCTACCAAGGACATTGCTCAACTCGCCGTCGATACCCACGGCTACACCGATTTTGCGATGGGAATGTCCCGGGCACTTGGCTTTGATTTATGTCCTCGCCTGTCACACCTTCGTGACCGACGTCTCCACGTGCCTCGCAGTCAGGTGGTACCGGCGCGGCTTGCAGGGGTCACGGATCGGGACGTCCGACTCGGTCTCATCGTCGACGTGTGGGACGAATTCGTGAGGATCGCCGCATCGATTCGCTCTGGCCAGTGCACAGCTGTCGAAGCGATTGCCAGATGTCACGGGTCGGCAATATGGAGCCAATCCAGGGGCGGCGTAAAGGAGCCACCTGAGGGGCGGCATATAGGAGCCAGCCCAGGGTCGGCGTAATGGCGCCGGCCCCGGGTCGG
>NZ_JBVVNQ010000054.1:0-4466 GCF_055810675.1 Burkholderia sp. YHN3-13 | reverse complement strand
CCCAGGGATATCTCATCTTAAGGCGAGTTTCCCGCTTAGATGCTTTCAGCGGTTATCTCTTCCGAACATAGCTACCCGGCGATGCCACTGGCGTGACAACCGGTACACCAGAGGTTCGTCCACTCCGGTCCTCTCGTACTAGGAGCAGCCCCCTTCAAATATCCAACGCCCACGGCAGATAGGGACCAAACTGTCTCACGACGTTTTAAACCCAGCTCACGTACCTCTTTAAATGGCGAACAGCCATACCCTTGGGACCGGCTACAGCCCCAGGATGAGATGAGCCGACATCGAGGTGCCAAACACCGCCGTCGATATGAACTCTTGGGCGGTATCAGCCTGTTATCCCCAGAGTACCTTTTATCCGTTGAGCGATGGCCCTTCCATACAGAACCACCGGATCACTATGACCTGCTTTCGCACCTGCTCGACTTGTCGGTCTCGCAGTTAAGCACGCTTATGCCATTGCACTATCAGCACGATTTCCGACCGTACCTAGCGTACCTTCGTACTCCTCCGTTACGCTTTGGGAGGAGACCGCCCCAGTCAAACTGCCTACCATGCACTGTCCCCGACCCGGATCACGGGCCAAGGTTAGAACCTCAAACAAACCAGGGTGGTATTTCAAGGACGGCTCCACCGAAACTAGCGTTCCGGTTTCATAGCCTCCCACCTATCCTACACAGATCGGTTCAAAGTCCAATGCAAAGCTACAGTAAAGGTTCATGGGGTCTTTCCGTCTAGCCGCGGGTAGATTGCATCATCACAAACACTTCAACTTCGCTGAGTCTCGGGAGGAGACAGTGTGGCCATCGTTACGCCATTCGTGCAGGTCGGAACTTACCCGACAAGGAATTTCGCTACCTTAGGACCGTTATAGTTACGGCCGCCGTTTACCGGGACTTCAATCAAGAGCTTGCACCCCATCATTTAATCTTCCGGCACCGGGCAGGCGTCACACCCTATACGTCCACTTTCGTGTTTGCAGAGTGCTGTGTTTTTATTAAACAGTCGCAGCCACCAGTTTATTGCAACCCCTTCACCCTCCTGGCGCAGGCCAGTCAAGCTACAAGGGCGTACCTTATCCCGAAGTTACGGTACCAATTTGCCGAGTTCCTTCTCCCGAGTTCTCTCAAGCGCCTTAGAATACTCATCTCGCCCACCTGTGTCGGTTTGCGGTACGGTCATCGTTAGACTGAAGCTTAGAGGCTTTTCTTGGAACCACTTCCAATTGCTTCGCTCCCTAAGGAGCTCGCGCCACACCCTTGAATTACGCACCCGGATTTGCCTAAGTGCCTTCTCCAATGCAGCGACCGGGACTTCCAACACCCGGACAACCTTCCGCGATCCGTCCCCCCATCGCATCTAACAATGGTGCAGGAATATTGACCTGCTTCCCATCAGCTACGCATTTCTGCCTCGCCTTAGGGGCCGACTCACCCTACGCCGATGAACGTTGCGTAGGAAACCTTGGGCTTACGGCGAGGGGGCCTTTCACCCCCTTTATCGCTACTCATGTCAGCATTCGCACTTCCGATACCTCCAGCACGCTTTTCAACGCACCTTCGCAGGCTTACGGAACGCTCTCCTACCATGCGAGCAAAGCACGCATCCGCAGCTTCGGTATATAGCTTAGCCCCGTTACATCTTCCGCGCAGGACGACTCGATCAGTGAGCTATTACGCTTTCTTTAAAGGGTGGCTGCTTCTAAGCCAACCTCCTGACTGTTTTAGCCTTCCCACTTCGTTTCCCACTTAGCTATATTTGGGGACCTTAGCTGGCGGTCTGGGTTGTTTCCCTCTTGACACCGGACGTTAGCACCCGATGTCTGTCTCCCGTGATTGCACTCTTCGGTATTCGGAGTTTGCTATGGCGGGGTAATCTGCAATAGACCCCCCAACCATGACAGTGCTCTACCCCCGAAGGTGAGACACGAGGCACTACCTAAATAGTTTTCGGAGAGAACCAGCTATTTCCAGGTTTGTTTAGCCTTTCACCCCTATCCACAGCTCATCCCCTAACTTTTCAACGTTAGTGGGTTCGGACCTCCAGTACGTGTTACCGCACCTTCATCCTGGCCATGGATAGATCACCTGGTTTCGGGTCTACGCCCAGCAACTGAACGCCCTATTCGGACTCGCTTTCGCTACGCCTGCCCTATACGGTTAAGCTTGCTACTGAACGTAAGTCGCTGACCCATTATACAAAAGGTACGCCGTCACCCCTTACGAGGCTCCGACTGTTTGTATGCATGCGGTTTCAGGATCTATTTCACTCCCCTCCCGGGGTTCTTTTCGCCTTTCCCTCACGGTACTGGTTCACTATCGGTCGATCACGAGTATTTAGCCTTGGAGGATGGTCCCCCCATCTTCAGACAGGATTTCACGTGTCCCGCCCTACTTGTCGCACACCTAGTTCTTTCATACTGTTTTCGCCTACAGGGCTATCACCTGCTATGGCCGCACTTTCCAGAGCGTTCGGCTAACAATACAAATAAAGAGTGCAAGGCTCATCCCATTTCGCTCGCCACTACTTTGGGAATCTCGGTTGATTTCTTTTCCTGCGGTTACTTAGATGTTTCAGTTCACCGCGTTCGCTTCGCATGGCCTATGTATTCAGCCATGGATACTCCAAAAGGAGTGGGTTTCCCCATTCGGACATCTACGGATCAAAGCTCGTTTGCCAGCTCCCCGTAGCTTTTCGCAGGCTACCGCGTCCTTCATCGCCTGTGATCGCCAAGGCATCCACCACATGCACTTGTTCGCTTGACCCTATAACGAGTCTGTCTCTCGACAGCCGCTACAGGTTGAGTTCTCGCGTTGTGCCGTATTCCAATTGAGTCAAACATTAAGTTCGAATCATCTTGAGATACATCGATACAATCACAACCCGGATAGTTTCCACGTCCATCTCAAGACGCTTCCGCTATCCAAATTACTTACTTCTTCCAGATTGTTAAAGAACGACAGCCGATACGTACTACGTACCNGTTGGATTCGAACCAACGACCCCCGCCTTATCAAGACGGTGCTCTAACCGACTGAGCTACAGACCCCTGAGTCTGTCTTTAAATCAACAGCCGATAAGCGTGAGCGCTCAACTTTGCGAGAAGCTCTGGAAAGGAGGTGATCCAGCCGCACCTTCCGATACGGCTACCTTGTTACGACTTCACCCCAGTCATGAATCCTACCGTGGTGACCGTCCTCCTTGCGGTTAGACTAGCCACTTCTGGTAAAACCCACTCCCATGGTGTGACGGGCGGTGTGTACAAGACCCGGGAACGTATTCACCGCGGCATGCTGATCCGCGATTACTAGCGATTCCAGCTTCATGCACTCGAGTTGCAGAGTGCAATCCGGACTACGATCGGTTTTCTGGGATTAGCTCCCCCTCGCGGGTTGGCAACCCTCTGTTCCGACCATTGTATGACGTGTGAAGCCCTACCCATAAGGGCCATGAGGACTTGACGTCATCCCCACCTTCCTCCGGTTTGTCACCGGCAGTCTCCTTAGAGTGCTCTTGCGTAGCAACTAAGGACAAGGGTTGCGCTCGTTGCGGGACTTAACCCAACATCTCACGACACGAGCTGACGACAGCCATGCAGCACCTGTGCGCCGGTTCTCTTTCGAGCACTCCCGCCTCTCAGCAGGATTCCGACCATGTCAAGGGTAGGTAAGGTTTTTCGCGTTGCATCGAATTAATCCACATCATCCACCGCTTGTGCGGGTCCCCGTCAATTCCTTTGAGTTTTAATCTTGCGACCGTACTCCCCAGGCGGTCAACTTCACGCGTTAGCTACGTTACTAAGGAAATGAATCCCCAACAACTAGTTGACATCGTTTAGGGCGTGGACTACCAGGGTATCTAATCCTGTTTGCTCCCCACGCTTTCGTGCATGAGCGTCAGTATTGGCCCAGGGGGCTGCCTTCGCCATCGGTATTCCTCCACATCTCTACGCATTTCACTGCTACACGTGGAATTCTACCCCCCTCTGCCATACTCTAGCCTGCCAGTCACCAATGCAGTTCCCAGGTTGAGCCCGGGGATTTCACATCGGTCTTAGCAAACCGCCTGCGCACGCTTTACGCCCAGTAATTCCGATTAACGCTTGCACCCTACGTATTACCGCGGCTGCTGGCACGTAGTTAGCCGGTGCTTATTCTTCCGGTACCGTCATCCCCCGACTGTATTAGAGCCAAGGATTTCTTTCCGGACAAAAGTGCTTTACAACCCGAAGGCCTTCTTCACACACGCGGCATTGCTGGATCAGGCTTTCGCCCATTGTCCAAAATTCCCCACTGCTGCCTCCCGTAGGAGTCTGGGCCGTGTCTCAGTCCCAGTGTGGCTGGTCGTCCTCTCAGACCAGCTACTGATCGTCGCCTTGGTAGGCCTTTACCCCACCAACTAGCTAATCAGCCATCGGCCAACCCTATAGCGCGAGGCCCGAAGGTCCCCCGCTTTCATCC
>NZ_JBVVNQ010000053.1:0-4975 GCF_055810675.1 Burkholderia sp. YHN3-13 | reverse complement strand
CGGCCAACGGCAATGGCGCCACGAACAGCGGTTCGAACGGGACGGCCAACGGCAATAACGCTACGAACAACGGTTCGAACGGTACGGCCAACGGCAACGGGGCCACGAACAACGGTGCCAACGGCGCGGCCAACGGCAATGGCGCCACGAACAGCGGTTCGAACGGCACGGCCAACGGCAACGGCGCCACGAACAACGGTGCCAACGGCGCGGCCAACGGCAACGGTGCGACCAACAACGGTGCCAACGGCGCGGCCAACGGCAACGGTGCGACCAACAACGGTGCCAACGGCGCGGCCAACGGCAACGGTGCGACCAACAACGGTGCCAACGGCACGGCCAACGGCAACGGTGCGACCAACAACGGTGCCAACGGCGCGGCCAATGGTAATGGTGCCACGAACAGCGGTTCGAACGGGACGGCCAACGGCAACGGCGCCACGAACAACGGTGCCAACGGCACGGCCAATGGCAGCGGTGCAACTAACAGCGGCGCCAGCGGAGCGGCAATCGGTAACAACACTACTAACGTAGGAGCAGGGGGCAGCGCTGTAGGTGTAAACGCAACTAATGTTGGGCAGGCCGGGGTAGCCAGCGGTGTAAATTCAGTGAACGTAGGTGAAAATGGCGCTGCAACCGCTATTAATGCGACAAGTGTGGGTCAATCCGCTAAAGCCGTTGCTTCAAACAGTACGGCGATAGGTCAAGCCAGTACTGCCTCGGCTATAAACTCATCCGCGATCGGACAAGGGGCGACTGCATCAGGCGTCAGCGCGACGGCGTTAGGCCAGGCCGCAGTTGCATCTGCACCCAATTCAGTAGCGTTGGGCAGCGGATCAATTGCAGATAGGCCTAACACCATTTCCGTGGGATCCGCTAATTCTCCACGTCAAATCACTAATGTTGCTGCAGGTACAGCTCCAACGGACGCGGTTAACGTTTCACAGTTACAATCATCTATAAGTACTATTACGAGAGGCATGTATTCTGGAATTGCAATGGCAGGTGCACTTG
This sequence comes from Burkholderia sp. YHN3-13, assembly GCF_055810675.1. Taxonomy (NCBI): domain Bacteria; kingdom Pseudomonadati; phylum Pseudomonadota; class Betaproteobacteria; order Burkholderiales; family Burkholderiaceae; genus Burkholderia; species Burkholderia sp. YHN3-13. The sequence goes on along the minus strand of NZ_JBVVNQ010000053.1, from coordinate 3,961 downwards.
CTGGGTTACCCCAAGTAGAGCAAGGTCGTACATTTGCAATTGGTGCGGGTTTTGGTTCGTATGGAGGCTATGCTGCTTTAGCAGTAGGTGCTAGCGCTCGCTTGACAGCCAATTCTACAATCCGTTTGGGTGTGAGTGCATCGGGCGATAGTAAGGTTTTGGTTAATGGTGGATTGGGATACTCTTGGTAAAAGCGCCATCATATTTCATTAAAATATTCAATTGATTTTAAAATGTTTTCCTACTTTATGCCTATAATCACTCGGGGAATCAATTTTCTGCTATTTCTAATTTTTCGTCGAACGGGGGGGCTCCATGTTTTCATTGAAAATTTTAAAAAATTTAATGTTTCAAAAGTTTTTTTGATCTTTGTGGTGGCCATTAAATACAGTCTGAGTTTCGCGGAAACAATTTATCCGCCTGCTCCGTTGGTATTGCCACATCAAGGAGCTCCAGGAGAGAAGGTCGCCGCAGTGGTGATTTTTAGAAGCAATGGAGATTACGCTGCTAGCCATCTTGCAACTGTAAAAATAAATGGCGAAAAATTAACCAAGTTACCGCCGTCAAGTTACGTATTTGTTTGCCTTTCTCCAGGCGATGTGATTTTGGGTTCGGATTTGTCGGCAGGAATATTCGGTGAAGATCATCCGATTCGAACTCAATCAATTTTTGTATATCCGGGGCAAACGAAATATTTTGAGATACCTACTGATGAAAGCGGAGCATCGATACGCTTGGTTGAAGCTGGAACAGCTCAGCGGTCAATAAAAAATCTTGTGGAAGTTGGGTTCGCAAATGATCGAGACGCTGTAGGTAGATACTATGCCGATAATTCTGTTCAACGCCCACGTGGCGTGATTGAATGCCAGTGAAAGAAATGAAATTCATTGCACGAATTGCTACTCGCGAAGCTGCGGGCGGCTGAGTCGATCGACTTCTATCGAATAGACCCTGAATAATGCTGGAGGGCTTATTCAGGCTATCGAGGCGGTTCAGAAGTCAAGCTGTGGTGTGAGCTTGCGGTGAAGGCGAGAGGGTTGCGCGGATCCTGACCACCGTCCACTGGCTGGTGAGGCCCAACGCTCGCATGACGTCGTCGTTGCTCTTGCCGGCAAGCAGTTGGCACCGCGCGAACGTGTTCCGCAGGGTACGCGGAACCTGTCCGCGTTTTTGTGGACGAGGCGGTGAACAACGTGTTACCCACGCGCCCGCTTAAATCGCTCTCCGAACGTATGCGATCCATTACCGGCGTCTACCCAAAGGTGCTCTGAGCGAGGAGCATAGGTGTCCACCTATTTCGAAGGTGGATACCTATGACTGACAAAGACTCAGAGTTGAGAGTAGTTCGTCATAGCAGCGACGGCCGTCGCCGCTATGACGAGAAAGGCAAACGGGCGCTCGTCGAGACAGCGCTGCAGCCTGGCGTCTCCGTCGCTCGTCTCGCGCAGGAGCATGGGGTCAATGCCAACCTTCTGCGCAAGTGGATCACGAAATATCTGATGGAGCGGGAAAAAGGCATCTCGTCGGCACCGCAGGACAATGGCAGCGACGAGCGTGATCTGCCGAGACCGGACGAGGTAATTGACGGCGTAGCCATCGATCTCCCCGGTCCGCGCAAACCAGTCGCGGTTACGGTACCGCCATCCGCGTTCGTGCCGGTTGTTTCAGTGCCGCCGACGCCGGCACCAACGCATCCATCGCCGTCGATGACGCTCGCGTTGCAGGCTCGGTTGTCGAATGGTGTCGAGCTCGAACTTGGCAAGGCGATCGCGACCATCGATGAGTTGACGACCCTGGTTCAGATTCTCGGGAGGATGCCGTGTTCCGGTTCGATGACGATCTGAAAGTTTATCTGCATCGTGATCCCGTCGACTTCCGCTATGGCATGGACAGCCTGTCGATTCTCGTCGAGCAGTCGATGCGTCTGAACCCGATGGATTCCTCGCTCTATGTGTTTGGCAATCGACGTCGGGATCGGATCAAAATCCTTGGCTGGGACGGCAACGGCTTCTGGCTCCTGATGAAACGCCTCGGCGCAGACCGCTTCACCTGGCCCGACAAAAAACCGAAGTCGTGACGATGTCGACGGATCTGCTGCACGCGCTACTTGATGGCGACGACATTACCACGATCCGACGGCATCCGAAGCGAGAATATCACCGCGTCAGTTGAACGCGCGATCGGCATGCATGTCGATCAGCATGCCGATCCAGGTTGCCACCACCGCCGACGAACTCGCTACGCTGCTCGCGATACGAGAGCATACGGTTCGCTTCAGCGCTAGCATGAAGAGTGATCCGCTTTAGGAATCCTGGACCGATCCGAGAGTGAGTTTTGCGGCAAACTTGACCCTGAGCCAGGAGGTGAGACGAGACGCGGTGGATTATGTGGTGAGCCATTACGGATTGACGATGAGGCGGGCCTGTCGGCTCGTGAAGCAACCGCGCAGCGTTCAGTATTACCGAAGCATCCAAGACCCCCGCGCAGAGCTTCGGTCGAGGATGCGCGAGATTGCCCATACGAGGGTGCGCTACGGCTATCGACGTGTCCATGTGCTGTTGCGCCGGGAAGGCTGGCAGTTGGGCCGGAACCAGGCGTAACGGCTGTATTGCGAAGAGCAGTTGCAGTTGCGCTCGAAGTTGCCGAAGCGACGAAAGATGGTGGTGACGCGGGTGGCGAAGATCGTTCCGATCAAACCAAACGACGCTTGGAGTATGGATTTCTCTATGGTCTACCCGCAAACCGCAAGCGCAGACTGGTGGCGATAGACGACTCGCGTTTATCTATCCGGCCTATAGCGATCCGATCGAATCCGGATCTGGCCTGCATGATGAAGTCGCACGCTTCCGTCCCAATTAGTGGCGCGGCATGATGTCTGCCAGAAGTCCAGACGGGTTTGGAGAAGCGACGGATGGTCGTTTGCGCCATGCTGATTCGCTGCGCGAGTTGCGGAAAGTAATGGTGGTCAGGGGTAGGGCTAGCGGTCTGCTACGGTTCCGGTGCGATAGTTCAGGTTAAACTCTGCGCCACTTCGCATGACGGCCCACGCAATGCGTACGAGTTTGTTTGCCAGTGCGCAGACAGCAACGTGTGCATGCCGGCGCTCGGCGAGTTGCAGTAGCCAGCGCTGTATCGGATCGTTGGGGTGCTTGTCTTTCCACACCCATAGCGCGCGGGCACCCTGCACGAACAGACGCCGCAGATAACTATTGACCCTGCCTCGTTTTCACGTACAGCATCTTATGCGGCGATCAAGCCAGCCTCGTAGTCGACGGGGGTAAGGAAGTCGATCGAGGTATGCAGACGTTGCCGATTGTAATAGCCCTCGATCCAATCGACGATATCCAGGCGGGCGTGGGCATGCGTTTCGTAGTGAGTCTGGTAGATTCTTTCGACCTTCAGCGTCTTGAAGAAGCTTTCCATTGGGGCGTTATCCCAGGCGTTGGCACGGCGGCTCATTGAAACGTTTATCTTGAACGCGACGGTCAATTTCCGGTACGCGCGACTGGCATATTAGGTGGATTCAACCGGTCGTCGCAACACTAGATTGTTGAACAGACCTGAGATTCGTGTTTTCGTTCGTGCCACGTTGCCATGGGCTGTTCGGGTCGGCGAAGAAGACCTTCACACCAGACTCAATTGTGAAGCGAGCATGGTCGGACAGTTCCTTTCCCCGATCCCCAAGTCAATGATCGCCACAACTGGGCAGGCATGCTCGTCACGGTTTTCTTGAGCGCATTTGCCATCGTGACAGCCCCATAGCCGGCCAGCGCGGGACCGTTTTTCGTCCTGGGAATCAACCCGTAGCCTTCCTCGCGAGGCAGATGGATGAGCATGGTGAATCGGCTTGTCACGGATCGCCGTTATGGAGCCAATCCGTGATCGGCGTAATGAGGCCACTTGATGATCGCCGTTATGAGGCCAGTCCGTGATCGGCGTAATGGAGCCAGTCCAGGATCGG
>NZ_JBVVNQ010000052.1:0-5603 GCF_055810675.1 Burkholderia sp. YHN3-13 | reverse complement strand
AGGGCAATATGGTCAGCGATCGACAGGACGGCGCCGCTACTGCGGCGCCGTCGTATAAAAAACTGGGGAAAATTACTTCGACGAAAGTGGGGAGTATCTATCCGACGCTGACACCGGTTTCCCCAACGATTGGAAGCCATGCGTAGCAGCGTGGCATTGGCAGCACGCAGATCGAACAGCTCGGCATCGAAGCCGGGGCCGACCCAGTTTCGGTAATGGTCAGCCTCTTCGCTATTCGGATCGTTGCATAGCGCGTTCAGGAACGCTTCGTAGCCATGCGGGCCGCCCACATCCTCTGGCGGGCACGCGCGGGCACCATCAATGACCTGGGCCGCGCCCCACGGTTCGCTCTCAATGGTTTCCACTTTCTCAACGACGATGGCATGATCCCAGCCGTCTCCGAAGTCGTACCGGTAGAGGAAGCGCGAGCCAGGTTTCAGGACCTTCTGCAGTCGAACCTTCCGGTCATCGGCGCTCGTGCCCGGGTCGGCGAAGTCGAGCACGTCGTCGACCTCGAACATGGCGTAGGTCATGCCGTCGATCAGGAAGTCGTGCAGATGGGTGTCTTCCCAGCCGAAGGCCGCCTGCAGGATATGGTGCAGCTTGCGCAGCGACTCGGTTCCTTCGACCTCGATCCTGCGCCAGATGGGCGGCTCGATGTGTTGAAGCTGCACGTGCAGGGTAAAGCGCTGGAACGATTTCGCCATCTGATCTCCGGGTGAACGGGAAGCCAGCGGCATTATCGCCTTACGATGCCAGGGTGGTCATGTTCCATGGCAGCAGGTCTTCGACCCGGTTGCTCGGATGGTCCGCGATGCGCGTGAGTACGGCGCGCAGATACGCATCGGGATCGAGGCCGTTGAGCTTGGCCGTACCGATCAGACTGTAGATTGCCGCCGCATGTCAGCGTCGGATAGATACTCCCCCTGCCTCAGCAGGCTGACCCATCGGCGTCTACTGATTGATTGCCAGCCAGTGACAACCAGGTAGTCCGATGCGCGATCATGCCTCACGCGGGCGCCGTGTCGCGGACGGCCGTCGCGAGGTGCTTACTGAGCACCGCCGCCGGAATCCACTCCGGCTTCGCTGCTTCAACGCGTTCCTGCAGATACCCTTTGAACGGCGCAAGCTTGCCGGCGACAGGCTGACTGGCCTTACGCAGCGGCGGACCCGATTCCAGATAATTCCTGATCGTGTTGAATGCCATACCGGTCTCGACCGCGATGTCCCGGAGGCTGTTTCCCTGGCGACGCAGAATCGGTCGAAGCCGCGCCACCGTCGCTGCCGTCTACTGCCCGTGTAGAGCCAATCTGATAGCTTCGCGAATCTCCGTCGTCAACAACCCGCACTACGGTGCTGCTCGGGCGCTTACGGAGTATCTATCCGAGCTGACAGGCAAGTACACCACCGTGGCCGAGCACATGCCGGCGGCGCACCGCGCGCACATGGAGCGGACACCCACCGCAATCCGTGCGCATCGTCTGAGATCATGAACAGAGGCACCACTTCATCCTCAAGCCTGATCAATGTAACAACGCCGGATTGCGCTGCACCAGCGGTCGCGACCCGTTAAAGCCAAACACCTGAATGCGATTGGCAGCATCAATGTAGAGCGGAACCAAAGACGCAACCAAGTACCCCGTCGTTCCGAAAGTCAGTCCGGCTTCTGCCCCCCATGCCGCGGCCCGCTCGGCTTCTGTCGCATTCGAATTCCCCAGCGCATCGGTCAATCCGGACCATGTGCCGATCGGCAGATAAGCTGCAAACATAGCTGTCAGCAGCGGCAGCTTCTTGACAGCACTGGTTAAGATGCCGTACTTGAAATAGTTTTTGTATGCAATCCCAAGGCCGGATTTTCCTGACACAATCGCTTTCCAAACGTCGCCTCCTTGCTTGATTTTGCTTGGTTGACCATTTTGATAGGCCACGACATCCGATTGATACTGCTCGAGACGAGTAGTCAGCGCATCATTGCTGGCCTTTAACGCGTAGGCCTTTCTCCGATATTTTTCTCCAGCCGCCCTAATGTCCGGGCCAACTTCGAAATTTCCCCGTCCTTCTGCGGACTGCAGCTTGTTCAGCGTCGCGTCAAGGCTTTGCAAAGCCTTCAACAGCTCGTTCCGTTCGATCATTTTCTTTTTAATCGTGGCGTCGGCCTGCAAGCCCGTGTAGCGACCTAAATCGATTGCCGACAACGCATTGAGGTAGACAGCGGCCGTACTCTGATATTGCGTTTTTTCTGAGACGCCGATCAGGTTTTCCACAGCAGCGCCGTTGCTCCTGCTTACGGTGTCCGCGATCACTTCCTTGATGGCATCGATTGTCGTACGGCTTGTGCGGTCCGGTAAGACCATCTGGCGAAGCAACGAGTCATGGTAGGAATTGACGAGCCAAAGCATCTCTTCGGTTGAAGCCGATAATCGGCCTTTTCCCGAATTCAGCAATGATTGCAGCTGCTTCAGACGATCCTGATCAAATGCCGCCTTCTTCATAGCGTTGTCGAGAATATCGCTTTCCAACCGTGACAACTCCTCAGACTTCTTAAAGAGTGTTTCCATAACACCTCGCTCTTTATTCGAGTATGCGCTCGCCAAGAGCGCATACTTTGCCTCTTTCGCCTTCCCTGCCAACAACGAGCTACCTAGATACCTGATTTCCGGTTCGAATACATTGTCCAAACGGCGCTGAAAATTACCTTGATCGGTACTGTAATATCGATCCTGTGCAAACCGGGCGATTCGATTCACGAGTGCCTGTGTCTCAGAAACAGTGTCGAACGGAGCTCTAACCTCGGTCGCCGCTTGAGACTTTACCTCGATTTCAGAAATACCAGCTGCATACATGCTCGTCATCCGCCTCACGATGTTATATCGATCGTACTGTGCAAGTGTCATCGCAAGAAGCGCGTCCGCATATGGATAACCGATAAGCGACCATGACTGAAGCGCTGCGCCCGGCGCGCCTGCTGCAGCTAAACCAAATTTGACACCTGAGTCCGTGAATTCGGTCATCGCCGCCTGGACGAGTTCAATTGCTAGCCGGGATTTTGTTGGCTTTTCGGGATCTATTTTTGCCGCGTCGAGCTCTTTGCTGCTGGTCTGATAGAGCCGGTCAAGCGCGCCCTTCATAGTCTCGGCCTTCTTGGTCTCCTCGGTCTCCTCGGTCTCCTCGGTCTTCTCGGTCTTCTCGGTCTTCTCGGTCTTCCCGGTCTTCCCGGTCTTCTCGGTCTTCTCGGTCTTCTCGGTCTTCTCGGTCTTCTCGGTCTTCTCGGTCTTCTCGGCCTTCTCGGCCTTCTCGGCCTCCCGTTTCTCAAACGCCTTCACATCCGCCTGATTTCGCTTCTCGAGCTTTTTCATCGTAAGTAGCTGATCCTTCGTGTACGTAGCAGGTACAGGATCGACCTTTCCGCCACTCGCGAGCACGCTCATCGGTTCTGTGCTGACCGAGACGCCGAAATGTCCCACCGCGCGTATAGGAGCGCCAACGTTCGCCCCCACTACCGTTGGAATCAGTCGCGTGGGAAAAGTAATCATTTGCTTAAGAGTAGTTATTTCCAGCGCGTTGACTGTCGAATCATTTTCAGCTTCCAGAACAGTCGCTCGCGGAACGCCGGCCATTTCAAGCGTCTCGAGAAAACCGTTGCCGTCCGTTGCTGCGGTCTTGAGCCGCGAAAGGCCAGATTCGGAGAACTTTCCGGATTTCAGCCACTTGTCGAGATTCGCTTGAAGGCGTTGCCCTTGATCACGATTGAGGGTCACCGGCATCTTGCGTTCATATTGCGTGTCGCTGACTTTCTCGATGCCTGTCCGGTTATCGTAGTGGAAGTACGACAACCCGCCGAGCGGGTTGATCGCAGTGATCGACCCGGTCTTGGTTTGTGAACCCTGCCCATCGCGCCGCGGCTTAATTTGATAAAGCAAATTTTCCGATTGCGGGGACACCCCCTCCCTCGTTTCGATTCTTGCTTCTGAATTCAGGTCATCATTAATACTGGCAACTAATCCTTGTTCCGTGTCAGTCGTCGCAGCCTGTGCATCAGGTGTTTTTTGCTTCTCAGCCACGTCAACCCTTCTCGGGTTTTTACTTTGCTTCGCATATCCGTCTTTATCCGAATCCAGGTTCTCTGGATTCGTTGAAGCTCTCGATTCCATTTCTGCATACTGATGACTGGAGGCATCTACAAACGAGCTCTCATTAGTTGATTTCTTACGGGTAACCGAGTCGTTCAGCTCTCCATCCGGCCCGTAGACGGCGTCACCCTCCATTACAGCGGCCACAACAGCTCGGTCGGAACGGCTTGACGTCTGCGTCAACGCACCACCACCGCTGTCCGTCGTAATCTCACTTGTTACCTGCGGCTTAGCATTTTTATTCCCGCCCGATTTCTTTGGGGGTGCCATTAGCGCCTCGGGATCACGCGAGTGGGTTGCTACGATTTCCCCAGTGCTGTCGACACGAATCGGCGTGTCATATCCGCTCACCGGTGCATCTTCGTGCCCTAACTGCGCCAGATGATCGGCCACCTGCTTGGCTACGCCACAGCTCTCGCACGCGGTTATCCCAACTTGCTCAATAGGCTGATGTGTGATGGCGCTCAGATCGTCTATCTGGCGTGCCACCTGTTTCGGGTCCAGCACGTTGCCATGCCCCACCAGAGTTAGGTCCAGTGGTCCTTGAGCCTTGCTCAGGTCACCCCGCAGCGTTTGGAACTCACCTTGCGGCGTCACTTGAACCACGGTCGTATCGGCGCGACGCGCTGCCAGATGCTCCACTGCTTTGTTGACCACTGGATCGCCTGGATGCAAATTCACCAACAACGCCGAAGACGACTGTTTTGACATCTGCGGCTGTGCTAACTCCACGCCGTCGGTCTTTGTACTTACTTGCCGCATGACCGATATATCTCGTTGCGCCGCTTCTTGCGTGAGATTTGTTGATTCGACGGCATCGACCGATGATTCAGAAGAAGCACTCGACAGTTGTCCAGACGGGCGTTCAGCCTCGCCCCGCGACTCAACTTGTGCATGCTCGTGGGTTACCGGGCCGCTCGATACCGCAGCCTCGCCCTGTGGTTCCACCACGGTCGGTCGCGTTTCCTGCTGGCCGCTCCGCACGTTATCCGCCGCCACCTGCTGCGACCTCGGCGTAATATCACCCGCCTCCGAATGCACTGCCACACGACTGTTACCCGATCCTTGCTCGCCGGGCGATACTTCGTGCCCGCCTGCCTGCGCAATGGGCGGCGAACTATCCGCGCTACCTTCATGAGCCAGCTGTACTGCCGTATCTGGACGAGCAGCTTCGTTCAGCGCTCCGGTGCCGACATCCGCCACCGTGGCTCGCGCCTGAGCCGGCATTTGATCGGCGGTCTCCGGCACCGGGCCTTGTGCACCACTGCGTGCATGACCATCAAGGTCCGGTTCGCCAGCCTTGGCCGCATGCCCCTGTCCCGGCGCTTCTGCCCCTTCTGCAACCTTCGCCTCCGCCTGCTCTTCCTGCGCGTGCGCCCCAGCCGCATTCACCGGGAAGGTGTACTGCGACGTCCCGTTCGCCAGGAACAGCCCCACCTGCGTCGCGCTATGGCTGTCGTTCACCACCGTCGT
>NZ_JBVVNQ010000051.1:0-5910 GCF_055810675.1 Burkholderia sp. YHN3-13 | reverse complement strand
CATCACGCATACCAGCCATCCTGTCTGGGTCGTCGCGAGATAGATGCACACGCGAGCGGCGCCGGACTTTTTCGTGCTCGACGTCAGTTGATTCGGCGCGCTTCTCATGATCGGTCGCGGCGGATCGGTAACGGCATGCTCGCCGTGCCGCCATGTCGACGTTGCATCTCGGGGAAAGTGGCAGGTAGAACGTTCATGGCAGACGGCTCTCACTATCGTCGACGAGCGGACTCACCACCGGACGATTGCTTGGCAGCGAGCGACCGTCGGCATTCCGCGTTGATTCACCTATCCACTCCACATACGACTCTCCGCTGCGGACGGATGCACTTGCGCAGGGAAGATCTGGATGCCGTCAAGGGGCGCGGCTGCCCTGCGATGCATGCATCCGCTTGCGCGCAATCGCCGTAAACCACAAATCAGGCGGCGGATGCGGCCGGAATCGTCAGGAATGGGGATATCCATGAACATGAAAGCCGGACTCGTCGTCCTGTCGGTGCTGCTCGCGGCCGGTCTCCTCTCCGCGTGCAGCCCGGTGCGGCTCCTGAATGCGCTGACGCCGAGCTACACGTTCAGTCTTTTCGCAGGTATCCCGTACGGATCCGGCGAACGCCAGGTGCTCGACGTCTACTTGCCCACGCGCGTCGTGCATCAATGGCCGGCCGATGCGAGTGCGGGCGCCCCTGTGGTCGTGTTCCTTTACGGCGGAAGCTGGCAGTCCGGCGAGCGCAAGGACTACTTGTTCGTGGGCGAGGCGCTCGCGTCGAGGGGCTTTGTTGCCGTCTTGCCCGACTACAGGACGTATCCGGCGACCACCTTTCCCGGTTTCGTCGACGATGCGGCGCAGGCGGTCGCGTGGGCACGCGAGCACGCGGTTGCGTTCGGCGGCGATCCACATCGCCTGTTTCTGATGGGGCACTCTGCCGGCGCACAGATTGCCGCGTTGCTTGCGACCGACGGCCGCTATCTGGCGGCACAGGAGATGCGCAAGAGCGATATCGCCGGCGTGATCGGCCTGGCCGGGGCTTACGATTTCCTGCCGCTGCGTGACGCGACGCTTGAAAGGATCTTCCCGGAGGAAGCGCGCGCCGGGAGCCAGCCCATTCGATTCATCCAGGGTACGGAGCCGCCGATGTGGCTGGCCGTCGCGGAAAACGACACGGTGGTCGAGCCCGGCAACACGACCCGCTTCGCGCGCGCGCTGCAAGACAAGGGCGATACCGTCGTGGTCATGCGTTACAGGAACGTGAGCCATGCATCGATCGTCGGTGTGCTGGGCGCGCCGTTGCGAGGCTTGGCGCCAGTGCTCGACGATCTCTCCGCGTTCGTGGATCGCGTCGCGAATGCGTCGAATGCCGGCGCCACGAGCAGGCAGCCAACATCGCCTGCCGCCGTGGCTCGTTCTTCCGTTTCGGCTCGGTGATCGAGGCAAGCCCCGCAATGCGCGCGAAAGAGCATCGCCACCTGCCGTCGTGGGCAGGTCGGCGCAGCCGGCGGCGCGTGCCGCGCTACAGCGCCTTCAGTTCCGGCGTCGTCCCGCCCAATCCCTCTTCGCGAAGAATGACGGCAAGCGCCGTCTCGAGCAATTCGGCTGCCCGGTTCGCTGCGTCTCCAAGGTGGCGGTGCAGCAGCGCATCGGCCGGCGATCGAGACACGCATTCGTCGCTGTATCGCTCGAACGCACTGAGCTGCATGATCAATTCGGAGAGATGACGCGGACACTCGCATTTGACGGTGGTGGACAGGCCGCTGAGCGACGCGAGCGTCGCCTCGTCGAAGCGTCGCCGCGTGCGCAGCCAGAGCCCGCGATCCGCGTCATTCGATTGGCGCGACTTGACGACGGCTTGCGCCAGTTTCGAAATGATCGATATCGGGTTGGTCTGGCCTTCCGTCGACCGGAACAGCTCGAACCCCGACAGACGCGCCAGCTCGACCGCCTCTGCCGTGCCGAACCCGTATACGACGGCCACGGCGTGCGCTTTGAGCTGTTGCGCCACGGCAGCGAGCTGCGAAACGACATCCTCATGGAGCGACGTGGTCGTCGCGATGAGGGCATCGACTGACGTACCCGCATGCGCGCTCGTGTCGTCGAGCGAGTCGATTCGCGCGGCGATCCGGATTCCCATTCGCTCTATCGCGGATTCCGGAATCGAAAGCGCGCCGACGACCGCGAGGCTCACACTTGCCTCGTGAAACACCGGGGCACGCGTATTCGTCAACGACAACGCATCGAGTTCCTCGCGGCTCAGGCTGGCGATCGAGCCGATCGCGTGGCCCTGATTGACGAGCGTTTTCAGCAATCGAATTCGCTGGACGTCGTCGTCCGAGTACAGCCGTTGTCCGGACGGCGTTTTGGGCGGCGCAACCACGCCATAGCGCCTTTCCCAGATTCTCAGCGTGGCTGCCGGCATGCGCGCCAGGCGCGCGGCCTCGCCGCTGCGATAGCGATGGGGCGTATCGCGATCCTTGCGAGGGGGCATCGTTGCTCTCCTGAAGTTGACGTACTGTTGTCTCAGGATTGTACGCAGTTTGCGTGAAATACGAAGCAGGAAAGTGATTCAATATGCGGATTTTCGTCCGAAAAGGTGGTTCGCGAAGCGCGAGCCGGCTAAAATGCTTGGAAGCGGTACCGCTCCGTGTTGCGAGGTCGATCAGGACGCGCGCGGTGCCGCGCGTACGGAGGGGCAAGGTGTTTCGTTCGACGCGCGGGTGTCTCGACAACCCAGGCGGCGATCATCAATCGCGAAGCGTCCCATGAAGACTTTAAGGCTTGTCCTCGGCGATCAGCTGGACCCGAATCATCATTGGTTTTCCGATGTCCGGGCCGAAACGATCTACGTGCTGATGGAAGTTCGGCAGGAAACCGACTACACGCTCCATCACGCTCAGAAGCTGATTGCGATCTTTGCGGCGATGCGCCGCTTCGCGAGGCTGTTGCGCGATGCGGGCCATCGCGTGCACTACGTCGAGATCGACGACCCGCTCAATCGTCAGGCCATTCCCGCCAACCTGGACAGTGTCGCCGAGCTTCACGGCGCAGCGTGCATCGAGTATCTGCTGCCGGACGAATGGCGGGTCGACCAGCAGCTGAGCGCCTATGCGGCAGCGGCGAGCGTGCCGGTTCGCGCGGTCGATACCGGTCATTTCCATACGACGCGCGACGAGGTCGCGCAAGTGCTCGGAGCCGGCCGATCATGGATCATGGATCGCTTCTACCGGAGCATGCGCGTGCGGCATCGCGTCTTGCTCGACGGGGAAGGGCGGCCTGCAGGCGGGCAGTGGAACTACGATGCCGAGAACCGCCAGGCGTGGTCCGGCTCGCCCGCGGAACCGGCCGACTGGCGTCCGCATCACGATCATCGCGCGCTGTGGCAACAGATCGTTGCGGCGGGCGTGCGCAGCTTCGGGGAGCCGTCGGCCGGCGACTTCCGCTGGCCCGTCGATCGCGCCGAAGCGCTCGCCTGCCTCGACGCCTTCATCCGGGATGCGCTACCGTTTTTCGGGCAGTTCCAGGACGCGATGCACGGGAGCGCGCGGCGCCTGTTCCACTCGACGCTGTCGTTCGCGCTCAATGTGAAAATGTTGAATCCGCGCGAAGTCGTCGCGCGGGCCGAGCACGCGTATCGCAGCGGCGCGGCGCCGCTTGCCGCGGTCGAAGGGTTCATCCGGCAGATACTGGGCTGGCGCGAGTTCGTGCGCGGCGTGTACTGGGCACGCATGCCGGGCTATGAAAACAGCAACGCGTTCGGTCATCGCCGCCCGTTGCCGCATTGGTTCTGGGATGGCCGCACGCGCATGGCCTGCATGTCGCACGCGCTGCGGCAGTCGCTCGAGGACGCGCATGCGCACCACATCCTGCGGCTGATGGTGATCGGCAACTTTGCGCTGCTGGCCGGGCTGGATCCGCACGAGGTGCATGAGTGGTACCTCGGTGTCTATATCGATGCGTTCGAATGGGTCGAGATGCCGAACACGCTCGGGATGAGTCAATACGCCGACGGCGGGGCAATGGCGACCAAGCCCTACGTTTCCAGCGCCGCGTACATCCATCGGATGAGCAATTACTGCAAGGGCTGCGCGTACGACCGCAATGCGCGAACCGGCGCGCGCGCATGCCCGTTCAACGCGCTGTACTGGGACTTTTTCGACCGGCACCGCGGCGCGCTGCAGCACAACAACCGGCTCGGGATGGTCTATCGGCAGCTCGCGCGCTTTGATGACGCGGCGCTCGAAGCGATTCGCCTGCAGGCGGACAGCGTGGTGCGGAATCTCGAATCGCTGTAGGCCGTTCCGTCATCGGCCGCCGCCGTTCAGTGCGTGATCAGGGCGTCGGCCACCGCGCCGCCGAGGCCGGTGCCGCTGAGCCACGCGCCTTCGATCTTGCCGCCGCCCAGCCAGTCGCCGCACAGTCCGATGCGCGGGCCAGCCCGCCACGCAAAGCGGCCGGGAGTCGCGACAGACGACGGCGCCGGCTCGGCATAGCGCCAGCGATGGGCGGTTGCCGTGTCGGCGGTGGCGCCCACGATGTCCCGAAAGGCGTCCAGCAGCCTGCGCGTTATCTGCTCGGGCGGCGCCTCCAGATGAGCATGGCTCCAGTCGGGCGTCGCGTGCAGCACCCACGTGCTCGCGCCGGTGCGCCCGGGCTTGGACGTGTCATGGGCGATCCAGCCAAGCGGACCGGAATTGACGAATGCGGCGTCGAATCCCGGGTTCGGCAAATGGCCGCACTGCGCCATCACGGCCCAGGCCGGGCGCATCTCGGTACGCTGGGCAATCACCGCGAGACCCGGTTCGGCGCGCTGCAGGAGCGGGACGGCCTGCGGCGCCGGAACCGCGACGATGACGACGTCGTGACGCGCGTCCAGCGCACGATGCTCGGACGAGATCAGTCGCCAGCCATGTTCGTCTCGCATCAACCCCGTGATCGTCGTCTCGGGCACCGTTTCGATTCCGGCCGACAGATGGCGCGCCGGCGCAGTCATTCCGGGCACGCCGACATATCGCCGAGCTGGCGCGAGCAGTGCCCGCGGCCAGAGTGAGCCGATCGATGCGACGCGCGCGGCCCACGGGGCGGCAGCGCCGCCGGCGACCCATCGCGATATTTCGGCGACGAATGCCGGATGTTGCGCGGTGAAATACTGCGCGCCGTGATCGGCCTGCCAGCCGTCCGCGCGGCGCGTGCTCATGCGCCCGCCCACGCCACGGCTTTTCTCGTACACCGTCACTCGGTGGCCCGCATCGGTGAGGACGCGCGCGCAGGCCAGTCCGGCGATTCCCGCGCCGACGATCGCGATGTTGGCGGGCGAATCGGAAAATGAAGTCATCTGATTCGTCTTAAAAAATGCAGAATACTGCGCAAATTCTTAGCGCTGATATTGAATTCTATGTCACGGTCGGGCATATGAAGCCGATATTTGTGATATGTGACACGTGAATTTTGACTCGTTAAGTCATCATGAGTCGTTATATCGCTTCATCCTGCCGGGAATCGGCATAGAATAAGAACTGTGAACAAACGGCATGTCGCGGCCCGGCTGCGCATCGTGCGGCGGTCGTCGAGCGCCGCGCGCGCAGGAGCCGGAGTCCCCGCGCGGGAAGGGTGCTTGCAACAGGATTCGTCATGGCTTTTGTCTGGATTTGCGGGGCAACGGGAGCCGTCGGCAGCGAACTTGCGCGCCGGCTGGACGCCAAGGGCGTTTCAATGGTGCTCACAGCCCGACACGCTGATAGTCTCGGCGCCCTTGCCGACACGATGTCGCGCGAGCGTGTGGTCGTTGCGCCCGCCGACGCGACTGACGCGGCGGCGCTCGATCGGGCGCTCGAGGCAGGCGTCGAGCGATTCGGTGTGCCGGACGGGCTTGCGCATTGCGTCGGCTCGATCGTCGTCAAGCCGATGCATTCGACTTCGGA
>NZ_JBVVNQ010000050.1:0-6583 GCF_055810675.1 Burkholderia sp. YHN3-13 | reverse complement strand
CATCACGCATACCAGCCATCCTGTCTGGGTCGTCGCGAGATAGATGCACACGCGAGCGGCGCCGGACTTTTTCGTGCTCGACGTCAGTTGATTCGGCGCGCTTCTCATGATCGTTCGCGGCGGATCGGTAACGGCATGCTCGCCGTGCCGCCATGTCGACGTTGCATCTCGGGGAAAGTGGCAGGTAGAACGTTCATGGCGGACGGCTCTCACTATCGTCGACGAGCGGACTCACCACCGGAGGATTGCTTGGCAGCGAGCGACCGTCGGCATTCCGCGTTGATTCACTTGTCCACTCCACATACGACTCTCCGCTGCGGACGGATGCACTTGCGCAGGGAAGATCTGGATGCCGTCAAGGGGCGCGGCTGCCCTGCGATGCATGCATCCGCTTGCACGCAATCGCCGTAAACCACAAATCAGGCGGCGGATGCGGCCGGAATCGTCAGGAATGGGGGTCTCCATGAACATGAAAGCCGGACTCGTCGTCCTGTCGGTGCTGCTCGCGGCCGGTCTCCTCTCCGCGTGCAGCCCGGTGCGGCTCCTGAATGCGCTGACGCCGAGCTACACGTTCAGTCTTTTCGCAGGTATCCCGTACGGATCCGGCGAACGCCAGGTGCTCGACGTCTACTTGCCCACGCGCGTCTTGCATCACTGGCCGGCCGATGCGAGTGCGGGCGCCCCTGTGGTCGTGTTCCTTTACGGCGGAAGCTGGCAGTCCGGCGAGCGCAAGGACTATCTGTTCGTGGGCGAGGCGCTCGCGTCGAGGGGCTTTGTTGCCTTCTTGCCCGACTACAGGACGTATCCGGCGACCACCTTTCCCGGTTTCGTCGACGATGCGGCGCAGGCGGTCGCGTGGGCACGCGAGCACGCGGTTGCGTTCGGCGGCGATCCACATCGCCTGTTTCTGATGGGGCACTCTGCCGGCGCACAGATTGCCGCGTTGCTTGCGACCGACGGCCGCTATCTGGCGGCACAGGAGATGCGCAAGAGCGATATCGCCGGCGTGATCGGCCTGGCCGGGGCTTACGATTTCCTGCCGCTGCGTGATGCGACGCTTGAAAGGATCTTCCCGGAGGAAGCGCGCGCCGGGAGCCAGCCCATTCGATTCATCGAGGGTACGGAGCCGCCGATGTGGCTGGCCGTCGCGGAAAACGACACGGTGGTCGAGCCCGGCAACACGACCCGCTTCGCGCGCGCGCTGCAAGACAAGGGCGATACCGTCATGGTCATGCGTTACAGGAACGTGAGCCATGCATCGATCGTCGGTGTGCTGGGCGCGCCGTTGCGAGGCGTGGCGCCAGTGCTCGACGATCTCTCCGCGTTCGTGGATCGCGTCGCGAATGCGTCGAATGCCGGCGCCACGAGCAGGCAGCCAACATCGCCTGCCGCCGTGGCTCGTTCTTCCGTTGCGGCTCGGTGATCGAGGCAAGCCCCGCAATGCGCGCGAAAGAGCATCGCCACCTGCCGTCGTGGGCAGGTCGGAGCAGCCGGCGGCGCGCGTGCCGCGCTACAGCGCCTTCAGTTCCGGCGTCGTCCCGCCCAATCCCTCTTCGCGAAGAATGACGGCAAGCGCCGTCTCGAGCAATTCGGCTGCCCGGTTCGCTGCGTCTCCAAGGTGGCGGTGCAGCAGCGCATCGGCCGGCGATCGAGACACGCATTCGTCGCTGTATCGCTCGAACGCACTGAGCTGCATGATCAATTCGGAGAGATGACGCGGACACTCGCATTTGACGGTGGTGGACAGGCCGCCGAGCGACGCGAGCGTCGCCTCGTCGAAGCGTCGCCGCGTGCGCAGCCAGAGCCCGCGATCCGCGTCATTCGATTGGCGCGACTTGACGACGGCTTGCGCCAGTTTCGAAATGATCGATATCGGGTTGGTCTGGCCTTCCGTCGACCGGAACAGCTCGAACCCCGACAGACGCGCCAGCTCGACCGCCTCTGCCGTGCCGAACCCGTATACGACGGCCACGGCGTGCGCGTTGAGCTGTTGCGCCACGGCAGCGAGCTGCGAAACGACATCCTCATGGAGCGACGTGGTCGTCGCGATGAGGGCATCGACTGACGTACCCGCATGCGCGCTCGTGTCGTCGAGCGAGTCGATTCGCGCGGCGATCCGGATTCCCATTCGCTCTATCGCGGATTCCGGAATCGAAAGCGCGCCGACGACCGCGAGGCTCACACTTGCCTCGTGAAACACCGGGTCACGCGTATTCGTCAACGACAACGCCTCGAGTTCCTCGCGGCTCAGGCTGGCGATCGAGCCGATCGCGTGGCCCTGATTGACGAGCGTTTTCAGCAATCGAATTCGCTGGACGTCGTCGTCCGAGTACAGCCGTTGTCCGGACGGCGTTTTGGGCGGCGCAACCACGCCATAGCGCCTTTCCCAGATTCTCAGCGTGGCTGCCGGCATGCGCGCCAGGCGCGCGGCCTCGCCGCTGCGATAGCGATGGGGCGTGTCGCGATCCTTGCGAGGGGGCATCGTTGCTCTCCTGAAGTTGACGTACTGTTGTCTCAGGATTGTACGCAGTTTGCGTGAAATACGAAGCAGGAAAGTGATTCAATATGCGTATTTTCGTCCGAAAAGGTGGTTCGCGAAGCGCGAGCCGGCTAAAATGCTTGGAAGCGGTACCGCTCGGTGTTGCGAGGTCGGTCAGGACGCGCGCGGTGCCGCGCGTACGGAGGGGCAAGGTGTTTCGTTCGACGCGCAGGTGTTTCGACAACCCAGGCGGCGATCATCAATCGCGAAGCGTCCCATGAAGACTTTAAGGCTTGTCCTCGGCGATCAGCTGGACCCGAATCATCATTGGTTTTCCGATGTCCGGGCCGAAACGATCTACGTGCTGATGGAAGTTCGGCAGGAAACCGACTACACGCTCCATCACGCTCAGAAGCTGATTGCGATCTTTGCGGCGATGCGCCGCTTCGCGAGGCTGTTGCGCGATGCGGGCCATCGCGTGCACTACATCGAGATCGACGACCCGCTCAATCGTCAGGCCATTCCCGCCAACCTGGACAGTGTCGCCGAGCTTCACGGCGCGGCGTGCATCGAGTATCTGCTGCCGGACGAATGGCGGGTCGACCAGCAGCTGAGCGCCTATGCGGCAGCGGCGAGCGTGCCGGTTCGCGCGGTCGATACCGGTCATTTCCATACGACGCGCGACGAGGTCGCGCAAGTGCTCGGAGCGGGCCGATCATGGATCATGGATCGCTTCTACCGGAGCATGCGCGTGCGGCATCGCGTCTTGCTCGACGGGGAAGGGCGGCCTGCAGGCGGGCAGTGGAACTACGATGCCGAGAACCGCCAGGCGTGGTCCGGCTCGCCCGCGGAACCGGCCGACTGGCGTCCGCATCACGATCATCGTGCGCTGTGGCAACAGATCGTTGCGGCGGGCGTGCGCAGCTTCGGGGAGCCGTCGGCCGGCGACTTCCGCTGGCCCGTCGATCGCGCCGAAGCGCTCGCCTGCCTCGACGCCTTCATCCGGGATGCGCTACCGTTTTTCGGGCAGTTCCAGGACGCGATGCACGGGAGCGCGCGGCGCCTGTTCCACTCGATGCTGTCGTTCGCGCTCAATGTGAAAATGTTGAATCCGCGCGAAGTCGTCGCGCGGGCCGAGCATGCGTATCGCAGCGGCGCGGCGCCGCTTGCCGCCGTCGAAGGGTTCATCCGGCAGATACTGGGCTGGCGCGAGTTCGTGCGCGGCGTGTACTGGGCACGCATGCCGGGCTATGAAAACAGCAACGCGTTCGGTCATCGCCGCCCGTTGCCGCATTGGTTCTGGGATGGCCGCACGCGCATGGCCTGCATGTCGCACGCGCTGCGGCAGTCGCTCGAAGACGCGCATGCGCACCACATCCTGCGGCTGATGGTGATCGGCAACTTTGCGCTGCTGGCCGGGCTGGATCCGCACGAGGTGCATGAGTGGTACCTCGGTGTCTATATCGATGCGTTCGAATGGGTCGAGATGCCGAACACGCTCGGGATGAGTCAATACGCCGACGGCGGGGCAATGGCGACCAAACCCTACGTTTCCAGCGCCGCGTACATCCACCGGATGAGCAATTACTGCAAGGGCTGCGCGTACGACCGCAATGCGCGAACCGGCGCGCGCGCATGCCCGTTCAACGCGCTGTACTGGGACTTTTTCGACCGGCACCGCGGCGCGCTGCAGCACAACAACCGGCTCGGGATGGTCTATCGGCAGCTCGCGCGCTTTGATGACGCGGCGCTCGAAGCGATTCGCATGCAGGCGGACAGCGTGGTGCGGAATCTCGAATCGCTGTAGGCCGTTCCGTCATCGGCCGCCGCCGTTCAGTGCGTGATCAGGGCGTCGGCCACCGCGCCGCCGAGGCCGGTGCCGCTGAGCCACGCGCCTTCGATCTTGCCGCCGCCCAGCCAGTCGCCGCACAGTCCGATGCGCGGGCCAGCCCGCCACGCAAAGCGGCCGGGAGTCGCGACAGACGACGGCGCCGGCTCGGCATAGCGCCAGCGATGGGCGGTTGCCGTGTCGGCGGTGGCGCCCACGATGTCCCGAAAGGCGTCCAGCAGCGTGCGCGTTATCTGCTCGGGCGGCGCCTCCAGATGAGCCTGGCTCCAGTCGGGTGTCGCGTGCAGCACCCACGTGCTCGCGCCGGTGCGCCCGGGCTTGGACGTGTCATGGGCGATCCAGCCAAGCGGACCGGAATTGACGAATGCGGCGTCGAATCCCGGGTTCGGCAAATGGCCGCACTGCGCCATCACGGCCCAGGCCGGGCGCATCTCGGTACGCTGGGCAATCACCGCGAGACCCGGTTCGGCGCGCTGCAGGAGCGGGACGGCCTGCGGCGCCGGAACCGCGACGATGACGACGTCGTGACGCGCGTCCAGCGCACGATGCTCGGACGAGATCAGTCGCCAGCCATGTTCGTCTCGCATCAACCCCGTGATCGTCGTCTGGGGCACCGTTTCGATTCCGGCCGACAGATGGCGCGCCGGCGCAGTCATGCCCGGCACGCCGACAAATCGCTGAGCTGGCGCGAGCAGTGCCCGCGGCCCGAGTGAGCCGATCGATGCGACGCGCGCGGCCCACGGGGCGGCAGCGCCGCTGGCGACCCATCGCGATATTTCGGCGACGAATGCCGGATGTTGCGCGGTGAAATACTGCGCGCCGTGATCGGCCTGCCAGCCGTCCGCGCGGCGCGTGCTCATGCGCCCGCCCACGCCACGGCTTTTCTCGTACACCGTCACTCGGTGGCCCGCATCGGTGAGGACGCGCGCGCAGGCCAGTCCGGCGATTCCCGCGCCGACGATCGCGATGTTGGCGGGCGAATCGGAAAATGAAGTCATCTGATTCGTCTAAAAAAATGCAGAATATTGCGCAAATTCTTAGCGCTCATATTGAATTCTATGTCGCGCTCGGGCATATGAAGTCGATATTTGTGAAATGTGACACGTAGATTTTGACTCGTTAAGTCATCATGAGTCGTTATATCGCTTCATCCCGCCGGGAATCGGCATAGAATAGAAACTGTGAACAAACGGCATGTCGCGGCCCGGCTGCGCATCGTGCGGCGGTCGTCGAGCGCCGCGCGCGCAGGAGCCGGAGTCCCCGCGCGGGAAGGGTGCTTGCAACAGGAGTCGTCATGGCTTTTGTCTGGATTTGCGGGGCAACGGGAGCCGTCGGCAGCGCACTTGCGCGCCGGCTTGACGCCAAGGGCGTTTCAATGGTGCTCACAGCCCGACACGCTGATAGTCTCGGCGCCCTTGCCGACACGATGTCGCGCGAGCGTGTGGTCGTTGCGCCCGCCGACGCGACTGATGCGGCGGCGCTCGATCGGGCGCTCGAGGCAGGCGTCGAGCGATTCGGTGTGCCGGACGGGCTTGCGCATTGCGTCGGCTCGATCGTCGTCAAGCCGATGCATTCGACTTCGGATTCCGAACTGCATGACGCGTTCGCGGCGAATTACTTTTCGGCATGGAACGCATTGCGCGCGTTCGTCCGCATGTTGCTCGCCGCTCAGGCCGGGGGCAGTGCGGTGCTGTTCGGCAGTGTCGCGTCGAGAACCGGGTTCCCGAACCATGAAGCCATCGCCAGCGCGAAAGCCGCGGTTGGCGCGCTCGCGCAGGTGGCGGCCGCCACCTACGCGGCGCGCGGGATTCGCGTCAACTGCATTCATCCCGGCCTGATCGTCTCGGCGATGTCCGCGCGTCTGACGAGTGCGCCGCAGGTCGCGAAGCGCCTCGCGGACGCCAATCCGCTCGGACGACTCGGCGTCGGCGACGATCCCGCCGCGCTTGCGGCGTTCCTGTTGAGCGCCGATGCGTCATGGGTGACCGGCCAGCAGTTCGGCGTCGATGGCGGCCAGGGTGCGCTGATCGTCTCGCCGAGGTCGTGATCATGCGTGCGGCGCTGCATCGCTACCGCGTTCCCGCAGCGTTGGCGCTGGCCGGCCTGGCGCCGTTCGTCGCGCTGTCGTGGCTGAGTGTCCACGCGTCGGCTGCCAATGACGATTACGTGCACGCGCTGCTGAACTACGCCGCGTGTATCGCGTCGTTCGTCGGGGCCGTGCATTGGGGTGTCGCGCTGCGCGCATCCGAGTCGCC
>NZ_JBVVNQ010000049.1:0-8194 GCF_055810675.1 Burkholderia sp. YHN3-13 | reverse complement strand
CCCTTGTCGAGGATGCCCTTGACGGTGCGGTACTTCGGGCTGCTGAAGGCGAGTGCGCGTTCGCAGGCCGCTTCCAGCCGTGCGTCGCCGACCTGCTCGCGCAGCCGGATGAGGCCCTGCGCGCCGCGCAGATTGACGAGCACCGTGTCGTTGAACAAAGCAAGGATCACGCCAAGGCACGATGGTCCGATTTCCTTCGCGCGCGCCAGGCACCACTGCGGATCGTGCTCGAGCCAGGCCTGCGCTTCGGGCGGCTGATGGTCCCGGACCGTGTGGCGACCACCGGCCCGTTGCCGCGGGTGGGTCGCGACGAGCTGATGCTGGTGGTACAACTGGATGACCGTGTCAGTCGCCTTCAGCCAGAGGGGCTTGCCGACCAGTGCATACGGCGCCGAGTACAGCGCGTTGCGGTAAACGACGTGGCCGTCGCGGTGGACGCTGACTTCCTTCCAAACGGAGATTACCGGCGCCACGTCCGGCAACGCGGCGAGCAACGGGCGCTCGACGCCGAAGCGCGCGAGCGGCTGCTCGTGGGTCGTGCCGTGCGTGCGCGTGCCGGCTTCCTGCAGGACCCACTCACGAAGCTGCCGATTCGCATCGGCCAGATCCCGGAACTCCCGCAGCGGCACGAAGGACTTCTTGACGTATTTGACGCCCGACTCGACGACGCATTTCTTCTGGGGATCGCGTGGCGGACAGGCGTCGATCTTGAAGCCGTAGGCTTCGGCAAGCGCCGCGTAGGAGCGTTGTACAGCCGGATCGTACCGGCAGGCTCGGATGATCGCGCACTTCGCGTTGTCGATGATGACCCGAGTGGGCCGGCCGCCGAGCCATTCGAAGGCGCGCCGGTGGCAGGCCAACCACGTCTCGACGGTTTGATCCAGCACGATCTCGGCATACTGGTGACGCGACCAGCACAAGGTCATCACGAAGATCCACGTCCGAACCTCAATGCCTTCGGCGCTCAGCACGGGCCCGGCGCCGAAGTCGACCTGCACCGCGTCGGCCGGCGCGAACTCCAGGATCGTCGTGGCAGCCACACCGCGCTCGGCCACGAGGTGTCGCACCATGCGCTTCACGGCGCTGTAGCTGCCGGTGTAGCCGTGGTTGCGTCGAAGTGCGGCGTGGATCGTGGTGCCTTGAACGCTTGCGGTGAGCCAGTCACGCATCTGCTCGCGAAACGGCTCCACCGTTGACACGCAGGCGCTCGACAGATGCGGCGTGCGACCGAAGACCCCTGCAATTACCGTATCGGCCGGCAACGGTTGCGCGGGATCGAGCCAACCTCGTGTCTGGGCTTCGCGGCGCACGCTCGTGAGCTTCTTGCGCCCCATCAGTCCGCCGCGCGCGATGTCGCGGCCGGAGTCGCCTTGCCGCATGCGGACAAGGACTTGGCGATACTCAAACAATTCGAACCTCCGATTGGCCATGGACGCTCCGTTCAAAAAGAACAAAGCGTACCGACTAGGAAAGTTCGAACCGCGCCGTCGCTCCCGCATTACTGGCGCCTATGTGCCGCCCCTCGGGTGGCTCCAATATGCCGACCCGGGGCCGGCGCCATTACGCCGCCCCTGGATTGGCTCCATATTGCCGAACCGTGACAGCCGACATGGGGCAGGGCATTTGCGCAATTGGCGGGGCGACAGAGAGGCCAAGGCTAATGACTAGGCGGGAGGCGCTATCAAGTCGATCGGTCCGGGATCCTGCGCAAACTCCTTGGCCGCAAACCGTAGCGCGAGGCGACATCATCGATGGGTTCGCTCCCGGGCAGCTTTTTTGCTTCGCTGATTTGCTGCGCATCGAGGGCGGGAGGACAGCCAAGTCTCGCGCCGCGGGTTTTGGCTGCTTCGAGTCCAGCCTTTGTCCTATTGCTGATCAGGGCGCGCTCGAAATCAGCCAAGGCGGCGACCATGTGAAATATGAACGTGCCGGCAGGTGGGCCGGTATCGATCGCTTCGTTCAGGGAGGCGAAATCGATACAACGGGCGCGCAGATCATTCATCACGACCAGCAACTGGCCAACGAGCGGCCAAGCCGGTCGAGTCGCCACACGACAAGGGTGTCGCCGGCTTGGCATTCATTCAAGGCGCGCTGAAGTCCGGGGCGCTCAAGGCGAGCACCGGAGAATCCACTGTCCGTAATGATGGAATCGCAGCTGTCGGCGCTTAAGCGCCAATATCTGCAAGTCCAGATTCGTTCGTCCGTCGAGACTCTTGCGTATCTGATTCTCACGAATTTACCCGTTGAGGAACGCCGGAATTTTTATAAAATTCGGCTATTTATGGAGATTTAACGTTTGCGGCTGGTAATTCGGGTTAGCGCAGGTTGCCAAGTGAAAAATGCTCGAAGCCAATGGGTCGTTGCGATGTCGAGATAAATTGTCTGAGGATATGGTTCTATAACAGAATAAATATGCGCGAATAAAATGTCGGATTGTTGATTTAAGTCAATTTCGTCACGCCGCTAGAGTCACTGTAAGCGGGATATTGTCCACACTATCAAAGTGGTTATTTAAATCTAGCACTGCCAAATGTTTTTTGTTAAACTTCGTAATATAAATGTGTATTATTAAGTTGTGGATTGTGTGCCGATTATCGTAAGTTTTTTTGGCGAAATGATATGATGGGTAAATTTTCCTAGCCTAACTATCAGAGGAATTGCTTTTCACCTATGGCTACCTACTACGAACTGAAGGTGCAAGCAGAGGCGCTGGCACGCCGGACAGAAGAAGCGCGACTCGCAGAATTGGAAAGGATCATCACCTCAATTCGCGAACAAGTTGCGTAATACGGCATCACCCCGGATCAACTCTTCGGGCGCCGGCATGCTGCAGCGTCGAAAGCGCGCGAGCCGGTCGCGCCGAAGTATCGTGCCCTCGAAACTGGCGCAACCTGGAGCGGTCGCGGCAAGGCGCCTCTTTGGATTTCGGGCACCAAGAACCGCGATCGTTTCATCATTTCGGCCGCGGAATAACGCGACAAAACTACTGCTGCAGGATCGAGTGCCGTCCGATTTTCATCAGTGAAGAGGATGTATATGTCGCTCATCGATCGCATGTTGTCTCGGGCAGTCCCGAGATCGGTGGAGACTCGCCGGAATGTCCTGGTGCGGGTTTGGCTCAATGAAGAAGGTCGTGTTCGCGATTTAAAAGTGCTGCGTAGTTGCGGTGATCCTGCACGTGACGAACGCGCGCTTCATGCGATAGCTGACAAACGATTTCCGCGTGGCCAACTCGGCTCGGGAGGAAAGATTTCACAGCGGTGGCACGACATCACATACCGCGGGGATTGAGGTGTCGACTCGGCTGAGCGTTTCGACTGTTCAGTCACGTTCTCGGGCTATCCGTCGTCCTCGCCGGGAGTACCCGCGTCCGCATGCCTCGCCCAATTTTGATAGCGGGATCTACGTAGGGGGACAGCCCTCCATTTTTCGATGATTACACTTACTTCCCTCAATGGCCTGCGGATTGGCATCACGATTGGATTGCGTGCCCCCGACGAAAGCCTGTGGATCAACGGCATCAAGCAGAACGCGCTGTTCCTCGCGAAAGTGCTGATGGCGTCGCCGCACGGCTACCGCGTGACGTTGGTCAACACGACCGATGTTCCGCTAACCGATGCGCTGCCGTGGGATCGCAGCGTGTACGACACGCGCGCGTTCGCCGACATGAAGGACGCGCTCGACGTGGTGATCGAGCTCGGCGGGCAGATTGATGGTGAACAGACGGCTTACCTGAAAGCGCGCGGTGTAAAACTGGTGAGCTATTGCTGCGGCGTCGAGTACATTAACGCGATGGAATCGATGCTCTTCGGCCGCCGGTTATGGGATTCGCTGTTTATCAACCGCGGCTACGACGAGGTGTGGGCGATTCCGCAGATCGCGCCGTCGTCGCTGCCGTTCCTGCAATCGCTGCGTCGTTGCCCAGGGCGCGTTGTTCCGTTCGTGTGGGATCCGATGTTCTTGACCGAACGCACGCGGTCGCTGCCTGGGCACGGCGAATACCGGCCGCGCAGTCAGTCGGGCAAGCGGCTCACGGTCATGGAGCCGAACCAAGATGTCGTGAAGTTCTGCGTGTATCCGATGTTGATCATCGACGAAGCGTATCGGCGCGACCCCGACGCGATCTGCTTCACGCACGTGACGAATGCCGATCGCCTCGCGCACGACAGCCCTGAATTCGTAATGCTGATGAACTATCTAGACATCGTACGAGCTGGCAAGGCTGCCTTTGTCGGTCGCTTCGACACGCCCGACTTTCTGGCCACAATGACCGACGTTGTCGTCTCGCATCAGTGGGCCAACCCTCTCAACTATTTCTACTTTGATGTCTGCTGGCAGGGTTATCCGCTCGTGCACAACGCGAACCTAGCCCCCGATCTTGGCTACTACTATCCCGACAACGACGTACAGCAGGGCGCCGACGCGCTCTTGCGTGCCCTGCATGCGCACGATGACGACTGGGAAGGGTATATCGTCCGCCAGCGCGAGACCTTAAGGCGCTACTCGGCTGAAAATTCTGCCCTTGTGGCTGCATATGACGAACTACTTCTGCAGTTGACTCGCAATTGCGATGGGAAATAGCCTTCACTGTCCGAGAGTAGTCGATAACGCACAGGGACCCGCGTTAGGTCGTCAACTGTCGCACGCCTCTTCGAATGCGCGTCGTATCCCAACGAAAACGGTGCCCCAACAATCAAACCCGGATGCGCGCCAGGCGCCCCCGGGATCAATTTCCGGTCAGGCATCGCCTCTTCAACGATCGGAGCGCCGGCATCGGACGCGATCCAACATCGCGTCCGACGTACGCTCGGATTCTAGACGGTAAAGTTATATAAAAAGTATGCGAGGGTGACCAAATATGAGCCACGCACCTCCCGCGGATACGTCGCGGTCCTTGGAGTCGTCTTCGCCTGACGCGTCGCAGCTGGACGAGCTCGTCCTTGTGGACCAGATGAGCTCGGTGCGGCGCAGTGTACTGATCGCCATTCCGGTCAACATGCTGCTTGGGTTCACCAACTTGTTAGTAGCGTTCGATCACCATCGGTATCGGACTGCCATGTTGTGGTTCGGTGTGTCGACGCTCGTCAACATATGGAGAATCCATCTTTGTCGCCAGCACGTGGACGGCGTAGCGATATCCGGCATTTACGTCTCGAGAAATTCTGATTCCCGCAACCCGATATCACTTGTGGCTCGGCAGTTGCGCAGGTTCTCGTTCGGCGCACTGATGTCGGGCTTTGTCTGGGCCGGCGTCCCGCTTTTATGCGACGGCTATACGTCGTCCTCAACCCTCTTTTACCTCACCGTTGTTTGCGGCGTAACGGCGGGCGCGGTGACACATGGTACCGCCTACGCACGCGTACCGCTCGCGTTCATTACGCCCTCCCTACTGTCCGTCGTAGCGTGTCTGCTGTATCAAGGCACCTTTGAGCGATATTGTCTGGCGGCCACGGTGCTGCTCTATCTGCTGGCACTATCGCGCAGCGCCGTTGAGAGTGAAGCGGCTTTCCGGGAGGCTAGTAGCGCGAAGAATCAGGCGACATCGCTGGCCCGGTCATTGGAGGCGGCGCACTGCCAGGCGCTGTCGACCCAGAAACAGATGCAACATCAGGCATGGCACGACCACTTGACGGGCCTGCTCAATCGGACTGGATTCATGGTACGGGCTGCGCAGTATATGCCGGCGGCAGGCAGATCCGCATGTCTCATGATGCTCGATTTGGACGGCTTCAAGGTTGTCAATGATGTCTATGGCCATCGCGGCGGCGACGATGTCCTGGCCGAGGTGGGGCGCCGCCTCACGGCTCATCAGCCCACAGATGCACTTGTTGCGCGGCTCGGCGGCGATGAATTCGCGATTCTCTACGTCCCAGAACTGGTCGGCGAATCGCCGGAGTCGCTCGCGCAGCGTCTGATCGATAACGTTCCGGTCGACATCAAGGACGCAAAGTGCCTAGGCGTCAGTATTGGTATTCATATCTCCGCATCCATGGATCTGACGGACATGCTGCTTTGTGCCGACGAGGCGTTGTATGCCGCGAAGAAGCAGGGACGGAATCGCTTTCGGGTTTTCGATGGCTCATTGCGCATCCGGCTCACTACCCGCTGTGCCATCGAGCGTGAGCTCCCGCAGGCAATGGTCAGTGGCGAGTTGGATGTGTTCTTTCAGCCGGTCCTGCGCGAGGGTGGGGTACTATTGGACAGTGTTGAGGCGCTGCTGCGATGGGAGCACCCGAAGTACGGGCTGATTGCGCCATCCGACATCGTGTTCATTGCGGACACATCTGGTCAGTCGGAGTCGCTGCTGAAGCATGTGTTGAGCCGGGTATCACGTTTGATGGCTCGGTTGCAGCGCGTAGGCCTGGGTCACGTCAGAGTTGCGATCAATCTGTCACCGCGAAAGATCGCACAGATCCCGGTGGACTACATCGCGCTGGACTGGCTCGCTGCCGCCTGCCTGCCTGCCACAATGCTGGAAATCGAGGTCACTGAGGAAACCACAGCCGACATCGATATTGTGCAGTCCCGTCTAGAACGGCTTTCAATCGCAGGAGTGCGTATTGCGGTTGACGACTTCGGTGTGGGATTTTCGTCGCTGTCAACATTGCATCGCTCATACGTGCGCAAGGTCAAGATCGATCGGTCGCTTATTAGCAACCTTTTCACCGGAAATCATATGTTGGTCGAAGCGATATTGAAGCTTGGTCAGCTACTGAAGATCGAAGTGGTCGCGGAAGGTGTTGAGCGAGAATCTGAACTGCAGGTGCTTCGCTCACTCGGCTGCGATATGATGCAGGGCTTTTATCTAGCGATGCCAATGCGGGAAGACGAACTCTTTAAGTGGATCTCGCTAAGCATGCCTGAGGGCGGCCGACAGAGGGCCTGTCAGTAATTTCGTGTTCAAGGCATATGATGCTCTTACACGTCGAAAGATCGATCGTGTCAATTATATAAGCACTGGTTCGGAACGCGAATTTAGCGACTCTCCCAGAACAATGCGCAACTAGGACCAGCACGGTCACGGGCCCTAGTCACGATCACCACGCATTCCGCTGAGGCGGCCCCTTTTGCCATCCGCAGGAATATAATATGTCTGTCGTGTACAGAGGGTTTGCATCTACGCTCCAAACCGTCTCGACCACTGGCCAACCTTCTAAATCGGAGTTTCCTTCACATACATGGCTACCTATCTCGAACTGAAAGCTCAGGCAGAAGCACTGGCGCAGCAAGCGGAAGAAGCACGGATTGCCGAGCTGGAAAGTATCATCGCGACGATCCGTGAGCAGATCGCCGAATATGCCATCACGCCTGAGCAACTTTTCGGACGTCGGCGCGCTTCTGCGTCGGGCACGCGGGCACCGGTCGCGCCGAAATATCGCGACCCGAAAACGGGCGCAACCTGGAGCGGGCGTGGCAAGGCACCTCACTGGATTGCAAATGCGAAGAGCCGCGACCGGTTTTTGATTGAGCAGTGAGCGGCATTGATGGCTTGATGCCGTCAACGCTACATGAGGGAAATTACCGGGCGATCTGCCGCAAACGGACGGCCTTGGCTGCCAAGGCGATGGGACACGGCGGGGTAATTGCACAAGTTGAGATGCTCGTCAAGGGTGGATGGGCTACCTTCGCCTGTGACGGCCTCGAAGTGTGGAACTGCAGCGCGCGGTACGCCGCCGCGCGCTTTGGTATCCAGCCTGCCTAGGGGATCCGCATATGAGCGAGCTTGTGTAAATTGCGCCCGGCGTTGTGTTCTTATCCGATGTGCTTGGCGCCGAATGGGCGCGTAAGTACGGGCCGCACGACGGGAACACGCAGCCTGCGAATCGGAAGCGCCTGGCGGTGACGATATCTCTCGCTTCTTCCGATTCCGGAAATTAGCGGAGCGAGCCCTCCTATTTCTGCGCGACATACGCCCGGGAGTGCAGGTAAGCCGCGTCCGTTCATTGCCTATTCTCGTTGAATTGAGCATTGCCCGACAACTAATCCAGGAGATTTGGGCAAGTTGCCGTTAGTCTGTATAGGCCGTAACTTGCCCGTCAACCGTCAGCACCACATGTTCTCCAACAGCCGGGCATCAGTGCCCCGGCACGCGGATACGCACGAGCACGTCGCGATCGGCATCGAGGCGTGCGAGCACGTCGGCATCCTGGCCCGCGAACTGCGCGGCTTCGACGCGCGCCGTCCGGCCGCGCGC
>NZ_JBVVNQ010000048.1:0-8399 GCF_055810675.1 Burkholderia sp. YHN3-13 | reverse complement strand
TCTCCAGCTGAAAGGCAAGCCGCAGGTCTCGCATGTCTTCTCAGGCAAGTGCATCTTGTTGACCATGGCGAATCACGCGTCGAGAAGGATCCTGGCGAACTGTCCGGTCGAGCGGCGCTGCCGGCGTCGATACACCGGACCATCGCCGCTCACCGTCGAATCAGCGTGCATCGTCGCCCAGCAACTGACGGCGCAACGACTTTGCCCGCGTGCGCGGGTCGAGCCAGATCGAGAAGAATGCGCGCGCGAACGCCGGGTCGGTCACGTCGGCCGTGAGGCGGCCGTTGGTGTAGAAGCGTGCGCCGCGCTCGGGCACATACACACCGCACAGCACGTCGCCGCGCGATACGTCGGTGAACGCCCGTTCGATATCGCGGCGCCATGCTTCGAGCGTCGCCGCCGGCAACGGTGCGGGTGCGAGTCGCTCGATCTCGTCCATGCCCGTCGAGACTAGCCGCTCGCCTTTCACGTCGTGACGGTAGGCCAGCGACAACGCAAACGGCGTGTCGAACGCGCCCGGCGGCCGCGGCGCCCACAGCTGGGCGTCGTACAGACAGATGCCCAGGATGCAGAACCGGCCGGATCCGATCAGTCGCGCCGACGCGATGTCGTCGACGCAGCTCGCGCCGGCGAACAAGGGTGCAGCCAGCGCCGCGGCCGCGACTGCGGCGAGCATCGCAAGCCTGCGCCGCATGTCAGCCGCCCGACGACACGATGAAATGCATCACGTCGGTCCGCCGCTCGACAAATCCCGCTTCGCAATAGGCGAGATAGAGGCGCCAGGTGCGAATGAACGTCTCGTCGAACCGTTGCGCACGCACCGAGTCGATGCGCGCCTCGAAGGCGGCCCGCCAGGTGCGCAGCGTGCGCGCGTAGTCGTCGCCGAACGCCAGCACCGGTTCGGCGGCCAGGCCGGCCCGCCGCGCGGCATCGACGAAACGCTCCGGGCTCGGCAGCATCCCGCCGGGAAAGATGAACTCGCGAATGAAGTCGCTTGACGTGCGGTACGCGTCGAATAGCGACTCGATGATCGTGATCGATTGAATCAGCGCGCGAGCACCGGGCTTCAGGCGCTGCCTGAGCGTGTCGAAGTACACCGGCCAGAATGTTTCGCCCACGGCCTCGAACATCTCGATCGACACGATCGCGTCGTATTGGCCGTCGACGTCCCGATAGTCGCGCAATTCGAGCGTGACGCGATCGGACAGCCCGTCGCGCGCCATGCGCTCGCGGGCCAGCGCGTATTGCGCCTGCGAGACGGTGACGCCATGCACGCGGATGCCTTGCCGTGCGGCATGCGCGGCGAACCCGCCCCAGCCGCAGCCGATCTCGAGCACGTGCATGCCGGCGCGCAGGCCGAGCGAATCGACGATGCGCTGATACTTCGCCGTTTGCGCGTCGGCGAGCGAACGCTGCGCGTCGCCGTCGAAGCATGCGCTCGAATACGTCCACGTGTCGTCGAGCCACAATCCGTAAAAGTCGTTGCCGAGATCATAGTGCGCGTGGATGTTGCGGCGGCTGCCGGCCCGCATATTCATCCTCAGCCGGTGACGCAGCGCGTACCAGAGGCGTGCCAGGCGGCCGCCGGTCACCGTCTTCGCGATCACCGGCTGGTTGCGGATCGCGAGGCGCAGCAGCGCGACGAGTTCGGGCGTCTCGATCCAGCCGGCGCGATACGCTTCCGCGAATCCGATGTCGCCCGCGCGCAGGATCGCACGGCACGCCCGCCAGTCGCGGACCTGCAGCGTCGCGGCCGGCTGGCGGTGCGGATCGCCGAACACATGCTGCGCGCCTTCGGGCGTCACGAGCGTCAGGTGACCGTCGTTGATTTGCCGGAGCAGCGCGATGAACAACCGGGCCGAGAGCGGCATCGCCGGTTGCGAGGCGGAAGACAGCAGGCGCAGCAAGGTCATGGGCGAGCCTCGTGATCGGACATCGCCGAGCGGCCGTGTGGCGACGCGCCCGGCGAACGGGACAATGGCGAATCGGCAGCGGCGGAACGGCCGGGGGGCGTCTTGCCGTGGAACGGCACGCGCGCGAGCCACAGCCGCAGCGCTTGCCAATGAATGCGAATGACGACGTTGATCGCGTTCAGCGGCTGCCGGGCCAGCGCGCGCCATGCGCGTGCCGCCGTCAGCGGCGCGGACCGCATGCCGATTGCCGTGCGCAGCAGCAGACCGTCGTCGTCGCGATAGTCGATCGCCACGCTCAGATGGTCGCCGCACTGACGCACGCGAAACGCGTAATCGCCGACGATGTCGCAAAACGGCGAGACATGAAACGTCTTGCGGCAGACGAGCACGGTGTCGGCGTCGATCGGTGCGTGACGCATCGCACTCAGCAGGTAGCCGTGGTGCGCACCGAACGTGTTGCGCACATCGGCGTACAGCGCGCGCAGCCGGCCCGCGCGGTCGTAGCAGTACCAGAAGCTCACCGGATTGAATGCGTAGCCGAAGATGCGCGGGATCGTCTGCAGCCAGATCGGGCCGTCGGCGGGAATGCCGGCGCGCGCGAGGACATCGCGCATCCACGGGCCGAGCGCGCGGCCGTCGCGCGGGCCGTAGTCGCGGGAAGCGAGCGCAAGCGGGGCCCGGCGATCGATGCCGAACCAGCCGACGTCGATCTCGTCCAGCCGCTCGACGTCGCAGCAGACCTGGAATATCGGGTACGCGAACGCATGGCGCACCGGCCGCAGCCGTTCATGCATCACGGTGCCGACGAGCAGCCGGGCGGCCATGCCGTCGCGGGCAAAGGGCGCGTTCATGGGCGAGCCCAGGACGGCGCGATGCCGAAGCTGCGGGCGACGCGCAACGCCGATTTCAGTCCATCCTCATGGAACCCGTAGCCCGTCCACGCTCCCGCGAACCACGTATTGCGCCGCCCTTGCAGCATCGGCAGGCGATGCTGCGCATCCACGGCCGCGAGATCGAGCAGCGGGTGTTCGTAATCGTAGCGGCCGAGCTGGGTGTCGGGCGCGGGCTCGTCGACCGGATTCAACGTGACGACGACCGGCGAGCGGAACGGCAACGGCTGCAACTGGTTGAGCAGGTAGCTCACGCACACCGGCGATTCGCCGCCCGTGCGCCTCGGCCGGCCGCCCAGGTAGTTCCATGCCGACCACACGCGCCGTCGGCGCGGCAGCAACGCGGTATCGGTATGAAGCACCGCGACGTTGTGCTGGTAACGCACGGCGCCGAGCACGTCGCGCTCGGCCTTGCTCGCATCCGCGAGCAGCCGCAGGCTGGTCGGCGCATGGCACGCGAGCACGATCGCGTCGAAACGCTCGTGACCGGCCGTATCGGTCGCCACCGTCACGCCCGCGTCGTCGCGCCGTATCGCGCGGACCGGCGTATTCACGCGCACGTCGTCGAGCGTCGCGGCGATGCGCTCGACGTACTGCCGCGCGCCGCCCGCGACGGTGCGCCAGGTCGGCCGGTTGTTGACCTGCAACAACGCGTGATTCAGGCAGAAGCGCAGGAACGTCGCCGCCGGAAACCGCAGGATGTCGTTGGCCGCGCTCGACCAGATGGCGGCCGCCATCGGCAGCAGGTAGTGATGCTGGAACGATGCGCCGTAACCGCCGGCCGTGAGCAGTTCCCCGACCGAAAGACGCTGCCGGCTCGCCGATTCGAGGTGATCTTGCGCGGACGCGTTGAAGCGCAGGATGTCGCGCAACATGCCGAGAAAGGTCGGCGAGAACAGGTTGCGGCGTTGTGCGAACACCGTGTTCAGGTTGCTGCCGGCCCATTCGAGCCGGCCACCGTCGACCGAAACCGAAAACGACATGTCGGTCGAATGGGCGGCCACGCCCAGTTCGTCGAACAGCGCGATCAGGTTCGGATAGGTCCGGTCGTTGAACACGAGGAATCCCGTGTCGACGGGGTGGCGTGCGCCGTCGAGGTCGACGTCGACCGTGTGCGTGTGACCGCCGAGATAGTCGGCGGCCTCGAACAGCGTCACACGGTGACGGCGGGCCAGCAAGTACGCGCTGGCCAGGCCCGCGATGCCGGCGCCGACGACGGCAATCCGCCGGCCGGGCAGCGACATTGTAAGTTCCGGGTGCATCGCGAATGGTCTCCGTCAGTCACAAGTGCAGGTTCGGGAATCACATGTGCTCATATACGTCGCACCGCACGCGGCGGATGCAGGCGCGGTTGTCATTCGCGATCGCCGGGCGACGCGAAGCCCGGCTTGCCGATCTGGTCGGGTGTTTGCGGCACCCGCCTGAAGCGCGACGTGTCGTAACCCATCGCATCGAGCCGGGCGAGCAGCGAGCGATAGGTGGCCTCGTCCATCGTCGGCTCGCGCGAGAAGATCCAGCCGAGCGTCTTGCCCGGGTAGCCGAGGATCGTGTACCGGTAGTCGGGGTCGACGTAGAGCGTCAGTTGCGTGACATACACCGGCCAGAACAGCCGCACGCGCCATTCGCCGCCGCCGCTGCCGGGCTTGACGGCGTCGACGAACCGGTAGTGCTTCTCGGGCTGGTCGAAGCCGCCTTTGCGGCCGACGAATGCGTCGTCGATCCGGCCGTCGTCGCGCAGGCGCCACTCGGCCCGGCTGCCGACGAAGCGGCGTTCCGCGAAATACGGGATGTTCGCGATCACGTACCAGCGGCCCATGTAGCGCGGCAGGTCGACGGGTACGGTCGACAGCGGGACGGCGGCGCGCGGATTCGGGTTCGGCGGGCTGCCCGAGCACCCGGCGGCCCCGATCGCGAGCGCCGTCACGACCGTGACGGCGATGCGGCGGACGACCCGGTATGAGATTTCGGCCCTCATGCGAGAACCCGGCGCTTGTCGAACAGATAGTGGGCGACGCCCCATTCCTGCCCGTCGGCATAGCCGAACAGCTCGGCGACCGCCATGTAGAACATCCGCCAGCGCTGGAACCAGATGCGGGCGTCGGCGCCGTAGACCGTCTCGAAAATCGGCATGATCCGGGGGCGCGCCGCATCGAGCGACGCGAGCCACTGATTGGCCGTGCGGGCGTAGTGAGTCCCGTCGAGCCACCATTGGCGGGCGATGCGCACGTCGTCCTGGAACCGCAGCAGCAGGTCGGCCGACGGCATCGTCCCGCCCGTGAAGAAATGGCGCGACATCCAGTCGGTGTCGTCGTGCACCGCGAAGTGATAGGCGAGCAGCTTGTGCGCGAAGATGTGCACGAAGAGCTTGCCGTCGTCGTGCATCCAGCGCGCGATTTTGGCGAGCAGTTGCCCGTAGTTCTTCATGTGCTCGAACATCTCGATCGAGAGCACGCGGTCGAAACCGGCATCCTCGGGATCGAAGTCGAACTCCACCACGTTGCCGGTCACGATGCGCAGATTCGTCAGCCCGCGCTGCGCCGCGCACCGCTCGATGAAGTGGCGTTGACCGTGCGAATTCGACAGGCCGACGATCTGCGCGGCCGGGTAGCGCTCGGCGAGCCAGAGCGACAGCGAACCCCAGCCGCATCCGAGGTCGAGAATGCGATGGCCGTCCTCCAGCCTGGCGCGCTGCGCGTACAACGCCAGCATGGCTTCTTCTGCTTGCGACAGCGTTTCGTCGCCGCACGGGTAATAGCCGCACGAATATTTGAGCCGCGGGCCGAGATGGGCCTCGAAGAAGCTGCCGGGCACTTCGTAATGCTGCGTGTTCGCCGCGAGCGTTTCGATTGCGATCGGACTCGCGCCCAGTTCACGCACCAGCGTGTCGTAGGCCGCCGCGCGCCGTTCGCCGTCATACGCGTGTTCGTCGCGCAGGCGTTGCCGCATGAGCGAGCGCATGCCGGCCCGGATCAGCCGGTCCGGCAGCCAGCCGCGCTCGCAGCAGCGGATCAGCCAGGCGTCGTTGGGTGCCGCCGCCGAGGCCGGCGACGGTTGCGAGGTGGTAGCGGTCATGATCGCGTGCTCCGGTCTTCAGGGTGATCGGATCGAGTGGGGGAAGGGCCGGGCGCCGGCCTCGGAGGCCACGGAACGATGGCGCTGGTCGTGCGCATGTACTCGCGGTAGCCCGGCCGGCTTTGCACCAGACGCGCTTCGAGCAGCGGCAAGCCGGATACCTTGAGCAGCAGCCATGCCATCAGGAGTGGCGGGAACAGCGTCAGCCAGCCCCACGGCATGCCGATCGCCAGCGCCGTGTAGGCGAGCCAGTGCACGCACTCGAAAAAATAGTTGGGGTGCCGCGAATAGCGCCACCAGCCGGCGCGACAGACCTGGCCGCCGTGGTCGGGATCCGCGAGAAACCGCTTGAGTTGCCGGTCGGAGGCCGTCTCTCCGGCGACGGCGGCGATCCAGATCGCCACTGCCGCGGCAATCGCGAACCGGGACGGGGTTGCCGCGCTGTATGCGGGGATAAAGAACGCGATGGACAGCAGCATCGAGATCAGCGCCTGCAACTGGAACAGCCAGAACATGTTGCGCGGCGCGGCGTCGCCCCACTGCAGGCGGAACTGTCGATAGCGCGGGTCTTCCGGCTGCCCGCGGTTGCGCCGCCACAGGTGCCGCGCGAGTCGCAGCCCCCAGATGCCGCCGCCCGCGGCGACGAGCGCACGATTCAATTCCGGGCCGGTCGCCAGCGCGGCGACGAACACGGCGACGCCGCCGAGCGTCGCGGCCCAGACCGGATCGATCATCCCGGCGTTCCGGGAATGCAATTGGGTAATCCACACCGTCGTGAAGGACAGGATCAGTCCGACGAAGGCGAGGAGGGCAACGACGACGGCGGGCATACGGGCTCCGAGGGCGCGATACCCTTTATACGGAGCCGGCGACCGATCGGATGCAGACGAATGCGACGAGATGCGTGATCTCGTCTAGAGAGAAGGCAGCGGGCGGCACGCCGCCGCGCTTTACGTTTGCGGGTCGAGCGCGATGCGCGCGTCAAGTGGTGTGCATCGCGCCGGTGGCGAGCACCGGCCCGGTGGGTTGGCCGCTCGGCGAGCCGCCGTGAGGCTCGAGCGATACGGCGAGCACCGCGCGTGCATCGAGTCGCGCGACGATCGCTTGCGGCAGCGTCATCGACGCCGGTGCGTTCGACGCGAATACGCCGAGCGAGATCGGCTTCGCATTCGGCGGAATCAGCCAGAGCTCCGTCGAGCGGTCCGCGGCGACAGGTGGCGTGTTCGCGGGCACCACGACCATCCGGGCACGCCGCAAGTCGACCGTGGCGGTCCACCGTGCGACGCCATCCGCTTGTGCCAGCGTGGCCGCCATGTAGTGGCTGTCTTCGGCAGCGGGGCGCGGCGGCGCTTCGCCCACCCGGATCACGTTGACCGTGAGCAGCCCGAGCGCCGCCACGCTCGCGCCCATGCCGACCCAGCGCCACAGTTTCAGGTTGTTCCACCATCCGTCGGATGGCGCAGCGCTGCGCGGGCGCGGCGGCGGGATGAAGCCCAGTTGGTGCTGGATCCTCGTCCAGGTTCTCGCGGGCGGGTCGACGGGCGTGACGTCGTCCGCGAGCGGGGCGAGGTGGCGCTGCCAGCGCTCGAGCGTGGCTTGCAACGCCGGGTCGCGCGCGGCGGACTGCTCCAGCTCGCGGCGCGCGTCTGCGTCGAGCACGCCGAGGGCGTATTCGGCGCAGCGCAATTCGGGATCGTGATCGGCCGGCGTATTCATTGCTCCAGACACACCTTCAGCTGCATCAGGCTGCGCCGGATCCAGCTCTTCATGGTTCCGAGCGGCACACGCAGTCGCGCTGCCAGCTCACTGTAGGTCGCGCCGCTGAAGAAGGCCTCGCGCACCGCGCGGCCCTGCTGCGGATCGAGTTGCGCGAGGCATCGGTCGAGGCGCAGGCGCTCCTGCGAGGCCTCCGCCAGCGTGGCGGGCGTCGGATCTTCGGCGGGAAGCTCCAGCGCCTGTTCGTCGTCGAGTTGCGCGTCGCGATGCTGCCGCAAGCGGTCGATCGTCTTGTTGCGCGCCAGCGTGATCAGCCACGTCATCGCGCCGCCGCGCGCCGGGTCGAATGCGTCGATGCGTCGCCATGCGGTCGTGTAGACCTCCTGGAGGAGATCCTCGGCTTCCCCGTGATCGTGAAGCATGCGCACGATTGTCCCGAACACCCGCGACGCGGTCAGCCGGTACAACTCCGCGAAAGCCGCCTGGTCGCCTGTTGCTGCCTGAAGCATCACCCGGTTCAGATGTTCGCGGCGCGCGACATCCGCATCGGCATCGCGCGAAGGGGCAGACTGATCGAAGCCGCTGGCACCGCCTGGCGTGTCGCTCATGCGAAGGGGATGGCGCGGACCGCCATGATGTGAATATCGAGCGAAATATAGCACTCTCGGATGCATGTGATCGACCGATCGGTGGCGCGCCCGCTGCACGTTGTGCAGCGCAACGCCCGCTGTGATCTCTTCAACCAGATACGAGCGACGCGTCCGCGCGGATGCAGGCAGCCGCAACGTGCGGCGAATGCGGCCGACTA
>NZ_JBVVNQ010000047.1:0-8615 GCF_055810675.1 Burkholderia sp. YHN3-13 | reverse complement strand
CGCCGTTGCCGTTGGCCGTGCCGTTGCCACCGTTGTTCGTGGCACCGTTGCCGTTGGCCGTGCCGTTGCCACCGTTGTTCGTGGCACCGTTGCCGTTGGCCGTGCCGTTGCCACCGTTGTTCGTGGCGCCGTTGCCGTTGGCCGTGCCGTTGCCACCGTTGTTCGTGGCGCCGTTGCCGTTGGCCGTGCCGTTGCCACCGTTGTTCGTGGCACCGTTGCCGTTGGCCGTGCCGTTGCCACCGTTGTTCGTGGCGCCGTTGCCGTTGGCCGTGCCGTTGCCACCGTTGTTCGTGGCGCCGTTGCCGTTGGCCGTGCCGTTGCCACCGTTGTTCGTGGCACCGTTGCCGTTGGCCGTGCCGTTGGCACCGTGGTTCGTGGCGCCATCACCATTGGCGGCAAGTACTTCCGCTACAAGTTCCGCAATTGGCCCCATGCATTCGGGTAGAACGGCTGCAGATCCGTTAACACTTACAAACCCTTCCCTGCTAAAACAGTTCGGTTGCGCAGCACCAGCCGCTTGCACCGACATTCCAGTCAATGCGATTGTGAGCGCACCATTGACGACAGCCTGACGTACAATCGGCACGGAACCACGACCATTCCCCTTTGCCCGTTCGTGCGCAACAACAAATTTGTTACGAACAGGATTCCAAATTAATTTATATATTTTATTCATTATCTCAAACCAATTAAATTTTGAAGACTAGATCGAGGCGATCAATGTGATACGCACAAACAAAACAATAATCGCATCAACTACAATATATCTTCCATTCCATGATGTTATGGCAGCTCCCCGATACAATCGCCAGAACATTATGGTAGAAAAGAACGCCTCAGTACGATGAGCAAATATGAAAAATGCCACCTACTCGTGAAAATTTTACTGAATTATCAGCAATAAAATTATTCTAGCCGTCTGATGCAGAGTGAAAATTAACCAAGATGTTTGGCTAAATATTTGAAATTAAGCATGACATGATAGGCAGCACAAAAATTAACCATATTATTAATCTCTCATATTCTCTCTAAAAACAATAACCGTCAATTCAACAAATTTCACAATCTAGATAGGCGCCGTCCGAGAGCAATGGTGCACTGGAGCCACTTTCCAGTTCGTCGCGGCTTTGTTGCGTAAATCAGTCGTGAGGACGAAGTGGTGCCTTTGTTTACGATCTCAGACAATACGGACGGACTGAGGGCGGGTGAGCTCGGCCATGCGGTTGAGCACGCCCACTCGAACGGCAACTTCGGTCGTCTGGGTATCGGTACGACATGCCCACGGGCACGGTCCAGTGGGCGTCGTGAGCCGGTACATCGCGTTCTCGGTCAGCGAACGACGGTGGTAACCGCTTTGCAGTGAACCGCGCCTTCGCGCGGCGGAATCGAGGGTATCGATGCACTCGTCGTCCGGGATTTGTTCAAGCAATTTGGGCAGCACTTCACCATCCGCGACATACTGGTGCGTCATGAGTAATGCTCGCAACTGCCCGGTGTTCGCGACGAGTGCGAGATGGACCTTGTGCCACGTGCGACGCTTCGAGTAGCAATGCTGACGAACTTTCCATTCCCCTTCGCCGTAAAACTTTGCGCCCGCGCTGTCGACGACCAAGTGCGGCGGTTCGCTTCCGTGGCTATCCCAAGGCGGTGCGAACAGACCACGCGAGCCGCGCGCTTGACCAGTGGGCGTATGCGTACGGCGGCGCTCTGAAGTTGATTCAGGCGGGCAAGCCAACGCAGAATGCGTACATCGAATCGTTCAATGGCAAGTTCCGCGAAGAATGCCCTAACGAGCACTGGTTCACGACGCTCGCACACGCTCGGGCAGTCATCGCGGCATGGCGTCAGGACTACAACGAGCAAAGACCGCACAGCGCACTGAACTACCTTGTGCCGTCAGAGTTTGCGGCGAAGCGCCGGGCAACCGCGAATACTCATGCCGCTTTCCAGGAGTTGGCTTAGAGACGGGTTCATAAAGGCTGTTCGGCGCGCCGGAGGATATTCCAGCAGATCAGGCAGCAACCGAGTTTGAGGAACGCGACGTGAATGTCAGCACGGCGCTCGAAACGAATACGGAGACGACGAAAGTGATGCAGCCAGGCATGCGTGCGTTCGACGACCCAGCGATATTTGCCAAGGCCGCTGCCGTGTTCGGTACGGCGCTTGGCGATCACCGGCTCGATACCGCGATCGCGCAACGCGCGTCGATGTCGCTCGGAGTCGTAACCGCGATCCGCGTAGACCACACGCGGCCGCTGCAATGGGTGGCCACGCAATCCGCGGATCGACGGAATCGCGTCGATCAGCGGCAGCAATTGCGTGACGTCGTTGACGTTCACGCCGGTCAGGATCGTGGCGAGCGGCGTGCCGTTGGCGTCGCGGACGATGTGGTGCTTGGAACCGGGTCGCGCGCGTTCGGTAGGGTTTCGCCCAGTTTTTTGGCCTGCCCCAACGGGGCGAATCGATGATGAATCGACAGCGGCTCGAGAGAAGTCGATCTGGTCTGCTGCTCGCAGCTTCGCGAGCAGCAGCTCGTGCAAGCGGTCCCACACGCCGGCAACCTGCCAGTCGCGTAGCCGTCGCCAACACGTCACGCCCGAGCCGCAACCCATCTCGGCAGGCAGATCGCGCCAGCGCAGTCCGGTCTTGAGAACGAACAAGATGCCGGTCAGCGCGCCGCGGTCGAAACCGGTAGGCGGCCCGGGTTCTTCTTGCGCCGTGGCTTGGATGGCGGCAGTAACGGCTCGCCGCGAAAGTTAACAGCCCCAAGGGGCCATTTTGAAACCGTCTCTTAAAGGGACGTTGCTAGAAGCCCATTGGCCCTATTGATGGGGGCAGGCCAGCACAGCCCTGCGGGGAATTGTAAACTTTTTTCACGCGGCGTTTTGAGAACGGACTTGCTTGTAGAGTTGAATAGACGAGACGAGGTGGCAAACGCTCTGGTCGGCAGCAGGCTCAACACTGGCGACATGCTAGTGGTCGTGTCGGGCGGTGATTTAACCTCGGGGATCACCCCGGCGTGCAGTTTAGTTTGGCGCCACTGAGTGGCACCGAGGGCCCCCCACTCTCACTACATCATCAAGCGTGTCGCTAAAAATTAAGGTAGTCGGATCAATGTAGTGCAGTCGCAGCGCCTAACGGAGGACTGGTGGCGCTTACTCGCTCCCGAGTATTCGTTATCCAGCCATCCCATGAAGGCAAATTGTAATTCTCAAATCGAATGGGGAACAACAAGTGAGCTCGCCGCAACAGGAACGAATTCAAGTACTCAAACATGCTCTCGATGACGAAGTGCATGGGCTCTGGATTAGCGATGAAATGGCGATTAACATTCTTTCTTGCCTGGATGCTATCGGGTACGCCAAAACAGAGAGCAAGCCCAATGATGGCAAGTCCGACAAGCCCCGAGTTCCCCGCATCCCAATTAAATAGTATTCCCATGTCTGCCGTAGATGGTGTTGTTGCATAAAACATGTCACGTCGCGGTGACGTTTACGCGAACGATCGGGGTAAGGTCTCTATTGGCAATTCCGATTCCTGCTTAGATTCTGGATTTTGCCGACAATGTGCGCAGGAATAGGGGAAGGACGCACGAGCCGAAGGCGCTCTAAAGCGTTAAAAACTGGGCGGCGTACAATGCCGGACTGATCAACCGAGGTAAGGTCCCGGTTTAGATCGACGAAACCGCTCTTGGGAGGATACGGGACGTCGAACCGACGCGTGTTCGTGCGTGGTTATACATCGGCTGATTCAAGCCTTGCTATGCCTAATGACCTTGTTGTGCCTGCCTGATGTACAACTGCCGGTCGTTTGCGAAGGCTATCGGATTGATTTGATGGTTGACAGCACGAGTGTGAACGTATCCGGAGAAGGCGAATGGAAAGTCCGTCAGCTTTGCTATTCGAAGCGCCGTAGGTAGTGGCCAGGTGAATTTCGCGATCGACGCGAATATCAGTCAGGTATGGGCCGGGTGATGAAAAATCAAGATATTGCCGGCGGTAATGCGGGGCGGAATTGGTCCATCAGATTCCGACCGACGAACTGCTTGATACCGTGCGCCGGCGATGGTGAAGTTGCCGACACCAAGCCGTGGCATGTCGCGATCGCGGCAGTTGGCACCACA
This sequence comes from Burkholderia sp. YHN3-13, assembly GCF_055810675.1. Taxonomy (NCBI): domain Bacteria; kingdom Pseudomonadati; phylum Pseudomonadota; class Betaproteobacteria; order Burkholderiales; family Burkholderiaceae; genus Burkholderia; species Burkholderia sp. YHN3-13. The sequence continues at coordinate 4,492 of NZ_JBVVNQ010000047.1, read as the reverse complement.
GCAGTATCTCGCGACGCTGCGGCGCTGTTCACTGGGACGCGACCGTGCCTGGTACCGCATGGAGCAACGAAGTGGTCAATACGATCGCCAAACTTGGTCGCCGCGAATGGAAGAAGGGTTGCTGCTATCACCGTCATTCGCCCACCGAGAGTGCGATGTATCGGTTCAAGACGCTCACGGCCCCTTGCTTGTGGGCTCGCCGCGCCAACTCGCAGGCGCTTGAGGTCGCGTCCGCGTGCGCGTGCTCAACCGCATGAATGAGTTCGCTCGCCCACAGTCCGCCTGCATCGTCTGAGATTATCAAACAACGCGCCACCTCGTCCTTATGCACGATTTATGCAACAACGCCGCCTGAGGACGGTTCTCAAGAGCCCAAAAAACATATAGGTAATGCTGCGTATGCCAAAGTCAAATTTCCAAGACTGGGTCGCGCTTCGCCCACATTCGAGGTCGACGGCGCCGATTAATTGATATTAGATATCACACTTCATTAATAATATAAAAACAGTGTGAAACTAAAACCAAAAATAGAGTAAAAAAATGCGGCTTTTTGGCTGCGGCTAAAAGCGTAGCTTGCGATCGAGAGATTCTATGTCAATTAACTTTGACGATGTGAAAATCCCTCGAGAAAAATATTCTACGATTACAGGCGAATCAATTGTTTAATTGTGATATCCATAACAATCTATGTGCCTAGAATTGCTGCGCACTCGTAGAAGACGGTCGAGTTTGACGTAAGTATCGAACGAGCTCCTGCTAAACTTATTCTGCATCCGCCGGAGACGCGCGAGCGAACCGGTTTGACAGCCCACGGCGGTTGTATCCATTCATTATGCAGTAGTCACTGCTCTGACCATCTGGAGGCCCAAAACACCACCAATGCTTGATTGAGGAGTTGTCCACGCATTGATTGTTTCCGTTGGCCGAAGTTATTAACCTATGCAGTTATGTGCTCACGTTTATCATGTGTTCCTGATATAGATTGATCTTTATAACTAATCCATCCATAAAACATGGAAAGACTATTTTTTAGGACTGTGATTCGCAACCTTAATTGTCGTTGGCATTATGGGCTGCCTGCGACGGCCCTCCTTTGGATAAATCGGCGGCGATTAGATGGCAACAGAAGCGGATATTCTATTTTTTTTAAATTGACGATAATTATTGTGATTTTTATTTGTCAGACGGTTGTCGCGCGGACCGTAGCGATGAGTCCGTTCGCAGAAGCAGCGACGCAGAGTCCTCCCAATCAGACGACGCCAGTTTTCGAGGCATTCCATGGAACTTCACTGCAAAAACTTGCTATCATGGCTATGAATCCAACCTCAAAAGATTTTATTGGAGTGCTGGCCTCGACAAAAAGAATCAGGTCGAGATTATTTATCTTTGTATTGGTCAATACGCTTGAAGGTACTGGTATTTGGCAAAATCGATACGGAATATTCATGATTGTCGGAAAGAATTCGGTTCAACCCGTCTGGGAGGGCAGTGAAGAGGAAATATATTCACCTTACGGGGAAGATCAAATGATCTATAAATTCAGGGCAAGTTTATGTATTTTTGGGGACAAAATTGTTTACGTTCCGATTCCGCTTACAAAAGTAAAGCGACCGGGGAATGAGTTTATCGAAACTATCCCGAATGGTGGCATCTACGAATGGTCTGAGAAACGGAAGAGATTTGTGTTCCTACGTGCGACTAGCAATGATGAAAAAAATAGCTGCGACCATATTCCGTTAAAAAAGCTAATAATGGAATAGGCTCGATGCTTGCTTAAGAGTCGCTAAACACAACCCGGATATGAGGCTGCAAACTTCATATCCTCGCGGCATGGCAAGACGCAAAATCAGTAACGAGTTATGGGGGGCGCTGGAATCACTGATTGCCATGTTCACGCAATCTTTCAAGGCTGGACGGCGGCGCAGATCGATGACCGAATAGCCCCTGAACGGCATCCTGTATGTTACGCAACTCGGTATTCCGTGGCGAACCTCCCGCGGGATGCAGGCTTCGGCAGTGGCATGACGTGCTGGCGACGTCTACGGTATTTACGCCGGCCGAATATTGTGCGATGGGGATGCGGCTATTTTCTTCGACTGATTTGCGTCGCTAACCCGAGGCTTTCACGGTACTCGATGGGCCTGAGATAGCCACGTCCGGCCTTGCCGAGCACTCCGGACAAAAAATCGTTCTCCAGCGTCAGTTGGCCGATCTTCCCGTTCAGAGCCTTCAGGTCTAGGCGGCTCGCTCGACGGCGTGTCGACCGCCCCAAAAACGTCGGTCGCACGCTCCTGCAACTGCCGCTTCCATTCCGTGATCTGGTTCGGATGCACATCAAACTGCTGCGCCAGTTCGGCCGGCGTCCGCTCGCCCTTGACGGCTGACAGCGCCACCTTCGCTTTGAACGCCGCTCAGCGTGTGGGTCGGGTTCTCTTCGTCGTTTCCTCGGTTCCTTTACCAACGTTATCGCAAGCTCAGGCCCCGGCCGCTCCACTTATCCGACCGTCCGAATTTGCGCGGCCACCTCTCTCACTCTGCGGCTGCGGGTTTTGCAACGCATCTGATGCGTGATGGTTGATGCTTGATGTGGTCGTGATATAATGATCGTAAGCGATGTTTAATGCTCATAAGGAGAGCAACATGCGTACCACGATCGATATCGACGACGATGTCCTAGCATTTGCACGGGCGCGCGCAAAGCCTGGCACGAGTATCGGGAAGGTCATTTCCAATCTGGCCCGTGCTGCACTGCAGCGGACGCCGACGAACCAGTCGAGCCGGAACGGCTTGCCGCTGATGCCGGTGTCCGCAACCGCTCGTCCTGTCACCCTCGACATCGTGAATCAACTTCGCGACGACACGCTTTGATGACATACTTACTCGACGTCAACATACTCATTGCGTTGCTCGACCCTGCACATGTTCAGCATGAGCCAGCGCATGCGTGGTTTGCTCAGGTAGGCCATTCCGCGTGGGCCACTTGCCCACTTACCGAGAACGGCGTGCTTAGAATTATCGGCAATCCGAAATATCCAAACACGATGGGCTCGCCGGCATCTGTTGCGCCCCTTGTTGAGCAGCTGCGTTCCCACGCTGGGCACACCTTCTGGTCGGACGATGCGAGCCTGCTTGACGGAAAACATGTTGATGCCGCTCGTTTGCTGTCATCAGCCCAATTGACTGACACTTACCTCCTAGCACTCGCTCGCGTTCACGGCGGCAAGTTGGCGACCTTCGATCGGCGCCTAGTTGTCGATGCCGTGCCAAATGGCGCCAAGCATCTTGAACTGATTTCTTGATCCTCGTTCGAGAGTCGGGTACCGAGGCAGCGACGCTTGAACTGGTTTCGTTCAAACTTCCCGCCTCGCGACCCTGCCTCGTTTCACGTACAGCAACTCATGCGGCGATCAAGCTGGCCTCGTAGTCGACGAGGGCAAGGAAGCCGATCGAGGTGTGTAGGCGTCGCCGATTGTAATAGCCCTCCATCCAATCGACGATATCCAGGCGTTCGCACGCGTTTCGTAGTGAGTCTGTTAGATTATTTGTAAGCGTAGAGCGGATACCGTGTTGACAGCGTGAGTTTCCGGTTTCCCCAACGATTGGAAGCCATGCGTAGCAGCGTGGCATTGGCAGCACGCAGATCGAACAGTTCGGAGTCGAGGCCGGGGCCGACCCAGTTTCGGTAATGGTCAGCCTCTTCGCTATTCGGATCGTTGGATAGCATGCTCACGAACGCGTCTTAGCCAGGCGGGCCGCCCACATCTTCTGGCAGACACGCGCGAGCACCATCGATGACCTGGGCCGCGCCCCACGGGTCGCTCTCACCGGTTTCCACTTTCTCAACGACGATGGCGTGATCCCACCCGTCCCCGCAGTCATACCGATAGAGGAAGCGCGAGCCAGGTTGCAGGACCTTCTGTAGTCCAACCTTGCGGTCATCGGCGGTCGTGCGCGGATCAGCGAAGTCCAGCACGTCATCGACCTCGGACATGGCATAAGTCATAACATCGATCAGGAAGTCGTGCAGGTGGGTCTCCTCCCAACCGAACGCCGCTTGCAGGATATGGTGCAGCTTGCGCAGCGACTCGGTCGCTTCAACCTCGATCCTGCGCCAGATGGGCGCCTCCGATGTGTTGAAACTGCGCGTGCAGGGTAAAGCGCTGGAACGATTTCGCCATCTGATCCCCGAGTCAACGGGAAGCCAGCGGCATTATCGCCTTACGATGCCAGGGTGGTCATGTTCCACGGCAGTAGGTCTTCGACCCGGTTGCTCGGATGGTCCGCGATGCGCGTAAGTCCGGCGCGCAGATACGCCTCGGGATCGAGGCCGTTGAGCTTGGCCGTACCGATCAAACTGTCGGTTGCCGCCGCACGCTCGCCTGCGGATTTCGGTGATGGTGATCAGCCGTTTCGGCGAACGTGATCAGTTTGGAAGGTGGTGTTGCGCGGTCAATGGATTATAGCGAAGGTGATCACGATCAGGATGCGGAGG
>NZ_JBVVNQ010000046.1:0-8632 GCF_055810675.1 Burkholderia sp. YHN3-13 | reverse complement strand
CTGGAGCCCTACGTAGGAATTGACGCGGGGAAGATCCTGCGCTGCAACTCGTCGACTGGAGAGGGAGGAAGCCTTTTCGGGTTGACGACGGGCGTGCGTGCGAGATCCCGGTGGGTCAGCGTGGACGTGTCGTGGAATACGAGCGCACCGTGGCCGCGACCGCGGGTTCGAGAAAACACGTTTTACTTTAGCGCGAGCCTGGCGATCTGAGTTGGGGGTGCATTGTTCTTGAGAACTCACGTGACCGATTGATCGGGATGTGAATGAATCGCGCGTCCGGGGATTGAATGGACGTTCAGTGGCAAGGCGACGGGAAGTCATAGGCGATAGGAACGGGTGGTCCAATGTGGCATTTCGACGATCAGAGCGCGGGGCGCAAGGCACGGCCGACTTGGCAGCGAGCGGTGGCATGGTTATTAATGGCGAGCCACGTAGGATTGCTACCGATACGAGGATTTGCGCAGGGTGCGGTGGTTGCCCCGGTGGCGGGGACGTCGACGCGCGTGTATCCGAACCCGAACGGGGTGCCGGTCGTCAACATCGCCAAGCCAAACGCCGCGGGCCTGTCAAACAACACCTATACGCAGTTCAATGTGGGACCGTCGGGGTTGGTGCTGAACAATAACCCGATGGTCGCTGGCGGGGGGCTGATGGCACCGGCTAACTCGAAGCTGGCCGGTGCAATGGCGAATAACCCGAACCTGACGGTGCCGGCCAAGGTGATTCTGAACCAGGTGGTCAGTGCTTCGCCTTCGGTCCTCAAAGGCTATCTGGAAGTGGCTGGTCAGCAGGCGCAGGTGGTGGTGGCTAATCCGTACGGCATTGCGTGTAGTGGCTGCGGGTTTCTGAATACGCCACGCGTGAGTTTGACGACGGGCACGCCGGTGTTGAACGGCAACGGGGCGCTGACGGGATATCAGGTCGGGGGCGGGACGATCTCGGTGACGGGTGGGGGGCTGGACGCGAGCACGGTGGGGATGCTGGAGCTTGTGTCGCGGGCAGTGAGTATTCAGGCGCCGGTGACGGGACAGGCGGTGACGGTGGTGACGGGCACGGGCAGCTACGACGTGACGAGTCAGGCGCTGACGCCGGTGACGGTGTCGGACGGGGCGCCGGCAGTGGCGATCGACACGGCGGCGCTGGGCGGGATGTATGCGCAGACGATCCGGCTGGTGTCGACTGAGGCCGGGGTGGGGGTGCGGATGCAGGGGCCGGTGTCGGCCGGCGGCGGCGATTTGACGCTGCAGGCGGGGGGGCCGGTGAGGGTTCAGGCGCCGATGAGTGCGACGGGCAATGTGAGTCTGTCGAGCACGGCATCGGGGAGCGGGGCACTGAGCCTGAGCGGGGCGAATGTGATCGCGGGGGGCAATGTTGCGCTGTCGGCGAACCAAGGCGAGGTGGTGCTGGCGGGCGGTCAATTGCAGGCGATCAACGGGACGCTGTCGATGACGGGACAGACGCTGAGCGATACGGCAAGCGGCGCGACGGCGGGCGGCAACAATACACGGGACGCAAGCGGTGGTATTACGTTGAGCGCGACGGGTGCTGGGGTGCTGAGCGGTGTGAACTACGCGGCGGGCCAGGCGCTGAGCGTGAGTGCAAATGACGTGATGTTGAGCGGGGGCACGGTATTGTCGAGCGAGGCGTCAAGCGCGTCGCTGAATGCGGCGCACGTGCTGGCGTTGGGCAATGCCACGCTCGTGGCAAGTGGTGATGTGAATCTGACGGCGGGTGCGGGCGGGGTGCAGTACGCGGGCGATGCGAAGCAGGGGCAGGCGATCGAGAGCCGTGCGGGTAACGTGATGCTGATGAGTGGCGGTGGCGTGACGAACAGTGGCACGGTGCTGACGACGAGCGGCGCATTGGTGCTTAAAAGTGCGGGGCCGGTGACGAACAGCGGGACGCTGTCGAGTGGGATGGACCTGAGGATATCGGACGCGCAGGGCGGGGGCACCGAGGCGGTGGTGAACAGCGGCAAGGTGGTGGCAGCCGGTGGGCTGTCGGTACAGGGGGCATCGATTGCGAACAGCGGCGGGCTGCAAGGGGGCAGCCAGGGTGAGGTGAGCACGGCCGGGGCGCTGACGAACAGCGGCACGTTGGTGTTGTCGACGACGACGGGCGCCCATGGCGGAACCGATACGGTACAAGCAGGCACGCTGACGAACACGCCGGGTGGTGCGATCTGGTCGAACCAGGGGCTGACGGTGAGTTCGGGCACGGCACTGGAGAACGGTGGGAGTCTGGGCGCAGAGGGCGGGTTGCAGGTGAATGCGTCGAGCGTGACGAACGAGGCGGGGGCGTCGCTGGGCTCGAGGGGTCGGGATGCGACGGTGACGGCGGACACGGTGCACAACGCCGGGACGATGACGGCGCAGGGCAATCTGGCGGTTCAGGGGACGACGCTGACGAATGAAGCAAACGGCGTGCTGCAGGGCAACGGCCTGTCGATCACGGCGTCGAGCGTGGGTAACCGCGGCCAGATCACGGGCGGCACGCAGGCGGCAACGATGACGGTGTCGGGCACGCTGACGAACGAGGCGGGTGCGGTGCTGACGATGAACCGGGGCTCGGGCGCGACTGGCACGGTGAGCGCGGGCACGCTGAACAATGCGGGCACGCTGCAGGCGGTGGGCGCGACGACGCTACAGGGCGGAAAGGGTGGCGTGACGAACAGTGGCACGGTGCTGACGACGAGCGGCGCATTGGTGCTTAAAAGTGCGGGGCCGGTGACGAACAGCGGGACGCTGTCGAGTGGGATGGACCTGAGGATATCGGACGCGCAGGGCGGGGGCACCGAGGCGGTGGTGAACAGCGGCAAGGTGGTGGCAGCCGGTGGGCTGTCGGTACAGGGGGCATCGATTGCGAACAGCGGCGGGCTGCAAGGGGGCAGCCAGGGTGAGGTGAGCACGGCCGGGGCGCTGACGAACAGCGGCACGTTGGTGTTGTCGACGACGACGGGCGCCCATGGCGGAACCGATACGGTACAAGCAGGCACGCTGACGAACACGCCGGGTGGTGCGATCTGGTCGAACCAGGGGCTGACGGTGAGTTCGGGCACGGCACTGGAGAACGGTGGGAGTCTGGGCGCAGAGGGCGGGTTGCAGGTGAATGCGTCGAGCGTGACGAACGAGGCGGGGGCGTCGCTGGGCTCGAGGGGTCGGGATGCGACGGTGACGGCGGACACGGTGCACAACGCCGGGACGATGACGGCGCAGGGCAATCTGGCGGTTCAGGGGACGACGCTGACGAATGAAGCAAACGGCGTGCTGCAGGGCAACGGCCTGTCGATCACGGCGTCGAGCGTGGGTAACCGCGGCCAGATCACGGGCGGCACGCAGGCGGCAACGATGACGGTGTCGGGCACGCTGACGAACGAGGCGGGTGCGGTGCTGACGATGAACCGGGGCTCGGGCGCGACTGGCACGGTGAGCGCGGGCACGCTGAACAATGCGGGCACGCTGCAGGCGGGAGGCGACCTGACGGTCCGCAGCGGGGCGCTGACCGATACGGGCACGTTCAACGTGTTGGGTCGCCTGACGCTGGCCGATCAGCAGGGCCAGGCGAACGAGCGGGTCCAGATCGGCTCGGCGGGTCAGCTCGAGGCGGGCACCCTGAATGCGCAGATGAGCGCGCTGCTGCTGAACGATGGCGCATTGCTGCAAACGCAAGGGGCGACGACGCTAACGGCTGGGACGCTGACGCAGGGTGGCCAGCATGCACGGATGCTGCTGGGGTTAAGCGGCCAGGATTCGGTGCTGACACTGGGTAGTGGACTGGACAACGTGGGGTTAGTGTTCTCGGGGGGCGGCCTGACGGTAAATGCACCGTCGATCGTGAACGAGACGACGGGGGGTATCGCGGCGCTCGGGGCACTGACGTTGAAGACGGCGGGCAGCGTGACCAACCGCGGGGAACTGTATAGCCACACGGCACTGAATGTTAACGGGGGGTCGTTTACGAACGTAGGAACGCTGAACGGGGCGCTCGGTCAGGTGGATTCGGACGGCACGATCGCGATCACGGCGCCGGTCGTGACGAACGAGAGCGAGATCAACGCGGCGGGCAATATCACGGTCACGGCCAAGACATTCACGAACGAGGTGGCGGGAGGTGATACACGACAGTGGGCGGTGTCGCCGGAGGCGACGGTGTCGAATGTGTCGTACCACGATGCGTGGGGAACGGTGAGTCAGATCGCGCAGGTGCTGGGGCAGCAAATGGGTTGTACCGGCAGTACGAACTGCATGGTTGGCCAGAACGGGGCGCAGACGGGTTATGTGGTGGATTACAGTGACATAGTGAATCATTGGACTCGTACGTTCTACCAGTCGGTGATCACCGATAAGCAGTACTACGCAGGAGGCACGCCGACTTATCAACCGAAATTGGTGAGCGCAGGGACCCTGACGATACAGGGGTTCGACAGTGGTCAGAACGTGGGTGCGGTGATGTCGGGCAATACGGTGACGCTGAAGGGCAATGCCGGTGCGACTTTTACGAACGATGCGAATGCGCTGCAACAGCTGACGTATACGACGACGTGGGATAACAAAAGTCATTCGTGGTGTACGTTTATAGCGGTGTGTTGGAATGACACGTATACGGAAAATATGCAGATATCGCAGGCGTATGCGACGTTAAACCCGGGTTTGGCGGGGATCTATGCCAATACGCTGAACGGCAGCGGCTTTAACCTGGTGAACCTGGGCTCGCCGTGGCAAGCAGCGGGCCAGGGGATGAGTACGCCGGGTGCAGCGAACACGGGGCTGCAGGCGACGACCAATGCAGGCGGGGGGAATCTGGGGGCGTCGAGCGTGGCAGGCGTTGGATCGCTGAAACCGGTGTCGTTGGGTGCGACCGGGGTGGCAGGCGTGGGATCGCTGGTGGTGGATGGCGTGACGGTGAGCTTGCCAACCAACCCGAACGGTCTGTACGTGATGAGTGCGGGGGCGCACCCAACGTATCTGATCGAAACCAATCCCCAGTATCTGTTGGGCGAACAGACTGGGGGCTTGACGTATCTGATCGACACGGTGCTGGGCACGGCGGCCGAGATGGCGCTGCTCAAGAGCGTCAGGCTGCTGGGGGATCCAAACTACGAGCTATCGTTGGTGGGACGGGAATTGGTGGCGCAGACGGGGGTCAGCCTGGAAGCGGGTTATACGAACGAGGCGGACCAGTACCAGGCGCTGATGACCAATGCGAGTTCGCAGGCGAAGGGGCTGGGGCTGAAGGTGGGCACGGCGCTGACGGCCAGCCAGATCGCGGGGCTGAAGAGCGACATCGTGTGGCCGGTGCAGGCGCAGGTGGATGGTCAGACGGTGCTGGTGCCGCAGGTGTATCTGGTACCGGGGGCACATCCGGGGTTGCCGTCGGGGGCGGTGATTCAGGCGCAGAACGTGGATCTGACGAAGCTGGGAACGGTGACGAACTCCGGCGGGACACTGGCGGGGACGCAGTCGTTGAGGGTGCAAAGCACGGGAGACATCGACAACCTCGGAGGAACGATTGGTGGGGGGACGGTGTCGCTGACGTCGACGGCGGGAAGCATCTATAACACGACGCTGACGCAGGGCAATGCGGCAGTAGGGACCTCGCTGGGCAACGTTGCATCGATTGGCGCGACGAGGGCACTGACGTTGGATGCGGCACAGGACGTTGTGGTGTCGGGGGCGACGCTGTCGTCTGGCGGGGATGCGTGGCTAACGGCGGGTCGGGACATCGTTCTCAATCCGGTCCAGAAGAGCGCGCATGAACTGCAGACGGCGACTCGCTGGGGCGGGGGGCAGGTGAGCAGTGTGCTCACGCAACTGGCGCTGACCGAAAATGCAGGTTCACAGATTAGCGTAGCCGGAAATCTGACGACGCAATCGGGCCGTGACACGACGCTGTTGGGGTCGGGGGTGACGGCGGGCGGCAACGTGTCGATGGCAGCGGGTGGGGCGCTGAATGTGCTGGCGGCCGACGATACGGCGACGCTGCATACGCAAGGGTTTGCGTCGGGGTTTGGGCTGAACGGGTCACTGTATGGCATGGAGTCGATGAGCAGCGACACGCGGATGTCGACCAATGTTGGGTCGGTGATCCAGGCTAGGGGCAACGCGAGTCTGAAGGCCGGCGGCACGCTGACGGTGCAGGGCTCGGATGTGAGCGCGCAGGGCAATCTGGGCGTGAACGCGCAGAACGTACAGGTACTGGCCGGACAGCACACGATGAGCACGACCTCAAGTGAGTGGGGATGGGGCTTGCTGGGCGGGACGACAAGCACAAGCGCGGTGAGTGCGCTGGCGCAGCAGCAGGGCGGGTTGCTCAACGCGGTGTCGAGTGCAGCGGTGCAGGCGCAGGGCAGTGCAGGGGTGTCGCTGTTCGCAAGCCATTCGCACGTTAACAGCAGCGACGAATCAATAGCACGCGGTTCGACGCTCACGGCGGGTGCTGGGCTGACGATGACGGCGAGCCGGGACCTCACGGCGCAGGGTGCGATCATACAGGGCAGTGCTGTCAGCCTGAAGGCGGGTGGCAACGTCGATCTGCTGGCCTCGCAGGACGTGCGCAGCAGTGCGGCGCAGGCGAGTTCGCTGTCGGTGGGCGTGACCTCGACACAGAGCGCTCAAGCCGAGGTGGGCACGCAGACGTGGCTGCCCGTGGGAGCCCAGGCGGGCTCGATCGGTTCGATGGTGGCGTCGTTTGTAGCGCAGGGTGCGGGTGCGCAAGCCAATGCGGATGCGGGCGTGTCGGGCACGACGATTCTGGGCATGACGCAGACGCAGTCCTCGAGTGCGTTGCGGCAGATTCACAACAACGGTACGGCGCTCACCTCGAGCGGTGGGGACGTGAGTCTGCGGGCCGGACAGGACGTGGTGCTGCAGGCAACGACAGTGAACGCGGCGGGCAATGTGGCGATGCAGGGGAGCAACATCCGGGCGCTTGCGGCGCAGGATGTGAGCGAGTTCTCGAGCCAGACGAGTACCACGACGGCCGGGCTCTATGTGAGTCACAACGCCTCGGTGGATGCGGCGGGCGGTGGCATCGCGTCAGTGATCGGCGCGAATGCGGGCGGGGTCGTGTCGAGCCAGGGGCAGCTTGGGGTGGGGTTGACTTACTCGAAGAACACTAGCAGCCAAAGCGTCAATGTTGGCACGGCGGTGGTGACTCAGATTACGGCGGGTGGCAACGTGTCACGCAAGGCCAGCGATACGCTGCTGGACCAGGGCACGCAGATCGTGGCTGGTGGCGATGTAACGCAGCAAGCGCAGACGATCGAATCGCTCGCAGCGGCCAATACGTACAGTGAAGAGGCACACTCGAGTTCGTTGGGATTCACGGCGGGGCTGACGCTGGGCGTGAATGCCATGGTGCAGGGCGGTGGAGGAGCGGGCGTGCTCAGTGGAGGCAATCCGTTGCGTGCGGTGCCATATGTGCAGGGCAATGCAGGCGGGATGGCGTCGATCGGTGCGCAGATCGGCTTCCAGTCGCAAAACGAAGCGATGTCGATGCAGCAGAGCCAGGCCGTGGTGAGCACGATCCAGGCGGCCGGGAGCGTAACTTCGACGTCGAGCGGCAAGACGACGCTGGAAGGCACGCAGGTAAAGGCGGGCGGGGACGTGAACGTGACGGGGGCCAGCGTCACGGTGGCAGCGGCGGCAAATACCTACAGCGAGACGGATCGGAGTTCAAGCTTCAGCGCGGGCGCGAACGTGGGAGTGGGGCCGCAGGCTGGGGGGATGATGTGTCCGGGTTGCGGGTTCGGCATCGGAGCGGGGCTGGCGGTGGTGGGCAATGTGAATGTGGGGTATAGCGGTAGTAATGGGCAGAGCCAGGCGAGCCAAGCGGTGGTGAGTAGCCTGACGGGGGGCGGCAACGTCAGCCTGAAGACGACGGCGGGCGAGCTGACGCTGGAAGGAACGAAGGTGGTGGCCGGTGGCAATGTATCGCTCGCGTCGGCATCGGCGTTGAACTACCAGGCAGCGTACGACACGGCCAGCGGCAGCCAGAACAGTACCAGGGTAGGGGTGAATGCGGGGTTGCAGGTAATGCCGGGCGAGATTGGTCTGGCGCCGTTTGCCAATGGCGGCGTCCAGTACGGCGGCAGCTATGGGACCGAGGAGTCGAGGCAGGCGGAGGTTGGCACGGTGAGCGCGGGTGGGACGCTGACGGTGAAGACCGGAGGGGATGCGAGCTTGACGGGCACGCAGCTGGCCGCGGGCGGCAAGGCGAGGCTGGATATCGGAGGGAACCTGTCGTTTAACGCGGCGCAGAATACGTCGCAGAGCTCGACAGTGCAGGCGGGGGTGGATGTGCAGACGGCGGCGGTGGGATATCTGCCGGGCACGCACCAGACGGCGTTCCAGGTGGGGGGTCAGAATCTGGGCGTGAACAATGTAACGTACCAGCAGGGCTCGTTGAAGGCCGGAGGTGGCACGACGGTGCAGGTGGTGGGGAACTTTAGTGAGCAGGTAGTGGGAAACCAGGCGCCGGAGGTGGATGCAAACGCGGTGCAGGCGCAGGGTAGCAAGAGCACGACGGTGGTGAACGACAGCCATAGCGCGACGCAGGTGGGGCTGTTCCTGGCGAACGGGACGTCGCAGTACACCTTCCCGGTGAATGCGGCTGGGGCGCACGCGCAGGAAGA
>NZ_JBVVNQ010000045.1:0-8795 GCF_055810675.1 Burkholderia sp. YHN3-13 | reverse complement strand
TTTCGGAAACCGGTGATCAGCGATCACCTTCGACCGAAACGGCCGATCACCATCAATCGGAACCACTGATCACGTTCAACCGAAATCGCTGATCACGTTCGCCGAAATACGCAATCCCGGAATTCGAACCAAAATTTCCCGCTCTCCAATCCCTCTGCGGTACCCATGTTGTCGAGCGCAATCGACTTCCTGGGCATGTGTTCCAAACCGATGTACGGTGTGCTGGCAGGCATCTGACCGGGCTTCGCCGGCGAACGCGGATTCCACGCCACGTCACTAAGCTTTCCAATCCTCCACCCAGTCGGAATCTCCCCCAACGCCGAAACTTCGAACGAATCCGGAAACAGCGCAGCCGTTCCGCCGTCCATGCCTTCCGGCTCGCGGCCTTCGGCCTTCGCGCGCACTGGGTCGAAGTCGATGAACCAGCTTTTGAACAGGGTTTCAGCGATGGATTCGAGTGTGGCGTTGGTTTGGCGTAAAAGTCGCAATCTGCAGTCAATCGCTTCACCTAAGCCAGCAATGCTGTCTTGTTCGGAAAGTGATGGCACGTACACGGGAACCGACAACAGCGAGTCTGTATTCAACCGACCAGTACCATGCCCTGCCGAATCGACTCGTTCATGCAACCTGTTGTGATTACCCACGAGTAGGTACGGCAGAAACCTCGCCAACAGCCCATTCTTAGGAAGCACGGCTTTCACGTCTTGATTAAACGTCGATGCTCGTGCAACCCGACAAATTGGAACTCGTTTATGGAGCGTCATTCCTCGCGTCAGCAAAAGCACTGTCCCAGGAGGAACAAGTCGGGAGGCAACACTAACCCCAGATTCTGTCAGATGGTCTTCGGTGTCCTCAATCCAGAAATCGCCCATATCCTTAGCCGATACCCACGGCGTCACACCACCCCAATAGGACGGGTTTGATTTCGAAGGCGTATTACCCGATACGAGTGACACGAATTCACCAAGGGGGCGCATCTTAAATTGCATAGCCAAGTCGCCCGAGTTTCTCGCGAATCACGGCATCCAGCTCCGCTCCCTTCGCCATCTGTTCGAAAAGCTGTGAGGTCAGGCGCTCCATCTTTTCATCGAACACCTCGTCGTCGTCTTCAGTTGCCTCCGCACCAACGTAACGGCCCGGCGTCAGCAAATGCCCATGCTCCGCAATCTCGGCCAGCTTCACCGACCGGCAGAAGCCCGGCACATCGGCATAAGGCTCGTCGGTACCATCCTCACCATCGGCACGCCAACGATGCACGGTCCCGGCAATCTTCGAGATGTGCTCTTCATCGAAGACGCGCACCACGCGCGACTCCATTCGCCCGAGCTTGCGAGCGTCGATGAACAACACCTCGCCGCGTCGGTCACGCCCCGGCTTTGCACCGGCAATCGGTGCGCCACTCTTGTCTTTGGTGAGAAACCAGAGACATGCCGGTATCTGTGTATTCAGGAACAGTTGCGGCGGCAGGGCAACCATCACATCGATAACATCGGCCTCAACCATGGCACGGCGAATGTCGCCTTCGCTGTTCTGGTTGCTGGTCATGCTACCGTTGGCGAGCACCACGCCCGCCTGCCCGTGTGGGCTCAGGTGATGCAGTATATGCTGGAGCCACGCATAATTCGCGTTACCAGCTGGAGGCGTGCCATGTGCCCAGCGCCGGTCATCGGCCAGACGCTCTCCGCCCCAGTCGCTTATATTGAACGGCGGGTTCGCCAGCACATAGTCGGCGCGCAAATCGGGGTGCTGGTCGCGGTGGAACGTGTCAGCGGGTTCCTTGCCCAGGTCTGCTGCGAAGCCGCGAATCGCGAGGTTCATGGCAACCAGACGCCAGGTAGTCGGGTTGGCCTCCTGTCCGTAGATGCTGATGTCGTCCGCCCGCCCTCCGTGCGACTCGATGAACTTTTCACTCTGCACAAACATGCCGCCTGAGCCGCAGCACGGGTCGTAGACGCGCCCTTGATGCGGAGCCAAGACCTCTACCAGCACGCGCACCACTGAGGCGGGCGTGTAGAACTGTCCGCCCTTCTTGCCTTCGGCGGTGGCGAACTGTCCAAGGAAGTATTCGTAAACCTCGCCCAGCAGGTCTTTCGCGTGGTGGCCTTCGCCAAAGCCAATCTTCGAAATCAGGTCCACCAGCTCGCCGAGCTTGCCCGGTTCGAGCTGCGTGCGGCCGAAGCGCTTGTCGAGAATGCCCTTCAGGCGGGCATTGTCGGCCTCGATGGCCTCGAGCGCCGCATCAATCCGCACGCCGATGTCAGCCTGCTTTGCCTGCGCGCGCAACGTCTCCCAGCGTGCTACCGCGGGCACCCAGAAGACATTTGCCATCGTGTAATAGTCGCGTTCTTCCAGCGCCACGACATGGTCCGTCGCGTCGGGCAGAAAGAGGTCGTCGCTCTCGTCGGCAAATGCCGCAGAAAGTTGCGCACGCCGCTCGCAAAATGCGTCCGATATGTATTTGAGGAAAATCAGGCCGAGGACAATATGCTTGTACTCAGCGGCGTCCATGGAAGCGCGCAGCTTGTCGGCAGCGGCCCACAGCGTCTTTTTCAGGTCTTGATTCATGTGATGCCAAGTGTCGGGGCGAAGGCAAGATGATACCGGTCCTCTCTCGAAACCGGCCCGATGTGCGGACGCATAGTAGTCGCTGCCAACAGGGAATTATTGATATCACCGTCGGCTCGAGAGTCCAACCATCTTGAAAATCTCCTGACTATTGCCTACGGTGGTAAACCCACGCCGGTGCAACGCCGGCACGTAGTATCAGGAATGAACCTGTATTTGCCTGTCGACCGCCCGCATGGTTAGGCCCCTATTTATGAGAGGGTACGACGCGGGAGCCGGCAATGAAACAGGTCTGGCCATGGACGAATCCGTCGAAGTGGACGGCCCTCTGCCTACGTCGCCTTCACAATACTCGGTTCCTTTTTGAGCGAAATGGTCTCCACACCCATGGCGCGCAAGCAGGCGAGCAGGAATGCTGCCGAGAACCGCTTACGATTCACCTTGCGGTTTATCTGGTCGGGCGACTCCTCGATTCCCAGCTCCTCGAGCATCCGAGAAAGCTGCTTGTAGCCGATTTCGCACCGGTCCATACCCTCTTCTATAAGCCCCTTCGCCTCTTCTTCCCACTGCTCGTAGGGCTGGCCCGGCGCCCGGTCACGGTTGTGTGGCGATTCTTCCATCGTTCCCTCTCGACGTTGCTCGCGCCTCTGTGTTTCAGGGACTGGAATTCTCTCACGGCAATTTTCGGTCGTATACGACCGACGCAAAATCGGCGGCGCTACACGTCCTTAGCAAGCCATCTTTGCGAGGACAGAATGCTGACAAAATCCTTACTTTCCAGCTCACCAGCCCGACGGGCTGCAGTTGCGTCCCGGACGACCAGCTCGACCAGCAGCCGACTGCAAACGCCAGCCGGCGGTGCGAAATGAGAAGCGCACCATCCTATGGCGTCCGTAGTCGCCAGAGCGCCGCGAACGCCGGTGTCCGGCTCACGGCCCGGACGTACGGTAAGGCCCGAATCGGCACCTATGCCGAAAAGGCCGACGGCCACATTACCGTCGAATCCGACGCGGAGCGCCTGGTAGCGCACATGCTCAGCGTCGACCCACGCGTACGTTCGTTCAAGCAGCAACCGTTCACCGTCGACCTGGTCGGTGAACGGCTGCTGTTCACGCGCGAGGAACTGTCCGATGCGCGCAGGATGCGTGGTGGTCGCACAGAGGAAGCCGAGTACACGCCAGACTTCGCCACCGTTCAGGCCGATGGCCTACAGCGCGCGTATGAAGTAAAACTTCAGGGCTTCGAGGGCGACGACCGGTATTGGGCCAAAGTCGCGCGGGCCCAGGAAATCATGGAGGCGTACTGCTATCCGCTCTCCACGGTAGTCGTGCCCGCGGATGAATGGCACCCGGTCGTCGTCAACGCCCAACTGCTGAAGCCGGCAATAGCTCGGGCCCACGAATACCTGACACCGGACATCATCGACCGGGTCGAACGCTATTGCGAAGCCGGCCCGGTGCTGCAGCGCGCGCTGTGTGCCGACCTCGATATTCCGACGGGCCTGATTCCTCAACTGCTAGCCACTGGTGTGCTGCAGGCAGACCTGGCGCATCACCACATCTGCGCCACGCTGGAACTGTCGGCCGCATATGGCGACCTGGGCCACCTCTGTTTGATTGAGGAGCTGCGACCATGATGTCCGACCTGCGCGCCGGAGACAAGTTGGCGCTGCCCGGAAAAACGGACAGCTGCTTCGAGGTGATAGACGCTCGCCTGCATGCCGGCTCCATCCAGCTCTTCGATGCCGAGAAATGTGAGGCCCGCTATGTCAAATACGACGACATCCGCGCCCAGATTTCGGAAGGCGGTCTGGTCCTGCATCGAAAGGGAATGCCGCGCATCAGCATTGCCGCCCAATACGACAATCCGGAATTGCACAGTAAGGTCCGCCTGCTGAACGACACACTGCGGCGTATTGATGCCATCCGGAAGCAACGAGGTCTGTCGTTTAACGCAGCGATACCTTTGGCCCGTGAAGCCTATCAGATGGAAAACGGAGACAAGCCGCTTGTCTGCCCGTTTCCGTCGCGAGCAACCCTGTACCGGGCTCACATGAATCAACTGCTCGGCTTGCCGGTTCTCAAGGGTGACAAAAATAAGGGCAATGCGACGGCCAGATATTCAAAAGACCTCGTCGAATTTGTCGAAGAGGTCATCCAGGACCGATTTCTGGTCACGGAATCCGGGTGGACTGTCCTCGACCTGACTAGATACATCAACCGTGAAGCTCGTCGTCGTGGCCTGCATGTTGCCAGGCACGCTATCAGTCGGAAGTTCGTGTGTGCCAGGATTCATGACCTGACCGTCGATGCCGAATACGACCGGATGGACCCGCTAAACCGGGTCGCCGGCAAGTCGTTCGCGAAGCAACGGATACGGGCAGCGTTCCCGTTCGCACGGATTGAGCAGGATGCTCTTCACCTGCCATTCGTTGTTCGTACGCCCCATGGCATCGCCCGGACCATCTATCTGGTGCTCGCAATTGATGTCTGCACCGGATATCCAGTGGGATGGCACCTCGTCATCGGTTCGCCGCGCGAGATGGATTCGCTGGTGTGCCTTGAGATGTATCTGACGCCTGCCAAGGCAGCCCGGTTCAAGGAGCTTGGTATCGCTCATGCGCTGAACATTTATGGCACGCCCGTACTGGTCATTTTTGATAATGGTCCGGAGACCAAGGGCGGACGAATCGTCCGCCTTGAGCGGCTTGGAATGGATGTCAAGCACTGCAAAGCAAAGGAAGCTCAAGGCAAACCATTCATCGAGCGCCTGAACAGAGCGCTCAAGGAGGCATTGCAGCTTCTCTCGGGCTGCACGCGCTTTGAAGGAAAGGATGGCGTGCGCGACCCGGAGGCGCTAGGCGACGACTTGATGACCCTCGACGCGTTCGAGAAATGGATTGTCAGGTGGCTATATGAGGTCTGGGTCAACACCCCGCTCGACCGGCTGCGTTGGGATGAACTGCTGGTCGATTCGGTCAAGGGAAAGACGCCGCTTGAGCGCCTGACCTACCAGACCGAAGAAATGGGACAACCCATCACCATGCCGCCGGCGCGTCGTGAATGGATGGCTGCACTCTTTGAAAACAAGATGTGCGTGTTGAGCGCCAAGACTGGCATCACGCTTGAGCATGGATTCAGGTACCGCGGCAAAGCCATGTCGTATCTGCTGGCCAAGTACGGCGACCACTCGCAGCTGCACGTAGTCTACAACCCCGACGACTTCCGCCAGGCATACGTGTACGAGGGAGATGACCTTCCGCTCGTCACGCTGACGCACGAACACGTTCGTGAGGACACGCCGGCGTGGACCTTTGCTGAAGCCAAAGCGCGATTCGATTCGGGCATGGCTAACTGGACGGTCCCGGACGAAAAGGTCCAATTCGAGCGTGACATGGACGAGGCGGTCACCGGCAACCGGAAAGCCGATAAGCGCAGAACCCGCAGTAAGCGCGAGGAAAACAAGGAAACCGTGCGCCGCGCCAAAGACGACTCGGCTGTCCAGAGGGCCATCGACCGGCCGCTTTCAGCGACAGCGCCGTTCGGGCCTGCACCTTCGACCAATCAGTCGTTGCCGGCGGAAGACCTTCAGCCCGACGCCATCTCGTACGACAACGCGCCTTTAATGCACATCGTAAACAGAAACACCGGAGAGAAACTGCTGTGACGCCAGCTCAACAACTGCGCAGAGACATTGAGGCCTGCGAACTTCCGCATCCCATGTTTGTGGAGCACCTCACTGCGCTCAAACGGCGCATCGATGACGCCCTTACTGGCTTTGCGCCCAAAGTCGTTCGGGTTCCTGGTCCGAGCGGTGTGGGCAAATCCTCGCTCATCGCCAACCTGTCTCGCGACTACCCTGAAAACCGCATCGATGGACGGCGCCATGTGCCCGTCCTAGTTGTTGAAGTGCCCCAATCCGCAACGGCCAAACTGCTTCCTAAAAGTGTGCTGCGTGCGTTGGGCATTCAGGTTCCAGGCAGCATGACGGCGGGCGCGATGTTCGACTTGATGGTGACGCAGCTTCGTCTGGCTGGCACACGTGTCGTGATTTTTGACGAGATATCGCACCTCGTAGATGAAGGGTCACGGGTGCCTCCGCGCGCAGCCAGCGACTGGCTCAAGACCCTGGCGGACACGCTCGACATGACGCTGATTCTCTTCGGCATTCCGCGACTCGAACGACTTTTTTCAGCAAATGAACAGCTGCGTCGTCGTGCTTGCCCTGCTCGCAATTTCCTTCCGTACGACGCAAGCATCGCTGACCAGATGGCAGCCTACATCTCGTGCGTTGTGAATTATGCGCGCCTGTTCTCGGCGGCGGGCTATCCGATTGACGTGCCCCCACGCGTGCTGACGCAGCAGAGCTATCTGCTCACCGGGGGTCTGATTGGGGTACTCGCTGACTTCATGCGCGAGCTGGCCAGTCTGAAGGCGAACGAAGCACCGCGCGCCATTACATACGCAGACTGCCAGAGGGCAACTGAATACGTTAGCCACGCTGGGTCACCGCACAGACCGGCTTTCCAGGATTCGGGAATCGATGGCCCGGGCGTGGACCCGGCGGCCCTGAAACAGGCATACGTTCACGTTCTGATGAGCAACGCGACGTCCGTACCGGTTCGAAAAATGTCAGGAGATAAGCAATGAGCCTAGTTCTCACCTATGCCCCCCGGGACGACGAATCCGGGATGGGGTATTACCGGCGTCTCTCCGCCGACAATGCCCTTTTCAACTGGCGCGACCTGGCAAGTACGGCGGGTATCGAGCGCAATCGCCGCGCCTTGCTCACTCGCACGGATGACGTAGCGCGTAACCTCGGCCTGGAGCCGGCATGGACCGAATTCACCAGGCAGCAGGAAAACCTCACCCGGGATTGGGGACGTCTGCACCGTGCTCAGTCTGACGCCGTGTGTCCGGGGTGTCTGGCTGAATCGCCTTACCTGCGACATCACTGGGAACACGCTTATGTCACCGCATGTCCGCACCATAGAATCCTGCTGGTCGACCAGTGCAACGCGTGCGGGAAGCACCTTTCGCCGGAGCGGCTCTACATTGGATTGTGCTCGTGCGGCCATGACCTGAGCAGCCTGCCGCGTGTGCCGGCGACCCGGGCGCAGCAGTGGCTGTCGACGCTGATTGCGAGCAACGGGCAGCAGGCTGGCAGCGTGAAGCCGCCCCTGCACGGCGTGGACATCAATGTGTTGGTGAAGGTCATTCGTACTCTCTGCCAATATACGGACCCGACGCGCCCCGGGTTGCCGCGCGGCGCGGCATTGCCGAAATTCGTCACCGACGCGGTCGAATTCCTCTCGCCGCTCGAAGCCTTGTTGACCGACTGGCCAACCGGTTTTCGGAATCACGTCGAGCAGCGCATTGCCGCCGGTCGCAAGGATGCCCGCACACTGAACACCTTGCTCGGCGACTGGTACATCAGTCTGCGCAAGGTGTGCCAGGGCACGACGCTCGAGCCCCTGCTGCAAATCATCATCGATGTCGCTGCCCAGAAGTCCGATTGCGTCCTGGGCCTGGATTCGACCAAAGCAATGGCCGAGGATGCGACTGGATACATGCGCGCGCCAGATGCCGCGAAGGCCATTGGCGTCAGCGTTTCACGTTTGCATGAATCCATTCTCGATGGCGAGTGCGAGCACCGTGCACGGCGCACTGGCACGCGTGGCCAGCTGTTCGAAATTCCATGCGCTGAGGTTGAGCGTATCCAGCGACAACGCGCCGGTTGGATTTCCGATGTCGACGCCTGTGAACTGGCGGCCGTTCCACCCATCGTCCTCGAACGCATGAAAGCTGCCGGCGTAATCCGTTCGGACGTCCGCTGGCGCGAAGACCTGATGAAGGGCGGTCCGGTCGAGCGTCAGTCCATCGCGGATTTATATGAGCGTGCGGAGCGGTGGGCTGAACCAGCTGCACTGGCTGAAGATTCGACGCTCACATGGGCGGAGCTGACCAGTCGGCGTATGGGTGACCGACGAGCAATTGAATCGCTGATGCAGGCCATCGCAAAAGGCGACGTGAAAGCCGTCGCGCATGGTCAGACACTGGGCGAAATGTCCTTCCTGAGGGGGGACGTGTCGCAGTATTTCGGCACGCCGCTGCTCGAGTGTCAGCGTCGGATAGATACTCCCCACTTTCGTCGAAGTAATTTTCCCCAGTTTTTTATACGACGGCGCCGCAGTAGCGGCGCCGTCCTGTCGATCGCTGACCATATTGCCC
>NZ_JBVVNQ010000044.1:0-9111 GCF_055810675.1 Burkholderia sp. YHN3-13 | reverse complement strand
ACGCCTGCAGTGCGTTCCACTGCAGATCCAGGTTTTGCTCATCGGTGGAAACCCGCGCATAGCCGATCCTCATGGGTTCCTGGGGACGATGTCGCAGTCACCGAGATCTTGCCTATCAACCGCTCCGATACGCGAATCGGAGCCCAGCTGAGTAGCCGCAGGTTGAGGCGTTCCAAGTCTGGGGCCACGAGCGACCATCACGCGGATAGCACCAAACACGGTAGCTAAAGGACTTACCGCCATAGCAAAAACGAAACCGTTTTTAGCGCCCCATTTCGTTGTTAGCCGCACTGGATCTGAGAACATATTGACGTCAACGCAACGGGAGGGGTCATCGTGGATAAGGGTAACCGAAGACAGAGCCGGACTGAGCGGACACAATCGCGTGTGACTAAGGTCGGTAGCACACTTCCATTCAATTCCGGCGACGCCGATAGCGCGAGCCTCCCCGACTCACGCGCACTACGCAAAGCATAGTATCCGCGATTACCATGCAGAATCATCTCAACAGCCTTTAGTGACGGCGACCAATAACCGAGACGATTTACACTTGCAACTTTCCTGCTTTTCCCTAACGTTGACGCTTATGTTGAAAAAGATGCGCCGAATTTTTGCGCGGCTTGCCAACAGTAGCAAAGCGCTCTTTTTACTTATCAGCTATTTTGAATCAAACACTTACTGCCACATCGCAACATAAACACAGCCAGTATCTTAACTCAGTACCTTCCGTCGAATAATCAACTATATTATCAACGCACTCCATGTGATTCTCGGCTGAGCGTTCCTCAGCTCGACCAATACCCGATTGACCCTGCCTCGATTCCACATACAGCAAGAAGTTTGATAACTTTTTGCCTGTATGGAGAAGAACATGGCAGAGAACGTGGTACCGAGACGGCAGTACACGAAGGAATTCAAGGTTGAGGCGGTGCGGCTCGCTGAGAGCGTCGGTCAGCATGAAGCCGCTCGCAGGCTGGGCGTGCCGGTGGCGACGCTGGGGAACTGGTGCAGTGATCAGCGCGATGGCAGTGCGCAGGCTGCAGCGGCGCCGGCGTCGAGTGCGCCGAGCTCAAGTCGTCGTCCGGTCAGCGACCCGGGGGCCGAGAACAGCCGTCTGCGTAAGGAACTGGCCAGCGCAAAGCTGGATATCGAAATTCTTCGAAAGGCGACGGCGTACTTCGCGAAGGGGTCGCGGTGAGGTAAGCCTGGATTGACGCACATCGCGACCAGTACAGCGTAAGTCGGCTTTGGCGGGTTCTGGGTGTGTCGCGCAGCGGCTATTGCCAGTGGCGCGGCAGGCAGCCAAGTCGGCGGGCACTGGCCAATGCCAAGTTGGACGCTGAGGTCGCCGCCATTCATCGTGCCAGCCGCGGCAGCTATGGCCGTCCTCGAATCGTGCGGCAGTTGCGTGCTCAGGGCCGGCCGGTGAGCGCCGAACGCGTGCGTCGCAGCCTGCAACGCCAGGGACTACGTCCGGTCTACAAGCGCCCGTATCGGGTGACGACGGATTCGACGCATCGCTTGCCGGTGGCGCCGAATCTGTTGGATCGGCGTTTCGACGGCTGGCGGCGCAATCAAGCCTGGGTAAGCGACATCACGTTCGTGAGGACCGGCGAGGGCTGGTTGTATCTGGCGGCGATCCTGGATCTGGCGAGCCGACGCATCGTCGGCTGGTCGATGTCCAAGCGGATCAACGCGGATCTGGTCTGCCAGGCGTTGCGCAGCGCGTGCTGGCAACGCAAGCCGCCACCGGGATTGCTGCCGCACTCCGATCGCGGCGCCCAATATGCCAGTCGCGCGTACCGGAAATTGACCGCCGCGTTCAAGATAAACGTTTCAATGAGCCGCCGTGCCAACGCCTGGGATAACGCCCCGATGGAAAGCTTCTTCAAGACGCTGAAGGTCGAAAGAATCTACCAGACTCACTACGAAACGCGTGCCCACGCCCGCCTGGATATCGTCGATTGGATCGAGGGCTATTACAATCGGCAACGTCTGCATACCTCGATCGACTTCCTCACCCCCGTCGACTACGAGGCTGGATTGATCGCCGCATAAGATGCTGTACGTGAAAACGAGGCAGGGTCACCCACACGCCGGCCGCCTGTCAGTCGCGTAGTCGTCGCCAACATGTCACGCTCGAGCCGCAACCCATCTCGGCAGGTAGATTGCACCAGTGCAGTCCGGTCTTGAGAACGAACAAGATGCCCGTCAGCGCGGCGCGATTCGAACTACATCGAACTCGAAACATCGTCGAGCGATTCTTCAATCGCATCAAATATTTTCGTCGTGTCTCCACTCGCTACGACAAGCTCGCGGCGAACTATCTAGCTATCGCTTCGCTTGCGTGTGCCTTTGGACCGCTGCTGAGAATGTCGGCAGAACCTAGCAAATATTAGTATGTAATATTATATTAATAATCCTGATGATGTTTGTTGAATTGCAGAACGAATATTCTCTAGTCGATAATAGCATCAAGTTTCGAGGCGGGTTTCTAAAAAGTATTAAGCCATCCACATGTGCGAACTACGACTTACAAAGGTAGTCGTATCGTTTTGCGCAGCAATCGTTTTTTCGATTCGTGGCAAAAATCTGAATCCCTTGCTTTGCAATTGCGCTGATGCATAAATTAAATGCGAAAACGAAGTCGCCGTCATGTTCATGAAGCGAGGTAACGCTAACGGACTGGGTCGTGCGAGGTCAGGCATCCGGTTGATCTCGCTCACGTGGATGTCCACCTCGGTCTCATGTGAATCGGTGCGACATGGCGAGAGAGTTAACTGTGGGCGCCTTCGGCCGATACATAACGTCCGTGCGGGCGATCGCCGGTGGTGGCGGCTGGTTTTCTTCGGTTCGCGCGGCTGTATCGAGCAATCGCATCGACTGCATCGTTGCGCTACGCCGCCCTCAGCGTGTACGTGGCCAGTGAACGGCATCGAAGAGATTACGCCGCACGCGGCAATGGTAAGTATTGTACGGTTCGGAGTCGCAGACCGCGCCGATGACATTGATCTATTCGACGTCCGGGATCTGGTCGAGCGACGTCAGGACGTAACCGTAGGCAACGTCCTGACGTGTCACCAGCGTTGCTCCAACCTGCTCAGTGTTTGTTCGGGGCGCCTGATGTGTGTTACGCCACGTACAATGCATCGAATAATTGTCTTGACGCACCTTCGATCCCCTTTTGCCAAAGACCGCCATGCCCGTACTGTCGACCATAAAATGGATTGGTTCGCCGTCGAGGAGGATCAGCATTTGCATCGCAAGTGTTTACGCGCGAAGTCGAAATGTCGCGTACTTCGGCACGGTCCAAAAGGCGAAGGCGTCAGCCTGCACCGACCTTGCGCGAAGCCTTATAGGGCGCGCAGCTGCAAGCGGCACCGTCTTCAGGCTAAGGTACATCGGAATACAAACGTATACAGCTGCGCACCAGCTCAACATTGGGTGTGCCAACAAAGGCGGGTTCTTCGATTCAGTTTGTGACGTTATTTTGGTTGACCAAGCGGGCGTCGTACCGGACGCGGTAGCGCGCCTTGGGCTTGCGCTTTTTGCTCGTGCCCCCACACATCTTTTCGCCGAAAAATCGAGAATATTCACATAAACCAGATTGTTAACAGGAACCCGATTCTGGCCACCGCGTGTAGACGTCAATGTGCGGGTCAACTTATGCAACAACGCTGATTCGCACTAACACCGCACAATGGATTGAGCATCCAAGCATTACTTGAGAAATCATTACCCATAAAATTCAATAAATTTCAAATTTCTGGCAAATTTGGTAACTATTCGCAAATAAACAATCAAGTTTCATTTCATGAACACAAAAACACAAAATCGTCGAGTTTTTTTAAAGAAAGCCGCCGCCTTATTGCAAGCGTTGCCCGTGTCAGATATATCGATTCCCGCGTTATTAACGGCGAATAATTTATCTTTTGCCCAAAGCTCGTCCGGAGCACTAGTATGGTCAATGATAGGTAGTGCGGCCACGGCAAATAATATGCCAAGCTCTATTTATAGTTTTTGCAAGCTTCCGTCTGGCGCATTTTTGCCAAATGGATCCACCCCAATTATTCAGTGTTGCGACATAACATATTTTCCATGTCACGACGCAGCTTTTAAATATCTTAAAATATTGGGATACGATTCAACGGGGGCCATTGTTACAAACACAACAATCCCATTTTCTGATGCAGTTAAATCGATTTCCCCTGCCCCATCGACAAATGGATCGCAGATGATTTTTACTGGATTCTCTGGCATCTCGACGGCTGTAAATTTTATCGACATCGGCTTGCCAGATAAATTTAATGTATCCGTGGACGATGTAAACTATATATCCAATTTATGTAATTTAGATCTTTCGATTGCCGAAGCGAAAGCACTGGTATCGGCATTGTCCGGTCTTTGCTGCGGATCTATCATGGTGGGGCCGTCTAGTATTTCGAAACGCTCGGCAGTAGGAATGACAACCGGTGGATTTATCGGCGGCGTAATTGGAATGATTTTTGGTGCCATGATGGGCGGTCCTCCTGGTGCTGCGGCAGGATTCGCTGTGGGAGCCGCTTCAGGCGCGAATGTTGGAGCAGCTCTCTCAAATCGGGAGTATTACGAAATACCTACAAGCACCGAGCTTAATAAAGCAATAATTAAGGTGAGAAATTTGCGCGGACCATTCGCCAAAAGTTCATTGATTGAGGATTTGATAACCTACAATTATCCTCAATACGGATCAACGCTAATTCCCTACGCAGGCGCCCTCGCGATGACGTCGAATGGGACTGCCTCAGTTTATTATCCATTGAAAGGTGCAATCAGTCCACCCGTAACAAACGTTGCGCCATACATAACAGCCAGCGGCCGAACTATATATAAATATATTTTTGTGATAGTGGAGTCCAAAGGATTCTACGAAATGAGAATCCACCCGGATGATTTTTATCCCGATGCAGTAACTGCCGCCGCTCGAATTAATCACTCTCAGCTTACGGAGGGATCACGAATATTTGCCTTATTCGGAACAACAGATCAGCAGGTATGGGGGGCTGGTCAATTATACATTGAAAATGGCACCATTATTGGAATTGACAGTCGATCGGGACATTACTTTAGGTCTTTTATCGGCCAAGATGCCGTTGTTATAAGTAATGCAATTAATTGCCTTAATTATCTTGGATACAACACCAATAATTTGGTCTGCTCAAATCAGGAGGATTGCGGAAATTGGCTTAGCATTATTCCCGATGCCTACTGAGTCGTCCCTGCAGAACTAAGCCTGAGCCTGTTGCCGCCAGTGCGGGCCGGATCAGCCTGATCGGTGCACTGGCGGGCGAATTCCGTCGGCGTCATTCGCTGCAGCACAGAGTGAGGACGCCCCTCGTTATAGTACTCGCGCCGGACTTCGATTTTGCGTCTCGCATCCTCAAGCGACAAGAACCAACGCGCGTTGAGGCATTCCTCGCGAAAGCGTCCGTTGAAGGATTCATTCTTCACGTTGGTGGTCGGCTTGCCTGGACGCGAGACGTCAATTTCCACGCCATTCTCGTACGCCCATTTGTTGAGCGCCTTCGAAACGAATTCGCTGCCATACTACATGCAGAATGTCTGCCATGTCAGTGATCGCCGTAAAGAAGCCGGGGTTGATCGGCGTAAAGAGGCCAGCAGAAACGGGGGTAAACCGCGGATTCGAACGGCTTCAAGGTTGCGGTTTTTTGCCGTTTTTCGCAACCCCATTTTCGGGTGAATCGGGCATCGGTTTGGGATCGCGCTGGCTCTTACCCTCGAACACGAGTCGGTAGGCACCGTGGCGTAACCGGTCGAGCGTCGCCGCGCCGAGGATGCGGTTGTCGGGGAACGCGGCACCCCATTCCTCCAGCGCGAGATTCGAAGTCAAGATCGTCGAAGCCCGCTCGTAGCGAGCGGCGACGAGATCGTGGAAGTCTTCGTCGTGAGGCACACGCAGCGTAAGCGTGTCCCCAGCACCGTCTCGACGATGTGAAAGGAAGTTGCCAGAGTAGTCCCCACCAAAGTAGTGGGGACCAAAGTGGCAACAGATACGCCGAAGAGAACTTCACGCAAAGGCATCCCTAACCACCCGATCGAATTTCGACGGCATCTGGCCAAGCTGGCCTGCGAGCCGGACGTATCGGTGGCGCGTCTGGCGATGGAGCATGGGGTGAATCCGAACCTGGTGTTCAGATGGCGTCGAGCATTGCGTGCCGGCGAATACGATCCGGTGGACTTGCTGCCCGTGACCGTGGAGGCACCGGCGCAAGAGATCGAGCAACCGGCCCCGGCGCCGGTCGCCAGTGCCGCTCCGGCGGGCGCCATCGAGATCAGCGTAGGCAACACCCGAGTGCGCATCGAAGGCTCGCCGCATGAAGCCACGCTGTTGCTGGTGCTCCGTATGTTGCGCGGCACGTCGGGACCGACAGCATGATCGGACTACCCAGCCACACGAAGATCTGGCTGGCCGCCGGCGTGACCGACATGCGCTCGGGCTTCAATAGCTTGGCCGCGAAGGTCCAGACCGTGCTGGAGCGAGACCCGTTCAGCGGCCACGTGTTCGTGTTCCGCGGCAAGCGTGGCGATCTGGTCAAAGTGTTGTGGTGGAGCGGCGACGGCATGTGTCTGCTGATGAAACGTCTGGAGCGCGGTCGGTTCGTGTGGCCACGTGCCGATGGTGCGTGGTGTGCCTGAGCCAGGCGCAACTGTCGATGCTGCTCGAAGGTATCGACTGGCGGCAGCCTGTACGCACGGCGGAGCCGACATCGGCAAACCTGCCGGCCGCCGCGTAGACTGCCGGCATGACCACGGCAAACGTCTATCCGGACGACATCGAAGCGCTCAAGGCCATGCTGCTTGAGCGCGATGCGCGCATTGGGCATCTGGAAGATGTTGTCGAATCGCACAAGGCGGCGAACGCTACTGCCAAGGCCGAGATCGAGCATCTGAAGCTGCTGATCGCGAAACTGCGCCGCATGCAGTTCGGCCGGAGCTCCGAGAAGCTCGACCGTCAGATCGAGCAGCTCGAGTTGCGACTGGAAGAGCTCGAGGCCGACGAAGGCGCTGCCCCCATCGAGATTCCGAAGACGCCGCGTATCGCACCGGAACAAGCGCCGCGCAAACCGCTCCCCGAGTATCTGCCACGCGAGATCCTGACGTACTGGCCGAAATCGGGCAAAACCTGCACGGCGTGCGGCGGTGCCATGAAGCAACTCGGCGAGGACATCTCCGAGCAGCTGGAATATGTACCGGCCAGCTTCCGCGTGATCCGCCATGTGCGCCCGAAACTGGCATGCACGTGCTGCGACCACATTACACAACCTGCTGCGCCGAGCCGCCCCATCGAGCGTGGCCTGGCTGGCCCGAGCTTGCTGGCCCATGTGCTGGTCTCGAAGTTCGCGGACCATCTGCCGCTGTACCGCCAGTCGGCGATCTATGCGCGCGAGGGTGTCGATCTGGATCGCTCGTTGCTGGCGAAATGGGTGGGTCATGGCGCGAGCCTGATGCAACCGCTGGTCGACGCCTTACGCCGGCACGTCATGGCAGCCACCAAACTGCATGCCGACGATACGCCAGTGCCTGTGCTCGCGCCAGGCAATGGCAAGACGAAAACCGGACGGCTGTGGGTCTACGTGCGCGACGATCGGAACTCGGGCGACATGACGCCGCCGGCCGTCTGGTTCGCCTATACGGCCGACCGCAAGGGCGTCCATCCGCAGCAGCATCTCGAATCGTTCAACGGCACGCTGCAGGCGGATGCCTACGGCGGATATCAGGCGATTTACGAAACCGGGCGGGTAGCCGAAGCAGCTTGCTGGGCACATGCTCGGCGACAGTTCTACGAACTGCACGCCGCACGCCCGAATGCCTTGAACACCGAGGCGCTGGAGCGTATCGGCGCGTTGTACAAGATCGAGGAAGCGTTCCGGGGCAAGCCGCTCGATGAGCGACAGGCGTACCGGCAAACACATAGCAGGCCCTTGCTCGATCAGCTCCATGCGTGGCTGAGTGCCACGCTGGAAACGCTCTCGCGCAAATCCGACACGAGTCGGGCGATTCTCTATGCGCTGAACCGGTGGGAAGCGCTCACACGCTACTGTGACGACGGGCGTCTGGAAATCGATAACCTGCCAGTTGAGCGCGCGTTGCGCGGAGTGGCGATCGGGCGCCGGAACTACCTGTTCGCCGGTGCGGACTCAGGTGGCGAGCGTGCGGCGGCGATCTACAGTCTGATCGGTACGGCCAAGCTCAACGGCATCGATCCTGAGGCGTATCTGCGCACCGTGCTCACGCGCATTGCAGGCCATCCGATCAACCGGGTCGAAGACCTGCTGCCCTGGAACATGACCACCCTGGCATCGTAAGGCGATAATGCCGCTGGCTTCCCGTTCGCCCGGAGATCAGATGGCGAAATCGTTCCAGCGCTTTACCCTGCACGTGCAGCTTCAACACATCGAGCCGCCCATCTGGCGCAGGATCGAGGTTGAAGGAACGGAGTCGCTGCGCAAACTGCACCATATCCTGCAAGCGGCCTTCGGTTGGGAGGACACCCACCTGCACGACTTCCTGATCGATGGTATGACCTATGCCATATTCGAGGTCGATGACGTCCTGGACTTCGCTGATCCGGGCACGACCGCCGATGACCGCAAGGTTCGACTGCAGAAGGTCCTGCAACCTGGCTCGCGCTTCCTCTATCGGTATGACTTCGGAGACGGTTGGGATCACGCCATCGTCGTTGAGAAAACGGAAACCATTGAGAGCGAGCCGTGGGGCGCGGCCCAGGTCATTGATGGTGCGCGCGCGTGCCCGCCAGAGGATGTGGGCGGCCCGCATGGTTACGAAGCGTTCCTGAACGCGCTATGCAACGATCCAAATAGCGAAGAAGCTGACCGTTACCGAAACTGGGTCGGCCCCGGCTTCGACGCCGAACTGTTCGATTTGCGTGCTGCCAATGCCACGCTGCTACGCATGGTGTCAGCGTCGGATAGATACGCCCCACTTTCGTCGAAGTAATTTTCCCCAGTTTTTTATACGACGGCGCCGCAGTAGCGGCGCCGTCCTGTCGATCGCTGACCATATTGCCCTTGAGATCCGTCGTGGGGGTGT
>NZ_JBVVNQ010000043.1:0-9459 GCF_055810675.1 Burkholderia sp. YHN3-13 | reverse complement strand
CCCGGCTGCCGTAGCGCCCGCGGCACCGACTCGACGCGCTCGCTGACGTGCAGGCCGGCCTGCTCGATCGTTTCGTCGGATGCAGTCAGGACGCCCGTGACGAGTAGCGTGGGGCACACGCGAGCCGCGACGGTGTGCGATCGCCGTTCGGGCAGTGCGCCCTGCAGGCCGGCGCTTGCACACCGGTCGGTCACCAGCGGCGAGCGGCGCCGGCAGCGTTGGCCGCGCTGCTGCGCGGCGACCCGCAAGCGCGATGCAATCGGCCGGTCGAGCGCCGCACCGGCGTGGTGTAACGGGTTGCGTGCCGGGGCGACGGACACGCGCGCCATCCATGAAGCCGGACACGCCGTAAACCGGCGCGGCTTGATGTCGTGATTGCGTGTTGGCACGGGGCCTCCCTCGGTCGATTCATGCGTCACAGCTGGATTGTATGCAAATTTTCCGGAAAGTGAAGCGGAAAAGTGATTCACATAACAATTTGTCCCGGATTATTTTGAGTCATTTGACGCGTCGGTGCTGTAAGGTTGCGTTGCGAGCACGGGAGTCCTCGTTTGTGCAGGGGAATTTCGTGTTGGTGTGGCGTATGAAACGATTTCCAGGGTCAATGGGGTGGTGGTTAATTTGTGCCATGACGGGCCAGAAAGTACGCCGGAAGGTGCGCGATTTCGATGTATGCATCGACCGTGTCGCACATTTGCGTGTCGATACGGCGAGATCCGGTCCGCGGCCGTTCCCGCAAAGCGTCGTGCAGTTGAAACGGGGCGGAGTGAGCCGCTTATAGGGAACCAGACGGCCACGGGGAAGGGGGAGGACTGCCCTGACGAGCGCGCCTGTGCGCGCACCGGCGCCGATCGATCCGGATTGCCCAAAACAGGCGCGAGCATTCCGTCTCGGATCGAAGCGCCGACCGGGCCCGCGCGCTGCTCGCGACCGGCTCGTCAACGCGAAGTCACCAACGTGCAGCGTTTGGCTTCATGCGGGAACGCGGCCGCCGATTTCGACGGCAACGCTCCGAGCAATATCGGACTTCGTCCCAGGCGGCTTTCCATTTCTTTCTCCAGCTGAAAGGCAAGCCGCAGGTCTCGCATGTCTTCTCAGGCAAGTGCATCTTGTTGACCATGGCGAATCACGCGTCGAGAAGGATCCTGGCGAACTGTCCGGTCGAGCAGCGCTGCCGGCGTCGATACATCGGACCATCGCCGCTCACCGTCGAATCAGCGCGCATCGTCGCCCAGCAACTGACGGCGCAACGACTTTGCCCGCGTGCGTGGGTCGAGCCAGATCGAGAAGAATGCGCGCGCGAACGCCGGGTCGGTCACGTCGGCCGTGAGGCGGCCGTTGGTGTAGAAGCGTGCACCGCGCTCGGGCACATACACGCCGCACAGCACGTCGCCGCGCGATACGTCGGTGAAAGCCCGTTCGATATCGCGGCGCCAAGCATCGAGCGTCGTCGCCGGCAACGGCGCGGGTGCGAGTCTCTCGATTTCGTCCATGCCCGTCGAGACGAGCCGCTCGCCTTTCACGTCGTGACGGTAGGCCAGCGACAACGCAAACGGCGTGTCGAACGCGCCGGGGGGCCGGGGCGCCCACAGCTGGGCGTCGTACAGGCAGATGCCCAGTATGCAGAACCGGCCGGATCCGATTAGTCGCGCCGATGCGATGTCGTCGACACAGCTCGCGCCGGCGAACAAGGGGGCAGCCAGCGCCGCGGCCGCGACTGCGGCGAGCATCGCAAGCCGGCGCCGCATGTCAGCCGCCCGACGACACGATGAAATGCATCACGTCGGTCCGCCGCTCGGCAAATCCCGCTTCGCAATAGGCGAGATAGAGCCGCCAGGTGCGAATGAACGTCTCGTCGAACCGTTGCGCGCGCACCGAGTCGATGCGCGCCTCGAACGCGGCCCGCCAGGTGCGCAGCGTGCGCGCGTAGTCGTCGCCGAACGCGAGCACCGGTTCGGCGGCCAGGCCGGCCCGCCGCGCGGCATCGATGAAACGCTCCGGGCTCGGCAGCATCCCGCCGGGAAAGATGAACTCGCGAATGAAGTCGCTTGACGTGCGGTACGCGTCGAATAGCGACTCGATGATCGTGATCGATTGAATCAGCGCGCGAGCACCGGGCTTCAGGCGCTGCCTGAGCGTGTCGAAGTACACCGGCCAGAACGTTTCGCCCACGGCCTCGAACATCTCGATCGACACGATCGCGTCGTATTGGCCGTCGACGTCGCGATAGTCGCGCAATTCGAGCGTGACGCGATCGGACAGCCCGTCGCGCGCAACGCGCTCGGCGGCCAGCGCGTATTGCGCCTGCGAGATGGTGACGCCATGCACGCGGATGCCCTGCCGTGCCGCATGCACGGCGAACCCGCCCCAGCCGCAGCCGATCTCGAGCACGCGCATGCCGGCGTGCAGGCCGAGCGAATCGACGATGCGCTGATATTTCGCCGCTTGCGCGTCGGCGAGCGAACGCTGCGCGTCGCCGTCGAAGCAGGCGCTCGAATACGTCCATGTGTCGTCGAGCCACAATCCGTAAAAGTCGTTGCCGAGATCGTAGTGCGCGTGGATGTTGCGGCGGCTGCCGGCCCGCGTATTCATCCTCAGCCGGTGCCGCAGCGCGTACCAGAGGCGTGCCAGGCGGCCGCCGGTCACCGTCGTCGCGATCACCGGCTGGTTGCGGATCGCGAGGCGCAGCAGCGCGACGAGTTCGGGCGTGTCGATCCAGCCGGCGCGATACGCTTCCGCGAATCCGATGTCGCCCGCGCGCAGGATCGCACGGCATGCCCGCCAGTCGCGGACCTGCAGCGTCGCGGCCGGCTGGCGGTGCGGATCACCGAACACATGCTGCGCGCCTTCGGGCGTCACGAGCGTCAGGTGCCCGTCGTGGATTTGCCGGAGCAGCGCGAGGAACAACCGGGCCGAGAGCGGCATCGCCGGTTGCGATGCGGGAGACAGCAGGCGCAGCAAGGTCATGGACGAGCCTCGTGATCGGACAGCGCCGAGCGGCCGCGTGGCGACGCGCCCGGCGAACGGGACAATGGCGAATCGGCAGCGGCAGCGGCAGGACGGCCGGGGGGCGTGTTGCCGTAGAACGGCACGCGCGCGAGCCACAGCCGCAGCGCTTGCCAATGAATGCGAATGACGACGTTGATCGCGTTCAGCGGCTGCCGGGCCAGCGCGCGCCATGCGCGTGCCGCCGTCAGCGGCGCGGACCGCGTGGCGATTGCCGTGCGCAGCAGCAGGCCGTCGTCGTCGCGATAGTCGATCGCCATGCTCAGGTGGTCGCCGCACTGACGCACGCGAAACGCGTAATCCCCGACGATGTCGCAAAACGGCGAGACATGAAACGTCTTGCGGCAGACGAGCACGGTGTCGGCGTCGATCGGCGCGTGGCGCATCGCACTCAGCAGGTAGCCGTGGTGCGCACCGAACGTATTGCGCACGTCGGCGTACAGCGCGCGCAGCCGGCCCGCGCGGTCGTAGCAGTACCAGAAGCTCACCGGATTGAATGCGTAGCCGAAGACGCGCGGGATTGTCTGCAGCCAGATCGGGCCGTCGGCGGGAATGCCGGCGTGCGCGAGGACTTCGCGCATCCACGGGCCGAGCGCGCGGCCGTCGCGCGGGCCGTAGTCGCGGGAAGCGAGCGCGAGCGGGGCCCAGCGATCGATGCCGAACCAGCCGGCATCGATCTCGGCCAGCCGCTCGACGTCGCAGCAGACCTGGAATATCGGGTACGCGAACGCATGGCGCACCGGCCGCAGCCGTTCGTGCATCACGGTGCCGACGAGAAGCCGGGCGGCCATGCCGTCGCGGGCAAAGGGCGCGTTCATGGGCGAGCCCAGGCCGGCGCGATGCCGAAGCTGCGGGCGACGCGCAACGCCGATTTCAGTCCGTCCTCATGGAACCCGTAGCCCGTCCATGCTCCCGCAAACCAGGTATTGCGCCGCCCTTGCAGCATCGGCAGGCGATGCTGCGCATCCACGGCCGTGAGATCGAGCAGCGGGTGCTCGTAATCGTAGCGGCCGAGCTGGGTGTCGGGCGCGGGCTCGTCGACCGGATTCAACGTGACGACGACCGGCGAGCGGAACGGCAGCGGCTGCAACTGGTTGAGCAGGTAGCTCACGCACACTGGCGATTCGCCGCCCGTGCGCCTCGGCCGGCCGCCCAGGTAGTTCCACGCCGACCACACGCGCCGCCGGCGCGGCAGCAACGCGGTATCGGTATGAAGCACCGCGACGTTGTGCTGGTAGCGCACGGCGCCGAGCACGTCGCGCTCGGCCTTGCTGGCATCCGCGAGCAGCCGCAGGCTGGTCGGCGCATGGCACGCGAGCACGACCGCGTCGAAACGCTCGTGACCGGCTGTATCGGTCGCCACCGTCACGCCCGCGTCGTCGCGCCGTATCGCGCGGACCGGCGTATTTACGCGCACATCGTCGAGCGTCGCCGCGATGCGCTCGACGTACTGCCGCGCGCCGCCCGCGACGGTGCGCCAGGTCGGCCGGTTGTTGACCTGCAACAACGCGTGATTCAGGCAGAAGCGCAGGAACGTCGCCGCCGGAAACCGCAGGATGTCGTTGGCCGCGCTCGACCAGATCGCGGCCGCCATCGGCAGCAGGTAGTGATGCTGGAACGATGCGCCGTAACCGCCGGCCGTCAGCAGTTCCCCGACCGAAAGACGCTGCCGGCTCGCCGATTCGAGGTGATCGTGCGCGGACGCGTTGAAGCGCAGGATGTCGCGCAACATCCCGAGAAAGGTCGGCGAGAACAAGTTGCGGCGTTGCGCGAACACCGTGTTCAGGTTGCTGCCGGCCCATTCGAGCCGGCCGCCGTCGACCGAAACCGAAAACGACATGTCGGTCGAATGGGCGGCCACGCCCAGTTCGTCGAACAGCGCGATCAGGTTCGGATAGGTCCGGTCGTTGAACACAAGGAATCCCGTGTCGACGGGGTGGCGTGCGCCGTCGAGTTCGACGTCGACCGTGTGCGTGTGACCGCCGAGGTAGTCGGCGGCCTCGAACAGCGTCACACGGTGACGGCGGGCCAGCAAGTACGCGCTGGCCAGGCCCGCGATGCCGGCGCCGACGACGGCAATCCGCCGGCCGGGCAGCGACATTGAAAGTTCCGGGTGCATCGCGAATGGTCTCCGTCAGTCACAAGTGCAGGTTCGGGAATCACACGTGCTCATATACGTCGCACCGCACGCGGCGGATGCAGGTGCGGTGGTCATTCGCGATCGCCGGGCGACGCGAAGCCCGGCCTGCCGATCTGGTCGGGTGTTTGCGGCACCCGCCTGAAGCGCGACGTGTCGTAACCCATCGCATCGAGCCGGGCGAGCAGCGAGCGATAGGTGGCGTCGTCCATCGTCGGCTCGCGCGAGAAGATCCAGCCGAGCGTCTTGCCCGGGTAGCCGAGGATCGTGTACCGGTAGTCGGGGTCGACGTAGAGCGTCAGTTGCGTGACATACACCGGCCAGAACAGCCGCACGCGCCATTCGCCGCCGCTGCCGGGCTTGACCGCGTCGACGAACCGATAGTGCTTCTCGGGCTGGTCGAAGCCGCCTTTGCGGCCGACGAATGCGTCGTCGATCCGGCCATCGTCGCGCAGGCGCCACTCGGCCCGGCTGCCGACGAAGTGGCGTTCCGCGAAATACGGGATGTTCGCGATCACGTACCAGCGGCCCATGTAGCGCGGCAAGTCGACGGGTACGGTCGACAGCGGAACGGCGGCGCGCGGATTCGGGTTCGACGGGCTGCCCGAGCACCCGGCGGCGCCGATCGCGAGCGCCGTCAAGACCGTGACGGCGGCACGGCGGAGAACCCGGTACGCGATCGCGGCCGTCATGCGAGCACCCGGCGCTTGTCGAACAGATAGTGGGCGACGCCCCATTCCTGCCCGTCGGCATAGCCGAACAGCTCGGCGACCGCCATGTAGAACATCCGCCAGCGCTGGAACCAGATGCGGGCGTCGGCGCCGTAGACCGTCTCGAAAATCGGCATGACCCTGGGGCGCGCCGCATCGAGCGACGCGAGCCACTGATTGGCCGTGCGGGCGTAGTGAGTCCCGTCGAGCCACCATTGGCGGGCGATGCGCACGTCGTCCTGGAACCGCAGCAGCAGGTCGGCCGACGGCATCGTCCCGCCCGTGAAGAAATAGCGCGACATCCAGTCGGTGTCGTCGCGCACCGCGAAGTGATAGGCGAGCAGCTTGTGCGCGAAGATGTGCACGAAGAGCTTGCCGTCGTCGTGCATCCAGCGCGCGATTTTGGCGAGCAGTTGCCCGTAGTTCTTCATGTGCTCGAACATCTCGATCGAGAGCACACGGTCGAAACCGGCATCCGCGGGATCGAAGTCGAACTCCACCACGTTGCCGGTCACGATTCGCAGATTCGTCAGCCCGCGCTGCGTCGCGCATCGCTCGATGAAGTGGCGTTGACCGTGCGAATTCGACAGGCCGACGATCTGCGCGGCCGGATACCGTTCGGCGAGCCAGAGCGACAGCGAACCCCAGCCGCATCCGAGGTCGAGAATGCGCTGGCCGTCCTCCAGCCTGGCGCGCTGCGCGTACAACGCCAGCATCGCCTCCTCTGCCTGCGACAGCGTTTCGTCGCCACGCGGGTAATAGCCGCACGAATATTTGAGCCGCGGGCCGAGATGGGCCTCGAAGAAGCTGCCGGGCACTTCGTAATGCTGCGTGTTCGCCGCGAGCGTCTCGATTGCGATCGGGCTCGCGCCCAGTTCACGCACCAGCGTGTCGTAGGCCGCCGCGCGCCGTTCGCCGTCATACGCGTGTTCGTCGCGCAGGCGTTGCCGCATCAGCGAGCGCATGCCGGCCCGGATCAGCCGGTCCGGCAGCCAGCCGCGCTCGCAGCAGCGAATCAGCCAGGCGTCGTTGGGTGCCGCCGCCGAGGCCGGCGACGGTTGCGAGGTGGTAGCGGTCATGATCGCGTACTCCGGTCTTCAGGGTGATCGGATCGAGTGGGGGAAGGGCCGGGCGCCGGCCTCGGAGGCCACGGAACGATGGCGCTGGTCGTGCGCATGTACTCGCGGTAGCCCGGCCGGCTTTGCACCAGACGCGCTTCGAGCAGCGGCAAGCCGGATACCTTGAGCAGCAGCCATGCCATCAGGAGTGGCGGGAACAGCGTCAGCCAGCCCCACGGCATGCCAATCGCCAGCGCCGTGTAGGCGAGCCAGTGCACGCACTCGAAAAAATAGTTGGGGTGCCGCGAATAGCGCCACCAGCCGGCGCGACAGACCTGGCCGCCGTGGTCGGGATCCGCGAGAAACCGCTTGAGTTGCCGGTCGGACGCAGTCTCTCCGGCGACGGCGGCGATCCAGATCGCTACTGCCGCGGCGATCGCGGACCGGGACGGGGCTGCCGCGCTGTATGCGGGGATGAAGAACGCGATCGACAGCAGCATCGAGATCAGCGCCTGCAACTGGAACAGCCAGAACATGTTGCGCGGCGCGGCGTCGCCCCACTGCAGGCGGAACTGTCGATAGCGCGGGTCTTCCGGCTGCCCGCGATTGCGCCGCCACAGGTGTCGCGCGAGTCGCAGCCCCCAGATGCCGCCGCCGGCGGCGACGAGCGCACGATTCAATTCCGGGCCGGTAGCCAGCACGGCGACGAACACGGCTACGCCGCCGAGCGTCGCGGCCCAGACAGGATCGATCATCCCGGCGTTCCGGGAATGCAATTGGGCAATCCATACCGCCGTGAAGGACAGGATCAGTCCGACGAAGGCGAGGAGGGCAACGACGACGGCGGGCATACGGGCTCCGAGGGCGCGATATCCCTCTATACGGAGCGGTCAACCGATCGGATGCAGACGGATGCGACGAGATGCGCGATCTCGTCGAGAGAGACGGCAGCGGGCGGCACGCCGCCTCCCTTTACGTTCGCGGGTTGAGCGCGCGTTGCGCGCGTCAAGTGGTGTGCATCGCGCCGGTGGCGAGCACCGGCCCGGTGGGTTGGCCGCTCGGCGAGCCGCCGCTAGGCTCGAGCGATACGGCGAGCACCGCGCGTGCATCGAGTCGCGCGACGATCGCTTGCGGCAGCGTCATCGACGCCGGTGCGTTCGACGCGAATACGCCGAGCGAGATCGGCTTCGCATTTGGCGGAATCAGCCAGAGCTCCGTCGAGCGGTCCGCGGCGATCGGTGGCGTGTTCGCGGGCACCACGACCATCCGGGCACGCTGCAAGTCGACCGTGGCGGTCCACCGTGCGACGCCATCCGCTTGTGCCAGCGTGGCCGCCATGTAGTGGCTGTCTTCGGCAGCGGGGCGCGGCGGCGCTTCGCCCACCCGGATCACGTTGACCGTGAGCAGTCCGAGCGCCGCCACGCTCGCGCCCATGCCGACCCAGCGCCACAGTCGCAGGCTGTTCCACCATCCGTCGGATGGCGCAGCGCTGCGTGCGCGCGGCGGCGGGATGAAGCCCAGTTGGTGCTGGATCCTCGTCCAGGTTCGCGCGGGCGGGTCGACGGGCGTGACGTCGCCCGCGAGCGGGGCGAGGTGGCGCTGCCAGCGCTCGAGCGCGGCTTGCAACGCCGGGTCGCGAGCGGCGGCCTGCTCCAGCTCGCGGCGCGCGTCTGCGTCGAGCACGCCGAGCGCGTATTCTGCGCAGCGCAATTCGCGATTGTGATCGGCCGGCGTATTCATTGCTCCAGGCACACCTTCAGCTGCATCAGGCTGCGCCGGATCCAGCTCTTCATGGTTCCGAGCGGCACACGCAGTCGCGCTGCCAGCTCACTGTAGGTCGCGCCGCTGAAGAAGGCCTCGCGCACCGCGCGGCCCTGCTGCGGATCGAGTTGCGCGAGGCATCGCTCGAGGCGCAGGCGCTCCTGCGAGGCCTCCGCCAGCGCGGCGGGCGTCGGATCTTCGGCGGGAAGCTCCAGCGCCTGTTCGTCGTCAAGTTGCGCGTCGCGATGCTGCCGCAAGCGGTCGATCGTCTTGTTGCGCGCCAGCGTGATCAGCCACGTCATCGCGCCGCCGCGCGCCAGGTCGAACGCGTCGATGCGTCGCCATGCGGTCGTGTAGACCTCCTGGAGGAGATCCTCGGCTTCCCCATGATCGTGAAGCATGCGCACGATTGCCCCGAACACCCGCGACGCGGTCAGCCGGTACAACTCCGCGAAAGCCGCCTGGTCGCCGGTTGCTGCCTGAAGCATCACCCGGTTCAGATGTTCGCGGCGCGCGACATCCGCATCGGCATCGCGCGAAGGGGCTGTCTGATCGAAGCCGCTGGCACCGCTTGGCGTGTCGCTCATGCAAAGTGGATGGCGCGGACCGCCATGATGTGAATGTCGAGCGAAATATAGCACTCTCGGATGCATGTGATTGAACGATCGGTGGCACGCCCGCTGCACGTTGTGCAGCGCAACGCCCGCTGTGATCTCTTCAACCAGATACGAGCGACGCGTCCGCGCGGATGCAGGCAGCCGCAACGTGCGGCGAATGCGGCCGACTA
>NZ_JBVVNQ010000042.1:0-9938 GCF_055810675.1 Burkholderia sp. YHN3-13 | reverse complement strand
CCCGGGCCGCCCCCGAAGGAACCCATTCGATCACGTCGCCGGCTGATCACCGTCCGAACAGGGTGGGGAATTTTACTTCGACACTTCTGGGGAAATTACGTCCGAGGTTGACACTCGAGGCCGGCATGTCGATTCAGCAACTGGCCAAAGCGACCGGATGGAAATGGGAGTCCATCCAAAACTGGGCGGACGAAGGGCTGCTGGCGTCGGAACTGATTCAACGACGCGGCCAACCTTGCCACGTCGTGCTACCGCACCAGTTGCTGGCGTTCAGGCAGGCCTATGTCCCGCTGGCAGACCTGGCGCGTGCCATGGGCACGACGTCGTCAGCGTTGTCGCGCCTGCTGCCCCGCGTCGAACTGGTCGGCGCGAAACGGCTTCCTGATGGCGCAATGCGGGGCGCGCTGATTCGTATCGCCGACCTCGGCCGGTTGGCCGTTATCGGCGCAAGAGCCGGGCACGACCTGTTTGTTCCTGCATCGTTGGCGCTATGAGAAAGCGATACGTCGAACCGACAGTGCGCATCAATCGGCGACGTACGCGCCGTTCGGGACGTCGGTCGACTCTCACGTAGTGCCGCCCGGACCAAATAACTGAGCAGAAGGATGTGATTTCCCACCACCAGGAGACTGCGATGCCCATCTGGAAACCACGGCCAACGTCCGAATTGCCCACGATTCTGTTATCTCGATGGCGCATATTCGAAACGCAGAACGCGAGCCGACATTTTGTTGGCGTAGACATGCTGGACTCGTCGGGACGAGTCAGCTCTCAGATTGTGACGTTCGACCGGGTCACCTTGCAGGGGGTGACTCAATCGGGACGCATTTACGAACTGGTCGGCAAGAAAGGCTGGTCACTCGACGGCGAGTACATCTGGAAAAGATGGTGCGAACTGAACGAGGTGACGTCATACACCGACGTCACTGAACGCCTTCTTGATGGAGCTGATGATGACGACCCCATATGAACGTACGAAAGCCGTCATTGAGACGCGCGAGTTCCTGAAGTTGCTCGCCTCTTCCGACCACGTCGCTAACCGTAGTGAAATCGAAGCATTCGCTGTACGGTTGCTTCGGCACTACCCGCTCGACATCGACCTCGACGTTTCCGCTACAGCGCTTCCAGGAGTCTGGGCTGCTCCGGAACACTAGCGAGCTGGCTCAGCAGCAGTTCCGGAATATCCGGCGCGCATCCAAAGGCTCAGCCCTAAGCATATCCCTGGGTTTGAGTCGCTGGGTGGTGAGGCTGAGCCCAGCCCTCCCTGCGGCATATGCCCGGGAAAGCCTTCCACTCAGCATCGCCACCCGTATGTCACCGGTATGGAGCCGCCTCGCCCGCCAGCCTGTATGCGCCCTCCGGGACGCTAGCTTCGCCATCCCGTTGCCGATGTCTCAGACGCTAATCCCCGCAGTCTCGGCTATCCCCTGCGCGCTGCCGGTGGATTCAGCCCCCGTTCACGCAAGCGGCATTGCGTCGTGTCACCGAAGCCAACCAGATGGGGTGGGCGGCCCTCCTGCCCGGCGGCTCGATGACTCGGCGGGCATGCACGAATGCGCTGCAGAACGGTATATGGATTCCGACAGCTGAACAGAGAGCGATGACGCATAAAATTTTCTTATCGAAACACATTTCCTTATGAGCTGACGTCGGGACTCACCGAGATGCTTCTGGTCAACCAACTCGACAGAGTTCAAATGCGCGTTTTCCTTCGCCTGCGCATTGAAGAACTGATTTGTGACGCAGGCTTTTTCGAACGAGACATTGGGGTGCCTACGTCGGTAGAACGCTTCGCCAGCCACCACCTCCTTCACTGCGTCCCATCCGAGTTTTGTTCCCTAAATCTAAGCCGCGATTCGCGGCCAATCGCGATTTCTTCTACGCGCTACTCACTCGCATACTGGACTTTTGCGCAGCGACACATTTTCCGAACACGCATGTGCTAATGCGGCCTTGATGCCACTCGAATTTGTGGGCGTCCAATAGTCGTCGATAACGATATATGTGTTCGCGAAACGAAGCCTCATGAGCGTTAATCCTTCCGCCACCTTTGCAGTCCATCCGAGCAAAACGTTTGTCGGCTGGGTTTGATATCTGACGTCGACGAGGCTAGCTTCTGGTTTGAGCTTATTCCAATCGACAAGCGGCGGGACACGAAATGTAATGCGTTGCTTGGGGCGTAGAATCTGCCCGTCCATATCGTGAAAGTCCGCCGCGGGAACCATCGACGTGTTGCCGTACGGCAGCTCAGCACCATGGCTTGTT
This sequence comes from Burkholderia sp. YHN3-13, assembly GCF_055810675.1. Classification (NCBI taxonomy): domain Bacteria; kingdom Pseudomonadati; phylum Pseudomonadota; class Betaproteobacteria; order Burkholderiales; family Burkholderiaceae; genus Burkholderia; species Burkholderia sp. YHN3-13. The sequence continues at coordinate 7,673 of NZ_JBVVNQ010000042.1, read as the reverse complement.
TCGTGAAGGTACGTTTCGGAGGTCGTGACGAAGAGCGCTTGCGAGCCGAGCTTCGGCATAATGCGCAAGGTCTCTATTCTTTGAGAAATTGAGCTGTCGTTCTCGGCCGTAAACTCGTAGCCGGACGGAAGTGATTTCGAGAAGGAAACTATTACTTGACCTTGCAGAAAGTGTACCGCTGCCATCGCTGCGGCGGTCAATACACTCATGCTGACAATTGCTTTCGCTCGCTTGTAGAGAAATCTTATTACGGAGGTCGCACGGTCCATGCCAGTCGACGGAACCGTATTTGGGGCGGCCGCCGGTTGGGATGATGCGTCTCCTCGACGGCGTCGGCCGGCGCCGGAGCGCATCTTTCGAGATTTTTTCATGCAGCCCTTCATTGAAGTGTCGGTCCGCGCAGATATGCGCTAGGTTCCCCGGCGTTCCCTAACGGATGAACGATTTGCTCTTCTACCCGCCCGAATACAAGCAAACTATCGCACTGACCTGAACAGTTCTGTACTCACACAAGTATTGAACACTCAGTCCCGCACACGCTAGGCGCCGAGGCACTTAGGCACCGGACAAGCTCCGCAGCATCACTTGTTTTCGGGCTCAGCGTTCCAATAGAGTATATCCAGATGCACTCGGTACAGGTTCTTGGTGGTAGCAGTCTGCTTCGCGAATGATTGGAACAAGTCGCTCTGGGCAGGCGTGAGATGAATCACGCCTGCCCAGTAGGGCAGTTTCGACCTAATGTTCGGCGCCCTCTCCTTTTCAGCCGCCTTCAGCCCTTTGGCTGCATCTCTGTCAAGGGGCAGCTCTAACCACTGCAGAAGACGGTCGAGTCCATACTCAGCGCAGATGTACCGATTGTAGGCGCAATGGCGTAGAAAGATGTTGAGGAACTTGCGCGCGGCGCCCCAATACTGGCCGTGCCCGTCGACTTTAGGCAGAGCGGCCTGCAATTTAAGTGTGTGCTTGTCGAGCTGGCAGCGGAACGCATGCTCGGAATCGACGACGAACGTTTCCAGATTCAGGCCGGCGAGAAATGCTTGCGCCGCAGCGACTGTGCCAGTTGGCCCCATCCTACGCGCGGTTCCGCCATTCACCGCGCCCCGAGCGAGCATCCGTCGCAGCCGGCCCGCAGTGGCCTTGTCCAGTGTCAGTTCGTTCATCTGCGCGGTTTCCATGGTGCTTGCTCCCGTAATGAACTGGAATTCTCGCATGGATTTCCCGTAGATTTTTGATGCATAGGTCTCGATAAAGCGACCGTCTTACCGCGCCTTATTTAGAAATTTATGTGAAAATCAGACAATATTTCGAGATTCGCCACAACCTCGCTTGCGCCAATTCGATACTTAATGTCGCACATATAAACATATCAAGCCATATGAAAATCACTTCTGCCTTGCAAACCTCCGCCGCGACATTTCACTATCTCGTTGGCATCGGATGTGACACACGAGTCGCTGCAAACCTATCTGCTCGCTACTCGGTGGAAGAATTACGTAATCTGGCCCCACTGAAGCTGAAGCAGTTTGGCATGCCCGAATCGGTAGTCTCGTCATTGAAGAAGCGACGCCTACCTGTACCGGAGAAAACGCTGCGGCAGGTGCTCGCAAGCAATCTTGAGCTATGCTGCGTTTGCAAAAAACGGGGGCTTGGAGTTGTGGTTCATCATATCGAAAAATATAGCATTTCGAAAAATCACGATGCCTCAAATCTTGCCGTACTGTGTATAGCACACCACTCAAAAGCTCATGCCAATTTCGAACTTGAGCAAAATTTGACGTCCGAGCGCATAATAAATTACAAAAGGAAATGGGAGGAGGCTTGTGTATCCATTGAGCGATGGATTCTCGAGTCCGCGGACAGGCGAATTTACGAGGTCCGCTGGGATTGGGTGAACTTTCGCCGCGTTCTTCAGAGTACGCTTGAGCTTCCCGATTTTCCAACTAGCTTGGCACGCGAGAAATTGACCGAATTTGGAATTTTGAACGCGCAAGGACATTTCATCGACGAGAGCTGGCAAGCACCTCGTCAAAATGGAGGATACTTTGTAAGCGGCAGCAAGCAAATTTATCTCGCCGCCTACATCACTCAGGTAATTGAACTGTTGGCAAGAAATAGAGCCGTTATCGACATTACACCTTATCTGGACGAACCGGAGCTTCTGACAGAATTGGTTATGAACGGAGATTTTATATCCGTAAAGGCAGACTTCTACTATAGCCCAGTCGACCAGTTCGAGGGAAATGGTGATTCAGCGATGATTGCGAGGGCACTGACGCGAGATGTATTAGTAGAGTTTCCATATGACCCATGGTTTTGCCTGAGCAGCACGAGTCGATTTGTCCACTACGAGCGCGGCACATCTACAAGGCAGGTCTTGTTCGGAATGGTCAGGTCAATAACAAGAGAACCATTCAGAACACGCGTTCTCATCTCCCCGATTGGTACGAGTCCGACATTCGACCCGCGAGACCGGCTGCTGGGAGGATACTTTCCCGTGACTACCACCGACCGCAGGTTTCATCTGAAGTCATGACGCGAAAGCTATCGTCACAAACTTGGCGGCATGTCCCGGCACCAAAGCATTAGCATCGCCATTGTGGAGCGAACATGCCAAAGCAATGGCGTGCATCTCACAGTGCTTCGCCCGCGATGTGACTGACACCGATAACAGGGTTGGGCTGGAGGGCTGTGCTGAGTTGCTGCTGGTCGAGAGAAATGGTTGCAATGATGGACTCGAATTCCACCATCAAGTCCGGATGGTGCCGGGCAACGTATTGCCGGGCAGACTCATTTTCGAGGAGCTTGGCCAGATATCCCTTTGCGAGCACCAAATTCAACACGTCCTGGCCGTATGTCTGTTCCACGAGCTTGTACTGTGTCTGCAGATTGCTCATCTCCCGCTCCATTCTGGCCATCTGCTCCGGGCTAACGCCGTTGAGTTTACGTGGCTTCTTTTCACCCACAAGACGCGCTGCAGGCGTTGCCACCAACAATGCCTCTGCGTAGGCGACTGACACGTTGTTCGCAGCCACCATCAGTTCAACACATTCGACCTGCCGCGTCGGTTTCATTTTGCGAAGCGCACGGACAAGCTCTGGTGAGAATTGCCGGTCTCCCAGGAGCTCAGCCGCTTCCGGACAAATGCCGTCGAGCAATGACATCTTCTTCACTATCTGCGACACATTGACGGAAAGAGCTTTCGCCAATCGTTCGGGTGATACGCCTCGGTCAATCACACGCCGAATCATGTGGTGCTCCTGCACGGTGGAGAGGCGATTAACACGATTGTTATAGGTGTAGCTCTCGTCGTCGGTCGCGACAAGACAAGCAACCTGCTCGTGGCCCAACTCCTGGATAGCAAGCAGACGTAGATGCCCGTCCAGCAGGACGTGCTGCCCGGATGACTGGTTCACCGGCGTTACCGAGAGCGGTTCGATAAGACCCACCTCTTCAATGGAGGCCTTTATCTGCTTGAATTTTCGCGATTCAACCACGGGTGTCGGTACTCTGCGCGAAGGCAAGATGCCGGTGACCGGCAGCGACAATGGCTCGGGGATGAACCCAAGAATTACGCCTGTCATGTGGCACTCCGGCTTGGCCAGACGCGTTCGGCAAGATACTTCGGCAGACTTGCCAGTCCCTCCGCGCGCAACACGTTAACGAAGTTCTCGTCGGCAAACAGTTGCCGCAATGCGCCGACCACAAATAGCAACCGCTGCTGCGCGAACTCCGCTTTTCTCACCATCGACTTCTGACGCTCGACCTCGCGTTCATACGTCCGCACGAGGCTCGACGTCGTGACGGCGGCGGACTTGCTCGACATATTGTGCGCGGTGCTCTTCCCGAGTGCCTTTCTGCGCTCGATGACGCGGCGAGCACTCATCAGTTGCTTGCCCCGCAATTTTCCCGACTCATAGGCCTCTTGGAGCGCTGCCTGTATTTCAGCGTCATCGTCGCCGGCACCAACAATCATGAGAGCCGCATTGAGGGGAACGAGGCCTTTCTCCACTGCAACGACAAGTCGCTCTTCTCCCTGGCGCAGGAGCGTGAGAATGCCGTGAACGTAGGTCGATGTAAGACCCGTTTTTTCGGCAATGACTTTCGGCGCATAACCCTGCTCCTGCAGTAGCCGAATGCCGGCAAGCCGCTCGATGGGCCGACATTGTCTGCGCGCGATGTTTTCCGTCAGACTCATTACGTACGCATCCTCATCGCTCACATGCACCACGAGTGCGGGAATAGTCGCTTCCCCAAGCGTGCGAAATGCCTTCAATCGTCCCTCGCCACATACAAGCAGGTATTTTTCTATACCCGCAGCCGTCACTCGCGGAGTGACCAGGATAGGTTTCTTCAGGCCAATGGTCTTGATATTGTCGACGATGTCGTTGAAGACCCGACCGTTGCGCTCTCTCGGATTAATGACTTCAATCTGAGAGACTGGAATCATCCGAATTTCTCCAGTCTGCTGTCGCGGGTTCACGCTACTCTCCTGAGACGAGCGCGCTCGGCCATTCCATACAAGTAGTCCAGCGTGTCAAAGCGATAGCTCTCGAACTCGATTGGATTTTGGTCGGCGAGATGAATACGCGGCTGCCCAAAATCGAGACGCGGCAAAAGGTAGTAGTCGAGCGTCGATGCGTTCGCATGGTCAAGCCGAACTGCAACAGTAATGTCCGGCAGAAGGCTCGTATCGAAGCGCACCTTCCAATGATTTCGGCCATTGCCATGCGCCTGGCACCGTGCGAGCACAATACAGGCCGTGAACTCGTCGTTCACTGTCAGTAGGTCGGTTGCGGTGTCGCGTATCATCGTGCCGCCCAAATCAGCTATTTTCTTCTCCGTCTGCGCGACAATTTCTGGATGTAATTGTCGCAAGAAGCGATTGGTCTCAATGTAACGATAGTCTCGACCAGGAGTGAAACCGACAGTCTGATAGGCACGAATTAAACTACCAAAGCGATAAACATAGACCGACGTAGAAGGCATGCCGTCTGTTTCGTCAATCACCACGCCAGACAGAAATCCGCGGGCGCGGTACAGATTACGCAGTCGCTCAATTAACTCCTCGTTCGAGTAGTGCCGCGCTCTCGCTCTCATAATGCCCTGAGCGGTGTAGAACGTCTCACTCGGGACAATTGCCTGAAATGCCCCCTCTTTTCGAATCCACATATCGGGGGTGTTCATCACTCGCATCTTTTTCAGCTTGAATGACACCCGGTTGTATACGTTATTGCCAATGTATTTTTCGTTGGTCAATACCTCCCGTACCGTCGCCCGCGTCCACTCGCGGTCAAGGTCAGTGCGCACATTCATGCCGTTAAGGCGAGCTGCAATCTCGTATTCGTCGAGCGATTCGTCGATAAACCAGTTATAGATTAAATTGACGATTCGCACCTCGCTTTCCGGCCCCGGCATCAGGACAACCCTGTCCGTCTGCAGGCTTTTATGTTCGCCTCGATGCAGCTCCGCTTTCATGAGACCGTGCTCGTCGACCAATACTCGACGCAACCCATAGCCTGCTGGGCCTCCTTGCCGGAAACCCATTTCAATCAAACGACACTGGCCGGCAAACACCTTCGCAGACAGTTCTCGGCTGTACTCGCCGGCCATTGCGCGTTTCACCCCCTTCACAATAGTCGAGACTGGCGACCCGTCGTTCTCGAACTGCTCGGCGCAGTACGCAACCTGAATTCCTGCACGGCGGCAAATGTATTCGTAGTACGCACTCTCGTCGGCATCCTGAAATCTGCCCCAACGACTCACGTCATAGACGAGGATTATGCAGAAATCTGCCTTTCCATTCGTCACATCGGAAATGAGATTCTGAAGTGCTTGGCGACCGTCGATTCGAAGACCGCTTTTCCCTTCATCGGCATATGTGCGCACGATGTCGAATCCGCGACGGGTTGCGTAGTCTCGAATCCGGTCGCGCTGATTCTCAGTCGAATACTGCTGGTGTTCGGTGGACATGCGGACGTACTCAGCTGCCCGTCCTGCCAGGGAGCTGGCTACGCTTGATGCACCTGCGCTGTTGAATGACATTCTCCGCTCCACAACTCAGACACAGACACGCAGCAGGCACCATGCGCAGGGAGAAGCCCGAATGCGAACGCCGCGACCTCACGTCGAAACGTAGTGCTCTAAAGCGAACAGTGACAAGGCCAAAGGTAGCAGGCCCGACGCCAACGCGTAACACGTCATCTCTTTGCAATCAGACCGGCGGCGCCGGCGGCGCAGACAGCACGGTTATATGAACGGTCCACGCGTCCATCTTTGCAACGTTGGCGTCATCCGCATGGCACAGGACGTAGAAGCCCGAGCCTAGGGACTGCGGGCGCCCTGACACGTCCATCTTTGCAACCGCCCTGGAATTCCGCCGTTCGTTGCGCGTCCGCTGCATGCTGCTATTGCGTTCGCGATACGCCGGATGCGAGGCTCGATATTCGCGCCAGTACCCCGAGTGGCCCGCGAGCCATCTCGCCTGCGCCCGGGCCTGGTTGTCGCGGTAATCGCTGTCGATACGGAGCCGGCGGTTCTGCCAATCACGTCGACGAGCTCGCTGGCAAGATTCCGATGAGCAATAACGCTGACGGGGAACGTGCGGCAGCGGCACGAACGCGGTGCCACAGGCGAGACAGAGGCGTGGGGATTTCATGAGTGCCCTCCAGGCCAGGTTGCGACGAGCGGACGCCGGCGCCTCGACCAGCCACCGACGGCACGGGCGCGGGCGCGGGACGGGATAGAGAGGGACCTATTCAGTAGCGGCTTCGTTAATTGGCGAGCGCGATTTGCTTGGCGTGTTTGTAGGCCAGTCTCGGAAACTTGGACATTTCTCGACCGCCGGCGTGCAAGGAGAGGGTTCGCTCACGGGGCACAAATAGCTTAAATCGCCTTGCCGGACGCGCGGTTTTTTGCGGTAGCTTGTACAAAGCTGAGAGAGCGATGCTGGTGGGATAGGACCCGTCCTGTCACAAGCCCAGGCTCGAGTCCGAGGTGGTCTGGACGATTCGTCTCGACTTATGCGTCCATTTTCTCGCCTTATGGGTCCACCCTCAGCTGGAAGCGCTTATCCCGTAAGGCGCATTTTCTCGGGTTATGAGTCTGTCTACATTTTCCCGCAAACCGGCACAACTGAGGTCATAGAACCTCTAGCTACGTACAGCGGCGACTGCATCGGCTATCTCGACCTGCAGACTCTTAATCCGTAGATCGAGGGTTAGAATCCATCGCGCCACGCCAGATAAATCGAGCATTTAGCCCACCCTCGTGGTGGGCTTTTTGCGTTCTGGCCATTTATTGCTGCAATTTTGCTGCACTGGAAATTTGCAGCAACCCTCCTGCACTTGCCGTTCATGGTGATGTGGCCCCCTCCGTGCCAGCGGCACCGGCAATGGCTGCCGCTCCCACATTGCCAGCTGCATCCGCTACGGCGGCCGCACCGACTATGACTACGCGCCTCGCGCTACACCAGCAGCGCCAGTTATGCCACCCGATCAGCGGCATCGTGACCACCAGCGCATACAGCACGAGATGCATCCCATGCCGGGTGCTCCACACACGTTTCCGTCGCTGAAATGCAAAAACCCCCGCCTTTCGGGCGGGGGTTCCTGGCTTAGGGAGCCTGACGATTACCTACTTTCACACGGGAATCCGCACTATCATCGGCGTAGAGT
>NZ_JBVVNQ010000041.1:0-13660 GCF_055810675.1 Burkholderia sp. YHN3-13 | reverse complement strand
GGGCGCCGGTTCAGGTCGGCGATCAGTTTGCCGATCGCCTTGTTCAGCTCGGCCAGACTGTAGAAGCGGTGGTTGCGCAGCCGAGCGAGGATCCAGCGCTCGACGATCTGTACACCGACATCGCCCTTCGCCTTGTCCCGCGGCTTGCGCAGCCGTGCCGGCAACATGGCGGTCGCGTAGTGGTTCACGAAGTCCTGCGTGGTGTTGCCTAGCACCGGCTCGTAACGATCGGCCTTGGCGATCAATGCCTTGGGGTTGCGAGCACCAGCAGCTCGGGAACACCGCCGTAGAATTCCAACGCATCGATCAGGCTGCCGATCCAGTCGGGCATGGTCCCGGAACGCGTCGCACATGCATAGGTGTAGTTCGAGGCGCCGAGGACGGCCACGAACACGTGGGCCTTGAACGCGACGCCGCCGTCGCGGTCGAGGATCGGCACGGTTTGCCCGGCGAAGTCGGCGAACAGCTTCTCGCCGGCGCGGTGTTGCTGACGCATCGAGCGCTTCAGCGCTGCAGCCCAGTCCTTGTACCGCTGGCAGAACTGCGTATAGCGGTAGGTGCGTTGGCCTGGGTGGGCCTCGACGTACTCCTCCCAGAGCAGCTGCAGCGTCACGCCCTTGCGGCGCAGGTCGCGGTGCATCGCTGCGTAATCCGGTTCGGTCCGCCGGGGCGGGCCAGCGGTTTCCTCCGGCAGGTCCAACCTGATCTCGAGCTCGTCGTCGGCGAGCGGTTCGACGGCAGCCCAGTCGAGGCCGGCCGCGCTCGCGCGTGCGGCGTATGCCGAGATGGCGCCGACGCTGATGCCGATCGCGCGGCTGATCTGGCGGTGCGACAGGCCGCACGCCCACTTCAACCGCAATACTCCCTTCAGTTTGCGCATGCTCATCCGATGTGCCGGCATCAACCTATCCCCTAAAAAGAGACAAGGCTAACGCCCGTCGTTGATCACATGAGCAACACCACCGCCGAGCCGGACCGACGATCGCGTTTCGGTCGCGTGATCAGCTGTTTCGGTTCGCTGATCACTCCTTCCGCGAACGTGATCACCCGTTTCGGCAAGATGATCGCGTTTCGGAAACCGGTGATCAGCGATCATGTATGAACGCGTCCCGTTTGCACAAGTTTTCGGGTGTTCAGACTGCGACAGGATGGGTTGCAGCTATGTATTCCGCCTTGTTGCAGCCGATACGTCCGCTGCGGGCCCCGATGAAATCCGCTGACTTGCTCCTCATTACCTTCACGAGCTTGAGGCTCAGTGAACGCTCCAGGTTGAGCAAGTCCCGGTCCTAACTGTCTTGTCATCTCACACGATTGCCAACGCAACCTTTCGACGTCCACCCTGTTAAACGTTAATCTTCCGAGCCGTGCGGCCGCCTAGACCGGCCGCACGCTCGCGTGATCTTTCTTGTACGGTCGGCCGTGAGCGAGCACCGCCCAGATCGTCCGCGCCATCTTGTTCGCCAACGCGACCACTACCACATTAGACGGTCGCCCCTTTTTCATACCCTCTACCCAAGGGCCGGGCTCCTTCGCATGCGCCAAGACGGACCGAGCGCCATGAATCAGCAACGTGCGCAAATACGTATCGCCACGCGTCGATATCCCGTGCAGGTTCACCTTACCGCCAGTGCCAGTCTGCTTTGGCACCAGTCCCGTCCACGCCGCGAACTCGCGTCCCGATTTGAACGCTTTCGGATCGCCCATCATCGCGACAACTGCAGTCGCCGTCAGCAAGCCGACGCCCGGAATCTCAATAACCGCTTGTACCGCCTTGTCATCTTTCGTCCACGCTTGTAGCCGTCGCTCGATCGTCGCAATTTCTTCGTCCAACTTCTCCACTCGCGCCCACTGCTCGCGCAACGTATCGATCAGTACCTTCGGTAGTCGAGTTTCGACACGTGCGAGTGCGTCGGGAATAACCTTGACCATCGCGGCCCGGCCTTTGCCCATCAACTCGCCGAACTCGGCCAGCATCCCGCGCAAGCCGTTGATCTGCATTGTTCGGAATTGCACCAATTGCTCACGCTAACGATGCGTCATCAGCACTGCTTGCTGCATTTCACTTTTGATCGCCACCGCCTTGCGCGGTTGCTGGACCACCAACCAGATCGCCTGCGCGTCCATCGCATCGTTTTTGTTGCCGACGTTGAATGCCTTCACGAACCTGGCCGGCATCAACTTGACCTCGTGACCAACCTGCATCAGTTGCCTTGCCCAGTGATGGGCGCTAACGCACGCTTCCATGCCGATCCGGAACGGCGCACGATTCGCGAAATACTCGAGAAGCTGCACCCGCTTGATCTGCCGGCTTACGATCTCGCCGGTTTCCGGGTCAATGTAATGCAATTGAATGACGCTCTTTGCAATGTCGAGTCCAACAGGCGTAGCATTCACTTTGGGTCCTCCGGTTGCCGGGAAATGCGTGCATTTTCCACCCGGGCACATCGATGCCGTTGGCCCGTGAGGATCCACCTTCCTTTGCTCCTGCGTTCACGGGTGGGACGCGTTCATTCCATTACCTTCGACCGAAACGGCCGATCGCCATCAATCGGAACCACTGGTCACGTTCAACCGAAATCGCTGATCACGTTCGCCGAAATACGCACGCCCGCCACCTGAGTCCGTACCGGCGAACAGGTAGTTCCGCCGCTCGATCGCCGCTCCGCGCAACGCGCTCAACTGGCAGGTTATCGATTTCCAGATGCCCGTCGCCACAGTAGCGCGTAAGCGCTTCCCACCGGTTCAGCGCATAGAGAATCACCCGACTCGTGTCGGATTCACGCGAGAGCGTTTCCAGCGTGGTACTCAGCCACGCATGGAGCTGATCGAGCAAGGGACTGCTATGTGTTTGCCGGTACGCCTGTCGCTCATCGGGCGGCTTGCCCCGGAACGCTTCCTCGATCTTGTACAACGCGCCGATGCACTCCAGCGCCTCGGTGTTCAAGGCATTCGGCCGCGCGGCATGCAGTTCATAGAACTGTCGCCGAGCATATGCCCAGCAGGCCGCTTCGGCTACCCGCCCGATTTCGTAAATCGCTTGGTATCGCCATAGGCATCGGCCTGCAGCGTGTCGCTGAACAATCCGAGATGCTGCTGCGGAGGGACGCCCTTACGGTCGGCCGCGCAGGTTTCGCCCGATTCCGACCAGTACGTCAGGATCTCGCGTGGCAGTTGCTCGGGAGCGGTTTGCGCGGCGCTTGTTCCGGTGCGGTACGCGGCGTCTTCGGAATCTCGATGGTGGCGGCGCCTTTCGGCCTCGAGCTCTTCCAGTCGCAACTCGAGAAGCTCGATCTGACGGTCGAGCTTCTCGGAGCCCCGGCCGAACTGCATGCGGCGCAGTTTCGCGATCAGCAATTTCAGATGCTCGATCTCGGCCTTGGCGGTGGGGTTCACCGCCTTGTGCGATTCGACGACGTCTTCCAGATGCCCAATGCGAGCATCGCGCTCAAGCAGCATGGCCTTGAGCGCTTCGACGTCGTCCGGATAGGCGTTTGCCGTGGTCATGCCGGTAGTCTAGGCGGCAGCCGACAGGCTTACAACGCCGATGTCGGCTCCGTCGTGCGGACTCACAGCCTTTACGCACGGAAACTGAAGTTAGGCAGGCCTAACGTCGTGCGGCAAGCGGAGCGGGATCAGAGCGCCGAGGTTCGGCGACCGAAGGCCGAGCTCAAACGCGTGACCGAGGAACGCGACATTCTAAAAAAGCCGCGGTAGGTTCAACCGATCGTGGCAACACCTGGGACCGCGGCATGGAGCTGGCGAACCACAAAGGCTTCACGAACGCCACGGACGTGAAGGTCTATTTCTGCGACCCGCGAAGTCCTTGGCAAAGTGGTACCAACGAAAACACGAACCGACTCCTGCGTCAGTACTTGCCCCACGGTACGCCACTTGATCAATACTCGCAGGCGGGATTGAACAAGATCGCAGCGCGGCTCAACGAAAGGCCCAGAAAGACATTGGGCTTCATGTCCCCGGCCGATAAGCTATGCGAGGCTGTTGCAGCGACTCATTGAACCTACCGCCGCGTACTTAGCAAAGGGATAGCGGCAAGGTATCCGGCTGAATCCTCCATGCGACGGCGCCGCTGGTACTCGGCAAATGTGAGTATTGTTGAATTGTGGCCAAGCCTGAGCGGATTCATAATCAATTTACCTTATTTTATCTCGATAAAAAGTTAAATAATCCGCTTTCTTAACCACGGCTGCAAATCGCAGTTTTAGTTTATGTTTGCAAAATGCACATTCACAACGCCCGAAGAAATCACCCCCCCCACGAGGCATCTCGACGGCAGTTGCCAAAAGTCAGTTCAAATCCTTCGTAAGCGGACTATTTATTATTTTTTCTGCGATTTGTTAGCACTGGGGCAACGAGAGCCCATTGAGGAAAGTGCCGATCATTGACGACAAGCTATGGAAACTGATCAATCCGTTGCTGCCTATCGTGAAGCCTCGCGTGAGGAGCGATCCGGGGTGTCCGCGTGTTTCCGATCCCGCGGCACTCAACTGCAGCCTCTTCGCATTCATGCACCGGAATCGCTTGCCAATACGGCTGGGGGGCGACCTACTGGCGGCGACTGGGCGACCGGCAAAATGCTGGCTCGTGGGATTGGCCGTACGAGTTGCGCTTTACAGACTGCGTGCAATGGGCCAGATCTACCTCCCATACCAAGCGGCCGACTTATCGCCAGTGCGCGCTGTTGGGACGGGCGAAAAACTAGTCCGAACCGCATGAATCTTGCGCATCCAACCTCCAGGCACCAAATCCTAGTATACGTCGACGACGTTCCCGTCGGCGCGATTCCAACCCGCGCCAATGTCGGCGATGTTGCTAAGCTGCCGCCTATCGACGCGATTCCCCAAATTCGAGGCATACGCGGCCGACTGCTTTATAAAACGGTATCATCTATGCTGATCGTGCCTACGACTCCAAGCGATCCTGTCCCGGGCTGCCCGAACGTGGCATCAGGCCTGTGATTGCAGGCGTCGCATTGACATTGCAGCGGCTTGGCCAAATACCGCTGGGTCGTTAAATGCACGCATGCCTGGCTGCGTCACTTCCGTCACCCCCGCATCCGGTTCGAGCGCCGTGCTGATATTCACGGCGGGTTCATCAAACTCGCCTGCTGTTTGATCTATTGAAATACCTTGCAGCGAACTTGCTGCCTTTATAAAACCATCCATAATAATGAGTAACATTCGAATTCACTTGCGTTAAATGTTGCTGGGGAACGTGTTTGAAGTTTGTTAACTTCGGCGAATCGCATATGCCGAAGTTGTCCATGAAGTGCATGGTTGTACTGACTGAAGCCGAGGAGCCGGCCTTGCAGCAGTTGTCGACCGATCACCCGTACCAGGAAAGCCGCAAACGGGCGGTCGCCTTGCCACTGGTGGCACCGGCGCGCGGCAAGCTTCGCCCGATAGCCGTCGGGGCGAAACTCGGGGTGAGCGGTCAGTCGATCTGCTACTCGGTCCACACGTGGCGCGAAAAGGGGTATACGCTTGCTATTGAAAACTGGCCATAAGGGCGGGCGGCCCTGCGCGTTGAGCGACGAGATGATAGTCGCGATAGTACGCGTGGCCTTGGTCGAGCCGTTGACGCGCGCGCAGATCGTCCAACGCCTCGAGGCTGATTTTGATCCGTTACCGTTCGGGCATCTCGGTACGCTGAGCGCGGCGTTCAAACGGAAAAACTTCTCGTTTAGGCGCAACCGTCGGTCGCTCAAAAAAAGCGGCTGGAGGCACTGGCTGTGAAACAAGTCACGCTCGACAAACTACCGCAAGCCGCGCGCGAGATCGCGATTCGCCTGCTCTACCTGGACGAGGCAAGCTTTTGCGGATCGTCGTCGGTTCAGCGTAGCTGGCCACCAGTAGGCTTGCCTCACGCGACCAACGGAACACGCACTGCCGACATAGTGCTATGGGCACCGTCGAACACAGCGCGAATAGGCATGATTCATCCCCCCCTCCCCGCAGCATCAAAGACTCGAACGTCGTGCACTTCATCAACGATCTGTTCGACGTGGACGATGGCCCTCCGACCGTTATTGTCCTGGATAACACCGGCATCCATTACGGCATCGACGAAGCGACATGGGATAGGTGGATAATCGATCACAAAGCTGTCCTGTTCCGCCTGCCCGCCTATAGTCCCGGCACAAAAAAGATCGAGATCGTCTGGCGGCAACTGAAATTCCGATGGCGGCGACTCCTCACCTGGACCAAGGAAACCATCGACGCTGACCTCGCTAAGCTACCGGCCCGGCATGGAACTAAATTCAAAACCAGATTATCGTGAAACATAATGCTTGTGTTTGCATCGAAATTGCAAGAAAATCCATGAAAAAGATCTACGTGAACAATTGGTTGTCGAAATTGACAATGTTGTGTTTTTTTCTGGCAATGAGTTGCCCAGCCTTTTCCCAGGCGAGAAGGTTTTATCGAGTTGATTTTCGCCCGCCGTCCGTGATATTTAACTCCGGATTTGCATCCTGGGGAGGCGACGATTTTTTGCTTCGTCACTTGTCCGGGCAAAGCTTAAGAAATCACACATCCGCATTTATATCAATGACCGATAATCTTGGGACGGCACAAAGCATTGCATATGGAGACTATTATCTGAACCCATCCAGTCAAAATCAAAATATATATATATACGAGATAATTTCAGATAACAATATGTATAGCGCGGATATATATTTGCAAAATTTGCAATATAATCAAAACAACCAAAATTTAAGCGAAGCGGCGATCGCCACAAGAAGGTTTATTGCTCGTTTGAATGAATGGGATGCTTTGAATTCAATTCCTGCAGCACACATTATTTCCGCGCGAAGCTATCAATACATTCGAGGAACAAACATTCAAGCAGCTCACATCGAGCACATTTCCACTGAAACCAATCTAGCCGCAGATCTTTCCAGTGGAAATCCTCCCAGTCAAACTGTATATCCTCCATATGGATCCGCGCCTCGACAATCTCTTGTGAATAGTATTTTGGGTGGTTTTTTCAGAAGTTTTGTACTCCCTCTGGGCTGGTGTGTATCGGCAAGTCAATACTCGCGAGGTAAATTTTCAGGGCGGGCGGCATCTTACAATGGGTCACCAAATTGGATGCCAAAAACCGCAGAGAATTTTTCGGTGCGACCGAATTCTATTGATGGAAATGATGCCAGTGATGATTTTTATTTATGCGGTGATTTGTTGTCGCTAGATATTTCACGCGTCAAAAAAAGCATGGACGTCCCGGCATTTGTTAATTACATTTTGCTTTAGAGATAAATTTAAAATCTTCTTGATTTTTTAACTTTGTTTATTTTTAATTAAATTGAATTAGATGTCAAAATACGGAGATAAATTAATGAATAAATTTTCATATAAAGGCTGGATAAATTTTTCAATAAAATATATTTTCCCGATCTTTTGTTTGTTTGCCTCATGGGCGTGCCATGCCGATTGGACTTGCCCATCCGGCTTCGGCCCCCACGTTTTAGATGGGGTTGGCTATAACATTTCTCATTATCAACCCAGGGTGCATTTTTCGGATCAACCAGCAAATAGTTGGTCATATTTAGCATATTCTTCTGGATTGAATACTGATTACGGAAAAGCAATTCTTTCTGTCGCGCTTACGGCGTATTCAACTGGCGCTCGTGTTATGGTCGTCTGCAATGGTACTAGCATAGATAGTCTATATATTTCAGATGCAGGAGGAATGCCGCCAAACTGATCGTTCGAGTAAAGAAAATTTGAAGGTATCGTGGGGATGAAGCTCGAACGCGTACGAGCTTCGATTCGGCCCTGCATGTACTGTACCAGCATCTTCCAGGCCGCAGCGCCGAGTCGGCCGATCGATCGCGGCCTGCCAGGCTCGGCGCTGCTTGCGCACATCGTGGCTTCGAGGCTCATGTATCACTTGCCGCTTTACTGGCGTAAGAGACGGTTTCAAAAAAGACGCGTAGCTGGACTGCCCAGAGCACACTAGATGAACCGCACCGGATTTTGTGGAGGCTCGAACTCTTGAGAGAATCGAGCCATGAACAAGAAGCCAAGCAAGTTTTCCCCAGAAGTCCGGGAGCGCGCAGTGCGTCTAGTACGCGAGCAGCGTAGCGAGCACCCGTCGATGTGGGCAGCGGTCGAATCGATTGCACCGATGATCGGCTGCACACCGCAGACGCTGCTGGATTGGGTTAAGCGCGACGAGGTCGACCGTGGAGAGCGCGATGGCGTGAGTACGGCCGCGTGAACGCATCAAAGCCCTGGAGCGCGAGGTCAAGGAACTGCGCCGGACCAACGAGATTCTCAAACTGGCTAGCGCATTTTTCGCCCAGGCGGAGCTCGACCGCCGTTTCAAGTCCTGAAGGCCTTCATTGATCAGCATCGCGACACCTTCGGGGTCGAGCCGATCTGCAAGGTCTTGCGGATTGCCCCGTCGGGCTACCGGCGCCATGCAGCACAACTTCGCGATCCGTCGAAACGCTGCGCCCGCGCGAAACGCGATGAGCTTTTGCAACCGGAGATCAAGCGTGTCTGGCAGGCCAACATGCAGGTCTATGGCGTGCCGAAGGTCTGGAAGCAGATGAACCGGGAAGGTATTGCGGTGGCACGCTGCACGGTCGAACGGTTGATGAAGCTGCAGGGCTTGCGTGGCGCAGTTCGCGGTAAGCGTGTTCGCACAACGATTGCCGATGTGAGCGCGCCGCGCCCGCTGGACCGAGTCAACCGGCAGTTCAAGGCTGACCGACCGAATCAGCTCTGGGTGTCGGATTTTACGTATGTCTCGACATGGCAAGGCTGGCTGTACGTGGCATTCGTGATCGACGTGTTCGCCCGCCGTATTGTTGGCTGGCGCGTCAGCTCGTCGATGACCACGGACTTTGTTCTGGATGCACTTGAACAAGCGCTGTATGCCCGCCAACCGGACGAGGACGGGACTTTGATTCATCATTCCGACAGAGGTTCCCAAGGCGGATTCAACTGGTCGTCGCAACATCTCAAGATTGGAGGTGTTGAATGGGACGACCACTGGGATGGGGCTCGGAACAAACGGGAAGGCCCGTCATGCGATCACCTGGCAGACCGGGTGTCAATCAACTCGATTCGAAGCGAGCATTCTTGAAGTGCATTGCACAAGGTATGGAGACCGAGGCCGCAGCGCTGGCGTGTAACGTATCGCAACCGTTGGGGCCGCGATGGTTTCGTGAAGCGGGCGGCATGGCGCCGATCGACCTGGCGCCACACTCTGGGCGTTATCTGTCATTTTCGGAGCGCGAGGAGATCGCACTTCTGTGGGCGCATGATTGCAGTGTTCGTGAGATTTCGCGAAGGCTGCAACGGTCGCCGTCAACGATTTCACGCGAGCTACGCCGTAATGCAGCGACCCGCGGTGGTACTCTGGTGTATCGGGCAACGGTTGCCCAATGGAAAGCTGAACGCGCGGCCGAGCGTCCGAAGGCTTCGAAACTGGCAGAGAACGACCGGTTGAGGACATATGTGCAGGATCGCCTGGCTGGAACGGTCACTGACTTTCGGGGCAAGCCGATTCCCGGACCGAACGTTCCGTGGAAAGGACGAAGACAAGGACGTCGTGCGGACCGTCGCTGGGGCACTTGCTGGAGTCCGGAGCAAATCAGTCGACGAATTCAGATTGACTATCCCGATGATCAATCTATGCGGATCTCCCGCGAAGCCATCTATCAGGCACTCTACATTCAAGGCCGGGGCGCTTTGCGACGAGAGTTCACTGCTTGCCTGCGTTCGGGACGCGCACTTCGCGTGCCGCGGGCCAGGACGCAACAGCGCGGAAAGCACTTCGTCACTCCGGAGGTTATGATCAGTGAACGCCCTGCAGAAATTGCTGATCGTGCTGTTCCAGGGCATTTGGAAGGCGACCTGATCATTGGCCTTAAACGCTCGGCGATTGGCACTCTGGTTGAGCGCACCACCCGGTTCACGATGCTGCTGCATCTTCCTCCAATGGAGGGCCATGGAGTCGGGGTGCGTGCCAAGAACGGGCCTGCGCTGGCAGGTCACGGGGCAGAGGCTGTTCGCAACGCTATCGCGACAAAGATCGCGCTACTACCCGAGCATTTGCGCCGATCATTGACATGGGATCAAGGCGCAGAGATGGCCCAGCATGTACAGCTACGAATCGACACGGCCCTGGAAATCTACTTCTGTGATCCCCAGAGTCCATGGCAACGCGGGACGAATGAAAACACGAACGGCCTACTGCGACAGTACTTTCCGAAAGGCACAGACATGAGTCGATATACCGAGCGAGAACTCGACGCGGTCGCGGACACACTGAACTGTCGACCACGTAAAACGCTCGGATGGAAGACGCCAGCGGAAGCATTCCACGAACTGTTATCCGCAACATAACGATGGGTGTTGCGACGACTCCTTGAACCTAAGCAATATGTCAGCATTCGCTACAGCGAACGGCTGGCCGAGGCCGGCATCGAGCCGTCGGTCGGCAGCCGGGGCGACAGCTACGACAATGCGCTGGCCGAAACGATCAACGGCCTGTACAAGACGGAACTGATTCATCGGCGCGCCCCCCTGGAAAACGAGAGAATCCGTCGAACTGGCAACGCTGGAATGGGTCGCCTGGTACAACCATCATCGGCTGATGGAGCCGCTCGGCTATATCCCGCCTGCCGAAGCTGAGGCAAACTACTACAGGCAACTCAGAAATGCCGCTAACGTGTCCGCATTAACTTAAACCAACCAGCCTCCACGATTCCCGGCGCGGTTCACGTTTTCGTCGATGCTTTGGGTAACGACCATGTGAGATCCGTCCACCTCAGTGTCGTAGCGATCATCGAATCGCTCGCTGACGGCCATCCCGATTCCCTATCAGTTAGGAGCTCGTGGCTCTTCCCGGGGAGCCGATAGTAAACGGAGAGTTAAGGCGGTCACGAGAAATATGATGCCCACTACCACCTGCTGATCCAGCGAGAGTCCCAACGCCGCGATAAATGCCATATGCGCGACTAATCCAGATGCGAACAGCAAGCAACCGGTGAGCGATAGAGCCATAAAAACAATGTTGATTCCCATGCCGTTTCCCCTATGCGTTCGGACGCGGCGTTTCAGCCGCCTCGCGAATCCGGCGATCGGCATCACGCGGAGTGCCGGGTGCCGCTGCCCGATGCCACCACTCTATCACTGCGGCTGCATTGGCCGCGGAGCGCGCAGCGATCGCGTCGCGAACTTCGTCCGCAACCTCATCCGCATGCATTGGCACGCGTTCGGCTCTCGGGTTCGAGTGATGGATTTACCGAGGAAATGCCGTGCCCTGAAGCTTCCTCACCGCGACGTACGACTCTTCCAGACGCCATATCCACTCAAGGCTACAAGTATAAGGCCTGCGGCGCGCCAAAAATCGCTGCGTCCTCCACAAAACAGGGCAACCGCAGCGAGCAAACCAATCGCAGACGTCCACTTGTTCCACTTCGATCGTCCGTCAGTCCAGTCGCGAAAGGTATTCATCGTTGTCCTTTTTCAAGTTCCATTTTTTATAGCTCAATCTGACATTGGGTCACATGTGTTGCAGTAATTGAGTAACTGCGGGCCGGTTACCGGTGGGTGAGCGGTGCTAGCTGCGCAATTCGGGTCGGTGGAATCAGGTCAAGAGGAATTCGGCGACGCCTGCCGCTGCCGTTCCGACGGCGATACCAAAAGCGCACACTGCGAACAGTTCGCACATTTTCCGCTGAAGAATTGCTCGACGAATTAAATCCTTATCGGCGACACCGGGTGCAATGAAGTACGCGGTACCCCATTCCTCGTCGACGGAGGTACGCACTGTGCCGTTTTCAAGCGCCTCTGCCAATGCAGAGGGCATTGGGAAATAGGATGCAAGGATCCATCGAATGGTCTTCACTGGTGCTCTCCGATTCGCGCCATCATTTCCCCTCGATGTCGTCAGCCTGGGCGATCGAGATACTTCCGCCCGGGTGTCCCGCTTCCCATTGCTTCGCGAGTTCAGCAAATACAGTCTTACCGCTGCCGATTTGACCAATCACGAGGGTATGGCCCACTTCGCTTGTGTGGGTAATGAACCGATACGGCTGGGTCTCGTCGGCCACCATTTTCTCCTTCCTTCGTTTTCCTTGAATAACATCCGTGCCGGCGTGGGATCGCGGTGACTTACATGATCCAAAAGTATGAGGCAGCCAAGAGGCCGAGTGCCACGCTGATGGTCGCACCAGCGATCAAGACGAGCCGATCGCCTTCCTTCAGTGAACCGTTTTCGTTCGAAACGGTTACGATGAACATCGTCGCGATGAGGTAGGCAACAGTAAGCGTCAGAAAGGCCGCGATACCGTTCTTCGGCACCGGGTGCCCCAGTGCGGAACCGATTGAGAACATGAGAATCATTGTCGAAATCGGGAGTGTGAGCACGATCAAACGCGTCGCGCCACCGACCTTCGCACTGCCCATGGACTCACAAACTCTATCGATCATAGTGGTGCTGGCTGACATTCCCGGTCTCTCATTAAATGGAATCGGATTGGAACAACGCGATCGTAGTGCATTCACGCCCGCCCGCTTCCCCAAAAGCTGTATGAAATTGGCGGTCTTTTGGGGATTGCGAAAAACCCGCCTGTCATAGTAGCGACGGGGTGCTCGTGCCGAACTCAAGGGGCCGGATTGCCCATCAGGTCCTATATCGGCATTTCCAGCCGCGACTTGAGAGGCCCGGCAGTTGAGTTGATCATCACGTGTTGTGCCGCGTTAGAGGTGGCCTCACTCGTTCGGACAGGTTTCTGAGATTTTTAAGTGGAACGTCCGAGGCAATCATGCTGCCGATTTGATCGCAGGCAGCGTCGCGAAGTATGCCTCATCAGGCGTCTGATCCGCCAGGCTCGAATGGGGCCGTTTCCGGTTGTACAGCTCGATGTAGTCGCCGATGGAGCGCCGGGCATGGCTGACCGACTCGTAGGCCCGCAGGTAAATCTCTTCGTACTTGATGCTGCGCCACACCCGTTCGACGAACACGTTGTCACGCCAAGCCCCTTTGCCGTCCATCGACAGCCGCACGCCTCGACCCAGTACGGCCTCGGTGAACGCGCCCGCCGTGAACTGGCTGCCTTGATCGGTGTTCACGATGTCGGGCAGCCCGTAGCGGGCGAACGCTTCTTCCAGTGCCTCGACGGCATGCGTGGCTTCCAGCGTGATGGCAACCCGGTGCGCGAGAATCTTGCGGCTCGCCCAGTCCACCACCGCCGTCAGGTACACGAAGCCTCGCGCCATCGGAATGTAGGTCGTGTCGATGGCGAACATCTGGTTGGCCCGCGCGATCTTCATGCCGCGCAGCAAGTACGGCCAGATCTTGTGCTGCGCGTTGCGGCGGCTTGTGTTCGGCTTGCAGTACAGCGCCTCCACGCCCATGCGCTTCATCAACGTGCGTACGCGACGGCGGCCGACTTCATGGCCCTCCCGACGCAACAGGCGCGCCAGCATCCGTGCCCCGGCAAACGGGAACTCCATGTGCAGTTCGTCGATTCGCCGCATCAACAACAAATCGGTTTCGCTGACTGTCACGGATCGCCGTTATGGAGCCAATCCGTGATCGGCGTAATGAGGCCACTTGATGATCGCCGTTATGAGGCCAGTCCGTGATCGGCGTAATGGAGCCAGTCCAGGATCGG
>NZ_JBVVNQ010000040.1:0-15448 GCF_055810675.1 Burkholderia sp. YHN3-13 | reverse complement strand
CACCGGGATCTCGCACGCACGCCCGTCGTCAACCCGAAAAGGCTTCCTCCCTCTCCAGTCGACGAGTTGCAGCGCAGGATCTTCCCCGCGTCAATTCCTACGTAGGGCTCCAGTGTCGCGATGCCTTGCATCCCAAGCACCCCCGGCAGACCCACCGAATTGGTCGTGTACCCGCCCGAACTACCCGACAGGCCATAACGCATCGATCCGGCCACAACGATTGCCAGCTATTCACGCATGTGCTCATCGATCACCGTCAGATACTTCAACTGCTGGCCGTTATCCCGCGCGGCGAATACGAAGTCGTACACCCGGACGTGCCGTGGCGGCCGAGGACGATGGACCGACACGTGCCGACGGGGTCGCTTGTGCGACACCCGCAACCAGGCAAAACGCCACAGCGGCAAGCCCCGATCGGCGCTCGTCGGGTGACCCTGCCGCTCCAGAAAGATCTCTAAGCGGCGGTAACCATCACGCGGATATTGCGCCGAAAGGATACTCATCGCTGTCAACACCGGCGCGGGATAAAGTGGATCGCAGCCATCGACGAACACAACGGGTTCACGTTTACTCCGTGAACTTATCGCATCCTGGCGCGGCGCAATTGAACTTTGCGCTAATCTCAGCGTTTGTGAAAATTGTTGAATTGATGGATGGCCGAATTTTTATATACTAATAAAGTTTCATTCGACTCTTCTCTCTTGGATGTTAAACTCTTTTAACCACGGCACAGCCGTGGTTTTTTTATTCCTGCAACACAAAACAGTGTCTTTTTAACAACACCCAAATCACCATAGTTGGTTATCCAGCCATCTTATGGCGCCCCACCCCTCCTCTTCCTCTGACGAAAAAAATCCCGCTCATAATTCGAGCGGGATACCGCATAAATTCGGTAGAAAGAAGCCAGCTGCAGTGGGGGAGGATGCAGCTTGAGGGAAATCATAGCGCATCGTTTGTGCGAGTCAAGAAAAAAGTGAAACGTTTGCGCGCCTTCCAAAACCTCTCCTCCCGCAACCTCTCAGTCTACTCAAAAATCAGGGAAATTTAAAAATATGGCAAGTACCGATGCTGGCCTGTTTTCGTCTGGTTGTGTTTGTCGTATATTCAAGCCATCGGTATGCCCTTCGGGGAGGATGGGCATGCCGATTTGATATAACCAGTATAGTGTGCCTGTTTTGGCCGCCGCAGCCCATGTGCCGGCGGCCTTTTTCTTAACCAATGCCGCAATCAGGTTTAGTTAGTTATCGTGCCACCATAAATCACCCGAACGAACGACTTCGAGCACACATCATTATCAATAATTTTCAATTACGGCGATGTCGACTTATCAGCAAGCGTCAATCTGAGGCCGTCTTGACGATCAGAACTTGACCTCCATTAAAAGTTTAGATGGACATGATCCTCGCCTTCGCGCCTAACGCGATCAAGATGACTTCCCCGAGTGCTTACGTCCAAATCCAATGGATCGGCGGAAGCTCAGCAGCGAGGCTGCTTGCTGATGCAGGAGGTATCCCGCTCGTGATCGTCGTGCCCCTAACGCGAATCGCAATGACACCCCACTCAACGCGCTGGCGAAGTGATCTGAAGCTTGCTGCAGCCCTCAAACTACCCGGTCAGCGAGCAACTGCTTGGCTCGTGCGTTGTCGTTCGTCGCGATGGTCACGATACAGATGTCGGCCTGCCGGCTAATCGTACGCATCATCCTAATGTCAAGGTTCGCGTCGGCCAGATCGCGCGCGACACGGGCAAGTGTGCCCGGCACGTTCTCAACCTGCAAGGTCAGGACCTCGTCCGAGATGACTTGACATCCAGCGCGAGTGAGCACAGCTAGCGCCAAAGAGAGATTGTCGACGTCAATCTGCAGGATAGCGGTCGTTCCGATAGCGCGACCGTCCATTGCGAAGACGTTGATGTCATTCGCTGCAAGTAGGCCGGAGAGCTCTGCGATCAGGCCCGTGCGGTCACCCGTGATTGCGGTGAGAAAATTCATGTGCGACATTGTTTTTCGATCGAAAGAGAATCGGTGACATTGGCAATGCTGCATCGTTCCGCGACCATGTCGTCAACCAGCGCGTCGACCTGCTCGCGTGTAACGTTGGGCATTACGATCAGGTGCGATTGCTCGCCCTGAGTGGCCAATTGCCAACGCCTCTTAATCTCATCGCTCACCTTTGGGAAAACGACCGTCAGTGCATGCTCATTGCGCCAAGCCGGAATGCCAACTTCTTTCATGCATGCTTCGGCATAAGCCGCGAGTTGGAGCGCCGATGCCGCGCGTCGACGCAGTCCCTCCGCACCAAGCTCCTTGATCCGATACCACAGCACCAGCGGAGTGAAGCCGTTACGCGAGCCAGTGATGGTCGTGTCGAGTGATCCAATGTAGCCAATCGAGCGCGCGATTCTTTCAACGTGACGCTTCCGCGCGATTACGATGCCGCACGGCATCGGTGAGCCGAAGAACTTATGGCCGCTGATCGAGACAGAATCGGCACCGTCGGCAAAATCGAAGGCCGGGCGTGGGTCGAGGAACGACGCGAAGCCGCCACAAAGTGCGGCGTCCGAATGGATGTAGTAGTCGCGGATTGCGAACCGATTCAGGATGTTCTTGATGGTCCCGATGTCGTCCCGTGCCTCGGTCATCGTCGTGCCGATGTTGGCAAAAATAATCGCTGGCTTGTCTCGATTGATGCGCAGTGTCTCCGCAAGATCCTCGTAGTCGATCTCACCGTTTGGCTGGCTGCGGATCGCAATCGAGCTCAGGCCAAGGAAATGGATGTTCTTCGTCACCGAGTAGTGCGTATCCTCTGAGCAGTAGACAATGCCCCGCGGCAGCAACTCGCGGGCCAGGTAAAGTCCGTAGAGATTGCCTTCGGTGCCGCCGTTGGTGACGTAGCCCCAGGTCTCGCCGGCGGGGGCACGCAGCAGGTCGGCCACGAAGTCGACGACTTCGCGTTCATACTCGCGCGTGCCAACCGTGAAGGTCGAGTCGACGAATGGGTCGCCCAGGTTATTAAGCGGAAAGCGCAGAAACCGCTCAAGCGGCGCCATCTTGAAATCTTTGGAGACGGGATAGCCGAGGAAGCGCTCCGTGGCCTGCTCTAGCGCCTGATAAAGCGCATCGAGTCGACGGAGGTCATGTTGCGTAAGCATGATCACACACTTCAAATAATCGAACGACATCGCATAAAATCCGGCACCAAGGCCGGGCTAAATTCACACTACCGAAGCAATACTTACTTATTGGGCTGCTGTGTCAGGCGCGGGTACCGGTGCAACGCCTTGCAGCCCTTTGGGAACTTCTGGTTGATGACGGCTTCGTCGCTTGAGCGACGGCACGATAACGACATCGTCGCCGTCTTGCCAGTTGCCCGGCGTAGCCACGCTGTGATATCCGGTCAGTTGCAGCGAGTCGATCGCGCGCAGCACCTCGTTGAATTTGCGCCCCTTCGATGCTGGATACGTGATGAGAGTTGCGATATCTTGCAGTTCAGGTCGGCGAGGATCGGGAAGTTAACAGTGGTGTTTTGCGTGTCGTTGATGTCGTCTATCCATTTCTTGTGCGAATCGACCGGGTCAACCGAAAGAGCGATAACCTTGACATTGCGTTTAGCAAACTCCCCTTGAGCCTGGCGGTCAGACCCAGTTCGGTCGTGCACACCGGCGTGAAATCTCCGGGATGCAAAAAAGCACGCCCCAGCTATCTTCCAGCCATGGATGAAACTAGAAAAGGCACTCGCTGGAATCCTGCTCGAAATCCGGGGCGATGTCGCCCAAACATAGAGACATTGTCTCCTCCTAGAGCACCGCCTCAAGGGCTTCGAGAACCAGAAATTTATTAGAGGATCGGCGCAACACAAAGCACAACGTCGTTGACGTGGGTCGTAATCTGCTCAGCTGGCACACCATAGACATGCAGCGAGATAGCGGACGCGCTCTGTGTTGCGTCGGCGTGACCGAGCCGGTGTTCCGGCCGTGCCCGCCCACATGAACGATACTGCGCCTACCTCGCGCGGGTGCCAACCTGCCTTGGTCGCATGACCCGTGTCCATGTTCCACTCGTATAGCGTTTCGGTTAACGTACCTTCGAGTACCGTGTAGCCGCACCATGTCCGATGGCCATGCACAGAGGGCTGCACTGACCAGGCCGCCAGACAAGCGAGACGACTGAGTAGCGTCCACAAGGATCAGCGGCAAGTAGGTGCCGACAATACTGTTGCGCACTACCTGTGCGTTCCGCGTCAGTCAACCATGGATCGGCCGCACTGGCGTCGGCAAGAGCTGCGCGCAAACGAGCGGCAAATTCCGTATTCTTAGACGGATCAGACGATGTGCCGAACGCATCGAATGCATCGTCGATCCGGCGGCACAGGCGCACCAGCTCCGACCGGTCGGAGCCTGAAGAAGCGAGCTGAAACCCGTTCGTAGCAGCGTGATTCGCGTGGTTGGAAAGGACCATTGACCGTAACAACGCGTCCTCCTTGTCATTGTGGTCGCAATTTTAGTCGCCTGCACAGCAGGAGCGCTATTTATACCAGTCGACAACGAAAAAAACGTTCTATAGTGCCCCGGAAAATTGAGTTAAATCGGAAAAAATTTCTCTTTGACACCAAGGTCGCGAGAGTGCTGAGGCGTATAGCGCCAACGTATATGGAAAGGTTCCAATTTGCGCGGTACGTTCGAATTCCCGGTGGCCGACTATGCACATCGCCTGATGCCCAGTCTGGTGATCGGCATGCCGGTGACAGAGCGCGAAGCGCGTGGATAATGTGTATGCAGTGTCAGGAAGGCGCTGCGCGATAATTTGTTGCTGTATACCGATGAATGCACCGTCATGAGCCGAAAATCTGCCCGACGCTCGAGCCACCGCCCGTTGAGCAAAGAAATGTTGTTGCCGCTCCCACTTGCGCGGACTCGTGCGTTGTCACTCGAATATCATCTTGCGCTAGCCACCATCGTGCAGGGACATACCAATGTGGACTCGATGGTCTGCCTGCTCAAGGCCGTCTATACGGCGTTCTATCTACGCGACGAGGCGCCCGCGAGCGCTGACGATGCTGAGTTCCAGCGCGCAGAGGCGGCGCTGGAGCGTTGCATCGGCCGCGCCGAGCGTGGCCAGACATGGGTCATGCTCGATCGCGATAAAGCCGCCGTCGAGCGCGTCCTCGTGCTCCACGACGACCAGCTGGCGGTTGTGCCAACCCATTGTTACTTGACGGCACTCGACAAGCTGAATCGCTTGGCCATCGAGGGACTGCAATCGCCGATTCCGCCGTTGTCCGCAGGAAGCTAATCGGAATCGAAGGCACGATCGACAAACGCGCGTAGCTGTGACAGATCCGTTTTCGCATAGCCGGCCGTGGTCTGAATCGACGCATGGCCGAGCAGCGCCTGCGCGGCCGGCAGCGGGATCAGTCGATCGACAACCAAGGTACGTGCGTAGGCATGGCGCAGCCAGTGCGGTGACGCCCGTCGCAGCGTGGCGGCGCTCGCCGGATCGGTCGGCTCGAGTCGCGCGGCGGCCGCCCGAAAGATCGCCTTCACCTCGTCGTAAAGCCCCGAACCCCGCAGCGTTCCTCCCTTGAGGCCGTGCACCAGCGCCACGTGTTCGCCTGGGGCTGGTTGCTCAGGCAGTCCCCGCAACCGTCGATAGGCTTGCAGACTCGAAACACAACCCGCGGGCAACGGAATTGCACGCGCCTTCTGACCTTTGCCGCATACATTCAAGGTCCAGCGTCCGTTGGGATCGAGATCCAGCGCCGGTAGTTGTCGCTCGTCGGACCAGACCAGTTCAACGAGCCTCACGCCGGCATAGCGGTATAGACTCCAGATCGCCCGGCGTCGCGCCGCGATCAGTGGCTCGATGTCATGATCGACGGCCTCGACTTCGACATCGCAGGCACTCAGTTGCGCAGCCGATAGCATGCGAGTCGGCGCGAAACCGGCGTGCCGCCGCTGTCCTCGCACGAGGCCCGCAGCCGGGTTCGCAGTCAAATAACCGGTCTCTGTCCAGTACCGGAACAAGCTGGCGCAGACGGCGAGCGCCCGCGCCTGCGTCGACTCGGACAGTCTGCCTTCGGGTTGAGCTGCATCGGCGACATCTCGCAAAGGACGGTGCAACGTTCGCTTGTACTCGAGCAAATCATGCCGCGTCAGGTCCGACAGTGGCCCGAGCTCGTGCGCGATGCACCACGCCACGAGGCGGCGAATTTCCGTCAGATAGGCGCGCGCTGTATGGGGCGACCGACTTGCCCGGTCGCGCAGAAACAGCGCCACTGCCTGGGCGTCATCGCCAACACCGAGCGTGTTGGTTGCGCTCGCGACTGCGACAAAGCGGCCTGCGCGTGCGAACCATCCACGTAGCGCAGCCGGAAGGTCGGCGCCCGTCAGCACCGGCTCCTGTAACCGCTCACCATTCGTGGTCGTCAGCAGGGCAGCCCCGGCGCACTTGAAGCGCCGCGCGTGCGCGCGTAGCACGCGCGCCAGCACGACTTCGGGCGCCGGAGCGTCGTCAACCGGTACGACTCGTGCGCGCCCGCGATCCCAGTATTCGACCGCCGCCGACTGATCGAGCAACAACCGCATCACGGCCGGTTTCGCCGCCTTCGCGTCGGCGAGCGACGCGAAACGCCGCTTGACGAGCGCCAGCGTCCAGCGCAGATAGACGACGTGGCCCAGCACATCGCTCACATACGCGACCGAGGCATCGAGATCGTCGGGTAGCTGCTGCGGGGGTGTCGCACCGGTATCGACCCAGTCAGCGAAGTTCATGGGAGTTCAGGGATCGGGCAAGCGGTGAGCGCAGTCATTTTCCCTTGTGCTTCGTCGAGGCGCTACCCGTAGCACGTTTCACCGTCGCGAGGCCGGTGCGGGCAGTTTGCGTGGGCTTCAGCGCGATGTCGCGCAACAGGCCGGCGAGCTCAGCGTGTTCTCGCGCATTGACGGCCTTCAGGGCCAGTGCTTCGCCGACCGCCTGTTGGCGAGCCTCACGTTCGCGCGCCAGATCGCCGTCGAGTCGGTCGCGCTCGCCCTGCAGCGCGGCGATCCGGCGCTCAGCGATTTTCAGTTGCGCCGCCGCCTGCGCATGCTCCTTTTTCTGCGCCTCGCGCTGATGTGCGGTTTCCTGCAGCAGCTGTTTCGACAGTGCCTCGTACCGATGCTGCGCCGCCTGGAGCGCTACATTGTGCGCGCGCTCACGGTCAGCCCGCTCAGCCGCCAACTTGTCGAGCGCAGCCTGGCGCTCGTCGGCTTGGGCCTCAAGAGACGCGCAGCGGTCCCGCAGCACCCCGTGTTGGGCGCGCAGGTCGGCCAATTCGGCGTCGCGCGCGGTGAGTGTCGCGCGCAGGGTCTCGACTTCCTGTCGCAATAGTTCGACACGCAGTTCGGCATCGGTGCGGGCCGCGTCGGCAGTGGCGACGCCAGCGTCGGCCGCCTGTTTGAGGCGGATCACATCATCGAGCTGCACTGCAACCGCGGCTTGCCACAGGCCGCGCATCAACTCGGCGATATCCGGCGGCAGGTCGGGAATCGCAATCTCGGCCAGTCCTGCGCGCACGACCTCGGCCTCGATCGCGTTCAGCGCTCGCGCGAGCGTCGCGGGGTCGCCGGCGCCGAGCCGCGCCCGCAGCTTGCGGACCGAGACGATCTGGCGAAAGCGGACACCGCTGGCCGGCGCGGCGTCGCCAGCCTCGGCCAGCATGTCAAGCACGGTGGAGCGGATCTGTTCGGCGGTGACGGCGGCGGGACGGGCCATGGCGGACGAATCGAGTCAATTTGGCTCAATTATTTCATACATTCCTAACGTTATAAAACACAATCTTTGTCGATATTTTGAGCCATAACCAAGATAATTTTCATTATCGCTGCCATGCAGGCTCGCTCGCACCGACGAATGCATGTCTACGCCCCCTAGGGCTGGCGAAGAGGTATTGAGCAGGTGCAGAAAGGCCAGTCGGGAGCTACCGTTTAAGGGGCGGAGCGCTAAGCCTGGGGGCAGCTAGATGGACCTACCCCGGCAAACTGCATGAAAACCAAGGGGACCCCACGCGGCGAATACAAAGTCGTGCGCCCGGACGTGCCGTAGTGGCCGAGGACGATGGACCGACACGCGCCGACGGGGCCGCTTGCGCGACACCCGCAACCAGGCAAAACGCCACAGCCGCAAGCCCCGATCGGCGCTCTTCGGGTGACCCTGCCGCCCCAGAAAGATCTCCAAGAGACGGTTTCATAAAGACTGATCGGCCCGCCGAAGGGTATTCCAGCAGATCAGGCAGTAACCGAGTTTGAGGAACGCGCCGTGAATGTCAGCACGACGCTCGAAACGATTACGGAGACGACGAAAGTGATGCAGCCAGGCATGCGTGCGTTCGACGACCCAGCGATCTTTGCCAAGGCCGCTGCCGTGTTCGGTACGGCGCTTGGCGATCACCGGCTCGATACCGCGATCGCGCAACGCGCGTCGATGTCGCTCGGAGTCGTAACCGCGATCCGCGTAGACCACACGCGGCCGCTGCAATGGGTGGCCACGCAATCCGCGGATCGGCGGAATCGCGTCGATCAGCGGCAGCAATTGCGTGACGTCGTTGACGTTCACGCCGGTCAGGATCGTGGCGAGCGGCGTACCGTTGGCGTTGGTGGCGAGGTGGTGTTTGGAACCGGGTCGCGCTCGATCGGTGGGGTTCGGGCCAGGTTTTCGCCCGCCCCCTCCCAACCGCTCGAATCGACGAAGAGTCGACGACCACACGGGAGGAATCGATCTGGTTTGCGGCGCGTAGTTTGGTCAGCAGTAACGCCTGCAATGCGTCCCACACGCCCGTCTCTTGCCAGTCACGCAGCAGCCAGCAACTCACGCCCGAGCCATATCCCATTTCCGCAGGAAGATCGCGCCAGCGAATGCCGGTCTTCAGCACAAACAGAATGCCCGTCAGCGCTGCACGATTCGGCACGGGCTTGCGCCCCGGGTACTTGAACCGACGGGGTTTGGCTGGTGGCAGAAGTGGCTCAATTAGTTGCCACAACTCGTCGTCAATGATCGGCTTGCCCATCTCCCCGATCCGGTTGTCATGACGGCTCAGGTAACAGGTCGAGAGAAAAGTTAACCGTAGCTACGCGTCTTTTTGGAACCGTTTCTTGGCCTGGCCTGGAGAGCAGCTCGACAACTGAACGCTAAAGCGGATCACAGCCGTCGACGAACACAACGGGTTCACGTTTGCTCTGTGAACTTATCGCATCCTGGTGCGGCGCAATTGAACTTTGCGCCAATCCTAGTGTTTGTGAAAATTGTTGAATTGATGGATGGCCGAATTTTTATAGAATAGATGCGTTTCATTCGGCTCTTCTCTCTTGAGTGTTAAACTCTTTCAACCACGGCACAGCCGTGGTTTTTTTATTCCTGCCGCACAAAACAGTGTCTTTTTAACAACACCAAAATCGCCATGGTCGGTTATCCAACCATCTTATGGCGTCCCGCCCCTCCTCTTCCTCTGACGAAAAAAATCCCGCTCATAATTCGAGCGGGATACCGCATAAATTCGGTAGAAAGAAGCCAGCTGCAGTGGGGGAGGATGCAGCTTGAGAGAGATCATAGCGCATCGTTTGTGCGAGTCAAGAAAAAAGTGAAACGTTTGCGCGCCTTCCAAAACCTCTCCTCCCGCAACCTCTCAGTCTACTCAAAAATCAGGGAAATTTAAAAATATGGCAAGTACCGATGCTGGCCTGTTTTCGTCTGGTTGTGTTTGTCGTATATTCAAGCCATCGGTATGCCCTTCGGGGAGGATGGGTATGCCGATTTGATATAACCAGTATAGTGTGCCCGTTTTGGCCGCCGCAGCCCACGTGCCGGCGGCCTTTTTCTTAACCAATGCCGCAGTCAGGTTTAGTTAGTTATCATGCCACCATAAATCACCCGAACGAACGACTTCGAGCACACATCATTATCAATAATTTTCAATTACAGCGATGCCGACTTATCAGGAACTTCTCGCTCAAGTAGCCACCCTCCAGGAGCAAGCTGAAACCGCTCGCCTGGCAGAACGCAAAGCCGCTCTTACCCAAGTACGCGAACTCGTCGCAACGTACGCATTGACCGAACGGGAAGTCTTCGGCAAACGCGCAGCTACAAAACGCATCGTGGCAGCGAAATACCGCAATCCCAAAACAGGCCAAACATGGACCGGGAGAGGACGCCCGCCCGCCTGGATCGCCGTCCAGGAGCGCGAGCAATTCCTGATTCGTGACTGAACATGGCCAAACCATCGCTTTCGTTTGCCCGCGTGCAACAGGCGGCCGACTCGCGTAAGGCCAAATCCTGGTTGCTACCCATGAGTCGCCAGGATGCTGATCGGGTCGCACTGCGCTACCACATGGCCCTCGCGGCAGTGCGTACCGGACGAGGCACGCGCATGCATCTGCAACTGCTGTTGCAGATGAGCGTTTTGGCCAGTTTAATTGGCCACGCCTACGGCGCGGCGCTTTGCCCGGATGCAATCCGTAAGGTCGAACAAAGTCTCTTGGAGGGCTTTTCACGCGGCGAGCAGACCGACACCTGGACGCTGGATGAAGAAGCCATCGAGCTGTGCGCGGCTATTGCTACGCATCATGATCACCAGTTAGGCACTGTGCCGCTGGCGGCCATCGATGATGCGGCCCGACGGCTCGATCGATTCCTGAGCCATCAATCTTACGATCGCGCGCTTCCCAACTGGCGTCACCAAAAGTGAACGACACGACGACATGCCCTTGGACGCATGGGCACGATGGGCTGCCTCCGGAACCTAATCGCTTGGTCCCCTGCCTTATTGTTTCTCATCCCGCCTGCTCGCCGTGAGGCGTGTTGAACCATAGCCCGAGAGCGTCAAGGATTAACGTCCTTTGTGCTTTTCCCCTCATGGTTGAATCAGATCATAGGGGCGCGGCAAGATAATCAACTATTATCTTTTGAAACAAGCACGGACATACCCCCTGTCTCGCGGCGATCCGACTGGTATCATCCTTCGCACTTGTGCCGGCCCTGCGCCGCATAAGTATCGCCATTCAAGCAATGATCAAAAATCATCAAACTGGAGATTCTTCATGAACAAAAATTTGCTCGCCATGCTCGGAACTGCGGCACTTTCCGTCACTCTGTCATTGGCAGTTACGCCTGCCTTTGCATTAGGCAACTGCGGGCCCAATGCGCATCGAAATCAGAACGGTCAATGCGTGGCAGGCGGTCAAAACCAGGATTATTGCCAGCGAAAGACGGGCCATCGTGCCACACGCATGCCCAATGGGACGCTGCGCTGTATTAACTGACGACAGGCTGCCTCTCGCGTAAGCGAGGGGTAGTCCTGCTGACTTAAGTACCATGCAAAGAGCATGGTTATGGGCTGCTGCGTGCTGATGCTGTCGGTGCCAAAAACGTTGACTACCGCTGCCAAACGCCGCAGGGAAAGTTCAGAGTATAGTCACCCTTGCTCTTGATGTGCCATCGGCTCACGCAGGACGTCGCCACGACGACAGCCCCCGGGTAGCAGCGACTCGCTGAAGTCCGGGATCGCTTCGGAAGTTTGTGCTCAAACTCGCCCGCCCCGCCCTATTTATCTTATTCATCGTTTCGATCCGCTTGATGTGCGTCGCCGTGCGTGTGCCGAGCCGCCGCACTTGCCACCGGGCAAGCACGACGACGCACCCCTTATCGTACCAAGGATTACCAGCGATACCCCGCCTGCGCTTTAAACGCGGTAGTACCTCCGCTAGGAGAGGTGGCTATCGCAGCAGAAAGATTCAGCCGTGTCGTGGCTTGGTATGCAAAGCCGATGCCCAACGCCGTTGCGCTCCCGTAAGCCCCGGTGGCAACTCCGACCCATTTTTCTCCTTCGTTAAGCATGGGTATGCTCGGAATCGCAAGACTCGAGGCGATCGCTCTGTCTGTATATCGCCTTGACGCGCCCATTGCATCATTGAGCTGATTTACATTGACTGCATCGGTTCCATTCACGCCGGGCGCTACGTTAGTGAGTCGCCGCTCGTTATCGGGCGAGCCGAACGACACGGTATTGGGCTCCGACGCAATCGAGCCCGCTCCGAGCGCTATCGAATTGGCCGCACTCGCCGTGGCATTATTGCCCAGCGCCGTGGAATTGACTCCCGTCGCGCTCGAGCCTTGTCCCACCGCTGTTGCATTGTTTCCGGAGGCTGTCGACTGGGCGCCAAGCGCCGTGCTACCGGTGCCTGTTGCCTGAGCTCCCGCGCCAGCAGACGTGCCCCCTGTACTTGTCGTCGAAAGAATGCCATACGACGACGAACTGCTCGTCGACAGCGACGCAAGATTGCTCACGGCAGTACTGAGTGCCGTCGACAACGCCGTGACCGTCGTCGACGTCGTGCTTAGGCCCGTTGACAAGGAAGAGACATTGCTGCCGGTACTGCTTACGGTTGTCGACAATGAGCCGATGCTACTCGATGTTGCCGTCGACAACGACGTCAACGCGCTAGTTGTTGATGACAGTTGAGAGGCGGCAGCGGTCGAGAGCGAATACATTGCTTGACTGACCGCGTAAAGCTGCGATCCGTTAATGGCATCGGTGGAGGTGGACGAAATGCGTCCAGCTGCAACGTTGGTGAGCTGGCGCTCGGCACCTGGCGCTCCGATGCTGACCACACTCATCGGGCTCGCCCCGGCAAATAAGTACGTCGCCTGGCCGATGCTCATCCCTGAAGTCGGGTTCGGCGCGCTCGTCACGGAGCCCGAACCTAGCGCGACATCATTGACATTATTGGCTACCGCTTTCGAGCCGAAAGCAACCGAGCCTGCACCGAGCGCGCTCGACGCATTGCCAAGTGCCACCGAACCTACGCCATTGGCGGTGCTGGCATTACCCAACACCACCGCCCCCTGCCCGGCAGCAGTGTTCAGATTGCCAGCCGCTACTGCCCCTTGGCCGGTGACCAGGTTGTTTGCACCGGCGCCCACTGCACCGGTACCGATCACAATGTTCGGGTCCCCAATAGCCACCGCACCATTACCGGTAGCGGTATTCGCCTCGCCGATCGCCACGGCCTGGCCGCCGGCGGCGATCGCGTTCTGACCGATTGCGACTGCGCCGACGCTACCCGCGCTCGCCGCGTTGCCAAGCGCTACGCTGCTGTCCCCGGTCGCAGTGGTATTTGGGCCGATGGCAATCGCATTCGTACCGAGAGCTGCACTATCTGCGCCAGTAGAATTTGCATGGAAGTACTTTGTACCGCCAGTCACCGCGGTTGAGAGCGACGAAAGCTGACTGACCGCCGAATTCAGGCCGCTAGAGAGAGACGAAACATTGCTGGTCGTAGTACTAAGGCCCGTGGAGAGCGAGGTCAAAGCGGTGGCAGTAGAGGTCGACAGCGAACTGACCGCGCTAGTCGCCGTACTCAGCCCGGTGGACAGCGAACCGATGCTGGTCGATGCCGACGTGGACAGTGAAGTGACGGAACTGTTTGCCGTCGACAGCCCAGTCGAAGCCGACGTGGACAGCGATGTGATCGAGCTGCTGGCCGTCGACAGACCTGTCGAGGCCGACGTGCTCAGCGAACTTACGCTGCTATTGGTCGTGCTCAAGCCGGTCGAGGCCGACGTCGACAGCGACGTGATCGCGCTGGTGGCCGTTGACAGGCCCGTCGAAGCCGACGTGCTCAGCGAGCTCACGCTGCTATTGGTCGTGCTCAAGCCGGTCGAAGCCGACGTCGACAGCGACGTGATCGCGCTGGTGGCCGTCGACAGACCCGTCGAGGCCGACGTGCTCAGCGAACTCACGCTGCTATTGGTCGCGCTCAGTCCGGTGGACAGCGAACCGATGCCCGTCGAAGCTGACGTGGACAGCGACGTGATCGAGCTGTTGGCCGTGGACAGGCCCGTCGAGGCCGACGTCGACAGTGACGTGATCGAGCTGGTGGCCGTTGACAGGCCCGTCGAAGCCGACGTGCTCAGCGAACTCACACTGCTATTGGTCGTGCTCAAGCCGGTCGAGGCCGACGTCGACAGCGACGTGATCGAGCTGTTGGCCGTCGACAGGCCCGTCGAAGCCGACGTGCTCAGCGAACTCACACTGCTATTGGTCGTGCTCAGTCCGGTGGACAGCGAACCGATGCCGGTCGAGGCTGACGTCGACAGCGACGTGATCGAGCTGTTAGCCGTTGACAGACCCGTCGAGGTCGACGTGCTCAGCGAGCTCACGCTGCTATTGGTCGTGCTCAAGCCGGTCGAGGCCGACGTCGACAGCGATGTGATCGAGCTGTTAGCCGTTGACAGACCCGTCGAAGCCGACGTGCTCAACGAGCTCACGCTGCTATTGGTCGTGCTCAGTCCGGTGGACAGCGAACCGATGCCGGTCGAAGCTGACGTGGACAGCGACGTGATCGAGCTGTTAGCCGTTGACAGACCCGTCGAAGCCGACGTCGACAGCGACGTGATCGAGCTGTTAGCCGTTGACAGGCCCGTCGAGGCCGACGTGCTCAGCGAGCTCATGCTGCTATTGGTCGTGCTCAAGCCGGTCGAAGCTGACGTCGACAGCGATGTGATCGCGCTGTTGGCCGTGGACAGGCCTGTCGAGGCCGACGTGCTCAGCGAACTCACGCTGCTATTGGTCGTGCTCAGTCCGGTGGACAGCGAACCGATGCCGGTCGAAGCCGACGTAGACAGCGATGTGATCGAGCTGCTGGCCGTCGACAGACCTGTCGAGGCCGAAGTGCTCAACGAACTCACGCTGCTATTGGTCGTGCTCAAGCCGGTCGAAGCCGACGTAGACAGTGACGTGATCGAGCTGTTGGCCGTGGACAGGCCCGTCGAAGCCGACGTGCTCAGCGAGCTCACGCTGCTATTGGTCGTGCTCAGTCCGGTGGACAGCGAACCGATGCCGGTCGAGGCTGACGTCGACAGCGACGTGATCGCGATGTTAGCCGTCGACAGACCTGTCGAGGCCGACGTGCTCAGCGAACTCACACTGCTATTGGTCGCGCTCAGTCCGGTGGACAGCGAACCGATGCCGGTCGAGGCTGACGTCGACAGCGACGTGATCGCGCTGTTAGCCGTTGACAGACCCGTCGAAGCCGACGTGCTCAACGAACTCACACTGCTATTGGTCGCGCTCAGTCCGGTGGACAGCGAACCGATGCCGGTCGAAGCCGACGTCGACAGCGATGTGATCGAGCTGTTAGCCGTCGACAGGCCCGTCGAGGCCGACGTGCTCAGCGAGCTCACGCTGCTATTGGTCGTGCTCAGTCCGGTGGACAGCGAACCGATGCCGGTCGAAGCTGACGTGGACAGCGACGTGATCGCGCTGTTGGCCGTGGACAGACCCGTCGAGGCCGACGTGCTCAGCGAGCTCACGCTGCTATTGGTCGTGCTCAAGCCGGTCGAAGCCGACGTCGACAGCGACGTGATCGCGCTGGTGGCCGTCGACAGCCCAGTCGAGGCCGACGTGCTCAACGAGCTCAC
>NZ_JBVVNQ010000039.1:0-15491 GCF_055810675.1 Burkholderia sp. YHN3-13 | reverse complement strand
CTTTGAGCAAGACGCGTCCACCCGACACTCAATCGATCGAGTCGCAGAGTCGGCAGTACCGGACTCACCCACCTCGCGAGTGTCATCTTCAGCCCATGTGCCGCATCCTGCCTGCGCCTCAGGTTCGCTTGATTGAGGATCGCGCAGACATGACGCTGCTTCGCATTGCGCCCCATCAACGGCCCCCGGCTGCTCCGGCGCATGCACCCGCGAGCATTCCGGGGGTTCAGGCGATGGAGGCTCCTCTTGCAAGCGCAAGTATCGTTGCAACGTCCGGGGATGTATCTCAAGGCGATCCGCAACCTCTTCGATCGACGCCATGCTTAACCACTGCCGCGCCTGCTCGAGCTGCTCGTCATTCAATGCCGCCGGTCGACCCAGCCTGCTGCCGCGGCGCCGCGCGGCGGCAAGCCCCGCCCGGGTACGCTCACTGATCAACGAGCGCTCGAACTCCGCCAGCGCTGCGATCATGTGAAACATGAACATCCCCGCCGGTGAGCCCGTGTCGATCGCTTCCTGCAACGATGCAAACTGGATGCCCCGCTCGCGCAGTTCAGCCATCAGCTTCACCAGCTCGCTGAGCGAACGGCCGAGCCGATCGAGGCGCCACACTACCAGCGTGTCGCCAGACTCGAGTCGAGCGAGTACGGTCTGCAACCCCGGTCGATCAAAGCGTGCCCCCGAGATGCCCCGATCCGTGACGACGTCGTCGCACCCGTACGCCTGCAGTGCGTTCCACTGCAGATCCAGGTTTTGCTCATCGGTGGAAACCCGCGCATAGCCGATCCTCATGGGTTCCTGGGGACGATGTCGCAGTCACCGAGATCTTGCCGATCAACCGCTCCGATACGCGAATCGGAGCGCAGCTGAGTAGCCGCAGGTTGAGGCGTTCCAGATCCTTGGGAACGACCATTCGTCGCGCGACGACAACAATCGTGCATTTTTTCCCCGTATAAAAATCGCGCCGATCCAGTCTGCTCGTTGAGTACCTGACTCCGCCAACGAGCGCCGCTCGGCTTCTCGCCTATGTTCCGACACCGACCTAAACGGCAGCAGCAAATATCGAGCCAGGAAGGACGGCAAAATACTTAACACAATAATGAAATTGCGACGAACCGCCAAAGCGTGGCCAACCTCATTTTGTGTTTCAAATCTGAAACACAAGAAGGTCGCTCTACTACACGAATGGGAGCCGCCCTGCCTCCAAATCCGCAGATACTTCCAACCCAAACCGCCAGTGCAAGCGACTCAAGGGCGAAGCTCCTTCACAGCCGCACCTTTTAATCGCCATGTTTCAGTTTTGAAACGCATTGGCATTGGATGGACTCGAACATCGATCGAGCACGACGTCCTGATAGTGGCTTCAACTCCAGTTGCGCAACTCAGACGACTTCCAACGTCGATGAATGACTGCTGAAGCGAGTGTTAAGCAATTGAAACATCTGCTTCGTCTGCAACTCGCCGCTAAACCACACCGCAGCTGCGCACAATCGGCTTGTCGCAGCTACCCTGACCCGCTCAGTCGCTCGCCAGTCACCGAGGCCAAGCAGCCAATTCACACGGCAGCAACAACAATCTCAAGAGGTAGCAGATCCCAACTCAGGCCTGTTTGTAACTCGAACAAAACAGCGAGGACTACAAACGGCTTGTGAACCCGATAACGAGTTCACCGTGACTTGAGAGGCAGCGGCAGCGGCGACGGGTGCTCACAGGTTCTTGCCGACAATTGCCGTAGCGATGTCTCTTAAGTCGCATAAACACTTAAAAATCAACGAAATGCATATACTCTTAACAAATTCTTGATCAATTCATTGACGAGCTTGATTTTGATTTATCCCTTACCTTCCAACGCTCAAACTCTTCGAAAAGCGAGACAAAGCTACCGTACAATTTGTAATATTCCGGCAATAATCTCGATGGCACATCCCCACCCAACATCCCAGCCCTAACTTTAAATAACAATTGCTCGATAGCTTTAGGCTCATTTTCTCCATTACGCATTGCAACCTCAGCCTCCCTCAAATCTCTATACATGGCCTTGATTTTGCCATCCTCTCTATTTCTTTTAAAATTCGGCATGGACTTGCAAATTTTGAACACCACACCGATAATAGGAAATGCAAAAATAGAAATTTTGCTAATAAAAGCAGCCAACCAAAAAGGAAATAGCTCATACATCCAATTCCCTCTATTTTTCAAAAATTGAACAGAAATATCACTTTCCGGAAAAATTGAATTCTTAAAACAGGGAAATTCACCTTTATCAGCAAAATACGATTTTTTCCCACTGACATGAGAGGCAGCTTTAAGCAAGGCATACTGAACCACAGAATTCACTTCACTCCTGGACAACATATCGGTTGTACTTGCAACCAAATCCACCCCAACAGATGGAAAATTCCGTCGTAAATCAAGACTTCCTTTATTTACTCTGACTTTTTCGATATTTTGATCAAGCTTTGCGTACCCAAGAGCGCGATCGAAATTCACTAACTGAATATCGCCAATGTTAAGTAAAGACTGAATATTTTCTGAATCCACAGAGTCGGTTAGAAATATTGACGTTACCTCACCCGACAAGAGAAGTGGAATACATTCATTGGTGGCGATCGACAGGGGTTCGTAACGACCATCAGCCTCGTGTCCCTTTAAGATCTCCATCGCCATTGCATGCGTCGCAGAGCCTATCTGTCCTATGCAAATTTTACCGGA
The DNA here is from genome assembly GCF_055810675.1 of Burkholderia sp. YHN3-13. NCBI lineage: Bacteria > Pseudomonadati > Pseudomonadota > Betaproteobacteria > Burkholderiales > Burkholderiaceae > Burkholderia > Burkholderia sp. YHN3-13. The sequence continues at coordinate 12,779 of NZ_JBVVNQ010000039.1, read as the reverse complement.
AATTATTTTTGAAAAATCAGAACTTTCTTCATATATTTTTTTCCCACGATAAAATATCCACGTGGGCTCATAACCAACTGAACCCAAAGAAATAATATTATCTTCTTTCTTCGGAATCTCCACACTGCTCTGCACCAACGCCACGTCGACCCGACCCGCTCGCAAGTATTCCAAATTTTCAGCGGCACCCGCCGTATTAATCAATTCCAATTCAATACCAAACTTCTTCAAATACGCCTTATATTGATCACCAATCTTTTCAAAGCCGCTTGATTTAGCACCAATTGCCATTCTGATATGACATTGACTCCTATCAAACGACACTACTCCAAATATCGACAAACCAATCAATAACGGGATTCCAAGCAACCCCACCCCCCAAAACTCTAATAACTCGCTGCACTTCTGCAATATAAATTCACTTGCAGCCGATAATTGATCAGCAATTTCATCAATTAAAGATTTCATGATGACTTTTCGCTATAAATTCAAATTCTAAATTACACAACACCGCACACAATAAATTCATTTACACCTTCAATTCACTCCAATCAAAAAGCACCCCGCAAATTTCGTGATTTAGCGAGATGCTATTCCGCTGAAATTAATATATAATCCGCGCTAACTAACTCGAGTTCCCAATTTTATAAGAAAAGAATGCAACACCTACGACGACAAGTCACGAGAGGCGACGGATCCAGATACTTCGAGTCAACACAAGGCTAAGACACATTGCTCAAGAATGAGAACAGAGCTTGTCATGACAGTGTAGGCATCGTGCCGCAGTTTGGTGGCAAATAACGCCCGCCTCTGAAGTCGATCTAAATAATCCATGGTGTGGTCGGCCATTGAAACGATATAAATGGCGCAGCCAACTGGCCTGCAGCCTGAAATTGCTGTGTTAGGGATATATGCAATTTTTGCCACTGCTGCATGATTGCAGCCTCGAGTGAGGAAGCATTCGCGGGTGAACCGCTAAGGAGATTTGTTATCTGGTTTGGATCGCTAGAAAGATCATACATCTCATATTGCAAGTCGGAGCCGTTAGACTGCTTATCAAAATAGACAGCATACATCCACGTACCCTGCCTAATAGCTCGAATATTTCCCGGAATATTCGGCGACGTCGCCACATGAAAGTTGTCATCGTATGTATACAATGCACTATCACGTACAGAGGCAGCTTGCCCTAAAATTAGAGGCACAATGCTTCGACCGATCCCATTACCGAAGCTATTTGGGTTCTCAACACCGGCGAGGTCCAAGATGGTGGGCAAGAAATTTAGATGATCGTAAAATGCTGCTTGCGTCTGTGGATTTGGATACAATTTAGGATTACTTATTACCATCGGAATATGTATCATTTCTTCGTACGCGGTATAATTCTTTTCGGTCATTCCACCGTGAGCAAGCCCGGCCTCACCATGGTCAGCCGTTCGGATAATTAACGTGTCGTTGGTAAGATTCGCGGCATCTAATGCATCCAAGATAGCGCCTATTTGCGCATCAACAACTGTATGTAAATATCCGTAAAAATTCGCATAATCAGATGCCTGTTGAGCAGAAATACTGCCGCCAAATGCCTGCGCACTAAACCGAGCATATGCCTGATGCACTGCGGGTTTTGTCGACAAATTGTCACCGCTGTAGCTCAACGGTGGCTGAATCCCGAGATTCGCGAAATCTTCATATTGATAACCGAGGCTACTGTAGGATTTCGGATAGGCACCTACATCGTGCGGATTTACCAATGCAACGACAAGGCAGAAAGGTCTATCAAGCTTTGGAGCCGTATTTGTCAAAAAATCTATCACGCACTGTTGTTCGGCTCCTGAAACTGGCTGGATCTGATTGACAGCACCGGCGGTCGGGCCGGAGACGTAGCGTCCATCGTTATTATAAATTCCGCCTCCGGCTGTTTCCATGTACGACATTTTCCCGGAGGGAATCTGGGTGCCGGAGTCCGGAAGCAACCATCCGGTCCACCCGTACCTAGAATTCAGATTCGCAATATCAGAAGCCGTCCAGTTACTCGGATCAACGGGATTTGAGGGATCAGCCACGGTAGTAAGGGGCGCTGTAAGATGCCATTTGCCTTTCCAAATGGCGAGCATGTCACTTTCGTTCATTAGTATTCCACCGAGCGACGCGACAGCACTCTGGCTAGGCAGAGAATTAGGTGGATCTGCTGTGACCGACACCTCGTTGACAGCAGAAAATTGTCCCGTGAGCATTGCGGCACGTGATGGGCCACACTGTCCCGCAGCGGTATAAGCATTGGTAAACGTCAATCCGGACTGCATTAGTCTCTGCATAGAGGGTAGATTTTTTTCCACCCATCCGTCGGGCCAATGAGCCGGATATCTCTCTTGGTCGGTTAGAATAACTAAAACGTTCTTCGGCAAATCTGCACGACTCAGAACGGCAGACGAAGGCGGATTATCCGGCACAGTCGTGGGCTTCACCGGCGACGGGGTATGGCCTGTTGTGGCATTTATTTCACCCTCTCCGCAACCTGCGAGAGTGATTAGCCCGGCTATGCCAGCTGCTGTTTTAATCGTTTCCCCAAGGAATTTCCGTCTAGCACTACGCACATTAATCTCCATTTAAATTTGCGCCGATAAAAATAGTTCTTCGTATAAACAGCATCTATGAAAATCACTAGCCAAATGAAATGTCTTAATTTTTATAGTTTACGAAAAACATATGTGCGGCAAAGGTTATGCAATCTATCAAGTGCCGCGGATATTATATTTCTAAAGTCTACGTAGATACGTGAATAGCCGATTATGTTCTAGTAACTCTAACAAATACAAAGGACGCCACCACGGTCGCCCGTTGAAACGTCGCGACATTACATCACTCCGCCATAGAGCATCACCTTCTTACCGCTCTTGTAGGTGTACAACCAAATCACGCCGTAGTTAACATCTCCTCTCGAATCAAGGCGCGTCGTACCAACCACTTCCGAGTAGTGCATATTGATATTGCCGTTATAATCTTCGGCGAGTCCGTCGACTTCACCCGCTTCATTGCGTCGTCAACTATGCATTGCGTCTAAATGAGGCATAGATCTGGATCGGCTGTCCAAAGCGACTCTCATACTTCGCCTTGAAAACCGCACCACCAGGCATCTTCTCGGACGGCATGCGGGCTTCCGGACATACAACGTCGTTTTTCGCTGAATCGACCAGATCCACCATCTTCTTCGTGCAGACACCATCTGCGGCAAAAAGGTTAACGCGCAAATCAAACTGTTTAGCCAGCGGGCGACCTGTAGCATCCGTGCCGCCGTCCGTGATCGTATCCGGATACTCGCCCCTAATCTTTGTAAAACCACTCAACAATCAATAGCGATGTCGTTCGTTGCGTCATGTGAGGCCCCATTCATGCCCACTATCTTCGCCTTTTTCTCGAACGTGTTCGCAAGATATTGGCCTAAACGGTAGAACCGCCAACTATGCCAACAGCCTTGACTCGGTGAGCTGTTGTACAGCACGCGAGTGCCCGCCCTCGCCACAGATCTTTCAAGACTACTCGTAGTACCGTTTTGAAACCTTGCTGGCTGCAGCTCGGATAGGTCGTCGATATCGAAATAACAAGATACCTTCATCGCTATAGATATCCTGGACGCTTGAACCCTCGTGCCCTACTTCCGATGTTCAACGTCCCTACACCTTTTACGTCGACAAGCTTCTGCGTCACTTGTGTCGCTTACGGCCGATCACCGACGTCGTCCTGAGGATTTAATCGCGGTGTGATCGTCTGTCCCCTGATTGACAATCACCCCGATTCGCTCTCCTAAATCGCCAACCGTATACCATTTTCCATTAGCATTTCCAATGGCGCTTAATACCACTAGTCAACGACACCACGCGACTGATTTTGACATTATTACCCCACAAAGATATTGGACGGGACACAGTGTGACTAAATTTTAGCGAAACCAAGTAGGGAGGCACTTGATTTCACTAATTTGCCGCTTAGAATTTGTGTCGAAGTCCGATTCGCTCAATCACCTGCGATGCAGTACTGGACTCGCCCGACGGGAAACCATCGTAAACGTCTGCCATTGCCCCACCTCCCGAACGTTGGAAAGCAGCCATCAAATAAACATCTGTACGCTTCGATAAGCGATAATCGACCAACAGGTTTACTTGTTGATATTTTGGCTTTGCTTGGTTAACACCGATACTGCCTTTTGTGAACGTATAACCTGCGGCCAGTGTTGCCGCAGACGTTATGCCATACTGTCCCCACGCTTCGTAGCTGTTGAAAACTACGGTATTTCCAGCCACTCCCGTTGCCCCGGTATACCGCGAATTGGAATAGTTTATACCCAGCAACGCAGAACCCATTGAATAGGTGCCACCTACGCCGACGACACGCATGCCAGTTGGCGCGCCAAGATAGCCAAACGACCCCATACCGTTAGATGCCCCGGGCACCAACGTAGAATTCCCGGCATAATTACTTATTACGAAATTACCGTCGGCGAACTGCTGTGCGGGATTTTTAGCAAAAAGATACGCTGCACCGAGGTAAACCGGCCCATTGCTATAACTTAAACCAGTTGCAATTGTGCTCTTCTCGCTAGGATGCCCAGCCACCCCGCCCAGGGCATACATAATTTCACCGGCTATACCACTCACTGTCGGTGTCACGTATTTGATCGCATTATTGAGACGGAATCCGTTGTTCATATTATCGATGTCGTTGGCATGCGAAAATAGAGCACCCCAATTACCGTTCATCGACGTCGGTTGAACAATATCAACTACTGCGTCGTATTGACGACCAAGTGTCAACGTACCCCAATTGTCGCTCGTCAGGCCAACATAGGCCTGCCGCCCAAATTCGAGCCCCCCCTGCCCCAACTTACCGTTGAACACGTTGAAGCCATTCTCCAACTGAAAGACAGCTTTAACGCCGTCACCGAGATCTTCCGAGCCCTTCACGCCCCAACGACTACCCTGCGCAACACCACTTTGCGTAGCAACAAGAGCGTTGCCACGTGAGTTGGTCACATAGGTAATTCCTGCGTCGATGATTCCATAAAGCGAAGCGCTGCTCTGCGCAAATACTGGAGCGCAACTCATTCCTGCGACCAAAAATACTACTACTGACTTCGCTGTATCCATCTTCAATCTCCAAATTATTTTTTGATAATTACAACAATCTTCAACTGCGCTAGAACAACGGTTTCTTACGCTTTCGTAGGCCGACACCGACGATGTAACACCAGGATCGTACAAAGCGTGCTGCGAGTGGTGCTTCACAAAATCGGAACGTGTATACCACACAACACCCCACCACAAGGAATCGCGCCATAAAATGTGATTAAGATTGATTATTCACGGCAAGGCACCTCATCAGGTGTCAGCACGATCGTTCATAAAAGTCATTTTTTTGGAAATTCGCCCACGGTCAAAGTGTGATTTTTATTGATTTTCATGCTTCACCAAGTCCGTGTAATATCTTAAATACAAGATGCGACTCATTATTAGCGTGTTTATAGTTATTGTGTAAGACCTATTGCTTTATGAGGGCCAGTAGCTCAGTTGGTTAGAGCGATCGGCTCATAACCGATTGGTCGTCGGTTCAAATCCGGCCTGGCCCACTTTCAACTGCAGAGTTCATAGTATGTTCTTCTCAATCAAAATTTTTCAAACGAGATGGCGACTACTTTGAATCCCGATACGCTCGCCGAATATTTGAGTGTCTATTATTGCCTGACGGCGGCGAGTAGGCGTTGTCCGAAATTCACACGGCGTTTGATTCGTCTGCCTCTCAGATTCTCAGTGTAATCTATCGTTTGATTATCAAGTGATTTATTTGTGTTTGCGGCGTGATTCAATCTCAACACGAAATACGGGTCAGCGTCATAGATAAATTTGGATCGTTGCTGCCAGTGCCTGGACGTTGGTGGCCTTCGGCAGACTGAACTGTTACCAATGCGATACACGCCGTGGTACGTGTCAAGGAGGCGATATTAAGAACGCAAGGGTTGGGTCCGCGCATCGGATTTCGTGACGACGTCTTCTCTGCTGGACCGGTCAGTGAAAGGGAAGTCGATATGGTTTGCGTTTGCGTTTGCGTTTGCGATTTGATCTGATGAACTCCTAATCTTAAGATGCGGCTAATCACGGCCACGCGGATAAGTCGCTCGGGTAGGACTGTCAATTTGACGGGGACGAATAGTGCTCGGTGGGAACGAAAACGGTTCCGTCAGACTGGAGACGGATTCGGGGCGTCACTAATGAATTGTCGGCAGATTGCGAAGCGTTCGCCAAGCTGTTTGCGATAGAGCGATGCGATGCGTGCAGCAGATGTCGCGTTAGGCAAAGTGCTGGCGGATTAGCCCGGGGCGCTGGAGGAAGTGCTTGGCTGCTGCCCGCTCCTACAGCAACATATCCAGTTCGGCACCGTGTTCATCGACCACTCGCAATAGTAGCTAAGGCTCGCTGCCTAACGCCCCGGAGATCTCGTCCGGATGCCAAGTACGACCCGGCTTTCACAGCGCAGCCTTGACCAGCCGAGCGAAGGCGGCACCGAATTTGTCGTACCACTGGCGAATTGCGTCATAGCTCACGATCACGCCGGCCTCGAATAGCAGCTCCTCAACGTTGCGTAAGCTCAGCTGCAAACGGAAATACCGACGGACCGCTTGGCTAATTACTTCTGCGGGGAATCGATAGTTGTGGTGGAGCGCTTTCAATTTCATCATTTCACCTTAGGAGACCACAACCGCCAACGTGAAAGTGCCAATCGCACACACGTCATCGTTTGCGTAACTGTTAAGTTTCCGTTAGCAAACCAGATTGGTATCTTGTACGAAAAAAGAAAATTCCATCACCGAGTGTAGGCACAAAATTTAATTTCGGAAAAATGGAGGAGCTTAGTTACGTGTGTCGTAAGATTTCTGCCCTTGATGCACGGAAAATATGGCGATCGATACGTTGGCGCGCGATGCTTTTATATGAATTTCCCTCTGAAGCAAAATAATATGTTTTTTGGATTCATCTAGAGTTTTCCCTAGCCATCTCAATAAAAATATTTTTAATTGCGATTCAGGAAATCATTGATCTGGCTTTGACGGAAATCGAGTTTTTTATTTGACGCGCCGCGCAGGTTCCCGAGATATAGTGAAAGTATGCAAAGTATTTAGCCTGCAAACACGTGATGCGGCACTCAAGAAAATATTTTCAGTGCTTTTTAAATCATGATAATGAGAAAATGACAGGGTTTAACCCAGCCCAAAAACCGCAAAATTAGTTTAATTGTTATTGCACTCGCCTGGCTATTTTCAAATTTATCAATTATCTGGCATTGCAATAAATTATAATTCTAGGCACATAATATGTCGAGTTGCCTACGTTGCAATTATTGTACGCTACTTTAAACCAGAGGAGGATCAGATAACCAAGTTTTTATGCGTGGATTTTAATATTTCTCTTTTTATTGATGCGCCATGAAAATTAATTTGAAAAGTGCCCTTGGGGTTGTAGGGGTATGCGTGACAGCTGTCGCATGCGCAGGAGTATTGCAAGGTCATCCCGATATTCGCAGCGCTTATGAAGCTGCGGGCTCGGCTATATCGAGCCTCAATCGGGCTCAGAATATACATAACTATCACATGGGTGGTCACGCCCAAAGAGCAATAGAGCTACTTCAGCAGGCTCAGTCCGAGATGTTAGCAGCGGCTGAATCGACTAATTGATTGAAGTGGAATTATAAATCGGCATCTCAGTGGACGCTCTTTGATTATAGGGCGCCCACTCATAACCAGTTCCCATCTTTTTAATGTGAAATAGCGCTTTTATTATGATCAAGTTCCCAGAGCGGTGCCGTGAAATTCGAAGGCGGCACGTGTAATAATAGGGTTGGTCGATCTAAATCTCTTCGCGCAACAGTTTAAATCGTGGATGTGCATCGAATAAGAGACAGAAAAATTAGAAAACTTGATGTGACGCTGGCTTTCTTTCAAACTTCAGCGGGTCATTGAACCTTTTTCCAACACGGTATGTCCGATCATGGCTTGTGCTTTTCCGCGCGAGAGTGAAATTGTTTCGCCATACTTGTCGAACCGAATTCAGCTGCACGCCTCATTATTTGAATGCCATTGCCCGTCGAAATTCGAAGTAATTTTGCACAACTTCCACGCCGCTCATCGCCTGTAATGTTCACGATAAAATCCATCCTCGGCGCATCCACCGAGACTATGAATTTAAGTGGGCATCAAATATCTATTTCTACCAACCGAATCGAAATGGTTAGCACCGGTTTAGTCTCATGGATCAATATTATCGGGAGTCTTTGACAGTCGGCATCTCGCTGTTTGCGCGCGACGGCCAGGCAATCTGGGAAAACGGCATTCACCAGAACATCGCGTTCCTCGCGATGATGCTCAAACGCTCGGATCGCGTCGGTCCCGTCTATTTCCTGAACGGCGGCGACGCGAACGCGCTGCCGGCCGGCCTCGAACTCGACGGCCTCGACATTCCGCTCGTGAAACCCTCCGACGTCACGCACGAACTCGACGTCGTGATCGAGATGGGCGCGCAGCTGCCGGTCGAATGGCTCAGGCACATGAAGGCGCTCGGCAAGAAGATCGCCGCGTTCTTCTGCGGGCACGTCTATGCGGGCCTGTGCGAAACGCCGATCTTCGGGAAACCGTCGGGACACGTGTTCAACGGCGCGCCGTTCGACGAAGTGTGGCTGCTGCCGCAATACGACAAGACCGCGGCACCGATGCTGCAGACGATCCTGCGCGCGCCCGTCCACCTGATGCCGCACATCTGGTCGCCGTACTTCCTGGAGCGCCGCGCCGCCGCGCTCGCCGGCGAAGGCGCATCGTTCGGCTATCAGCCGGGCCAGCGCCCGTGGCGCCTCGCGACGCTCGAACCGAACATCTCGGTCGCCAAGTCCTGCCACTATCCGATGCTGGCGTGCGATGCGTTCTACCGCGCGCGGCCGGACGCGGTGCAGCACATGTTCGTCGTCAACTCGATGCACATGAAGGCGCATCCGACCTTCGTGCACTTCGCGAACAGCCTCGACCTCGTCCGCCAGCACAAGGCGACGTTCGAACCGCGACTCGACCTGCCGGGCTTCATGGCGCGCCACGCGGATGCGGTCGTGTCGCACCACTGGGAAAACGGGCAGAACTATCTGTATTACGACGTGCTGTACGGCGGCTATCCGCTGATCCACAACTCGACGCTGATCGGCGACGCCGGCTATTACTACCCGGACTTCGACGCCGCCGCGGGCGGCCGCGCATTGCTCGAGGCGTGGCTGCATCACGACGAACGCCTCGACGATTACCGCGCGAAAGCCGGCCGGCTGCTGCAGTCGGTCTCGATCGACAACCCCGCGAACCTCGACGCGTTCGTCTCGCGTCTGGTCGCCTGAACCGGAGCTTACGCATGTCGGACTCCAATGCCCGTCAAGTGCCCGGCGAGGGCAAGCGTCTCGTCGTCGGCGTGTCGCTGTTCGTGCGCGGCGCCGGCCAGTCGCTGTGGGAAAACGGCATCTTCCAGAATTGCCTGCTGCTGATCCTGCTGCTGCGCCAGTCGCCGCTCGTCGCGCAAGCCGTGATGGTGAACGGCGGCGAACAGGTCGCCGATCCGCAAATGATGCTCGGCGAGTGGGACGTGCCGCTGCTGTCGATGGACGAAGCGCTGGAACGCTGCGACGTGCTGATCGAAATGAGCGCGCAGTTCGGTGCGGACTACCTGCGCGCCTTTCGCGACCGCGGCGGCAAGATCGTCACGATGCGGGTCGGCAATGACTACGTGATCGACATCGAGCGCGCGATGTTCGACAAGCCGTCGGGCTTCCTGTTCTCGGGCGCGCCGTACGACGCGGTCTGGACGATTCCCGAGTTCGAGCGCTCGTGCCTGCATTATTACCAGACCGGCCTGCGCGCGCCCGTCACGATCGTCCCGCACATCTGGCATCCGATGCTGTTCGACAAGGCGCGCGCGACGCTCGGCGCCGGTTTGTCGTTCGGCTATCAGCCCGGCAAGCCGCGCTGGCGCGTGACGATGTTCGAGCCGAACATCTGCATGGTGAAGACGAGCGTCATTCCGATGCTGGTGACCGAGGAGGCGTATCGCGCGAAGCCCGATTTCCTCGAGTTCGTGCGCGTGTGCAACACGATCCATCTGAAGGAACATGCGACGTTCGTCCACTTCGCGAAGAGCCTCGACATCGTGAACCACGGCATCACGACGTTCGAAAGCCGCTACGCGGTGTACGAGTTCATGGCCGCGTACGGCGATGCCGTGGTGTCGCACACGTGGGAAAACGCGCAGAACTACCTGTACTACGAGCTGCTGTACGGCGACTATCCGCTGATCCACAACTCGCCGTTCCTTGGCAAGGCCGGGTATTTCTATCCGGACTTCGACTGCCAGGCCGGCGGCCGTGCGCTGCTGCAGGCGTTCGCCGAGCACGACGCGAATCTCGACGCGTACCGCGAGCAATCGAAGCACGTGCTCGACTCGGTCAGCATCTACAATCCCGAGAACATCGCGGCGTACTCGCGTGCACTGTTGTCGGTCTACATGGACTAGGTGTTTAGTCCCGGCATTTGATGGAGCGGAGCGAGAGTAAACCTTTTTGGCGCAGTCGTCGAGATATTGGAGATGTATTCATGAGGGGTAAGCCCCTTGAGAGTCTTCAAGCGACGTGCGAAGTTGTATGCCCGTAGTGGTCAACCAATCCTGATCCTGCCTCGATCCCACGTACAGCAAGAAGTTTGATAAATTTTTATCTGTATGGAGAGGAGCATGGCAGAGAACGCGGTACCCAGACGGCAGTACACGAACGAATTCAAGGTTGAGGCTGTGCGGCTGGCTGAGAGCGTCGGTGGAGTTGACCCTGTAATACCGGACACAGCATCACACTAAGGTTGCTGAATCCATCGAGCGCCGGAACTCGCGAGGCGAGCGGTATTTCAACGCGCTATGGGGATGCTTCTCGTTGTAATGCTCGAACGCGATGGCCAGGTTGCGTGCAGCAGTCGCTGCGTCCGGCTTCGGCATGAAGGCGACGTAGTCGCGTTTCATCGTCTTCACGAAGCTCTCGGCCATCCCGTTACTTTACGAGCTGCATACCGGCGTGGTCAATGGCTTCAGGCCGATGGCCACTGCGAACCGACGCGTGTCGTCGGCCGTGTAGCCCGAACCGTTGTCGCTCAGCCACTCGATTTCGGACGGTGTATGCTGCTCGTTGCCAAACCGATTTTCCGCTGCAGCCAGCATCACGTCGCGCACGATGTCGCCGCTGTGGCCTGCCGTCGTAGCCGCCCAGATCATTGCCTCACGGTCACAGCAATCCAGCGCGAACGTTACGCGCAGCGGCTCGCCGTTGTCGCAGCGGAACTCGAAGCCGTCCGAGCACCATCGCTGATTGCTGCGCGCTACGGCTAACTCAACAGCCGGTCGAAGTCAGGAGCGCTGTTGGTCATCCGGAAGCGCTGACGCTTCCCGTCCGACAACTCGATCAACACAGCGTTCGAATAACGGGCGATGTCGATTGCAACCAGGTTCAGGGGTAGCGTACCTTCCAGCAAGTCGGCCATTTCGGTTTCCTCCGGCGGGCGGTGAACGGGCAATCCAAAGGATGCCCGTTACCCCTGATGGCTGACATTCTGCATGTACTACGGCGCCGAATTTACCGCTGCCAGGGTCATCCGCTGGCTGCGGGATGCGGCTATCGGTCCGGCCTTCATCGCGCCCGGCAGTCCGTGGCAAAACGGCTTCGTCGAGAGCTTCAACGGCAAGCTGCGTGACGAATTGCTGAACCGGGAGTGGTTCAGCAGCCGCGCTGAGGCCAAGGTGCTCGTCGAACGCTGGCGGCAGTTCTACAACGAGCGCCGGCCCCATAGCGCACATCGCTATCAACCTACTGCCACAGTCCGTCGAGCGTGGCTGGATTCCGATAATATCGACTCGAGACTCACTGCCTGATTGGCTACAAAATTCCGCCGCAGGTCACTTACGCCGGGTTCGATCAGTTGTACGCGAACGGCGAGATCCAGGAAGCGGCATGCTGGGATCACGCGAGGCGCTACATATACGATGTTCACGTGCGTACGCCGACACTGGATACCCAGCAACTGCTCGATATGATCGGCGAGCTTTACAGCATCGAAGCGGACATCCGCGGCAACGCGCCTGACGAGCGTTTGCGTGTGAGGCAGGAAAAGACCAAGCCGTTGCTCGCGAAGTTCGAAGCGACGATCAGGGCGAAGCTCGCGACGCTGTCGACGAAGTCCGCACTCGCCAAAGCCATCAACTACTCGCTGAACCATTGGGCGGCGCTCGTGTTCTACTGCGAGGACGGTCGTGCCGAGATCGGCAACGTGCTTGCCGAAAATGCCTTGCGCTGTGTCGCGCTCGGACGCAAAAACTATCTGTTCGTCGGCTCCGACAGCGGGGGTGAGCGGGCTGCCGCGATGTATAGCTTGATCGGGACGTGCAAACTCAACGGAATCAACCCGCGAGCCTACCTGGAATACGTCCTGACCCGCATCGCTGGTCACAAGATCTCCCGCATCGACGAATTGCTGCCCTGGAACGTGGCCGACAAGCTGCAGCCGGCTACCCCGCCCACACCATCAACCGGGTAGATCTGGATAGGTTCGGATGGATCGTGTGCGTATTTCGGCGAACGTGATCAGCGATTTCGGTTGAACGTGATCAGTGGTTCCGATTGATGGTGATCGGCCGTTTCGGTCGAAGGTGATCGCTGATCACCGGTTTCCGAAA
>NZ_JBVVNQ010000038.1:0-23397 GCF_055810675.1 Burkholderia sp. YHN3-13 | reverse complement strand
GAGCTCACACTGCTATTGGTCGCGCTCAGTCCGGTGGACAGCGAACCGATGCCGGTCGAGGCTGACGTCGACAGCGACGTGATCGCGCTGTTAGCCGTTGACAGACCCGTCGAGGCCGACGTGCTCAGCGAGCTAACACTGCTATTAGTCGAGCTCAACCCCGTGGACAGCGACGCTTCGGCCACGCGAGACGTACTGATTCCAGTCGAGGCCGACGTGCTCAACGAGCTTACGCTGCTATTGGTCGCGCTCAAGCCGGTCGAAGCCGACGTAGACAGTGACGTGATCGCGCTGGTGGCCGTGGACAGACCCGTCGAGGCCGACGTGCTCAGCGAGCTCACACTGCTATTGGTCGCGCTCAGTCCGGTGGACAGCGAACCGATGCCGGTCGAGGCTGACGTCGACAGCGACGTGATCGAGCTGTTGGCCGTCGACAGGCCCGTCGAAGCCGACGTGCTCAACGAACTCACGCTGCTATTAGTCGAGCTCAACCCCGTGGACAGCGACGCTTCGGCCACGCGAGACGTACTGATTCCAGTCGAGGCCGACGTGGACAGCGACGTGATCGCGCTGGTGGCCGTTGACAGACCCGTCGAAGCCGAAGTGCTCAACGAACTCACGCTGCTATTGGTCGTGCTCAAGCCCGTCGAAGCCGACGTCGACAGCGACGTGATCGAGCTGTTGGCCGTCGACAGACCCGTCGAAGCCGACGTGCTCAACGAGCTCACGCTGCTATTGGTCGTGCTCAAGCCGGTCGAAGCCGACGTCGACAGCGACGTGATCGAGCTGTTGGCCGTTGACAGGCCCGTCGAGGCTGACGTCGACAGCGATGTGATCGCGCTGCTGGCCGTGGACAGACCTGTCGAAGTCGACGTGCTCAGCGAGCTCACGCTGCTATTGGTCGCGCTCAGTCCGGTGGACAGCGAACCGATGCCCGTCGAAGCCGACGTCGACAGCGACGTGATCGCGCTGTTAGCCGTTGACAGACCCGTCGAAGCCGACGTGCTCAACGAGCTCACGCTGCTATTAGTCGAGCTCAACCCCGTGGACAGCGACGCTTCGGCCACGCGAGACGTACTGATTCCAGTCGAAGCCGACGTGCTCAACGAGCTCACACTGCTATTGGTCGCACTCAGTCCGGTGGACAGCGAACCGATGCCGGTCGAAGCTGACGTCGACAGCGACGTGATCGCGCTGGTGGCAGTCGACAGGCCCGTCGAAGCCGATGTGCTCAGCGAGCTTACGCTGCTATTGGTCGCGCTCAGACCCGTGGACAACGAATTAACACTAGTCGAAGTCGATGTCGAAAGACTATTTAGATAAATTCTCGTGTTGTTTACATAATTTACGCACGTTGCATCCCCCGAATACATCGTTCCAAAAGAACCGGACGTACAGGGCGACTCCGGTACAGTTTGTCCATATGAGTGATCCACAAACAACGACGAAAGACATAACAGTGCAACCTTGCAAAACAATGATAGTTCAAACTTATTTGATCCCAACAAATCAACTACAGCAGGACCGGATATCGACCTCTCCGACGAAGCATGGCGCCTGGAATTCTCATGGGAAACAACGAAAGCCCCTCTCGCCTTGTTCCACAAAACAAGATATATTTTATTCATGATGCCATCTATATTATTTAGAGAACCACAAAGCAACCACTCGCCACATATTCAGTGCGCACGAATTGCAATGCCTTACAGGCAAGAATTCCGTCATAAATTCCATTTCTCGCGAAACTCAATTGCCGAATTTACAAAACGTAAAACGCCGCCGTTGCGGCATGGCCATATTTACCTACAGTCGCCACCCGATTTCCCGAGTGACCGGATGGCAAAGATCCCGCCGCGCACCCGCTATAGCTTGGTCTGATCCGATATCCGTTTATTAACGAGCCCTCGACTCGCCACCCAATCCTGCCGTCGCGTGTAGACACCGGCTAGTTTTAATATCGTCGCACTTGCGATGCTAATTTATCGATCTCCAAAAACAACCGTTGAAACTGACGAGCTCTAGCCGAGCGTTTTGCTCGACACGCAGCTTGTTCACGCACGCCAATCGTCACACCACGAAACGCAAATTTACACACCTTATTCAAGCTATAATTTTCATTCTATCGCTTACCGCTTTTTCATTTTCAAGCACGGAATTAATGCATCTAAAATATTGCCCCCAGCGATCAGTCTTGCACTGCCAATGCACGCTTCATTTTCCATCTTTAATTAACTCGATCCGGTATCCCACCCCATAGATTGCGCGCAACAGAACACCTCGCGACCCGTCCATCGAGAGCTTGCCTCTCAATCGATAAATGTGTTGCCCAAGTGATCGCAAAGCAAGGTTCGCACCTTTGTTCCAAACAATAGAAGCAATAGTGTCGCGGTTAATCGTCGTGCCACTATTGCTGAACAAAACCCAAGCCAGCTTGAACTCTCGCTCGGTCAATACAATAGTCTCGGAGTCTATGGTGACCAACGAGGTACTGCGATCGAGCGCGTAGCGTCCCACTTCAACCCGATCGAGCTCACGTGCGGCGGTAGCGTGCTCAATCAGCCGTTTTCCCCTGACAAGCACTTCCGTCGGGTGAGCGCCCCAAGCCACATCGTCGTTGCGACTCAACGCGTCCATCCAGTGGGCCGTATTGGCATCCAAATGAATCAGCAAAATCGGCAGTCGATCCAGGTGATGCAATTTGCGCCACTCGATCAACATACCGACATCATCGTACGCGCGTATATCGACGATCAGCAGATCGGCCTGCTCGCGCATCAATTGCCGATTCAAATCGAGCGAGTCGCGACACCAGAGCGTGCTGTGATGATCTCCTTGCGCCTCAAATAGCTGGCCAATTTGTACGTACAGCACTTCGTCGTTCGTCATGATAGCGGCCACGCATCTTTTCGAAAGCGTCTGTTCAGCCGGGCAACATTCCGATGAGGTGTCATTTTGTTCACATGGATCAGCTAAGTGACCCGTTTCGTCCCAACGCAGGGGCAACACCGCGTCAGCGCACTGCTTAACAAGATTCATGATTACGCACGCCTTCTATTCACCTTCGTCTACGTTCCATCAACGCATTGCCCTGCGGAACAGGCCGTTCCATTGGCAGCGTCGCTCGACTTCAAGCGGCCCACTCTCGTTATGTGACGGCATCGACATCCACGAGACCATTCAATCTGCGTGAGGCCGAGCCCGGTTTCTCAAAAATTCCGTGCGTTACTGCAATAGCAAATCGGCCGTCAGCTCTACGCTTTGCGCTTCCGGCGTGGTGTTGCCCTGATTACTCTGGGCAGCATTGGCGCTCCAATCCGTGCTGCGGCCAAGCGTGTCAAACTGCGACTCACGCAAATTTCCTAGTCCGGCGTCGACTCGTCCGTCAATCATGCTGTTCAATTGCCGAGCCAGATCAGGTGTCACCCCATAGATCCGCAACACGGTTTTAGGCACACTCTGATAGGTCGCGACATTGCTGCCTTGAGCGACTAACTGCACCGACCAATTAGTCGACACCAGGCAAACACGCAATTCATGGGGCAAGCCGGCTTTGTCCTCGTAGACATAACGAGCCGCCAGGCCGGGACCTCGCCCGCTCGGCAAGCTCACGCCGAACTGCAACATCGTGACGCTTAGCGGAGCGGCGATACTGTCGTCACACAGCGGCGTATCTAGCGCTGCGTTCACATAGCCGGTCGGATTCGTTGGGCTATCACCGGGCAATATCCCGCCCGAGCGAGCCACGTACGTGCTAAATGCCGCCTGCCACCCTTGAACGAAGTCGTTGTAGATTCGTACCATGACCGCGTTTCGATAGACATCGATTCCGATCATGGTGATCCCCACCAGGATGGCGATCACCACCAGTGCAATAGACAACTCAAGCAGCGAAAAACCACGCTGCCCGCGATGCATGCCTTTTAATTCACCTTCGTTTCGCGGTATTTTCATGTTGTTACAGATATATGCTCGACAAACCATTGACCGCATGCAGATTGATCTGATCAATTTGAATAACGAGCATCGCCATTATCTGCTGGGACAACTGATAATTTATATATGCCGCATTTGCTTCGTTTATGGAAAATCGTATGATTTTTGCATACGCGATCGCTTGATATGTACTCTCAACAATAAAGTCGACAATAGCCGGCGCTATTTGACTGCATGCAGCTTCTGAACCATTGGTACACAGCCCGGTTGCTATCAAGTAGTTCATTACCTTGGCACCGACCTTGGCCGGTTGTGTAACCAGTGCTCCGATTGCCCCATTGGCAATATCAGCGCTAGCTGCCGCTAAATTTATCTGCATCATTGCTTGATAATCGCTCAATCCTCTTAACAGAATTTGAGCGCCAAGCGCAGTGTTAAAAGAGCTGCGCGTCGCGACCGCGATTTGAGCCGGACAGCCCAGGCTTGTCGATAATTCCGCAAACGAGCGGCTCAGCGATTGCGTTTCGTTGCTCTTTGAACCAGGCAACGAAGAAGACATACTCGCGCTCGTGACAGATGCCGCGGCCACAACAGTTGGGGTCAGCGACAACGTGTATGCCAACTTCAGTGGCTGGCCGGAAGACATCGGTGCGCTCAGGATTGCACAAAGCGCCATATAGGGAGAGCGCACATTGAGGGGATTGCTTACAGCGGCAACAGATACGGGTACCGGATTCGAGGTTGATTGTGCAATCTGCACCTGCAACTGGGCAGAATTGTCCAATGTCAGATTGATCCCTGAGGTTCCTGCTTTCGGAACGCCGTGGATGGCATAGTGAATGTTCCCTGCGCGAGCGTCGGGCAGCCCGATATCGCGAAAAGGGAGTTGACCACTTGCAGCAGACGCACAGCTTGCCTGTGCGTTGCCGTTCGTATCGACGGCTGGGCACGGTAGCCGCCCGTACTGGAAGGCATACGATCTCAATGCCCAATCGGCACGCTGGAGCAAGGCATTTTCTTCGATCGAGGCGTTTTGATGCTGGGTCCACCTGAGAACGGTCCATACTCCGAGAACCAATAGACCTGCGAGTACAACTGACAATGCAGTTTCGAGCAGACCAAACCCGCGTTGATTTCGTTTTAGTTTCATTTCAGCTCCCCTGGAGCACTGCTTGATAGTGATTCTGACGCCCTTGTTGGAGCTGCTGAAATTGAGCGACGTAGCGCCCAGCGCTCATCATCGCGTCTCGGGCAGATTGAATCGATGCCGTGTCGTCACCCGGCTTAATATGTGCGATCATCTGAAATGCCACTGACAAGTAGCTCAGCATAATTCCGTTCGCATTCATCGCCACGGCAAGGGCTGATAAGGAAGCAAAATTGGGAGTTTCGACCGCGCTTGGAACCCCCATAATTAGCTGGACGGTCGTCGAGCCAATATCCGCAACCAGATCGGCTGCAAGCCATGCTCTAATTGCTTCCTGAAGATCGTCGCTTAACTGCGAGTACTGAGCATTCTGATATTTCAATTGATCGAACTGGAGCAGTGACTGACCGACTTGAGTCATATCTTGCGCATCCAGTATCGACTTAGCGGCACTGCCGGCATTGGCCAACTTAGCCGGGCAACTCAGACGCGAGAGCAGTTCTCCTAATCCCACACCGTACACTTGCGTACCTTGTGAGATCTGTTGCTGCGCCTGTTGACTTCCGGGCAAAAGCGCTGAGCCCGGTGGCGCAGCCGACGTCTTATGGCCAAGCTGGACCTCGAATGCAACCGGTATGCCGCCCAGCATCAGTTGCGGCGCTTGCTGAGCGGCGATCAAACGCTGGCAGAAGTTCAGCAAGCTGGATTGCCCCAAGCTTTGCCATGTGACAGATTGTCCGTTTGCGCCGATGAACTGCGGAACATGCTGATATGGATCGGGGGTGTACGCTGTTCCCTTACCCTGAAGACGTTTATCGGCCGTGTACCAGATCGGATTGCCATTCGGAAGACCCACCGTGCTGGGATTGAGCCATCCCGCAGGGGGGAGCGATTGATTAGACAACGCGTACCCGACTATGGCATTGATGATGGATTCGATATCCGTTGCCGATGAAACGGGCGATACCGGAGTCAAAACCCACATCAAGATGCCAGCCAACAGGCCGCTCACCGCGAGTGCCACGGCGGTTTCGATCAACGTCATGCCTCGCTCCAAGCGGTTCATTCTGCTTGAATTGAAACCGTTCGTAGTCTTAAATGTCATGATTTCTCTTTTTAGGCCAATAATCGCTTATAGAAGAATTACTTGGTATCCTTCTTCGGATTACATAATGCTGTTTGCAATTCCAAACTCGACCATATGGTTGACTGCCTGATCCGCGGCAGAGGAAGACGGTTGACTCTGATCAGGCGCTTTTCCCCATGGTTGCATCGCAGAAACTTGATCGTCCAGATGCCGATAGTAAGCTTCATATGCCGTATCGTTAGCGGAGGCCAAAGTCTGCGCAACCAGGTCCGTGAGCCGCCGGCCGTCTGCGAGGATAAATGTAGGTTGGGATGCCGCAGCCATGATGCAAAGTATCGGATCGAATATACAAAAAGGCGCTACCGTGTCATTGCTGAACTGGGCCACGAGCTCACGAACCCCTTGAAATAACCGGAGTGACGAGAACCACCAATCGGTAGCAACCACCTGCGGCATCAACGTTCCCGCCATCCAGTCAAGGCTATCGCTCATGCCTTTTTGCTCGAGCAATACGGTACCCTGTGGCTCGCTGATATTCGCAGCAGTGGCCAGTAGATCCGCCGAAGCGTGGACAATTTCGCACTGGAATACCTCGCTCAACGCATTGGCCGTCATGCTGCTTGTCTGAGCGTTATCGCCTGTCGTAATCGTATAAACATTGACCGGGGCGATGATCGTTTGCCAGGGGTTGATGGCCGACGCGTTACTCGCCGAGAGGGGAAACGGTTGAATCGCCGCGGCACCTGTGGGCCCCATCGACAGATTCTGCAGCTTTTGGCAAAAGTCCAGGCTACTCACCACCGGACTGTAGGCATTCATAGGCGTGGGCCCCGCCACTGGTGGCAAATCGTGAGCCGTGCCATTGATGCTCACCAGCGGTACGCCGGGCGCCGGATCCGGTGCGGGCGCAGCCGTGCCGCTGGCCACGACGATCTCGCCGACCGCCGGCTCGTATTCGCGATTAGGGGCCGCCAGCAAATCCGGTGTTGCGGAATGGCCGTCTCCACGATATGGCTGATAGTTCATCTGCGTCATCGCCGAGGTAATCGACGCCGACGATACGGTTGCTTGATTCAGCAAAGTCTGCGAAGGCAGCCATTTCGCGCTGCCTTTCAAGGCACGCCACGCAGCACAGTCCTCGGCGCCCGCCGGCTCGGAAGCGGGACACGGCAATCGTCCGTTTTGCAACACAAAAACCTTCAACAAACTGTCGGCCCAGCGCAACGCGGCAGCATCGTCCGTTGCGTTGCGCTGGCGGTTGTACGCCTGGTTGGACAGATAAAGAACGCCTGCCGATGCCACCAACGCCGCCAGTATCGCGGCCATACCAATCAGCCCGAATCCCCGCTGCCTGCGCATGCTTGCTATGCTCGGTTCTTTCATTTTGTGCCCCCTGAATCTGCACCCATCGTTGCTGGATTTTGTCGCTTTTGCTCGACCGCTTACCTACGCTGCTCGCCCTTACCCCGGAGGTTAGTACCGTGCAGACATTGCGTGACGCACCAGGTCGTAGACCGGCAACAGCAAGGCCATAATCATGACGATAAACAACCCCCCCGCCAGTACGATCACCAATGGCTGCATGATCTCGGCCAACATCCCGATCACCCGCGTCAGGCGCGCCCGGTACTCCTGTGCGAGATGCGCCAATTGCCGATCCAGGGTGCCTGTCTCCTCTCCCACCGAGATCATTCGAATCATCATCGACGGGAAGCCGCCCACTCGACGCATGGCCACCGACACGCGATCGCCGCGTTGCACGTACTGTCGCATTTGAACCAGTCGATCCCGGTAAAACATGTCGCGCGTGGTTTGCTCCATGATCGCCAGGCTCTGTACGATGCCAACGCCCGCGCGCACGAGGATCGACAGATATTCCGAAATGAATGCCAGCCCCGAGGAGGTCAACAACACGCGACTGATCGGCAGGCGATGCATGCCCGCGAACATCACTCGGCGCACGGCCACACTGGCGCGCCATGCGAACACACTGCCGCCCATCACCGCCCCCGTCGCGATACACAGCACAAGCATGTGCGCGGTGACCCAGTCAGCCAGATTCAGGACGGCAATGGTCAATGCCGGTAACGGGATATTCATCTGTTTGAACAGCCCCGACAGATTCGGAATGACGTAGTAAATCCAGAAGCCGGCCGCCCCCAGGATCGCAAGGAATACAAAAATCGGATAAATCAGCGCCTGCTTGGCATTCGCTTTCATCCCCATCACGCGCTCGACGTGTTCCGATGCTTGCATCAACATCTGGTCCATCGAACCCGTCTCGTCGCCGATCATCACCAGGCTACGCACTGTCTCGGGAAAAACCTCCGCCTGCCGCGCAAATGCCTGGCTGACGGTCGAGCCAGCGCCCAGGTCATCCAATAAGCGCCGGCCCACCAGCACGATGGCCGCGCGGCGGCGCTGTCCTTCGTGATCGGTGGCGCCGGCGATGGCATCGAGTATCGGCACCCCCGCCGAGGTCATCACGGCCAAATCGCGCAACAACCCGGCCATGTCGCGGGCGTTGACCTTGGGTTGCATCGCACGCTGTAGTCGCTCCAGTGCATGGCCCACCCAGCTCGGCAGTCCGTAGAGGCGCACAACGATGCCGCCGTGCTTGGCCTCGAGCCACGCACGCACCGCCGAGCGTTCCTCGATCGCAAGACGCGCAATACCGGAGTGGCTTTTGCCTTGTGCCTGTACGACCTGGAAGAAGTAAAAGCGCATCATGCCGCCCCCTCGCCAATTACCCGCACGACCTCGTCACAGGTGGTTTGCCCGAGAATCACTCGTCGCTTCGCAACTTCAGCGATCGCTTCGAACCCTGCGTCAAACGCAACCGTTCGAATCTCTTCACGGCCCACGTCGTCGGCGATCGCATTGGCCAACGCGTCGTCGACCGACAATATTTCGTAGACCGGCAGTCGCCCCAGATAGCCCGTGTTCCGGCATTTTGCGCACCCGGCTCCACGCTTGCCGGTGACGGTCTGCTCCACCTTCAACCATGCGCGTTGAGCATGCGTGAACGCAACATCACAGGCGCAAAACGGACAGACTCGTCTGACCAAACGCTGATTGATGACGAGCAGAAGATTTTCTGCAATGACCTGCGGAACCAATCCCATCGGTCTTAACCGAGGAACCACACCGAACACGCTCGTGATGTGCAGCGTCGAGAGCACCAGGTGCCCGGTGGCAGCCGCATCCAGTGCCGCTTGTGCGGTCTCCGCATCCCGCATCTCGCCGAGCAAGATGACGTCCGGATCGTGACGCAAGAAGTGTCTGAGTGCGGTGCTGAAGTCGTAGCCGGCACGGCGATTGACTTCCGTCTGTCCTGCGCCCGGCACGCGATACTCGAGCGGATCTTCGACCGTCAGTACGTTGCGCTCGATCAACTGCTGCATGCGCAGGCCCGCATGCAACGTGCTGCTTTTACCCGATCCGGTCGGGCCGGTGATCAGGATCAGCCCCGCCGGGCTGGCCATCTTTGCAGCAATCTTCTTGACGTCTTCATCGAAGAATCCCAGCTCACGCAACCCCTTCAAGTCGTGCGCCTCCGGCAACAGCCGCATCACCGTGCGTTCGCCATGTTCTGCCACGATCGTCGACACCCGTACCGTGAACTCGGCGTCCAGAATCGTGGTGCGAAAACTGCCATCCTGGGGCTTGCGTGCTTCGGAAATATCCATATCCGACAGCAGCTTGATGTAGCCAACCAAGCGTGTTAGCGCGCGCGGGAGCGCCTTGATCGGTCGCAATACCCCATCGATTCGAAACAGCACATGCAGACTGCTGACGCCGGGCGTGATATGGATATCGGTCGAGCGCTCCTTGACGGCCAAGTGCAACAGGTACTTGAGCAGATTGTCCGGGCTCACATCGTGGCGCACATCTTCGGCCAGCTTTGCCACCTCACGCGCGAAAAGCTTTTCAGGGGGATGCTGAGAGAAATAGTAGGTGTGCAGGATCCGCCGCTTGACCGCGGAAAACTCCGACTGCAGGAACCGGCATCGCATACCGCAGCGTCGCGTGACGATCTCGCTGACTGTTTCCGGCAAAGCATCGCCTATCAACACGACAATGTTCATTTCGTCGCGCCAGATCGGCAAGAAATTGCCGTTCAGGCACAGCTCTCGATTGAAAATCTCCATCAGCGACGGCTCCGCATCCGGCACATCATCGATATCGACGAACGCGATGTCTTGCAAGCGCGCGAGCATCTTCGCGATTTCCCGCTCGCTTGCCAGACCGGATTCGATCATCGTGCGCCACAGCGCATCATGGTGAACCGCGTTTTTCTGATGCGCGTACTCCAGTTGGGTCGCATCGATCAAGCCAGCCTCTAACAGCGCCTGACCCAGCGCATCCGATAGGGTTTCGAGCGCTCGAGCGGTCATGATTGCGCCCCTGAGCCACGCACTCGCCGATTCGACTTACCTTCCGGATGCGCGCGCGCCGGTGCACCCGAGGCCGTGTCTGCTAACGCATTGAGCTCCGAAAGCGGCGGCAACGGCGGCACGTTCCATTGAGGCAGCGTGGCAGCACTTGCGAATGGCGGCGTCACCTCGGGCACCGAGGCCGCTGCCCACGGCGGCGTCTGAGTCTCGCTCAAGGTATCCTGCGAGGGGGCAACCGGTTCGTGCGCGGCACCGCCAGCCACCACCCGTGCGGGCGCTTGCATACCGCTCGCACGCGCCGCATGCAAGCCGCGTTGCCCCCAAGCCAGCAATACAAGCGTGCTGGCCACACCGACCCACACCAGGGTCCACTTGTGCATGCCACCACGGCTACCCCAGATCATCCTCACCACCCATAGCGGACAATACATCGCGCTCTCCCGATAACACACCGTCGTCCATGGCGTATGGCGACGCATCACAACGCGCGTGCGCGCAACACAATGATCAATTCCTGATTGGAATGGGCTTTGCTGTTCTGATCAAATAGACTACCGATGACGGGAATGTCGGCCGCACCCGGCAAACCGTTGTTCGAAGTCGTCGCCACCTGGTTAATCAGCCCCCCGATGATCACCGTATCGCCACTGTTAAGCTTGAGTGTGGTCGTAATGCCCTTGACGTCGACCTTGGGCAAGGTCACCGCACTGCCGGTGCTGCCAACCGGCACGAGCGCCAATGAGCTCTGGTTGACCGCGGTTTGCATCGGATGCACAAAAAGCTCGACCTTTCCGGAATCGGTGACGATGGCCGACACCCCGACTACGACGCCAGAAAACAATGCATCGGTCTCAACGTCGGTCGATGTCGATGATGAGCCGCCTCCAATATTGTTCAGCGTGTTGTTGACTTTGCTGATGTAGCGGTAATTGGTTCCGACACTCAGGTAGGCCGGCACGCCGTTGCTCAGTCGCACGACTGGATTGGACAGCATGCGCACCGTGCCGAACGTGCGCAGCGCCTGAATCGTTGCCGAAAACACGTTCCCGTTGTAGGCAAGACCATTGCCATACCCTGATGCGCTGCCCAGCGTTTCTGCCGGGATCGTGACCGCGCGTGATGCCAGACCTCCTGCCCCCAGCGGGCTGGTCGCCTGCGCTATCGACGTCGCACCTGATCCCAGGCGTCCGACAAGGTTATGCGTGAGCAGATTCCAGTCAACGCCCAAGTTAAAATCGTCGGTCAGCTCGACGTCGATCAGTTGAGCCTCGATCTGGATCTGGCGCCCTCGCACCGCCTGCAGATGCTGGAGAAATTCAGCCAGTGCCTTCAGCCGGGACGGCCGTGTATTAACGTACAACGTGCCGCTTGTACGGTCGAACGTGAACACATTGTCTTC
The DNA here is from genome assembly GCF_055810675.1 of Burkholderia sp. YHN3-13. Taxonomy (NCBI): domain Bacteria; kingdom Pseudomonadati; phylum Pseudomonadota; class Betaproteobacteria; order Burkholderiales; family Burkholderiaceae; genus Burkholderia; species Burkholderia sp. YHN3-13. The sequence continues at coordinate 11,434 of NZ_JBVVNQ010000038.1, read as the reverse complement.
GTCGCTCTTGCCACCCGCGCTGCCTGCGCTCACGATCGACTGCACCGATTTCATCAGGTCTTCGTACGGGTCCGTTTTTCCGCCGATTTCCTGGCTGATCAGCGTGTTGCCCTTGAGCGCGGTGCTGCCAGACTGCTTTCCAGCACCGCCAAACACGTCCCCGCCGTCGTCGATACTCAGTTGCGACTTGCTCGCCAGCATCCCGATATTGAAAGTCTGGTGAGCAGTCAAGCTCACCGTAATCAGCTTGTCTTTGATTTCACCGTCGATATCAAACAGCTCGAAAATGCGCAACAGCACCTGCTGGGCCGAGACATGCCGCATGTTCAGCGTTGCGCGCTGGGGCAGTTTCACCACGCGGGGATCGATCATCAGATTCATGTGCAACTGGTCTGCCAGCACCGACAGCAAATCCGTTATCGGCGCGTTGCTCATGTTGATGTCGACCAGCTTGTCCAAGCCGGGCTGCGGCTTGGTGGCAGACGCGCTCACCGGCTCGGACGGTATCGGTGCCGAGCGGACAACCTGCTGCTCGAGGCTATCTATCCGATTGAGTGCATCGCGGCTGCCTTCGACAATTGTCTGCTCGGCCTTTTGCATCTGCCGATCGTCACGACCTGACATATGGTCGACGCTGGTAGGAAGACCTTGACAGCCTGCCAACAGGCATACGGACGCGACAATACATGTCCGTTTAGATTTAGTCGTCCTTACGAGAACCATTTAATTGCCGCCTTCGTTGTCGTGTCTGAACTACCCGCGCGTTGCTTTCTATCGCTTCGCGTACGCCAGTCTAAAAGTTAATCGTCATCCAACGTGTCGAACTGCTTAACCTGTGCGAGCAGATCGGTGACACTTTGCACATCAACCTGTACTGAATATTCTCCGCTGCCTGACCAGAAGCAGTTTGCCGTCGGCCTCGCTTGACCTGCACTGTTGCCGATCTCCAGCACGAAGGCCGGATTCAACTGCGCCGTCATACACTGTCCGTCGGTTGGGACATACGGGTACGCCACCGTCGGATGAATTTGCGATGCAGCCGCGAGCGCATTCGCAAAACTGGCGACCGGGTTAGCGGCGCCATCCGCACCCCCGTTGGTCGCGCCGCTATAGACGCCGTACCGAACCTGTCCTGACATTGCGCTGCCCCCACCCATCGGCAGGCCTAATGTTACGTAGGGCAACCCTCCAGTATTGGAGGTGCACAGCCCATTGTTTTGCGCTTCCACGCCGCTGCCGCCTGGCGCCACATCGGGACACGGCAAACGGTGATGCGTCAGCGCAAACTCCACAATTGCCTGATGGGCGCTGCGAAGAAGCGCACGCTGTTGCCCGAGCGTGCCTGCCTGTTGCCCGGACTTCTGTAACCGTATCGCCATCCCGACAACCAGGGCCACAACCATCAGCACAACTGCAAGCTCCAGCAGGCTGTATCCGCCCTGGCGCCTGCCTGCCTTCATTGCCGTGCTCATCGGATTATTTTCCCTGTTCACTGCTCGTGCTCGTATCCGGTGCGCTCTGCATGATGTTCGGATTCAATTGCTTGACCAGCGCTTGCATCTGGAGTTGTTTGTCGTGCAACGCAGCCAGCTTTTGGGCATCAGGCTGCGATGCATCGTTCGGGGCGTTTTGCAGGGCCGCCATTTGCTGTGTGATCTGTTGCATCTGCGAGGCGATCTCGATGTTGTGTCGCAGTGTTTCCAGATTCACCCCGCTCATGATGGGCGAACCGTTCGCTTTTTCCGCCTGCGCAATCGCGCTGCTCAGTGCGGCACCATCGTGCTGGCCACTGCTCAGCAGCGATTGCATCTTGCGAAGCGCCGCTTGCATGGCTTGCTGTCGCTGCTCGGACGCGGCATCGGCAGACTGCGGCGCAACCGGGGGCGCCACGCTCAATGTGCCCGGTGGCGTTTGTGCCTGGACAGCACTATCCAAGTCAAGCGCATGAGCAGCCGGCGCGGCGGGTTGCATATTTTCCGGCACCGGTGGGCTCGGCACCCGTGGTACCGGTGCAAGCGCAGCCGTCACCTCAGTGGCCGCATTGGCACGCTCTCGATACCGATACACCGCATAAATGCCAGCGATCAACACCATCGCAATCACGATTGTCCATGCGATCGATTTTCTTTCTTGCCTCATTTGCTTGTTCCTTCACTTGCGGGTTGATCGTTCGTTTTTGCGCGCAGGGTAAGCTCGAACAATTGACCGTCCCGCTTGATTTTTATTGAATCCAGCGTCATGCCGACAATCACGGTCGATGCATCCAACTGGTCACCCACGTGTACCAGCTTTCCGTTGACGATCGCGCTGCGCGCCGTGCCGGCCTGCACGATCGTCGTCAATTGGAAAATTCCGTTCGCGTCAAAGACCGGTGTGCTCGACGCGGGCAGCGGCACCGACGACGCAATGGCCACCGGCAAAAGCGTGAGCGCTTCGTGCTTGTCGGCCATGGCACTGAGCGCCTTGAGCGCTTGGCGCGCGGCGGCGATGCCGGCGGCCTGGCTGTCCATGCCCGCGCGGCCGACATCCGGGAACGTCGCCTCGCGCGTCGGCTGCGGCCTGTCATAGGCGCACGTCGCCACCATGAACGCGCTCAGCGCCACACACGCGCTTGCCACCAGCAACGCATAAGATTGTTGACGCCACTTCATTCGCGCTGCTCCCCACCCTGAATGGGCGTGAGCCGATAGGTAAATACCTGGGCAAGCAGGTTGCCATCCACGTGCTGCGCTGCCGTATCAATCGGAGTTGCGGCCAGGCCTTGCTCTCGTAACCCGTACACAAAGCGCGCGAGTTTATCGACATACGATCCATCTGATGCGTCAGACAACGCACCGTCCACGATCAGCGCTTTGTTAGGGGCTGCCGCCCGTGTCCTCGCTGCGCCCCGATCTTTCGGGGTCGGATTCACGGTATAGATTCTCAGTACACGCACACCACTCGATTGCGCGGCCGCGCCAATCAGCCTGATCATGCCGCTCACATCAAAGCGCTGTGAGGTCTCATACTGCGTTATCAGCTGTTTGGACCAGGCCTCGTACTGCGCGGGCATGATCGTCTGAGGTACCAGTGCCTGGTAGCGTGCCTGAAGTTGGCGGGTCTCCTCCTCTATCTGATGCGTCTGCTGCACGAGACTTCGCGTCTGAACAAACTGCGATGTGGCGTACAGCAATCCGCCTAGCGCGATGACACAAAACAACGCGCACCAACCCACGGCCCAGCGCTCCAGCCCCCAGCTCACACGCTGGTTCAGCGGATTGACGCTCATCAGGAAACTGCGCGCGTCCAGCAGCGTGAGCAGCGTCGAATCGATCCGCCACCGCTCTGTCCAGTGCGTATGCGTCGGCACAATCGTTGCCTTCACGCTCGCCTGCTCAAAAAATGTCCGGGCGAGTTCGCGATGGCGATCCGGATCGTCCGACAAAGCCAGCCGCCCAAACACGGTGTGCCATTCGATCTCGAACGTTTCGATGTCGACCCCGGCTTCTGAGAGCTCGACGCGCACCCGCTCACCGAGCGCGCGTGCCGCGGTCTGCAAATCAGCCCCCTCGTCACTGAAAGCCAGTGTCGAGCACTGTAAAAGTCGTTTGCCCGCACGCGCCACAAAGATCAGATTGCGCCCGCTTTGCACGGCCACGCCACGCATCGGCCCGACCCGGCGCCACGCCATGGCCAGCAACGGGACAATCAGACACGCGCGCGACTGCTTCCGGCTCCAGGCCTCCAGGCGTTGCCAGCGTGCAAGGGCGACAGCCGAATAGCTGACCATATAGCCGCTGGCCACCTTATCCAGTGTGTGAATCATCACGTGCGACTCACCATCGGTGGCGCCTTGCGTGAGCAACTGACGGTTGATCAGGGCCGGCGCATGAATGGGGTTGCCCTCGAACTGCGTCACCCCCGACACCGTGTCCGGACCGAAGTCCGTCACGACAAGCGCTGCCTGCTCGACACCCGGGTAGCTTGGCAGCGCGCGCGCCTGGAGACCGTCTAATTCGATCCACTCCTCTTCGAGGTGGACTAACAATGCGGTCATGATGCCCCCAACCGAAAATACAATGTCCCGGACAGCGTGACCAACAGCGACGCATCGCTACCGGAAACGGGCGTCTCGAACAACCCGCCCGTCGCACTCTTCATCGATAGTTCGAACTCTTCGGCACCGAACATCTGCGAGGGCGTGCGAGCGATCTGCGACAGCAAGCGGTTGACCGACTCCCGGCTCATCGTCGCCTGCCGAATATCCATGCGGCGCAATCCCCACTGCCCCGGCCCGAATCCCGCTGCCTCGGCCTCGCCAAGAAGCGCGCGTGACGCACGCACGGCTGCCGCCTGCCGATTCAGCTGCGTCAGGCGCTCAGCGGCGTCACGACGCGCGCCTCGCGCCATCTCGCGCTCGAAGTAGGCAGATGTCAGCGCATGATGACCCCAATACACCGCCACGCTCGATAGCCCGAGGGCTGCCAGCGTGGCCAACGGATACGCGACATGAGCGCGCCGCTGCAGTGCCGCGGCCCCCGTACGTGCGCCCAGCGCACGCAATAGCGCCATCGTGCGCACGCGAGCGACTTGAGTCATCTGCGCCAGCTTCAGCCTGATAGTCATACTGGGCATGTCGTTTCCTGACAGAGGCGTGATTTCCGGGCGCACATCATTGGTTCATCTTGAAATCAGCCACGAAGGTCACGACTTGCCCCTCCGCACTGGATGCCCCACCCTGATTGGCCGAATTGTCCGAGCTCCAATCCTGGGCCTGCGTCGACGTATTCAACCCCGCGCCTACACCAATGGCGCCGGTGCTCACCCCCTCCTGACGGAAGCTGCCGCTGCTGGCCCCCGCCGTGCCATTGAACGCCGCGGCCAGCGAGCGCGCCAAGTCCGGCGTCAAACCCGCCACCACCATCACGTTGCCCGCACCGGAGGGCGTACCTGGCGGGTTCCAACGAAAGCAAATCTGTATTTCCTGCGGGTTGCCGTTGCTATCCAGATACACGTAACGGTCCTCGAATCCCTGGCCACGGCCTTGCGGCAGTTGAACGCCCGCGCGCAGCATCAGGTCACGCAAGTCCTGCGTCGAGTCCGCCTGGGTACTGAGCCCCGTGCTCGTGGGCATGTTTTTCGGCGCACTGCCGTGACAGATCATCGGCGGACTCTGCACGCTGGTCATGTTCCCGCCCGACGTCGTTCCGCCGCTGTTGGCAAGGAACGTTTTGCCATTCACCATCAGCTGCGGCAAAGTCGGATCGTCGCCCACTGGCGAGCCGATGCGTTGCACATAGGTGTTGTACGCCACCGCCCACTGATTCACGAACGTCTGGCGGATTTTCACGTACTCCGCATTGCGCTGAGCATCGCGCCCGATCATCACCGCGCCCAAAATCAGGCCGATGATCACCAGCACCACGGCCATTTCCACCAATGTAAAACCCTGCTGTGCAGCCCTGCTCGCGATCCAACGCCGACGACCCCGCTTGCTGTACTGCATACCGTTGCGCTCACTCATCTCATGTCTCCCTAGTGCCGCCCTAAAATCGCAGCGGCCTCGGCCGCGGTAATCAAACGTCGCTGGATCAGCTCCTGCAGCGACGCATCGAGCGTCAGCATGCCGTGCGCTTGCCCCGTCTGAATCGCCGATTGCATCTGCGCGGTTTTACCTTCGCGGATCAGATTTCGAATCGCCGGCGTACAGACCATCACCTCCCATGCGGCCACCCGGCCGCCGCCAATCCGGTGCACCAGCCGCTGGCACACCACCGCACTCAGTGCCTCGGCCAACATCGTGCGAACCAGGGATTTTTCCTCTCCCGGAAACACATCGATAATTCGGTCCAGCGTGTGCGCAGCCGAAATGGTATGCAGCGTAGCCAGCACCAGGTGACCCGTCTCCGCGGCGCTTAACGCGAGGCGAATCGTCTCGAGGTCGCGCAGCTCGCCCACGAGGATGCAGTCCGGGTCCTCTCGCAGTGCCGAGCGCAGCGCATGCGAGAAGCTGTGCGTGTGCTGGTGCAGTTCGCGCTGGTTGATGATTGCGCGTCGCGAGGTGTGAATGAATTCGATCGGGTCCTCGATCGTAATGATGTGATACGGGTACGTTTGGTTCAGATAGTCGACAACCGCCGCCAGTGTTGTCGTTTTGCCCGAACCCGTGGGCCCCGTGACCAACACGAGCCCCGAATGGTGGCTCGCGACTTTCTTGAGCACCGCAGGGCAGCCGAGTTCATCGAGACTACGCACGTTGGGCAAAATGGTACGGAACACCGCAGCGGGACCACGCGCTTGCCAGAATGCATTGACGCGATATCGCACGCCCCCCTTTGCACTGATCGAAAAGTCGCATTCCTTATGCACTTCAAAGGCATGACGTTGTTCCTCCGTCATAATGCAACGCAAAAAATCAGCAATCGTGTCAGCAGCAAGCGGCGGCCGAGGGCCCACTAAAATATCGCTATCCAGCCGAATGGTCGGAGGCATACCTGCAGAGAGATGCAGATCCGATGCGCCCGCCGTCTTCGCTTCAAGTAACAGATCCCAAATATCCATTTTGCTTTTTATGCCCGTTTTGTTTCGCAACCACCCCTACGCGACCACAATCGCCCAATCTTTCATCCACCTACCCTGCTTATAACGCTTCATTCACGGCCGGGTAAAACAATATCTTTAGCGCCATTTATATGCGCCGGCACGCACTCATGCAGGGTAGCGATCGAAATAGATCGAGCACCCGACAATCAGCATTATTTCGGTACAATTAATTCAGCGTGATGATTTATTTTTCAATCATGCGGCATGAAATCGCGCCTTTTAATTGTCTGTATAAACCTCGCTCACATCCAATACTTCAGACGCCTCGCGCCACGTGCCATGCATCGCGTCCGAGCGCACGTTTTCGTCTATTCTGAAGTGCGCAATAATGAATGTCTCGAATACCTGAATGGCTTCTGTCCTGGTCAGTTTGCGCATTCGCTCGGCCAGCAAGGCCTTATATTGTGCTTTGTAGTCCGCGTTGGTCGCATAACGCTCACACAAGTCGGCCAGTGCCTGAGCGTCGCCTGCCACCAGTTCAGGAAAACCAAGGTAACGCATCACCGCAGCGGCATGACGCTGTCGCATAAATTTTCCTTCATGCGCAAGCACCAGCGCTCCAGCATGCAGCGCGTCCAATACGGTGTTATGTCCGGACCAGGACGGGTTATCCAGAAAAGCGTCGCTCACGCCAAGCAGTGCGATAAATTCCACCGTCGCAAGCGGTCCATCGACGAAGCGCACGTGCTGTTCATAGCTCAGGTCGTGCTTTGCAAACGCCGCCTTCAGGCGTTCGGTGAACACCCCCACGCTGGCCGGGTCATCGGGCCGAATAAATACAAACCGGCAACGCTCGCCTACCCGTGCCGCAATCTCGGGGTACAGATCGTCGTCGCTCGGCGCATACTTGAAAATCGACTGCGGCGATACGAAGACGATATCGTCCTTGGCAAGACCAAAGAACCCCCGGCCCACGTTTGCCGGCGTCGGATAACCGAAGGTATAAGCACACCCCAGGCCAGGCAAGCGCAGCACATCCTCACGATAGTGATCCTGCGCATCGGCCGGCTCCATCATGTTCGACGACACCACATAATCGACGTGTCGCGATCCGGACGTCTCGGGATGCCCCAGCATTTGCAATTGAAGCGGCGCCATCCTCAGGCTCGTCAGACAATACGAACTCAGGTTCATGCCAACATCGGCATAAATGATCACGTCCGGCGCATCCTCGGCCAGCTGCTCAAGCGTGCGGCCGATGTGCACATTATGGTAAAACCGATCGGACAGCCGTCTCGCATCGTCGGTACACACATCGGTGGTCGCCCCCATGTGATACGAGAAGATCTCGAAAACGTCGCGGCTCAGGTTCTGGTAATAGCCGATCAGCGGAATTTTCCAGATCGAGTGAGAGAAGAAAAACGCCGACACAAAAGCAAGCCGGATCTTTCTGAACCCACGCGCCTGGCGATGCCGGCTCCTACGGGCCACATGCGCGCGCGTGGGGTACTCGCCGTACGCCGCCTCCATCAAACGTCCAATCTCGTCATTGAACCGGCTGATCAGATCGACGTTCAGTACACCGTTGTACGTCAAATAAAACAGCGGATCGGCCCACATGTCACCAAACGCGTGGCGCAGTGCCTGCGGATTGTCGAGCGCCCTCGAAACGTCCACCGACATCTGCGTGAGCGCCGTCGCCACCCGCGCCCGGACCTGCCCCACCTCTTCGCTCGATGCGTAGACAATCGGCAATTCGAATCCCACCTTCTGGATCATGCCCGCCACACAATAAGGGTCCAGCGCAACGGCCCGTCGCGCATGCTCGAGCGCCGCGTCCTTCTGCCCCAGGTAGTAGTACGTGTACGCCAGTTTGGCCGCGATCTCGCCGTCCTGCGCATACCGTTCGCTCAGCTCGCTCAGGTGTGCGTGCGCCTGCGCGCGTCGCTCCAGGCCGAACGCCATATGCGCGGCGTTCACCGCCGCCACCCGATCGTCGGGGTCCAGCCGCGCGGCCTCGCTGTAATGCCGATAGGCGTTTTCTTTATCGCCCAGTCGTTCGTAGCAGACCGCCAGGTTATTGCGCGCCGCGCTCCACGTCGGCCCCAGCTCACTTGCGCGCTCGAACCGCGGGATGGCCTGAGCGTACTGCTCCAACGCCATCCTGGCGTTGCCTGCGAGATAGTAGAGATCTGCCTGCGATACCGCCTCCAGCAGCTCCTCTGTCAGCAGCGCATCAATCTGGGCGGCACATCCGGCGTCCAGCCCGATGCGCACCAGCGCGATCGCAAATTGGTCGATTATGTTCATGTCCGAGCGCTTGAAACCTTGTTTAGGACCGTTGGCGCGGTGCCGCATGCTTGCTCGGCACCGCGCCCCGGTCACGGTTACAACACTACTTTGCCACTACACACCTGCATTACCACTGATACGCCGCGCCTACACCGAAGGTCGTACCGGAACCCGTGATACCGGCACCCGCACGTACCTGCAGGTTCTGCATCACGCGCACGGTCACCCCGATCGCCCCGGCCGAGTAGCCGTGGTAGTTGGCTTCGCCCACCCCCACCGAGATGACGTGACCCGGATCGACCGGCGGAATCATGGCCAGCGCCGTGGCTGCCGCGACACCGGAGTAGGCTGCTGCCGCCACGCTGCTCACCGAGCCTTGAACCTGTTGCAACTGGTTCATGTTGACGGCGTCCGTGCCGTTGATACCCGGCGCGACGTTGGTGATGCGCCGTTCGCTGCCCGGGCTGCCCACCGACACCGTGTTCGGCTGGTTCGCGATCGAACCTGCACCCAGCGCGACCGAGTTGGTGGCCACGGCCGACGCACCCTGACCCACTGCGGTCGTATTGGTGCCGCTGGCCATCGCGCCTTGACCGAACGCGGAGGCATTGTTGCCCGAGGCGACGCTGCCCTGGCCCAGGCCGGTCGCGTTGGACCCGCTTGCCGTGACGCCCTGGCCGACGCTGGTCGAGTTGGTGCCCGTTGCGCTGCTGCCTTGGCCGAAGTTCGACGCGTTGGTGCCGGTGGCGTTGCCGCCCTGACCGAAGTTCGACGCATTGGTACCGTTGGCTACGCCGTTGGCGCCGGTGTTGGTGGCACCGTTGCCGCTGGCCATGCCGCCGGTACCGGTGTTGGTAGCACCGTTGCCGTTGGCCACACCCGAGGTACCCAGGTTCGTCGCCCCGGTGCCATTGGCCACGCCGTTGGCGCCATCGTTCTTTGCGCCATTGCCGTTGGCCACACCGTTGGCCCCGTTGTTGGTGGCATTGGTGCCGTTGGCCGTACCGTTGGCGCCGGTGTTGGTGGCACCGTTGCCGTTGGCTACGCCGTTCGCGCCGTTGTTGGTGGCACCATTACCGTTGGCTACGCCGTTCGCGCCACTGTTGGTGGCGCCACTGCCGTTGGCCGTGCCGTTCGCGCCGTTGTTGGTCGCGCCACTGCCGTTGGCCGTGCCGTTGGCGCCACTGTTGGTGGCGTTGCTACCATTAGCCGTGCCGTTCGCGCCGTTGTTGGTCGCGCCACTGCCGTTGGCCGTGCCGTTGGCGCCACTGTTGGTCGCGCCATTGCCGCTGGCCGTGCCGTTGGCGCCACTGTTGGTCGCGCCATTGCCGTTGGCCGTGCCGTTGGCGCCATTGTTGGTCGCGCCATTGCCGCTGGCCGTGCCGTTGGCGCCATTGTTGGTCGCGCCATTGCCGTTGGCCGTGCCGTTGGCGCCACTGTTGGTCGCGCCATTGCCGTTGGCGGTGCCGTTGGCGCCATTGTTGGTCGCGCCATTGCCGTTGGCCGTGCCGTTCGAGCCGCTGTTGGTCGCGCCATTGCCGCTGGCCGTGCCGTTCGAGCCGTTGTTGGTCGCGCCATTGCCGTTGGCAACACCGTTCGAGCCGCTGTTGGACGAACCATTGCCGTTGACCGTGCCGTTGGACCCAATGGCAGCGGCGACCGTCGTGGACAAAGACACCAGCTTGTTATAGTCACTCAGGACAACGGTCGAGAGCGACGACACGGTATTGACGGTCGTGCTCAGGCCTGTCGAGAGTGAGCTCACGCCGCTTTGTGCCGTGCTCAGGCCCGTCGAGGTCGAGCTCGACAGCGACGTCACCGTGCTGTTGGTCGTGCTCAGACCCGTCGACAGCGAGCTCAAGCCGCTTTGCGCCGTGCTCAGGCCCGTCGAGGTCGAGCTCGACAGCGACGTCACCGTGCTGTTGGTCGTGCTCAGGCCGGTCGACAGCGAGTTCACCCCGCTTTGCGCGGTGCTCAGGCCCGTCGAGGTCGAGCTCGACAGCGACGTCACCGTGCTGTTGGTCGTGCTCAGGCCCGTCGAGAGCGAGCTCACCCCGCTTTGCGCCGTACTGATCCCGGTGGACGCCGACGTCGACAGCGACGTGACCATGCTGTTGGTCGTCGACAGGCCGGTCGACACCGAAGTCGACAGCGACGACACGCCGCTTTGCGACGCGCTGATCGCGCTGGAGACCGACGACGACAGCGACGTCACCGAGCTGTTGGTCGTGCTCAGACCCGTCGACAGCGAGCTCACCCCGCTTTGCACCGTGCTGATCGCGCTCGAGGTCGAGCTCGACAGCGACGTCACCGTACTGTTGGTCGTGCTCAGGCCCGTCGACAGCGAGCTCACCCCGCTTTGCACCGTGCTGATCGCGCTCGAGGTCGAGCTCGACAGCGACGTCACCGTGCTGTTGGTCGTGCTCAGACCCGTCGACAGCGAGCTCACCCCGCTTTGCGCGGTGCTCAGGCCCGTCGAGGTCGAGCTCGACAGCGATGTCACCGAGCTGTTGGTCGTGCTCAGCGCCGTCGACAGCGAGTTCACGCCGCTTTGTGCCGTGCTGATCCCGGTGGAACTCGACGTCGACAACGACATCACCGTACTGTTGGTCGTGCTCAG
>NZ_JBVVNQ010000037.1:0-24809 GCF_055810675.1 Burkholderia sp. YHN3-13 | reverse complement strand
GCGCCGATCATCAGCACGTCGCCGTGCGCGAAGTTGATGATGCCGAGAATGCCGTACACCATCGTGTAGCCCAACGCGATGATGGCGTAGACACTGCCGAGCACCAGCCCGTTCAGAATTTGTTGGACAAAAATGTCCATGTCACTCCCAAGAGTTGATTACTATTGGATCGGCATGCGAGAACGCCGATTACTCGTCGTTCTCGCTCGAAGTATCACTGCGTCGGACTGAGGTTATCGCCCGACACTTTGTACACGGTCACCGGCGCATCAATCCATTCACCGTTCTTGTCGAACGCGACCTTTCCGACCAGCGTCGAGAACTGGATTTGCTTGAGCATCGGAACGAACTTTTCGGGGTCAGTCGAATTCGCCGCCTTCATCGCCTGCGCGACCACCATCGTGGCCGAATAGAATGCCGGCGAGTAAACATCGTTCTTCACACCGAATTGCTTTTCATACCGCGCCGCGAATTCCGGACCACCGGGCAACGTCGCGAGCGGTGCGCCGCCTTCGGCGCAATACCCCCGCCCATTCAACGTTCCGGCAGCCAGCTTCGGCATATCGACCGAGCAGATCCCGTCCCCGCCTAGCACCGGAACCGCAAGACCCAACTGCTTGGACTGTCGCCCGATGGCGGCTGCCTGCGCGTAGTACCCGCCGTAGAAGATCGCGTCCGGGCGCTGAGCCTTGATGTGCGTCAGAATCGCGTTGAAGTCCGTTGCCTTGTCGTTGGAATATTCCCTGGCGACGACGTCGATACCGTTCTTCTTCGCCGTCGCGGCAAACACGTCAGCTACGCCTGATCCGTATGCCGTGCGATCGTCGATCACCGCCACGCGTTTTGCATGCAATACCTTTGCCGCATATTCGGCCATGCGTGCGCCCATCACGTTGTCATTGGCCGCAAGCCGGAAGACATACGGGAAGCTCTGCTGCGTGATCGCCGGATTTGAAGCGGCGCCGGTAATCATCGGAACACGCGCATTGTTGTAGATGCGGGACGCGGGAATGGTCACGCCGGAGTTGTAGTGGCCGATGACCGCCTTCACACCCGAATCGACGAGCTTCTGAGCGACAGAGACGCCCGTTTTGGGATCTGCAGCATCGTCCTCGGACAGCATTTCGAACTTGATGGATTGACCGTCGACGACGATCGGCGTCCGATTCAGCTCTTCAATCGCCAGCCGCACGCCTCGCTCATCGTCCTTGCCGAAATTCGATTGGCCGCCCGTCAACGGGCCCGCGACACCGATCCTGACAGTCTGATCCGCATGCGCGGCAGAAATCAATGCGGGGCTGATTCCCCCGAGCAACAGGGTGGCGATGGTGAGTTTGTGACAGTACTTCATGTGAAACCTCCGTGGCGTGGGCAAATTGGGTAGGCGACATGGTTGCAGCGTCAGGAGCGCTGGCACTAGATGGCCGATTGCGCTTGACGTGGGATAGTCAGTCCCGCCAGTGCGGTTGTGCAGATTCCAGAAGCCGCTTGAGCGAACGAAAATGAAGTCGTGCATATTCATCTCGATCACGGGCGAATTCACGAGAAGTCCGGCGAGCCAGTTCGTCGCTCACGCGTTTCAGCGGACGCCCGCTCGACATCGCGAGGATTTGGACCTGGGCGGCTCGTTCGAGGTAGTAGAGATCGTCGAGTGCCGCGGCAATCGAAGGGCCCGTGACTATCACGCCGTGGTGCTCGAGCATCAGGACACGCCTGGAAGACAACGCGGCTGCAATCCGGTCTCCTTCCTGTTCGCTGAGTGCAAGTCCTCCGTATTCCGAATGATCACGGTCGTAGGCAATGCGATCGAAAAAGCGAAGGCTGTTCTGATGGCACATTTCGAGGCGAAAGCCGTCGAGCGTCGTCAGTGCCGTGGCATAAGGCATGTGCGTATGAAGTACGCATGCGGCATCAGGCGAGGCGCGATGAACTCGGGAATGGATGTTGAGTGCGGTTTTCTCGACTCGTCCGACTCCGTCGATTACCGAGCCGGAGGAATCGACGAGCAGCAAATCAGCCGGTCGGATCTCTTCGAAGCTGAGTCCGAACGGATTGATCAGATACGTTTCCCGACTGCCCGGGAGCAAGAGACTGAAATGGTTGCATGTGCCCTCGTGGAAGCCGAGGCGCGCGGCGATGCGAAATGCCGCGGCCAGATCGTCGCGAGCATTCGCAAGCTCATCGGTCTTCGATCCAGGAAAAAAATCGGTGGCGTGTGCCATGGGGTCGTCCAGTGCAAGGTGTGCGTATGCGATTCCCCTTCAATGTAGTGAATCAAACCTGCACGAATACATGTACACTTTAAAACGAGGGTGACTAACTGTATTGGGTTCGTCGCCTGCACGGTTATATGGGCCGGTATTTTTGATGTGATAGGTGCGGCGATGAAACCGATACTGACGCTCGATCCCCAGGGGGAATCGTCCCTGGTTCAACAGATCGTGGCCGGGCTGACGGCAACGGTGAACGAAAGAACCTGGCGGTCCGGGGCCAAGGTTCCGAGCATCCGCGTATTCGCCGAGGCACATGGCGTGTCGACATTTACGGTCGTCGAAGCATACGATCGCCTGGTGGCGCAAGGCGTCTTGATGGCACGGCGTGGATCCGGCTTTTATGTCTCGGATCGAAACCGTAGCGAGATACCTCCGACCATCGAGAAACTCAACGAGGAATTCACGAACGGATGGTCGCTGCGTAACGTTCTGGAGGGAACGGAAGGCACGATTCACGCGGGCTCGGGATGGATTCCAGAGGCATGGTTCGACGCGGACGGCCTTGGGCGGGCGCTAAGACAGGTAGCGGCGCAGCCGCGATCGCTATTGGGGTACGGGCACGCAAAGGGGTATGAGCCGTTGCGTGAGCAAATCGTGCGGCAACTTGCGGAACACGAGATCGAGGCAAGTTCCACGGGCATCGTCACTACGCTGGGTGCCAACCAGGCGCTGGATCTCGCCATTCGTCACCTTACGCGCGAGGGCGATACCGTGCTGGTAGACGAGCCCTGCTACAGCGATCTGCTCGTTGCATTGCGATTGCGCCGGATCAAGGCAGTCGGGATTCCGATGACACCCACCGGTCCGGACGTCGTTTCGATGGAGCATGCGTTCGAGACTCATCGACCCAAAGTGTTCTTCACCAATACGCGGTTGCATAATCCAACCGGTGCAAGCTACAGCTCGGCATCGGCATTCAAGGTCCTGAAGCTTGCCGAGCGCTACGACTGCATCATCGTCGAGGACGACGTCTCTGCCGGTCTGGTGTCCGGAAATTCAGTCGCGCTCGCGTCCATGGATCAATTGAAACGAGTGGTCTATGTCGGCAGCTTTTCAAAGACCATCGGTGCCGGCCTGCGCGTGGGATTCGTGGCCGCGGAGCCCGCGCTTCTCGAGGGTTTGCTTTACCAGAAGCTGGTGTCCGGAATGTCGACGCCGACAATCACGGAGCAACTGGCACATGCAGTGCTGTCCGAAGGACACTTCAGGAAGCAGGCTGAGCAATTGCGCGATCGTCTCGCTACCGCTCAGGAACGGACCTGTCGCCGGCTTGAATCGATCGGTTTTGAAGTGTTCTGCGAACCTCGATGCGGAATGTTCGTATGGGCACGGCCCGCGGGAATCAATTGCGATTCGGCCGAACTCGCTGTACGTGCTGTCGACCACAAGATTCTTCTGGCGCCAGGCAATCTTTTCTACGCCACCAATCCAACCAGTAGTTGGCTGCGATTCAATGTTGCGCACTGCAACTTCGATCGTCTTTATGCGTTTCTGGCGCATGCCATTGCACACTGACCCGGTCTCGTCACGAAGCCTCCAGGGAATCGGCGTCGCGCAACGCACCGGTGATCTCTCGAACCCGCTCGAGTCGGCACGCGCATGAGCTAGCGTCCACGCCGCGCGCGGATTTAACTGTGCAGGCAACAAGGCCTCTACAGTTATCTAGCGATCCGCCGCAGTGTGCATGTATCTGTTCAGCTCGATTGCATAAATTGACGGACAACACGTCGCCCATGATTCCGATGCGGCGGTAACTCCGATCAATTTTCAGCATGAAAAAGATACGAAATTACAAAGCACTCCTATCGACTGGTGTCGTTTCGTCACGGCAGATCGTACTCGATATCGCGGACCGGACACTCGGCAGGCTCGACAGCTACCAGCGCATTCGAAGCATCATGCGCATGGAAGGTAGCGTACTGCATATCGGAACGCGCTCGTGGGACCTTTCGCGCAAGCGAAACGTCTATCTGGTCGGCGCCGGCAAGGCTTGCAACCACATGGCAATGGCAGTCGACCATGTGTTGGGTGATCACCTGACGCACGGTATTGCCATCGTGAAAATCCGTGAAGAATCGGACCGCTTCAACAAGACCGAGGTGTTCGTCGGTGGCCATCCCCTCCCGAACGAAGAAGGCCATCGGGCATCGAAGCAAATCATCGAACTCGTCGATCAGGCCGGACCAGACGACTTGTTCATCGCGGTGATCAGCGGCGGAAGTTCGGCGCTCATGTCCTGTCCGATCGAAGGCATCAGCCTGCAGGACGAGATCGATACCACGGACGTGCTGCTGAAATCCGGTGCAGGCATTTACGAGATCAATGCCGTGCGCCGGCACATCTCGGCCTTGAACGGCGGGATGTTGGCGCAGCGCATCCAGCGCACGGGTGCCGAACTGATCGGCTTCGGCATCAGCGACGCGGTCGGATCGCCTGCCACGGGTGACATTTCAGTGCCCTACGCAGCCTACAAAAGCACGCCGATCGGTCCCGACATGACGACCCTGGACGACGCTCGCGCCACGATCATCAATCGCAACGTGGCCGATCGCCTGCCCAAGAGCGTTGTCGACTATCTGATGAACGCAGGCCCTGACGCGGAGACCCCGAAGGCCTTTCCGGACAATACCTACTTCCTGCTCAACACGCTGCCCGACTCCTGCATTTACGCCAAGGCAGTCTGCGAGGAGATGGGTATCCCCGCAATGATCGTGTCGTCGTTCCTTGAAGGAGAAAGTCGCGACGCCGGCACCTTCTTCGCGTCGATGGCGCGCGAAATCCAGACGTACGGCAATCCGATCAAGCCCCCTTGCGTGCTTCTCAGCTCCGGTGAGGTGACGACGCTTATCGACGATAACAGCGTGATCAAGGGGCACGGCGGGCCTGGCCAGGAAATGGCCGCAAGTTTCGCTATCGCGGCGGCCAAAACCACGGGTGCCTGCCTGCTGTCGATCGACAGCGAAGGCACGGACGGCACGGCGACGGTGGCGGGAGGCATGACGGACTCGACCAGCTTCACCGCGGCTGCCGCAAAGGGAGTCAACCTCTATCAGGCACTGCGCGAGCACAGCTGCTTCGAAGCACTCGAGTCGATCGACTCCGCCGTTTTCACCGGCAACACCGGTACCAACCTGTGTGACTTGAACATCCTTTATGTTCCTGAACCGAACGGGAGCAAGTGACATGGAAGACAAGATCACATCCGTCCGGGCACTTCAGATCATCGATTGCAAGTGCCGGCCCGCAGTCGAAGTCGAGGTGCGCACCCAAAGCGGTGCGGTTGGTCGAGGTGCGGCACCCACCGGCACTTCCGTCGGGATGCACGAATCGTTCGTTCTGCGGGACGGCGATCCAGCGACCTACGACGGGCTCAGTGTTCATAACGCCGTCGACAACGCGGTCAATGTAATTGGTCCGGCGCTGATCGGCATGAACGTGTTCGATCAGCGAGCGATCGACGAAAAAATGATCACGCTCGATGGCACACCTAATAAGTCCCGCCTCGGCGGTAACACGATTTACTCGGTATCCATCGCGGCATTCCGTACGGCGGCGAATGCCCGATCGATTCCGCTGTACGATCACATCGCCGGCCACGACATCAGGACCGTGCCGGTCCCATGCTTCAACGTGATCAACGGTGGACGATACGATGGGCTCACCCAGCCGTTCAACGAGTTCTTGATCGTGCCGTACGGCACTGACAGTGTCGACTTCGCCATCGAAATGGCGGTGGCCGTGTTTCAGAAGCTTGGCCATGTACTGACCGAATATCTGGGCCACAAACCTCAAGTCGCCAGTTCCTATGGCTACGCCGCCCCTTCCGATGACCCGGAAGTCGTGTTGACGCTGATGCAAAAGGCCATCGATGCCTGTGGCTATACAGGCCGGATCGCGTTTGCGCTCGATTGCGCGTCAAGCGAGATGTACGACAAGGAAACCCGCACGTATCTGCTGAAAGGCAAACGGGTGTCCACCTCCGAACTCATTGCCTATGCCCGCTTCCTGACCGAGAAATTCAATTTGGTCTTCATCGAGGATTTGCTCGATGAAAACGACTGGGAAGGCTACAGCACGGCGGTTCGAGAAATTCGACGATCGATCATTCTGGGCGACGATCTCACGGTCACCAGTCTCCCGTTACTTGAGCGGGCTTTCGAGACTCGTGCCGTGGACGGGTTCGTGTTGAAGCCGAACCAGGTCGGAACGATCACGGAGGCGATGGATGCCTATCGATTTGCGCTGCAACACGGAATGATCGCGGTGCCCTCGGGCCGCTCCGGTGGTGTCGTGGATGACGTCGTGATGGATTTTTCGGTCGGCCTCGAAGTTCCGCTCCAGAAGAATGGCGCCCCCCGTTCCGGCGAGCGGATCGAAAAGCTCAACTTCCTGTTGCGGGCAAATGCACGAAGCCCGGGTTGTCGCCTCTACGACATTTCGCCACTTCTCCGATTCTGACCACTGAGTCGGGATCGACGCTTGACACCCACCATCTTCCTTTTTCAACGAGGTCTGCACCATGTATCCCAAGATCGACTTTCTGTACCTTTCCGAGCCGGACATGATCGCAGCTGGCGTGCTGGATGCCGCGCGCTGCGTGTCCGTATGCGAGGAGACATTCGGACTCCTCGGCAGAGGCGACTATCTGATGGGTGGCGCCAATCACAATAACCACGGAATGAACATCGTCTTCCCGAAAGAGACGAAGTTCCCGAACATGCCGGTTGCCGGTCCGGACCGCCGCTTTGCTGCAATGCCCGGTTATCTGGGCGGTCGCTTCGACGTGTGCGGCAACAAATGGTACGGATCGAATCACGCCAATGCCGAGAAAGGCCTGCCGCGCTCGATCTTGACCATGATGCTCAATGACAAGGACACGGGTGCGCCGCTGGCGCTGATGTCGGCGAACTTGTTGAGCGCGGCCCGAACCGGAGCCGTGCCGGGAGTGGCGGCAAAGTATCTAGCCAACCAGGATGCGAGAAGTATGTCTGTTATCGGTTGCGGCCCGATCAACAAGGCGTGCTTCACCGCGATCATGACCCAGCTCGGCTCGATCCAGCACGTCGTCTGTTTCGACGTCTTCCTCGACAAGGCGAACGAGTTCGCCGGTTGGGTTCAGCAAACGTACGGGATTTCCGCCACCGGTACCGATGAGGCCGAGAAAGGCTTCCGTGATGCAGATGTGATCACCGTGGCAGCGTCGCGTCTGAAGCCGCTCTATTTCAAGGACGAATGGATCAAGGAGGGCGCGACCATTCTCGTCTCAGGCCCGTTCAATACCGACGAGTCGTTCCTGACCGGCGCCAGGATCGTATACGACCATACCCCGCTGCAGGAAGCCTATGTCGAGGACGCAATCGCATCGGGCAATAAGGAAGGCTACTACAGCAGCGTCATCGGCGGCCCGTTCTTCCGTCTGATCGATGCAGGCAAGCTGCCCGCTCTGTCCGACTCGACCAGCCTCGGTCACGTCGTGAACGGCGACAAGCCCGGCCGGGAGAGCACGAAGGAGCGCGTCATCTTCATAGCATGCGGGATGGCGGTTTTCGACATCAGCTGGGGGACGGAGCTCTATAACAACGCGCGGGAAAGGAAGATCGGCACACCCCTCAATTTGTGGGAAAAGCCGGCTCTCTGATCGGGTCACCGTGAATCGCGCTCCCGGCAATTGAGCCGCCTGGATCCCCCTGGAAGGTGCCGAGCGCCAGTGTCGGGACTTTCCTGAGCCTTCGGCCATAGGCCGAAGGCTCATGCCGGGCGAATGCTGGCAAGCGTCGAGGTTTGGGACCGCTTGCACCAAGTGAAGCTGACTGGATAAAGCTTTCAGCCTTGCCGTTAGTCTGCCGACGATGCGCCCGCGGAAGTTTGTATAGGCGCTCACAATTAGCGCTAGCAGTGTTCACAGGCGCGCTAGCTAGTATGTTGCTGTCTATAAATCAACCGTGGGTTTCCAGTTCGGTGCCGCGACCGCGACGGGGTACGGCCACAAAAGCGACCTCGCCTCGGTCGTTTCCCCTGCGTAGGAAATGTTCGACCCGTCCCTACATCAAGCGACCACGAATGTTTCAACTGATGCTCGACACACCGGACGAGCGTCATTGGGGTGGTCTTGATTTCCGTGCGCTTTTCCGGTTAGACGCCTTTAGGCCTGGCAAGGCCTTGCCTTGCGGCTCTAAATATTAATTCCGATAAAACAATGGTTTAGTGTCTACCCTCCGCTAACGAAGCAGAGGGTGTCTCCGGACGAGGTGAATCGAAGATGAGAGGTCCCTTCAGCGGCGGCGCCAGTTCACCCCGTCGTTAGGCGCTCCGACTGGTTGACGGAATGGAGTTGTCGACCGCGATACTCGGCAAGATCCGCTTTGCGTACAGTGACACGGGAAAATTGAAGGTGCCGCGCAAGTTGATGCCCTCGATATGAGTTGGAGCGATTCGCCGGAGTTGCTCGGTCGCGATCGGCTGCCCCCGGCTAGCTTCGATGTTCTCCAGGGCTCGTTGCATGTGGGTGGTGTTCCAGGCCATCAAGATGTTCGAGAGCAGGGTCAACGCCGACGACACTGCCGCGAGCGATTCCTGGCGCCGAGCTAGCTCCACCGGAATGCGACCGATGTGAATTGCGCGTTGCACGGTATGCACGGCTTCTCCCCGATTCAGGGCATGTTGCAACTCCGACCGGAAAGAGGTATTGGTGAAGTAGTCGATCAGAAAAATACTTCTGAATAGGCGGCCGATGTGAACGCCGCCATCGTACACGGCCTGCCCTCGAGCAGCTGATCCGAATCTGGCAATCGCTTCGACCGCCGTGCATTGGCCAGAGCAAATTGATGCGGCGATCCTCACGATCGAGGCGTTCGATACGCGCCTCGAGTTCCTGAATACGCTGTTGATCCGGCGTGATTGCCTTGCCCTGCGGCGTGACACCCTGGCGTTCCATCTGAAGTTGCTGCACCCAGCGGCGGAGCACCGTCTCGCCGACGCCGGCCGAGCGGCTTGCTTCCATATGGCTATAGCCCTGGTCGAGCACCAGACAGGCGGCTTGCTGTTTGAACTCCGGGGAAAACGTACGTCGTTGCTTGCTCATCAGACACCTCTTCATGGCGACCATTCTCGCCTAAATCAGTGTCCGGATTCATTAGACCACTACACCATCGCAGTGGTTACCTCGGTCGGACAGATGTTGCCGGATTCGGCATTCCGCTAGTATGCCGACGGATGCGCGGCGCGTCGTGGTTCGGCGAGGCGCCGTCCGCCGAGTCGCACGTCGCGCGATGCTGAGAATTTCTCGCCGATCGCACAATTTATTTCTCGTCACGCACGGGAATCTCAACGCCTAACCTTGGCGGGCCTCGCCGGCATGCGCCGGCCGGGCGGAGATCCTATCCGTTCAATACGAGAAATTTCATGAAAAGAAGACTGATTCTGTCCGCCGTCGCGCTTGGCGCGGCCGGCGCGGCCAACCACGCGTGCGCGCAAAGCTCGGTCACGCTGTACGGCGTGATCGACGACGCGATCCAGTACACGCACAACGTCGCGGGCAAGAGCACGAAGCTCGGCCTGACCTCGGGCGTGATGTCCGGCAGCCGCTGGGGCCTGCTCGGCTCGGAAGACCTCGGCGGCGGCTTCAAGGCAGTGTTCCGCCTCGAGAACGGCTTCAACGTCAACACCGGCGTGCTGAACCAGGGCGGCCGCGAGTTCGGCCGCCAGGCGTACGTCGGTGTCGCGTCGGCGCGCTGGGGCACGGTCACGCTCGGCCGCCAGTACGACGCGCTACGCGATCTCGTGCAGCCGGTGCAGGGCGACAACTATTTGGAGTACTTTACGTCGCCGGGCGACGTCGACGATGCGGACAACAGCCTGCGCTTCAACAACACCGTGAAGTGGACGAGCCCCGTTTCGTAGACCGAAGCAAAGTTGTCACCGTTTGCGAAGTAAAAATGTCACTTCAGAGGTCGACACCGACGCGGAATCGGAAAATTGCCAAGAAATCATGGATTTGCGTACCGCGAAATAAAATCGTCACCGCGCGTGGTGTCGCGAAGACCGGCGTCAATTCCCCGTAGTGCCTGCTGTCGCAGTCACGCGATGTTCAACCCTTGCGTTTGAACAGGCGATCGTTGATCGCGCGTGCAACTTCCGGATCTGCGCCCTATCCCAGGTGACGTTCGTAATAGCGTCGCGTCAACGCCTTGCGGTACGTAGACTTCATCGGACAAGCCTTGTCTGGCGACCAACCGCCGCCTCCGTAACTGCCACCACAGATCGCGCATCGATACGGCGACTCGAGCAGGCGAACATTCACGACGTAGGGGGCCTCATAGCCGCAGCGGCGACACGCAGTTTCCAACTGCCGATAATGTGCCGGACAGGTGTTGAATTTCAGCATCTGGTGCACCACGCTATGGTAGCCGCGCGCAATGCAGCTGCGGCAGTGACGAAACAGTGGACTGTACTGGCGCCGCTGACTCGGGTGCAGCAGTCCAATCTCGAGCGACGCATAGGGAATACCGAGGATGCTGTGTAGCCGCGCAACACTGACGATACCGAGTTGGGGTACTACGCCCTCGTACGGATCGACATCGGGGCCCATCACCCGCGCCACAACATTCCCAGGCAATGCATTTACTTTCTCGAACTTCCACAAAATCGACACGAGCGATTCGCAGGGGTCCAGCCAGCGCTTGTTGAACACGTAGCCCATCGACGGTGTCAGCTTTTGCTCGTCGAGCGTCAGAATCGGCAGGCGCGGCGGCTGGAGCGACGCTCCGCTACGCTGTGGCGAGGACCTGGCCGGTCGCATGGCGAGACTGAATGTAACCACATTGATGCGCCGCGCGCGTCCACAAGGTCGGCTCGGGACAGTAACCAGGCGCATCCATTAACTCGCTGTCCTTCAAAACGATTTCCACCGCGCGCGCGAACGACTCCATCGGAATCTCGAGACGGCCCGGCAAACGGGCCTTGTGGTGGGCCGCCTCGAACGCCCGCCAGAGTTCACTCGCGTCGTCGAGCAAGCGATAGCCGGCGTCGAAAGCCTGCGGCAGATAGAATCGCGTAAAGCTCCAGTCGCTCGTCTCCGGATACGCAGTCTGATCGTAGCCGTTCAGACAGGTGGCGACATCGGCGACGTTGCGAATTCCGTAAAACGGCAGTTCCTCGACCATCAGGCGCGCGACGATCTGCGTCTTGCCGGCAATCTGCAGGGCGGTTTTCTGGGAGAGCAGTTCCTGTTGGCCGACGAGGAACGTGAACAGCTTAATTTGCTGGCGATCGAGTGCATCGTGAACGTCACGCAACCATTCGTATTCGTTTTCGTTGTATCGCTGCGCCTCGTCGCAAAACAGCAGCACGGTGCCGCTGCCAGCACGGGCAGCCGCTTCGCGAATGCGCAACGTCAGACGCATGCGCTTGGCCGAACCGACACCCGCGTTCGGGTTATGGTCTCCAACGGCCTCGAGCAAGTTGACGAAGAATGGGCCTTCGGCGTGCCGCGGCTTGTGCTCGCACTGCGCATGGTAGCTGGTAATCTTTGGCAGGTCGCGAGCCAGCAGTAGGCGCAGATATTCAATTGCCCGGGTCTTACCAATGCGCGGCGGGCCATAGATAAGCGCGCCCATGATGCGATAACGCAAACATTTCGTGACAAGATCGTAGAAAGCCTCAATGGCGGGCGTAGCGATCCGGTAATTGCCGGTCGCCAAGGGATGCAACGCCGGATCGATGGGACGTGGAACCTCGACTGACATGGTGTCCTCCTCTCGGAAACGTTGGATCAACCTACCTGACCGGTGCCGATCTTCAGCTTGCGCGGATGCGCACGTACCTGTGGGACTTCGGGCTGCACTACACTGGTAGCCGGGTAGACTACGGCGGTCGACGTGGACATCGATGTCGACACCGGTCCCGGCGGCGTCCGAACGATTGGCGCGGCCGCCAGAATGCGAGCCGCTTGCGCCAAATCGGACGCGGCTCGGCGGGTTTTCCCCGCTTGCTCGAGTTTGGCGCGGATGTACTTCTCGATCCCGCTGGCATCCAGTGATGCCCGCAGACGCTTGCGGCTTTGGGCCTTGCGAATCTCCTGTCGCAAGGTCAGGTTGTGCGGCACGACGTGCCACGCACCTTGCGCGTCGAGGACACCTAATTCGGTGCCGTCGAGCAGGAATGCACGGACACTGCGCAAGTCGTCCGCGTTCAGGTAGACGAGCAGCTGCTTACCGATGAGCTCAGTGCTGCAAGCCAGAACGGGACTCGAATACCGTACACCGTAGAGGTTGATATGCGGTCGGATACCCTGATTCAGATAGGCGTGGACACGACAGCGCTTCGCCGACTGCATCAGGCACAGCGTGCGACGGCGAGGCTCCGGCAACCAGTTCACGAGCGTGTGTCGGCCACGGACGAACGATTCCATCGCCTCGAGCGGCGAGACGTTGTTGAGTCCGGTGTGCGGCGTGCCGTTGTAGCTCGCGATTGCGTATTCGACCAACTCTTCGAGCTCGTCGAAGGATACGAACAAGCGCAGATTCCCCTTTGGGTCCGACAAAGCGCGACGCAAATCGCGAGGATGGCCGCCGGTGTAGCCCGGCAAGCGCGAGGACAACCGAGTGGCGATCGTGCCAAAGAACCGCTCGATGTAAGGACGCTCATCCGGACTGTGCTTCGGTCCGGCCGCGACCTGGCAGCCAATGAACTCGCATAAAGCGGTCAGCGTCTCGGTGGCGAGATTCGCCTTCGCGTTGTCGAGCTTGATGCGCTCCCACGTCACGTACGCCAGCTCCGGCATGCGTTGAGACGGGTACCCATCCATGGGACCGTAGCCGAGTTCGCGAATCGTGAAGGACCGGGCTCGATGCGGCTCGAGCGCCGATTCGATCGCTTTGATGACGTCGTAGCGGCTGTATTCGCGAGCCAGAACGAGGTGATGCCCGAGCACAGCGCGTGTGCAAACGTCAATGATCACCAGCAACCAGGCGCGTTCGATTTCGAACTCGTGCGTAAAACCGAGCGGATCAAGCATCACGATCTTGAGCCGGATATCGAGCCGGTGCCCGTCGAATTCAACGACCTGGTAGGGGCGTGTCGCGACGGGCGCAGCGAAATCATCGCTGCGCGGCAGGCCTTTCAGATGCGTCGCGCCGGCGGCACGCGCAGCGGTGCCGAATCCGCTCAGCAGTTCGCTTTTCACGCGGGCCGAGAGCGAGCGGATCGCGTGGCTCGCCGTATTGAACGGATAGTCGGCAGCCATGAGGCCGCACTGACGACATTGCTGCAGAAAGCCCGCATGCAGTCCTTGCAGGCCGCGTAGGCGTGTGCGCAATTCTCCGCCGGTACGGATCTCGATCAACGCGACGCGGTGCTGCTTGATTTGCAACCGCAGCCACGCCGCGAGCACCGGGAAACGCTCAAGCAGTTGCGACAACGCGCCGACGGCGCCGCGGCTTCCGCGTTCGCCGTTCGGTTTCACCGGACTCAAACGGACGTAATCGGCAACGCGGGCGTGCAAGACCAGCGCGCGAAAGCCATAGAGGCGACCGTCCGGGTGCGCTGCGAGTGCCCGCTCGAGCAGGCGATAAAGTTGTCGTCGGTTGACTCCCGTGCTCTGCTCAATCTCCTTGATCGCAGCGCCACGCGCATACTGCTCGATCGCTGTCATACGCGCCTGGATCGATTCCCTTTCGGCAGTATCAAACTCGGTCCACGCGATGGTCGGCCAGGTCGACGGATCCAGTGTCTGAAATTCCGGCTTGCGACGTGCCATCATGCCGCCTCGGTTGCGACGAAGCGCGTCAGCAACGACAGAGGCTCGGTACGCAGATCAACCGCGTCCACGTGCCCTGCATACACGAGCGCGAAAATCGCCGCACGGACCAGCGCCGGATCGCCGACAGAGAGCTCACGCTCGATCTCGAGCAAGGTATGCGGCATCGTCACGAAAGTTTCGACTGCGCGTAGGAGCGAAGACGCGACCAACCCGCGCGCCGCGACCAGGCAGGGCAGCATGTGCCGCCAGTTATCGATCCAGGCGCGCGCGGCCGCGAGGTCGGTTGATGTCACCGACCGGACGGGAACGCCGTCCAATTCATACTTGGGGCGAGCAGCACGGAGCCGCATGTCCGCGAGCGAATCGGACAGGATGACCACCTCTTCGCGGTCGGCATAGCGGATCCAAAAATCGGCGAGGTAGCGCTGTCCGTTGAGCTGCACGTAACCCGGCCGCTCGCAAAATGATTGGACAGCGGGATCCGTTTCGATGAGCAGCCACAGTTCGGGCGCGCCACGTTGAAACAGCGTCAGTCGACGATCGAGTTTGAGGCTGAAGGCGTCCAGCCGGGGTGCGCCGCGGGGGCGCGGCGTCGTAACCGGCCGCATTGCGTGCCGGGAATCGTCCATAAGATCAGGGCCTTACAGTCGGGCTTCGAAGTCTATGACGCGAGTTGACAAATTTAATTCGGACATATGCGAATTGACGACTTTATTTTGGTGAGACCGCCAATAATGTCGTCAACTCACACGCCACATGCCTTGAACCGCGGGGATTCTGGAGTGACAGAATTAATTTGCTCTACGGATGCAGACCGCAGGATTGACGACGCCGAGCGTGCTGCGCCGCGCACAATTCCCGGGCGATCTGTTCGCGCGCGAAAACGTGCGTCTGGACTCGAGGGACTTCTTCAAACTCTGGAGAGCTATCGAGGCCGAAGCCCATGCTGTGCAGGCAGACTGCCCGGCGCCATTGCGCGTTGCGCAGGTGATGTCTTCCGACTGGTTCGACCCGGAGCTTTTTGCCGCGCTCTGCAGCGCCAACATGGAGGGTGCACTTCACCGCATTTCGAAGTACGTCAGGCTGGTTGCGCCGATCGAGATCAACGTGGGACGCACGGCGGCGCACTGCAACGTCACAATCGACTTCCTGGACCGCACGGAGTCTCCACCGAGCGTGTTCCAGGCGTTCAAGCTTGTGTTCTTCGTGCAACTCGCACGACTCGCTACGCGCAGCCAGGTGCAACCGTTACGGGTAGGCTGGCCGGTGCCGCCGGGATCGGAGTCGGACCTCCGTGCGTACGAGGCCTACTTCGGCGTACCAGTCGACTGCACCTCATTGGCCACACTGGTTTTTGCGGCAGCGGACGTTGAACGCCCCTTCCTGACCGAGAACCACAAGATGTGGTCGTATTTCGAGCCTGCCCTGCGTCAGCGGCTGGCTGGGCTGGATCGAACTGCCAGCATGGTGGAACGACTGCGCAGCGTACTGCTCGAGGCGCTGCCGGCCGGTGAACTGTCGATGAGTGTCGTATGCCGCAAGCTCGGGGTCAGCACTCGGACCCTCCAGCGAAGACTGAAGGATGAAGGCTCCAGTTTCCAGCAGACGCTGGACAGTCTGCGTGAGTCGCTCGCGCAACACTACCTCGTCAATTCATCAATGTCCGGCGCAGAAATTTCCTTCCTGCTGGGTTTCGAAGATCCCAACTCCTTCGCGCGGGCATTTCAGGCATGGACCGGAAAAACCCCGCAAGCGGTGCGCTCGGCGCTCAGGCAAGACGGCCCCTGAATCCCTTCGCATGAGGTGCCTGGGTTCTGGCACTTGTCGCTGCTGGCGTCCACGTCGCCGTCACGGACTACCGAGCGGATGTCAGCGTTTCTCCTCTCGAATCAGCAGCTTAGCACCAGACTCGGCGGAATTTGCGAATCCCGAACGCCCCTCGTATATGACCGGCCCGTAACCGACCTCGCCGCCGAGCTTTTCAGAGACAGGAAGTGACGACAAAAGGGTGAACGCTTTCTAGAACGTGTGCCGAATGCCGACGGCAAAGGTGTTGCCGATGGGATGATCGCTCAGCTTGTCGATAGAGTAAATTGCGGAAATGTCCGTCCGCTTGGACAGCAGATGGTCGTAACCGAGTGCGGCAGTATTGCGAAGGCTGTTGGTCGTATGCGTAGGACCGGACCGTTGCGTACGCGCCCACTCAGCAAGCAGGAAATCGGCCGGTGTGAACGGGATCGAAAAACCCGCCTCGTACGTGTGGCTGCCTGTCGGCGTACTCACGTCACTTGTCATCGCCCACGCGCCATAAAGTGTCACGAGCTTGAAGTCATAGGCCGCGCCCGCGAGGTAGGCGTATTGTGCGCCCACTGGCCCCGCTGCGGTGTAGCGTACGCGCTGGCCGGACACCACTGCCGTGAGACCGTGACCTTGATAATTCAAATGCACGCCGAGATTGCCGACGCCGGGCGACCCCGCAACGCCACCCAGGCCATAGATCACGGTTGCGCCGAAACCTTTGAAGTCCGGTGTTGTGTACTTGGCGGTGTTGTTCCACACCGTATCGCCAATGATCGTGCCACCATAGTTGGTCACGAACGTCTGGAGGACGAGAGGCGAAAAGACAGTCGACGAACTGAACGGGTTGATGAGGGATTCGGCTGTATAGGTCGGATTTCTTTGGCGCCCGAAGGTCAACTGACCGAAGTCGCCTTGAAAGCCCACGTACGCATTGCGTGAAAAGAACGGGTCTGTGGCATTGCGGCCCTGCGCGCCGTTTTGAGGCTGGAAGAAGCTCTCCAGAGCGAAGATGGCGCTGACACCGCCGCCCAGATCTTCCTTGCCGCGGATTCCCCAGAATGATGTGGTCAATCCGCCGCTGCCCATGAGTACCGTGGATTGAGGCGTATCGCTACGTCTGACACTGCCGACATAGGTGCCGACGATCCCATACAGCTGGACTTGCGAACCACTATCTGCGCGGGCGCCGACAGAGGTCAATGCGAGGCCGGCGCTGAGCATCGCTGCTACGCCAAGTGTGCCAGCGACTTTCCGCATCGAAGCGCGGTCCATGACCCGTTGTGCCTTTTTCATTTCCGTTGTCTCCATTCGTTTTGTTATATGCGATCTTTGCCGCACGACATCCGATAAGGACTACAAACAGAGTCGCGGAACGTTGTCGCTATCTGTGAACCTGTCGCGCTGAAATTATCGGTGTTTCGAACCAGGACGCTCCTTCCCCTTGACTCACATCAGGAGAAGGAGCGGCAAGGGATGCGAGCGGCTACGGGGAGATCTCTTCGAGAGCGCGATTGGTGGTCTCCACCATTCGCGAAGCTACAAAGAAACCCATAGCGCTGACCACCGCAAAAAGGATGAATACCGCCGCGATGCCCTTCCCTGTCAATACGACGCCCACGATCGCAGGCGCGGCAGCAGAAGCGGCCCGCAGCCAGGACGTCGCGAGGCCAGTACCAATCGCGCGCATCCGGGTCGGATAGATTTCAGGTGTGTACAGGTACAGCAGTACGGTTGTGGTTGCCATCACTGCGTATGCGGAAGATCCCAAGAACATCACTGACCAGGCACTACCTGCTCCATGAATACCCAGAGCGGCGAGCAGGATCCCGCTGATGATGAAGCAGGCCATTGCCCAGCGGCGGCGCCCGACACGATCGATCAGCAACGCGCAGGCAAGCACCCCGCACGTACTCAGGACGTTCGAGATGGACGCCATGTGAAGCGACTCTTGCAGCGGCAGATGGTAGACCGTCTTGTAGAGGCTGGGCAGCCAGTTGTTGATGCCGTTCGCGACAAAATATGAGGTCGCCCAAAGTAACCACACTACGATGGTGCGCCCGCGGTAGAACGGCGAAAAAAGTTCCTTCCACGATCCCGTCTGCTTCGACTGCAGGCCGTTCAGCAGGCCGACCACGCGCTCATCAACTTCAGCCTTCTGCGTTTTCGTATCAAGGTTTCGCTTGGGCGTGCTGGCCTCCAGTCGCTCGATGATTCCTTCCGCCTTATCGAAGCGCCCCTTTGAAATGAGCCAGCGCGGCGATTCCGGGAGTCGTGCGATCAGGAAGGCGACAATTATGCCCGGGATGCCCCCCACGAGGAACATGTACTCCCAACCGAAGCGGGGGACGATGAACGCCCCCAGTTGCGCGGCTGCGAGCAAACCCAGCGGGAAAATGAGTTCGTACAAAATAAAGAAACGTCCCCGGCCGTGCGCTTGCGACAGCTCGTTGATGTACGTGGCCGCGACGGGCACTTCTCCTCCCACGCCGATGCCTTGCAGAAAGCGCATTAGGAACAGCATATGGAAGCTGCCGGTGAATGCGCAGACGATGCTCATGGCCGACATCACGCCCACAGTCACCGTCGCACTCGGTACGCGACCGATGCGCTCAGCGAGCCAGCCGAACACCAACGCGCCTACGACCTGGCCGAGATAGCCGGCGGCGATCAGCACGCCGATCTGGCCGGCCGAGAGATGCCAGAGGCCAATCAATACGGGCAGTACGAAGGCAAGCGATAGGGCGTCGAATGCGTCAAAGAGGGTCGCGCTGCCCATGATGATACGGGCCTTGGTGTGCCACCGGCAGAACGGTACGTTCTCGATTCGGAACAGCAGGTTCGCCGCACGCAACTGCTCGCTCGTGGTGCGCGTTGCGCTCTCGGATTGACCAACACCGACGCTGTAGGCGGTCAAAGGGGTGTTCATGCTGTCTCCTGAAAAGCTGCATTTTATGGGCCCTCGGACTTCGTCTTTTTTAAGCACCGTCGCGCTTCTGTCTTGTAGTGTCGCGATGTTGGAGCTTGTTTGGTCGTTTCCCGATCCTGTTATGGGCGACGTGCGAAACGAGCGTTCGTGCGTCGCCGTGACGGCTTAACGCGGATAGCGAAGCGGGGGCAGCGCTTCGCTATCGTCATAACGGCTATGAATGCGCCGCTTCCGCGTCAGTCGACGAGGCCTGCCGAACGCAGTGCGTCGGCGATTTCAACGTCCGCGCCTTCCGCGAGCGGCAGCAGCGGCGAGCGCACCGTCGCGTGCTCGAGAATCCCGCGAGCCACGAGGCCGTGCTTGAGTGCCACGGTGCCTTCCATGTGCGAGCCACGGTGGTACACATTGCGCGTGACGGGCAGCAGACGATCGTGGATCGCGCGTGCGGCCGCGTAGTCTTTCGCCTTACCGGCCTTGATCAGCTCGATGAGCGGCTCGGGGGCCAGGCCGCCGTAGCCGACCAGTGCACCGTCAACGTCGAACATCGTGTGCAGCAGATACTCGTCGTGGCAGGTCAGGATTTGCAGTTCCGGACGCTCGCGACGGATGATGGGGATTTCAACATCCCAGCGACGCATGTTGCGCACGCCGTTTTTCATCGCGAACACGCCCGGCTGTGCGGCGATTTCGAGTTGCGTTTCGAGGTTGTACGTCGCCTTGGTGGCATCCGGGTACTGGAACAGGATCAGCGGCAGGCCGCTGCCTTCGTAGATGGCGCGGTAGCGGTCTTGCGGCGCACCCTTCTGGTAGCCGAAGCGCAACCAGCCGTGCGACGGATACACCAGACCAGCCGACGCGCCGGCCTCGACCGCGCGCTTCGCTTCGTCGACGGCGACTTGCGTACCTTCGAGCGTGATACCGGCGATGACCGGAATCTTGCCGTCGACGGACTTAACGAAGCTTTCGATGACCTGAGCCTGTTCTTTCTGCGTCATGAACGTGCCTTCGCCAGCGTGGCCGAGCACCGTCAGACCTTTCACGCCTTCAATGCTGCCGAGCCAGGAGCCCAGACGTTGAATTGCTGCATGGTCCACCGCGCCGTCGCGGGTGAAAGGGGTAACGGGTGCCGGGACCAGACCGCGCAGATCGATTGCTTTCATGACGTCTCCAAATGTGAGCTTTTCCGCTCCTCTTTCGTAGAGGAGAGCCCGCTGCTCGTTTCGCTTCAAGCTGGAACAACGGTGCATGCGTTGCAGTGTAGGGATGGACGCCTCATGCGAGAACTGCCTAGCAGCACATTTCAGATATACTGATTTGACATATCTGATTGGAGGCCGGAAAGTGGACTACGCGGCTTGGAAGCTTTTCATCGACGCGGCGGAACTCGGGAGCTTGAGCAAGGCGGCCGTTGCCTACGGAACCAGCCAGCCACATATCAGCCGCCAGATCGTTGAACTGGAGCAATACTGCGGCGGCCGCCTGTTCCAACGGACGGGGCGCGGCGTGGTATTGACCGATTTGGGGGCGCGGATTGCCCCGCGCGTCAGGACATGGCTGGCCAGCACGGAACAGTTATCCAACGACATTCGCAGTTCGGCCGGAGAGCCGATCGGCGTGGTCCGACTCGGAATCTTGCCCTCCACCGCTCATCCGCTGGTCAGCACGCTCTACCATCGCCTTCGAGAACGTTATCCCCTAGTGCAGTTACAGGTGCGCGAGGGTCAGGGGGCTTTGTTGGATACGTGGTTGGAAAACGGCAGTGTTGACCTCGCCATCCTCTTTCGAAATAGCCCGACGCCGAAAGACGGTGACGAGTATTTGGTTGAGGCGGCGACTTACCTGGTCGGCGCGGAAGGCGACCCTTTGACCAAGCACCCTACTATTGCTTTTTCAAAGCTCGACGGGATTCCGCTGGTCTTTTTCTGCCGCCCCAATAGCTGGCGCGACCGGCTCGAACAAATTGCAGGTGAACATCAGGTCTCCCTGAATTTTGCGGCAGAAGCCGACTCGTTGAGTCTGCAGGGCCACATCGTGGCCGATGGCGGCATCTATGGGTTGCTCGGACCTTACGCGATTGCCACTCTTGAAAAAGAATGCCGGTTGCAGGCGTCAATGGTGGTTGAGCCGTCCGTGCCGCGCTTCATTGCGCTGGCCATGTCGCCCCACGGCGAACTGACGCTGGCGTGCCGCACGGTGAAGCAGCTCACCAAGGAGATCGCGCGGTCGCGCGCCCTCTCCTCGGACCTGCGACTGGGCGTGTCCGCTGCCTTTCTGCGGTCCATCTGAAAGCTGTACGCGCGCAACAGTGTGCTTTTCGCAATGTAGTATTGTCAGAATAAGGGTAAATACCTAGCTTTAGGCGCATATACTTCGAGACTTCTAGCAGTACTTCAGTTGAACCGACGCCCAAAATTACGTATGTGATGAAACAGATTATCGTGACGGCTGGCCTCGCCCTGCTCGCCTCGGCTCCCCTTACGTCGTTCGCCCAGAGCGACATGCCGCTCTCGCGCGCACAAGTACGCGCCGAACTTGCGAACCTCGAACAAGCCGGCTACAACCCGCTTTCCGTTGATGTGGACTACCCGGCGGGGCTCCAAAAGGCTGAAGCGCGATTGCAGGCTGAGCAAACGTCATCGCAGCGTCAGGCCGCGATTCAATCCGGCGCACAGCAGCACTGATTTTTGCCGTTCTTTGGACGAAGAGCCGGCACGCCTCGTTTCGGCTGGCCGAATTCGGCCAGGGGCAGAATCATGATCTCTCGCACGGGGTGTCGGCCACAGATGCAGCGACGCTTCCCGGAGACGAACCGTCGTTCGAACGTCACGATGCCGGCGGCCGCGAGCGTCCCTTCCTGGCCGAACGCGGCCGGCCACCGCCCTACAACGCGCGACCGGCGCAGATCGACCCATCTCCGCCATAGGCAGCGTCAGTATCACAGTCTGCAGTTCGCTCCCCAAACAGCCACCCAACTCTCACGGACGCGTTTTCTCGAAGTCGGAAACAGCAATGAATGGGGCTGCGGCGCGCCCTGATGGCGCCCTTGTCCTAGCGCAAGAGCTCAACAATCACGACATCAGTGTCGTCTCGCGCCCTCAATACGAGCCGCGCTTCATCTCGAACGGCAATGCCATCGCGTCGCGTCAGCCTGATCGGCCCTATGTCCAGTCGCCCATGATCCGCAACCAAATAAGCCGAACCGGGCATCGGCAAAACGTGCTGCATTGCCGCGCCTTCGCGCAGCGTCGCGATACGCACCCGCGCGTCGGCATGGAGGGGCAAAGCACCCGTGCGGACATCCTCCGGATCGCCGCTCGCCAGTGTGACGAATCGGCCCTCTCGACATCCTGGCGAACAGACCCGCGTCGAGCAGCGCGGCGTACCGGCCGGTGTGCGCGGACGGAGCCAGATCTGAAACTGCCGCGCGGGTATGTTTTCCTCGTTGCGCTCGGCATGATGGATCGCCGTGCCGGCACTCATCACGTGGACGCAGTTGGCAACCAGGCGCGCGCGATTGCCCGCATCGTCTTCGTGGGTGATGGCCCCCGAACGTACCCACGTGACGATCTCGACGTCGCGGTGAACACGAAGCCCGAGGCCCGCGTGCTGCGCGAATTCGATGTCGTTCCACATATGGAGCGGACCGAGCGGCGCATGGTCGGCGTGCCCGACGTCGCCCGCGCGGAAATGTTGGCGGACATCAACGCCGTCGCGCCGGATTGCGTCAAGCGAAGGAAAAGGCCGATGTTCAATCATGACGATGCTCGATTCGCGTGCGCCGGGCGTGGATCGCGATCGTCGAAGACCGCGTCCACCACACCCCGCGTGCTCAGCCTGGCTCAGATCTGTTGCTGGCCGCCGTCGACGAACAATTCGATACCGTTCACGAAGCTCGCGTCGTCCGAGGCCAGGAACAGCGCCGCGCCGGCGATCTCTTCCGGTTCACCGAGGCGCCCCATCGGAATCAGGGAAGCCAGGTAATCGGCAAGCCCTTGCCGTTGCGTGGCGTCGTCACCGGCGAGGTCGAGCAGGCCCGGCGTGCGAGTCGCGCCCGGGCTGATCGTGTTCACGCGGACGCGGCGCTCCTTGAGGTCGAGAATCCAGCTGCGTGCAAAGGCACGCACCGCCGCTTTCGAAGCCGAATACACGCTGAACGCCGCGGTGCCTGCGCTACCTGCCGTCGAGCCGGTGAGAATCACCGATGCGCCCTCGGCAAGCAGCGGCAGCGCTTTTTGCACCGTGAACAGCACGCCCTTCACGTTGCGGTCGAAGGTGTCGTCGTAGTGCGCTTCGGTGATGTTGCCAAGCGGCAGCATCGAGCCGCCGCCGGCGTTCACGAACAGCACGTCGAGGCGCCCCTGTTCTTCCTTGATTTGCGCATACAGCGCGTCGAGTTCATCGAGCTGGGTGGAATCCGAACGGACGCCGGTCGCGTTGCCGCCGGCTTCGCGAATGCCTTTCACGGCGGCATCGAGTTCTGCCTGTCGGCGGCCCGTGAGATAGACGTGCGCGCCTTCCGCCGCGAAGCGTTGAGCGGTGGCGAGGCCGATGCCGCTGGTTGCGCCGGTGACGAGTGCGATCTTGTTGTCGAGTTTGCGTGCCATGGTGATTCTCCTTGCGGTTGGTAAGTGGGTCACTGCGTTCGGTGTTGCGTGCTGCGATGTGTGGAGAATATCGACGGCCCAATCTTTTCGAAATAGAATTAATCGCAATCAAACGTTGCATAAATGAAATGATGAGGGGAAATGGCTCAACTACCTGATTTCGAGGGGCTGGCGATGTTCGCGAAGGTGGCCGAGCACGGGTCGTTTGCGGCTGCCGCGCGTGCGACGGGGGTGTCGGTCGCCACGGTCTCGCGCGGTGTCGCTCGCCTGGAAGAGCGGTTGGGCGCACGGCTGTTCAATCGCACGTCGCGCCAGCTCTCGCTCACCGAGTTCGGCCGGACGATCAGCGAGAAAGCCGGCGAGATCTATCGCCAGGCCGAGGAGGCGGAAAGCTCGGCGCGCGAAATGTCGGTGCAGCCACGCGGGCTGGTGCGTCTAGCGGTGCCGATGTCGTACGGGCTGCGCTGGGTTGCGCCGCTGCTGCCGGGCTTCTTTCGCGCTTATCCAGAGGTGTCGATCGACCTGCATCTATCGGACGCGTCGGTCGATCTGGTCGCCGATGGGTTCGACGCCGCCCTGCGTATCGCCGCGCTTCCGGATTCATCCCTGGTCGCGCGGCGGCTGTGCGCGGTGACGCAATTCGTGGTGGCGTCGCCAGAATATCTGAGACGTGAAGGACGACCCACGCATCCGCGCGAGCTGGTGGATCGCCCCTGTCTCTCATATGCGTACCGTGCGCGTAGCGCTGTATGGCGCTTCACGAACGACGCAGGCGAGGAGGAGCCGGTGATGCCGACGGGCCCGCTGCGCGTGACGAACTCCGATGCGCTGTTGCCCACGCTGCTCGATGGCCTTGCAATCGCCGAGCTGCCTGAATTCATCGCGGGCGAGTATCTGGCCGATGGCCGTCTTGAAGCGATCCTCACCGACTGGTCGCTGACGAAGGGTGGTCTTTACTTCGTTACGCCGTCGGCGCGCGCGCGGCCCGCGAAAGTCGCGGCGCTGTCGGATTACTTTGCCGAGCACCTTTCCGAGCCAACATGGCGGTGGCCGAAATGAGGCATCGGCGCAGTTGATCAGCCGGCGTCCTTCGTTGCATTCATGCAATGATGGATTTCAAACGATTCTATTTCGACAATAACGACCGATCCGTATTCTCCCTTCCACCGGCTGCACGACATCACGTCGCAAGCCACTCGATCAGGCAAAGGAGAATCACGATGAACACGCAAGTCTCACCGAACACGCCCGATACCGCGACGGTTGCCTTCCTCGACGCGCTGAACAGCGCCACCGGCCCGGCAATCCGCTTCCGGGGCCTCATGTGGCCGGTGGTGTCACGGGTCGGCAATATGGAGCCAATCCAGGGGCGGCGTAAAGGAGCCACCTGAGGGGCGGCATATAGGAGCCAGCCCAGGGTCGGCGTAATGGCGCCGGCCCCGGGTCGG
>NZ_JBVVNQ010000036.1:0-27807 GCF_055810675.1 Burkholderia sp. YHN3-13 | reverse complement strand
CTGCTCGACGAGCCGTCGATGGGTCTGTCGCCGATCATGGTCGAGAAGATCTTCGAAGTGGTGCGCGAGATCTCGAAGGAGGGCATCACGGTGCTGCTCGTCGAGCAGAACGCACGCCTCGCGCTGCAGGCGGCCGACCGCGGCTACGTGATGGATTCCGGTACGGTCACGATGGAAGGCGACGCGAAGCAGATGCTCGACGATCCGAAGGTGCGGGCTGCGTATCTGGGTGAGTAACCTCGTGAACAAGTGCGGCATGCCGACGATGCTGGTCGAAACGAGCAATGCAGGGAGTGATATCACACGACTTGCCTCTCACGCCTTCGTGTCCTGAAAGTCCGGACATTCGCATCGACCGGACCGACTGATTGCGATCGGATGTGTCGAGGCCAGTACCGGGACCAATCATTCAGATGATCCAGCCGCATGAGTCGGCAGAATGCGTTTGTGCTGGAGCGCACTGAGCTTGAGGCCATCGTTGGAAGTTGGAGCGCGTTGCAAGCAAGGCATCCACGACCTTTGGCATCGGGAGCAAGAGGATCCGACCTGAGCGCCCTTCAACGGCTCAAGGAGAGAAGTCTCAGTCGCCTTGCCAAGTAGACCGGCACCATACCGATCAAGTTTTTCAGCGGCCGGTCCGGCAAGTGATCTTGGGAAACCAACGGGTTCTTGCCGGTGTCGGAAGCGGAGCAAGATGGGTGGTGGAGCGGGGCAGTCCTGGAGCGAGAGTCATCCTGATTTCCGTCGGAATTCAGCGTCGACGTTTCGGGTCACCGGATGCAAATCGTTACGTGTCGTTCTGGGATCAGGGTTTATGTGCCGGACCGCGATCAGTATGTCGATGATGAGAAGCGTGTGTGATGTACCCCGATCGGAACGCGTCGCTTCTTCCGGCAATATTGCATGCACTTGGGCAAGCCGTGATCGGGGTAACGGGACAATGGACTACCAGTCGAGCGTAGCAAAGAGTTCCGGTACTTCGTGCAGCGTCTGTAACGTCGCGTCTGGAGTGTAGTCCGGCAGCAATTTTCGACCCGTGCCTCGATCAATCCACACGCAACGAAATCCGATGTCTCGCGCCGCTGCATGGTCCAGATGCGGGCTGGCGCAAATGTGAACAACGTCGTCCTTCGATACATCAAGCTGTTCGTGCGCGTAATCGAACAGCCGACGTGCTGGTTTGTAGGCCCCGGCCTGTTGTGCAGTAATGACCCTGTCGATATAGCCGCCAAGTTGTGCTACGTTGCCTGCAATAATGTCGTCGTCCGTATTCGAGACAATACACAGACGGTATCCCATTGCTTTCAACTTCCCTAGCGTGCCGACGACCTCGGGAAACGGTGGCATCGCCGCAATCCTCGAAGTCAGCACTGCGGCGTCGCTTTCGCTCCCGGCAAGCCCGAATTCCTCCAGCGCAAGTCGAAGGCCCTGACCGGAGACCTGACGGAAGGTGCGGTGGGGCGATTGCTGCTCGAGCTCATGTTCATACCGGTCGTAAACCTCGATGAATCTGGATGCGTCGACCTCCGTTGCCTGCCGTTTTCCAAGAATCTCGCGTACCGCTGCCAGCAAACCTTCGTCCCATTGAATGAGCGTGCCGTAGCAGTCGAATGTCAGCCATTGTGGCCGACTCGTATCTTTCAGTGACATCATTGTTCCTGTTTGGCTAGAAGACATTCACATCATAGGCAGAAGGTCTCATATTTAGAAATTAGATAATAAAATCATGGATATTTAAATTTCAAATGACTGACCATGTTTGATCTCGAGCTACTGAAGACGCTGATTTGCGTCGTTGATGAAGGCAGCTTCACTCGTGCAGGCGAACGTGTTCATCGCACGCAGTCGACTGTTAGCCAGCAGGTGCGAAAGCTGGAAGAGTCGGTAGGTCGCCCGCTGCTGCTCAGGGACCGTTCGGGGAATCATGTCGTTGCCACCGAACACGGTGTCTTGCTCGCGCAGTACGCGCGGAGGCTGCTGGCGTTGTCGCAGGAAGCCCGCGAGGTGCTCCAGCGCGACGTCAAGCTTTCGCCGGTTCGAATCGGGGTCCCGGAGGACTTCGATGCGCGGCGCATGTCGGCAATACTCTCGGGTTTTCTGAAGGTCCGACCGGATGTGAGGCTTGAAACGTCGGCGGGTATGAGCGCGGATTTGCAAGCCAAGCTTGCCGCGAGGGAAATAGACCTCGCACTCGTCAAGCGGGAACCTGGCAGAGGCGACTGCTTCGCGGCTTGGCCAGAGTCGCTTGCTTGGGTGCGGGGGCGGGATGCTGATCCCCCGAAGCCGGATTCGGATGAGCCGATCGCGCTTGCGCTTTTTCCCCACGGATGTATTTACCGTCAGCGGGCGATCCGCAGTCTCGACAAGGCGCAGCGTGCCTGGCGCATCGCGTTTGGCAGCCAAAGCCTTACTGCGATTCAGGCAGCGGTCGCCGCAGGTCTGGCTATCTCGGTGCTACCGAAGTCTGCGATCTTGCCGGAGCATCGAGTCTGCACCGATTTGCCTCCATTGCCACCGTCAGAGCTTGCGCTAGTCGGCACCGGCGATATTCTTGACAACGCACAGCGAGATATGGTCGATTTTTTGATCAAGCAAATCAAACGCGCGTAACCGCCCGAATACGAAAAGCCTTAAGACATGCCGGCTTCAGGCTGATTTCAACGTGCTTCGAATCGTTGCATGAAGCCGCTACGCCACTTGCATTCATTAGTGTCGTTCAATCGTGGCAATCAGTGAGCCGTCCGAATTTCCCGAACCCTTGCTGAGCGCTGAGAGTCCATCAACCATCATTCTGCTTTCATTTGGATGAATCGGGGGTAGACGCGACAAGCATGTCGATCAGGGCCCGTGATGCCGCAGACAAGCGACGATGAGGCGCATAAATCACAGAAAACGGCCGTGTGCGGCCACGGAGGTGGGGCAGCAGTTCGACGAGAGTTCCGGCCTGAATCCGGTCCCGAACAATAAAATCATAGGTCTGGCAGATGCCGGCGCCGCTCTGCGCCATTGAAACGACACCCAGCACATCGTCCGAGACCGCGATGTTCGAAGGCGGCAGCCAGTCGATGTCCTGACCGCCGTCCTGGAACACCCACGGTGCGATACGGCCGCTGCTGGGCAGCATGAAAGGCAAGCAAAGGTGGCGCTCCAGATCGGCCACGTTTTCCGGAATGCCAGCATTGGCGATGTAATCGGGCGACGCTACCAGGCATAACGCTGCATCTTCGAGCTTGCGCGCGACCAGTCCACTGTCGGGCAATGCGCCTAGCCGGATCGCCAGATCGAAACCCTCGGCCACCAGATCGACGTTCCGGTTCGCGATATTCAACTCCACGCGAACCTGCGGGTGTTGCTGCGTGAACTGCCGAAGCAGCGGTGGCAGACGATAGTGTCCGTACGTCGTCGGTACGCTGAGCCGGACATGACCTGTCAGCGCGCCGTCCTGCCCCTGAATGGCGCGCTCGGCATCGTCGATCAACAAGAACGCTGCGCGCGATTGTTCCAGATAGAGCCTGCCTTGCTCCGTCAAGCTCAACCGTCGGGTCGAACGACGCAGCAACTGCACACCCAGCCGAGTCTCCAGGCGCGTGATAGCTCGGCTTAGAACCGAAGGTGTGCTGCCCAAGGCCACCGCGCCGGCGGTCATCGAGCCTTTTTCAATTACCGTGACAAACGCTTCCACATCACCGAGATGGTCGAATCTTCGCCCCATCTTATCCTCCAGAGAACAGAAGATTTACTTCTGACTCAGTTTATCTCCTCCATTGAGCCAAATAAAGTGGGCGCATTGTGATCCGTCGTCGGGTCACCCACTGAAATCGAGGAGCGAACCATGAATAGTGAACATCGCGACCGGCAGGACTTGTCCGTGCTGTTCGTACTCACGAGCCACGCGACGAAAGGCTCGACCGGCGAGCCGACCGGGTTTTATCTCGGCGAAGTGACGCATCCGCTTGCCGAACTCGACGCGGCCGGCATCCCGGTCGAATTCGCGTCGATTCTGGGCGGCGAGCCTCCCGTCGACGAGCTTGACCTGACGGACAAAGTCAACGCGCGCTATTGGAACGACAGTGCTTTCCGCGACGCGCTGCGCCACACGCAGCGACTGGGCGATGTCGACGCGTCGAAATATGCGGCTGTCTACTTTGCAGGCGGCCACGGTGCGATGTGGGATTTTCCGGGCAATCCCGACGTGCAAAAGGTGACTCGCGCGGTCTATGAGGCAGGCGGTGTGGTCGGCGCGGTATGTCATGGCCCCGCCGCGCTGGTGGATGTGACCCTCGGCGACGGAACGTACCTGGTCGCCGGCAAGAACCTCAGCGCATTCACGGATGAAGAGGAGCGCGCGGTTCAACTCGATCGCATCGTGCCTTTCCTGCTCGCGAGCACGTTGACACAGCGCGGCGCGCATCACCATCCCGTACCGAATTGGACGGCGAAGGTCGTCGTCGACGGACGTCTCGTGACCGGCCAGAACCCGCAGTCGGCTTCCGGCGTTGGCGCGGCGATCCGTTATCTGTTGCTGAATCATTCAGGGCAGGCCTGAAATTCCCCATGGAGAACGCTATGCATTCGATGCGCAAGCTCGCCGTTGCCGCCATGCTCGGCATTGCAGCGTACAGCGCTCACGCGGCCAACGTGCTCGTGGTGTTGTCGGATTCCGATCACCTCGATCTGAAGGACGGCAAGGTCTTCGCGACGGGCTTCTACCTGAACGAACTGATGCAGCCCGTGAAGGCCTTGCTTGATGCCGGCCACCAGGTGACCTTCGCCACGCCCGAGGGCAACGCGCCCACGATGGATGCGACGTCTGCCGACAAGATGTACTTCAACGGCGACGAAAAGGCGATGCGCGGTTACCAGGCTTTGCTCGACAAGCTGCAAATCACGTCGCGCTCGCACTCTCCCGTGATCAGTCTGTCGCGGGTGGAGCAGATCGGTTACGAGCACTTCGATGCCGTCTATGTTCCCGGCGGCCACGCGCCGATGCAGGATCTTCTGACCAGCCCCGCAGTGGGCCGACTGCTGGCCGATTTTCAC
The DNA here is from genome assembly GCF_055810675.1 of Burkholderia sp. YHN3-13. Lineage (NCBI taxonomy): Bacteria > Pseudomonadati > Pseudomonadota > Betaproteobacteria > Burkholderiales > Burkholderiaceae > Burkholderia > Burkholderia sp. YHN3-13. Next base: position 22,767 of record NZ_JBVVNQ010000036.1, on the reverse strand, counting down.
GCGCGCGGCAAGACCACGGCGCTCGTTTGTCATGGTCCGATTGCGTTGCTGTCGACCCTGTCCGATGCACAGGGCTTTGCACGAAAGCTCGCCTCGGGGAACGCGAGCGGCAGCTACCCGAAATGGATCTATTCCGGTTACCGCATGACGGTGATCAGCAACGCGGAAGAGGAGCAGGCAAAAGGACTGCTTGGCGGCGGAGTGATGAAGTTCTATCCGCAGACCGCGCTGCAGCAGGCCGGCGGCATCTATAGCAGCAACGAGGTGCCATTTACCGCGCACATGGTGACCGACCGCGAATTGATCACCGGTCAGAATCCGGCCTCCGCACTCGACGTCGCGGGCGAGATGCTGAAGCGGCTGAAGTAATGCCACGCAATGGACCGGCGTAGCCGGTCCTTCGACGAGCAAGGGAGAAGCAAACGGTGGATCTGCAACTTGAAGGTAAAACTGCCATCGTCACCGGCGCCACCGCTGGCATCGGCATGGCCATTGCACGAACGTTGGCCGGCGAAGGTGTGTCGGTCACGATCACCGGGCGTCAGCGTGACAAACTCGACACCGCCGTCGCCGAGATATCCGCTACCGCGCATCGCGGCAGCGTGCGCGGAATCGTCGCCGATGTGAGCGGCAAGCGAGGTGTCGCGGAACTGATCGAAGCGCAGCCGGATACGGATATTCTCGTGAATAACCTTGGCTACTACGAAGCCAGGGCCTTCGCCGAGATCACTGATGACGAATGGCTGCGAATGATCGATGTCAACGTCATGTCGGGCGTACGGCTGTCACGTCATTACTTTCCTCGCATGCTTGCGAAGAACTGGGGGCGTGTCATCTTCATGTCCAGCGAAGTCGGGGCGTTCACGCCGCCGGACATGGTGCACTACGGTGTCAGCAAATCGGCCCAGCTCGCGGTCTCGCGCGGAATGGCCGAACTGACGAAGGGTACGGGTGTGACCGTCAACAGCGTACTGCCGTCCGCTACGCGCTCCAAAGGCATCGTCGCGTATTTGCGGCAGACCGCGCCACGACCCGATATGACCGATGCGGAAATCGAATCCCACTTCTTCGACACGTATCGTCCGAGCTCACTGATCGCCCGCATGATCGAGGCCGACGAGATTGCCGCCATAGTGGCGTTGCTGGTCAGTCCTTTGGGTGCCGCATCCAACGGTGCTGCGGTGCGCGTCGAAGGCGGCACTTTTCGGTCGATTCTGTGAACAGGTGCCTCGATATGTCTGCCCACGTCATTGTCGCACTCGTAGAGGCGAAGCACGGTTGCGAAGCGGTGCTGGTTCAAGCCCAACAGGAACTCGTCGAGATGGCGCGCCACCAGCCCGGCTGTCTCAGTTACGAACTGCATGAATCGCTGGATCAGCCGGGGATGGTCGTCTTTTTTGAGCAATGGGCAGACCGCGCGTCGTGGGAGTACCACATGCGCAGCCCGCTGATGGACGCATTCCGCGCGACCGCCGGTCAATGGATCGAAACCTTCAAATTGCTGCATCTGCATCAAGTCGCATAACCGCATCTAACGAATTCACCATCCTTCATCATGTTCGAGCGCTTGAGTCGAGTTACGCCATTTGCTTTCGCAATTGCCTTCATCAGTTGCGCGACCGCAGCGACTGCGGTGGCCGATACCCGGCTTGAACGCTGGCGAAGCTACGCCGGAGTAAGTTGGGAGATTCCGAAAGACGGTGGGGATCCCGCGCCGTTCGCAGGCTCGGTCAATGCGCCGATTGCCGGGCTTCATTTCGACGCACGCGGTACCGCATATGTGAGTACCCCGCGGTTCGTCGCCGCGTCGACACCGGCGACGCTAAGCAGGCTGGATACTCGGGCAACTACCGGCCCGGCGCGACTGACGCCATTTCCGTCAATGGAAGGCAATTCCACAGCAACTGCTCCGAGCGAGCATTTGCGCAACGTGCTGGGCTTCTACGTCGATCGGAAAAACGACTGGCTCTGGGCACTTGACATGGGGTTCGTTGCCGGGGAATCGGAGGCACCTGCTGGAGCCCAGAAAATCGTGGTGTTCGATTTGAAATCCGGACGAATCGTGAAGCGCATCGCCCTCGACGGTGTGGCCGATCGTGTCGGCAGCTTCCTCAACGACATCGTCGTCGACGAACACAGGCGCATCGCGTATGTTTCCGACAGTGGCTCGCGCAGTTCACCGCATAACAAGGTCGGACTGATCGTCGCCGATTTTGCGTCAGGGACGGCGCGACGTGTGCTGGACGGGCATCCGTATTTGCAGGTCGAAGCGGGGGTAAAGGTCGTCTCCCATGGCGTTGAAGTATGGCCGGAAAAGCCGCTGCTGATAGGTATCAATGGTATCGCGCTGTCCCCGGACGGTGCGACGCTGTATTGGACCGTGACGACAGGAACACGCGCACGTTCGGTTCCGACCGCCGTTCTTCGGCTGCACGGTGCGACAGATGAGCAGATCGCCACGGAGATTCGTGATCTTGGTGCTGTCGGTGGCAACACGGACGGAATTGTGACGGATTCGCACGGTGTGCTCTACATTACCGATGTCACGCACAATGGCATCGTGAAGTACGAACCTGGCACGAAATCGATGTCGTTGATCGCATCCGACGATAGCGTGCATTGGCCGGACACTCCGGCTCTGCTTCCGACCGGCGATCTCGTCTTCACGTCGAGTGCGCTGAGTGACCATGTCGCAGGTCTGGTCCCAAACGGTCACGAGCGCTACGAGCTATGGCGGATATCGATCGGCGGCAAGTAATTGAGAGTCGGGGCGGCTTGGTCACGTGGTCGGCCGGGCGACGAATCGGGAGCCGATGAGACGACCGATTAGCATTCGGTGAACGGATGTTGGGCCACGTTGGTGAACCGGCGCCAGGCTTCGAACCGCGCCGCGAGTTGTTTTCGATAAAGGGAAGCCCGCAGCAAATGTCGCTTGCGCGCGAAATGTTGCCGGATCGGACCGAAGCACGAGAGAAATGCCTGCGTGCGCTGCGGTTCGCGAAAGCCGCGCATGCGGCGCTCGCGTTCACGCGTGGGCTGGTGGCTGTTCTCGACGCGATTGTTCACGCGCGCGGCGGCCTTGACGAACACGTGCCTGACGCCGGCCAACTCCGGGATATCGGCCTTGGCGGCCGCATAGCTACGCAGCTGATCGGAGACGATCTTGCGCGGCGCCGGGCAGGCGCGCAACACTCGCTGGAAGAAGCGTTTGGCCGCGGTTTTGTCCCGCCGCTTCTGCAGCAGGATGTCGAGTTCGGCACCGTGCTCGTCGACGGCCCGCCAGAGCAAATAAGGCTCGCCGCGCAACGTCACGAACATCTCGTCAAGATGCTAGGTGCTGCCGGGCTTACGCCGAGCGGTCTTGGCGCAATGGGCAAAGACCGCACCAATTTTTTCACACCAACGTCGGATCGTTTCGTAGCTCACCGCGACGCCGCGCTCGAACAGGAGTTCTTCGATGTCGCGCAGGCTGAGCTGGAAGCGAAAATACCAGCGTACGGCCTGGCTGATGCTGGCCGCAGGAAACCGGTGTCCACGATAGAGCGATAGCGTTTTCATTCCCCCATCCTACGCCAACAGACCTCGCCAACGTGACAAAGCCCGCTCAAGTGCTCGCTGGCCTGCAGGTCCGAAAAACCGTCGTCGTGTACCCACCGACTACACTTTCGGAAAACATGCCGGTTCGGTCGCGCTAGACGTGATTTCAAACCGTTGACCTGGCGCAACACAAGGGCCCGGCGTGCGTCGATGATGAGGATGGGCGCAGCGAGCGGGTTAAGTCATTCAGCGAGGTTTGCATGTATACGAAAATCATGATCGCCATGGACGGCAGCCCGTCATCGAAACAGGCGCTTGTCGAAGGTATCAAGCTGGCCAGATTGTGCGGCGCCAGCCTCTTCGTCGTGTTCGTCGTCGACAGATCCACCCTGTTCGCATATGGCGGGCGCGTCGAGCCTGAAGAATTACTCAATGAGATCCGGCACTATGGCGAGTCGGTGTTGCGAGATGCCGTTCAGGCGATTTCGAACGCAGCGTTACGCGGCGACAGGGAAATCATCGAGACTGAGGCCGGTCAGGATGTCCCGGAGCGCCTTCAGCGCTACGTTGTCGACAACTCAATTGATCTGGTCGTGATCGGGACGCACGGGCGACACGGTGTGCGGCGACTCTTTCTCGGCAGTGTCGCGGAACGCTTTCTGCGCGGATCGACTTGTCCGGTCCTGCTCGTGCGCGGTAACGATGTTGCATGCGCCACCTCTGCGAGAGCTTAACGCCACCACGGACGGTGTGCGTTGATGGCTTGCGATGATTGTGCAAGCTGTCGGACGACTCGCCGCGGACCGGCGCTCGATTCACTTGCCTGCCGCATCCTGATTTCCGAAAATTGCGGGCAACCGGACGACGTCCACGTGTCCGGGCAGATCGCCCGCCAGATCACTCTTGGCGAACGAGAAATACAACACAATGAGACGCCGAATATCCAGAATCCGAATTGTGTGTATCGATCTGAAAACCGGATCGATCGATTCGTCAAACACCTGTGCCTGATGCGGCACGCGTGCCGTGGTCGAGAGCGGTCTGACTTGGTGACAAGACACCGAAGTTGCCGTGGCTCCAGTATTTCGGTTATGGAGATTGCGTCCATCACTCGCCGAGACCGGTTCGGAAATAAAACACGTCACGCCCTTGAGTAGCGGGTCATCGTACGCAGAAATGCGGATATGCGTGCCGTAACGTTGCGAATGCGCAGGTATGCGCGCCAACTCTTCGGCATTCGAACTAGAGGCGGTAAGGAGGGCTAGAAGAGCGGAGGCAAGATGCCGCCTTGATCGTGATTGAATCATCATGGGAATCCGTACACTTCGTTGGCTTCGGGACTCGAAGTCGACTGAAAACAGACTAGATTCCCTGCCGAATGATCGATTGATTTGAGTCAAGATCGAATTGCCAGACAGCGGGATCCTGACCACGAGTTCAACGAGATTTGCGCAGGACACCTCGACGGTCGCCGTATACGCCCCGTGTTCAGTCGGAAGCCGATCTGGAAGACGTCATGCGCAGGCGGAGAGAATCATGTCGACGAGAATCGTCTGCGCTCTGTGCGCGTCAATATGTCTTCTTGCTGCGGCTACGGGCACCTATGCCGACACTGCTTTGAAACCTATCGAGCTTGGCGGGGTGACATACGTGACCGGCGGCATCGGTTCAGAAGAAGTCGCTGCGTTTCGCGAAGTTGCCTCCCGCTATAACCTTCGAATGACCTTTGTATCGAAAACGGGTGAGTACTTGTCTGACGTGGATGTCACGATCCTGAACGGCACGCGGCATGTTCTCACGGTACGAACGGGCGGCCCGCTGCTGTATGTGCGCCTGCCAAAGGGGCGCTATACGGTATCCGCGCGCGATCGTCATATACATGAGACGAGGCAGGTCCAGGTCGATGCTCGTCGTGGCATCGATATCCGGTTTTACTGGGAAGATCCCGACCAGCACGATGTCATGCGCCTATGCTCGGGCTGCGCAGGGACGGGGCGACATAGGGTGCGATAGCGCTTACGATCCGTATGACGAATTCGTTCTCCATGGATCTTCGGAGAAAAGGAGATGGCTTTGGCTGACATATCACGGTCGCAGACTCGCTCCGGCTGCTCCGGGCGTTCAACGGGATCGCGCGTGCCGTGCGGCATTGTGCCGACTAACTAACACCAGGACGTTAAGAATGCGGTAAGGAATTCGCCAGAACATGAACGCATCGACCAGGAGAATCACGATGCGGATATCCCGTTCCGTGCGCACGCTTTGTTTCTCATGCCTTTCGGTATCGATGCAGTTTGCCGCCATTGCGTGTGCCCATGCCGAAACACCTGCTCAACTGCTGGACGGCTATGTGGCGCAGGCAGGCTCAAGCGCCGTGCCGTCGCGAGGGCAGCAGTTCTTCACGTCCCGACACGGGCGCGACTGGAGTTGCGCGACCTGTCATGGAAGTACGCCGACCGGCCAAGGCCGGCACGTGGTCACCAGCAAGACCATCGAGCCGCTAGCTCCCGCGTTCAATCCGGCACGGTTCACGGACGGCGCCAGGACCGAAAAATGGTTCCGCAGAAACTGCAAGGACGTCGTCGGGCGTGAATGTTCGGCAATCGAAAAGGCTGACGTCCTGAGCTGGCTCATGAGCCTGAAACCCTGATGACGAACAATCATGACCGACGTTGACACGACAACCTCCTTGCGCGGAATTGCTCCCGTCCGATATGCGCGCGCAAGCGTGCTCGCGCTGCTGCTGATGTCGCTGCTGCCTCGCGCGGCACTGGCGGAAGACGAAACGAGAAGCGCCGCGATTCCGTTGCCGCCCAAGTACAAGCAGGAGTGCGCGACCTGCCATGTCGCCTATCCGCCCGGGGCGCTGCCCGCCGAGTCCTGGCGGCGCATCCTGAACGGTCTCGACCGCCACTTCGGCACCGATGCGACGCTGGACCCGACAACGATCGGGCAACTGGAGACGTGGCTGACGGCACACGCAGCGACGGGCGCCGCGGCTCGCCGCCCGCCCGAAGACAGGATTACCCGGTCGGCGTGGTTCATCGCCACGCACGAAGAGGTTCCCGCGTCCGTGTGGCGCAACCCCGCGGTCAAGCGGCCGTCGAATTGCGCCGCATGTCATACGCAAGCAGACAAAGGAAACTTCGATGAACGATTCGTCCGCATCCCGGGCACACGGTGAACCGGAGCGCTCGCGTCCCGCACGGATACTGGTCTGGGACGCTCCACTGCGCGTATTCCACTGGCTGACGGTCATCGCCTTTGCAGGCGCGTGGCTGACCGCCGAGAGCGAGCGCTGGCGGCTGATGCACGTCGCGTTCGGATACACGATGCTGGCGCTCGTCGCGTTTCGCGTCGCATGGGGCGTGACCGGCACGCGTCATGCGCGGTTCTCGTCGTTCGTACGTTCCCCAGCGGCCGTTGTGCGCTACGTTCTGAGCCTTGCAAAAGGCCGGCCCGAACATCACGTCGGCCACAATCCGGCCGGCGCGGTCGCGATTGTCGCCATGCTGACGATGACGGTCGTCGTCGGATTGACCGGTTGGGCAGCCTATAACGGAAACGGCGAATCGTTCGGTGATCTTCACGAGGGCGCGGCGAACGTGATGCTCGCGCTCGTCATGGTCCACGTCGCCGCCGTTCTCGTCAGCAGCGTCGTGCATCGTGAGAATCTGGCCGGCGCGATGGTGACCGGCTACAAGCGCGGTGCGCCGATCGACGGCATCCGGCGTGCGTGGTGGGGGATCGCTGTCGTGATGACGGCAGCGGTGATCGGCTGGTGGTGGACGCAATGGCAGGCGGCACCGCGGCCCGTTCAAGCGGATCGGCCGGTCGCGACGGACACCGGCCGCCCCGTGCACGGGGTGGGCCGGGACGACGACTGACGGCCACGGGCGGAGGACTCGATCGTGCGCATCCTGCTCGTGGAAGACGATGTCCTGCTCGGAGACGGGATTCGAGCCGGATTGCGCCAGCAAGGGTTCCAGGTCGACTGGGTGCATGACGGCGACGCGGCCCAGCGCGAGCTGCGCGCGCATGTTCATGCCGCGGCGGTCCTCGATCTCGGATTGCCGCTCATGGACGGCATGGACGTGCTGCAGCGCATTCGCCGCGACGGGTTAGCGTTGCCGATCCTGGTCCTGACCGCACGCGATGCCGTGCCCGACCGCATCCGGGCGCTCGACGTGGGCGCCGACGATTACGTGATCAAGCCCGTGGACCTGTACGAACTCGGTGCGCGCCTGAGAGCGCTGGTGCGGCGGTCTCATGGTCGTCCGACCGAGCGGCTAAACGCACAGGACGTCGAGCTGGAACCCGCGTCGCGAACCACGCGCCGCGCCGGCGTGGGCGTTGCGCTGTCCACGCGCGAGTTCGACCTGTTGCACATACTGATGCTGAATGCCGGCCGGGTGCTGTCACGCGAGCAGATCGAGCAGTATCTGTACAGCTGGGGGCAGGAGGTGGAGAGCAATGCCGTCGAGGTCCACATCCATCGCTTGCGCGCCAAGCTCGGCAGCGACCTGATCCGAACGGTGCGCGGCGTGGGTTACGTGCTGATGCGGGACGATGCATGAAAGCCGTGGTGCCCGCCCGTTCGCTGCATGGCCGGCTGCTGACGCTTGTGCCGGCCGTGGTCCTCGCTGTCTGGCTATCGACGCTGATGCTGACCTGGCTCGATGCACGGCGCGAGATCGACCGGCTGCTCGACGGCCACCTCGCGCAGGCGGCGGCACTTCTCGTCGCGCAACAGGCGCGCGGGCCGGATGACGACGACAATGCGATTGACGCGCCGATCCTTCACCCGTACGGGCCGCGCGTGGCCTTCCAGGTGTTTCATGAGGGCCGGCTTGGCCTGCATTCCGAAAACGCGCCGTCCAAGCCGATGGTGGCGCCCGACCTGGCCGGGCGCGATCGGTCCTCTGGATTCTGGACCGTCGTGATCGACGGGAATACGTGGCGGGTATTCGTCGTGCACGGCGTGCGCGGCGATGTCCAGGTGTTCGTGGGCGAACGAATCGATTCACGCAAGGCAATCCTGGGTGCCGTCATGCGCAGCGCATTCTGGCCGATGGCGGCGGCGTTGCCGTTGCTGGTGCTGGCCATCGGCTGGGCGGTTCGCCGCGGCACGGCGCCACTGCGCGATTTCGGGCGAACGCTGGCGAAGCGGAATCCGCAGGCGCTCGACACGATTCGGCCCGACAGGACACCACTCGAGATGCGGCCGATGCTGGATGCGCTGAACGGCCTGTTCGAGCGGATTCGTGCCGTGATGGACGCGGAGCGCCGATTCACGGCCGATGCGGCTCACGAGTTGCGCACGCCGCTCGCGGCCGTCAAGGCGCAGGCGCAGGTCGCGATGGCCGAGCCCAATGACGAGCGACGCCGGCATGCACTGCGGGCCGTGCTCGAAGGGTGCGACCGGGCCGCGCGCTTGGTGGATCAGCTCCTGCTGCTTTCGCGCCTCGATGCGGGCGCATTGGCGGACCGCGCACCCGTCGACGTATCGACCCTGGCGAAACGGGTGGTCGCGGAGGCTGCGCCACGGTCGATCGCGAAACGGCAGAGGCTGGAACTCGATGCGCCGTCGCCATGCATCGTCGGCGGCAACGAACCCTTGCTCGAGTCGATGGTGCGCAACCTGGTCGACAACGCGATTCGCTACAGTCCGCCGCTGGCTTGCATCACCGTTTCGGTCAGCCAACGAGAAGGACGCACCGTGCTGCGGGTCGAAGACAGCGGCCCGGGCATGGGCGGCGACGATCTGGACCGGCTGGGTGAACGATTCTTTCGTCCCGCGGGAACCGGGCCAAGTGGCAGCGGCCTTGGGTGGTCGATCGTGCGGAGGATCGCGGCTGCGCATGACGCCGATGTTCAGGTTGACCGATCGCCCGCACTTGGCGGACTAGGCGTGACCGTGTCGTGGCCTGAGCCTGGCGAACCCAATCCGGCTATGCGCTCGACCCGTCATACGCATGATTGAGACGACGGGCCAACGTCACCGCATGACGCGGTACACACGAGAATGGTTGTAGGAAAATAGGATTGACGCGCTTGTTGCCGGATGCGGCGAACCGCGCGATCACTGCCCGGCAGCGCCGCTCGCGGGCCCGCTGGGCCAGCCGTGCATGTAGCCGGGCCCCATGCCCATCCCCATGCCTTGCCCGCGATGCATGCCGCGCATGGGGGGCGCGTCGGGGAGCTTGATTCCGCGCGCTTTCGCACGCTTCTGCATCTCGGCATGATGTTCGGCGCGGATTTTCTCGCGCTCGGCATCCGATGCCGCCGCGAGCATCCGCGTACGGTATTCGGTCCGCTCGGCCGGCGTCATCAACTGACTGCCATAAATCATGCCTCCCGACTCGACAGCAGGGCCAGGAGCAGGCTGGCGCGGCTGGGCGTCCGCAAGGCCGGCCGCCACGACAATCGCGACGCCGATCAGGAGCGAAACGGTGAACGTGTTTGCTCTGGACATGATGGTCTCCAAGTCGTTTGCATGAGTCCCACGGTACGCAGAACGGGCGGGCGGTCCTTTGTCGCAGATCAAGTCTTGCCGAGCGTCCGTCAATACCATCGAACACATGCCCGAGATCACGCCGTTGTCAGACGCGCGGTGCATCATTGCCGGCCGCAGAAGCGAAGCGTCGTGAGCCGTCCGGATTCTCTCGCTTCGGTGTGGGCCAGCCATATCGAACTCGTTGCGTTATCGTGAAAGAATCGCCGAAGTCGCCGAGCAGATGCGCAAGCTTCGGAAGTCACAGCCGGAACTCCTGTCCGCCTTCGGCGCCTTGGGCTCGGCCGGTACCAAAGATGACGCACTGACAAAAAAGAGACGCGAGCTCGTCGCGCCGGGCATCGCTATCTCCTGCCGCTGCGATGACTGCATCGGCTTCCATATGCAATCGCTGATCATGCTGAAGGCGACGCGTGAGGAGGTCGAGGAGGTTGATGGTGTCGCCGTCTACATGGGCAGCGGCCCGTCGATGATGTATGCATCACATGCGCTGGTGGCGTTCGACGGGCTTTCGACTTGATTGCCGGCGACCGTCACTACCGGAGACGCGCGCATGGGCCTTCGTGTCCGCTTGCGACTATCCAACTTTGCTCAACCTTGTAACGTGACCAGAATCGTGATGTCAAAGCAATCTGACCTTGTTTCGGAAACCGTCGCGGAAGCGACGCCCGCAATGGCCACCGCGGTTACGCAAAGTACCTGGGTGAGCGTTGCGGTCAACCTTGCGCTGAGCATTGGACAAGTGGCGGTCGGCATCCTGTCCCGATCACAGGGACTCGTGGCGGACGGCATCCATTCATTGTCCGACCTGATCGCGGATTTCGTCGTGCTGCTGGCCGGCCACCATAGCCGCAAGCCCGTCGACGAAAAGCACCCTTACGGCCATCAGCGCTTCGAAACCGGTGCGTCGCTCGCACTCGCAGCAATCCTGCTGGTGGTGGGGGGCGGGATGGTGTGGTCCGCGATCCAGAAGCTCGAGCATTCGGAGACGATCGCGCGCGTCCATGTCACGGCGCTATGGGTGGCGATCCTTGCGCTCGTCGCGAAGGAAAGTCTGTTTCGTTACATGCTTGCGGTCGCAACGCGGGTGAAGTCGAGCATGCTGGTCGCCAATGCATGGCACGCGCGTTCCGACGCCGCATCTTCGCTGGTGGTTGCGTGCGGCATCGTCGGCAACCTGTTCGGCTACCCGCTGCTCGATCCCGTCGCCGCGCTGATCGTCGGCGGGATGATCGTGAAAATGGGCGCCACGTTCGGCTGGGACGCACTGCATGATCTGATGGACCGTGCGGCCGACGCTGAAGATGTGCAGGCGATCCGCGCAACGCTGGTTGCGACACGGGGCGTGCTCGACGTGCACGACCTGCGCACGCGCAAGACCGGCGATTTGATCCTCGTGGACGTGCATCTCGACATCGACGCCGATCTTACGGTCGCGCAAGGGCACGACATTGCGGTGGACGCGCGTGCGCGCGTGATGAGGCATCACCGTGTCCTGAATGTCATGACGCACGTCGATCCACGAAAGCGCGAAAACCTCCCGGAGGTCGCATCCGGGATACATGTCCGGTAGCCGGGAGCGGCTGGCCGATGCGCCCGATCGAAAGATCGCGTGCGCCGTGTGTCAATCGGAGCCGCGCGGATGATGGCCGCGTCTGAACGTCAGCCGGCGTTCGTTGACGAGCGCACGCCAATCGAGCTTCATCAATGCGAACACGAGGCCGAGCAGGACCAGTTGCGTGACGACGAAGTAGCCGCCGAGATACGTGCCTTCCAGTTCCGATTCCACGTCCAGTCGGGTCGACGCAAAGCGGCCGAGATGCGCCCAGATCGCATAGGTCGTTGCGCGGCCGATGAAAAACGCCGTCGCGATGATTCTGAGCGGCAACCCGGAAAGCCCGTAAGCAATGAAGAGGTAGTTCGACGGCAGCGGGCTCAAGGCGTAGAAGAAGAACGGGCCGGCGGTGAGCGTCCGGTGCTGTCGCAGCCAGCGCGTGGCGACGTCGATATTCTCGCGGTCGGATTCCCGCACCCAGCGGGAGCGGACGAGCGATCTCGCGAAGGTCGCCAGGATGACACGGCCCGTCGTCGCCGCGCCGGCCGCCACGACGGCAAAGACGAACGGATTGCCGTCGGGCAGGTTGAACCCGACCCACGACATCGCCATCCACGTGGGCGGGGCGAACGCAGGCATGAGATTCAGCAGAAGAATCAGCACGAAGAGTACAGCCAGCGTCAGCACGATATCGACTCCAGGCCATCCGGTGTCACGGCTCGATTTTGCTGAGGAAAGGGGCCGATGGCTTGACTCACGTCAAGCAACGCGGCATGCCGGTCGTTCACGGGACGCACGCCGTCCTGACCCATGTCAATGCTCTAAGCACGGCGCTTCCTAGACTGATGCCACGCCGTCCGCAACCGGAGCCGGATGCGGCGAACACCACCATGCACGACGATCGGAGCAATGGTCATGTCCCGAGTCCCCTGGTCGATCGATCTCGTGTTGCTGATTCTGGCGGCCGCCACGCTCGCCGGCGGCGGCGTATGCGTGGCGTTCGGCCAGCCGTCACTCGCGCGATTCGCCTGGCTGCTGGGGACGTTGCCGGTCCTGCTCGCATTGACGGTCTCGCTGGTCAAGGCCGTGATGAGGCGGCAGGCCGGCATCGACGTGCTCGCGTGGCTCGCGATCGCGCTGGCGGTCGTGCTCGACGAAACGCTTGCGGCGGCCGTGATTGCGTTGATGCTGGCGAGCGGGCGGACGCTGGAGCGGTATGCGCAGGACCGCGCGCAACGCGAGATGAGCGCACTGCTCGGCCGCGCTCCCCGGCAGGCGACCCGTTTCGAGAACGGGGAATGGCGCTCGGTTGCGCCGGACACCCTTGTCCCCGGCGACAGGCTGCTGGTGCGGAGCGGCGAGTTCGTGCCCGTCGACGGCACATTGACCGGCGACGCGGAACTGGACGAGTCCATGCTGACGGGCGAATCGTCCACCCTGCGGCGCCGTTCCGGGGAAAACGCATGCAGCGGCGTGGTCAACGCCGGCGCGCCGTTCGAAATGGTTGCCCGTGCGACGGCGGGCGACAGCACGTTTGCCGGCATCGTTCGCATGGTCGAGCGTGCGCAACGCGAGCGCAGCCCGTCCGTGCGTCTCGCGGATCGCTACGCAGCGTTCTTCGTGCTCGCATCGCTGCTCGTCGCGGGTATCGCGTGGCTGTTGACCGGCGACGTCGCACGTGCGCTTGCCGTGCTCGTCGTGGCCTCACCGTGTCCGTTGATCCTCGCCGTGCCGGTCGCAATCGTATCCGGCATGTCGCGTTGTTCGAAACGCGGCATTCTGGTCAAGGGCGGAGGTGCGCTGGAGCGTCTTGCGCAAGCGACAATTCTGTTCTTCGACAAGACCGGGACGCTGACGGGAGGACGGGCGCGCATCGTTGCGATCGAATGCGGCGCGGACGTCGCAGCGGACGATGTGCTACGTTTTGCAGCGTCATTGGCCCAAGCATCGGGCCATATCATCTCGGACGCGCTGACGGTCGCGGCGCGTGAACGTCGCATCGATCTGTCGCTGCCGTCGGCTGTCATCGAAACAGCCGGCGAAGGCGTGACGGGCCGGGTCGACGACCGGACCGTTGCAATCGGCAAGTTCGAATACGTGTCTGCGTGCGCGACGATTGCGCCGTGGAGCGACGCATTCCTGGCGCGAGTCGTCAGCGAGGGCGCGGCTTCCGTATTCGTCGGCGTGGATGGCGTCATGATCGGCGCGATTCAAATGGCCGATCAGGTGCGGCTGGAAACACCACGGGCATTGCGGTTGCTCAAACGTGAAGGCGTCGAGCGTCTCGTCATGCTGACCGGCGACCGGCACGACATTGCCGGGGCCGTCGGCGAACTGCTGGGCGTCACCGATGTACGCGCGGAGCAGACGCCGGCGGACAAGCTTGCCGCCATCCAGGCTGCCCGGCAGGACGGCGTGACGATCATGGTCGGCGACGGAGTGAACGACGCACCGGCGCTGGCCGCGGCCGACGTCGGCATCGCGATGGGTGCGCGGGGAGCGGCCGCGTCATCCGAAGCAGCCGACGTGGTCTTGCTGGTCGATCGGCTGGATCGACTCGTGGATGCGATGCGTATCGCACGTCGATCGCGCCGGATCGCGCTCGAGAGCGTGGTGATCGGCATGTCGTTGTCGGTCGTCGCGATGACGATCGCGGCGGCGGGATTCCTGCCGCCGATTGCCGGTGCGGTGATTCAGGAAGTCGTCGACGTCGTCGTCATCGTCAATGCGCTACGCGTGTTGCTGGTGCGCACGAGGCCCACGGGAGCCGGGCTGGCCGATATCGACGTCGAGCAACTCAGGCGCGAGCACACGGCATTGTTGCCGTTGCTGGACCAGATCAGGGATTTCGCGGATCGCTTGCCGACACTGTCCGGGGGCGCCATCGCTGGCGAACTGGCTGGCATCATCGATGCGCTCGACCAACGGCTGCTGCCGCACGAACGCGCCGACGATCTGGAGGTCTACGCGCGTCTTGCACCGCTGCTCGGCGGCGAAGATCCACTGGCGGCCATGAGCGGCGCACACCGGGAGATCTTCAGGATGATCCGATCGCTCCGGCAGACGGTCGCCGACCTGCCGCGCGACGGAACGAACGCCATGCAGGTGCAGGCGATACAGCGCTTGCTGTACGGGCTCGAAGCGATCGTGCGCCTGCATTGCGCCCAGGAGGAGGAGCTGTTCCACGCCGTGGGTGCGGATGCGTGACGACGAAGCGCGTCACGCACGCGACGCATGGACGAGCAGGACCGGCGTCTTCGTGATGCGCGCCACGCGCCCGGCCACGCTGCCGACGAGCCAGCCCGTCACGCCTCGCCGCCCGTGCGTGCCCATGACGATCATGTCCGCATTCCATTCGAGTGCGTCGCGCACGATCAGATGGGAAACGTCCGCGCCGGTTCGATCTGCGTGAATGAGTTGCCACTGCGCATGTTTGGCCGTGCCTTCGAGTATGGCCGTGGCGACCTGGAGTACATGATTTCCTTCGCCGATCAATGCTTCTTCCAGTGCCCCGCCAAGGACGAAGTCGCCCAGCATTGGGGGGGGATCAACCACGTATATCGCACGGAATTCAGTGTCGGCCCGCGAGAATGTCAACCCTGTCCGCAATGCGTCGAGTGCAATCTCGCTTCCGTCGACGGCGAACAGCATCCGCCGTGGCACGTGCTCGGCAACCGACGCGAAACCTTCCGGAACGATGAGCAGCGGGCACCCGACGAGTTTGCCGAGCGGGCCGGAAACCGTCCCTTCTACCCATCCGAGCAAGCCATGATGCTGACGTGCACCGACGATCAGGAGTTCGGCCTGCCAGGTTTGCACGCTGTCGGCCAGCGCATTCACGACATCCCCGCCATGGGCGGCCAGGTCGACGACTTCCGTGTCGATGACGAGGTCGTCGCGATCCAGTGCGGCTTTCGCGCGCGACAGCGCATCAGAAGCATCCCTGAGCAATTCGACGCGCGCGGATTCGAGGAACGCCATAGTTTTCGATCCGAGCGGGACGAGCGTTCTCGGATTTTCCGCAACGCTGACGATGTGCACCGCTGCATTCGATGGGAGGAGCGCTTTGGCATACGCGAGTGCATGGGCGGATGCGGTCGAACCGTCGACGGCTATCAGCACTCGCTGAGGAGCGCGGACGGCCTGGACGGGTGAAGTGCCGATGTTCATGAATGTCCCCCTATGGCGACTGACGTTCTCGTACACGATAATTTTTCGCACGGGCGGTTTCTGACAGGTTGACCTTCGTCAACTACTGTAGGCGTTCATTATTAGTGCTAGCCGCGTTCAGAAACGTTGCTAGCGGAAATTCTCAAAGAAGCCTCGGCGAACAGGGGCTTTTTGAAGTTTTCTGGCGGCGGCTTAGCCGTTGCGTTTCTGCAACAGAAATTTGGCCAATGTTCACTAACGTTGCTAGCACGTTGCATGTGTTCCTTAATACTGCTAGCAAACGTTTCGCGTAGATTGATAGGAATCCATATGGCTTCGATCGACGAGCGGGCCGCTAGAGCAGCGAAGATTGCGTCCGTGCTTCGACCGCGTGGCAACGGCGTGCTTTCCCGACAGCAGGCTGAACGAGCAGCACAGCTGTTAGGCGTTCACTGCACCACCGTATATCGTCTGCGTCGACGTTTCCTCGCAGATCCGGTCGCCAGCACATTAGAGCCAAGGCAGCCGGGTAGGGCGACCGGGGGCAGACTGGACGCCGCCTTCGAACGCGTCAGCGACGAGGCCGAGCACGAATGGCTCCTGAATTAGCGCCACCTTGCGTATCCTGCAACTGATCTTGTGCTTGAGTGTTCTGAACGACGCCGATGTCACTGCATCACGGTGGAAGAGGGAGTGGCTCGATCCGTCAGCCGACTACTGCCGGGTTGCACCACAGCCTGCTCGAGACTGTTCCGCAATCGATTTTTGCCAGAGCTCCGAATTTCGACGCCGCGCTGCGGGCGATATCACGTTATCGATGCCCACCGCTCAGGCTGAGCAAAACATTACGCTAGCAGTATTAGTGAACATTGCTAGCACTCCTTTGGGCGCGGCTAGCATTGATTGTGAACTTCTACACAAGCCGACCGAGGACGAAATGATCCGCTGGACCCGCATCGACCGCCGGCGGGAAGGTGCGGTGATCGCGACGATCACGCATGACGGCCGCGAGCGGTTGATCGGCATGGCACGCTATACGATGGACGATGGCGAAACGGACGTCGTCGAATGCGCGATCGTGATCGACGACGCATGGCAGCGACAGGGGCTCGGCCGCGTGCTGCTGTCGAGCCTGATCGATCTTGCCGGACGGTCGGACATGAAGCGGATCGTGGGTACGACGTTGAGCGAGAACGTCGCGGTGATCGGCCTCGCGCGATCGCTGGGATTCGGGCTGTCCCGGGAGCCGGGGGCCGCATTCGTGACGGATCTGACGTTCGATCTGGATACCCGTCGTTCCGAGGTAAC
Organism: Burkholderia sp. YHN3-13; assembly: GCF_055810675.1. Classification (NCBI taxonomy): domain Bacteria; kingdom Pseudomonadati; phylum Pseudomonadota; class Betaproteobacteria; order Burkholderiales; family Burkholderiaceae; genus Burkholderia; species Burkholderia sp. YHN3-13. The sequence continues at coordinate 5,704 of NZ_JBVVNQ010000036.1, read as the reverse complement.
GAGCGAAGCGTGAAGGAGGGCGCTTGCGGGTGTCCGGGCGGCGACGCCGCAACTCACATCACGCAGATTCACCCGCTCTCGCCGGATCGTAGAACAGCGCAAAGAGTTCCGACTGCGACCCGACGCCGAGCTTGGCATAGATGTGTTTCTTGTGCGCGCGCACGGTCTCGAACGAGATCGACAGTTTTTCTCCGATCGCCCGCGTGGAGAAGCCGCTCAACGACAGCATCGCCACTTCGATTTCACGCGTCGTCAATGCGCCGCGCCCGTTCTTTCCGGTCAGCATGCCGAAGCGCGCATGCGGATCGGGCGCTTCATGTTCCCTTGCGCGCAGCGTTTCCTTCACGACGAACGTTTCGAAACGCAGGCGCTGTTGCATCAACGACAGCACCCAGGGTGTGTAAAGGGTAAGCAATGCCATCTCGCGCTCGTCGTACTTGCTCGTCTTGCCGAGCGAGAAGCCCAGCGTGTGATCGCGATCGATCACGACGTTGAAATGCACTTCGTCGCCGACGATGTTCTTCTTGAAGTACCGCTGGTAGTACTCGGTCATCCGGAAGTTGTCCGGTGCGACGTCGGCGAGCGTGTAGAAGCCCGACGTCTGCGTTTCGAACGAGGCGAGATAGAACGGATCGAGCTGATAGAGCGCGGCCAGATAGTCCTGGAACATCAGGTCGATCTTGCCGTCGGGCATCGCCTGTTCGGCGAGCACGAGCGGTGCGGCGTCGCGCGCGAAACGCAGCGCGACCCAGGTGTCGAAACCGAGATGCCGTTCGAGCACGCGCGTGAGGCGTGCCCAGAAATGCGGGCCATCTAGGGCGTCGATGGCCGAACCAATCTCCCGATGAAAAGCGAGATCTCGCCATTCGAAGTCCATCGTGTCCTCCGGTGAGGGTACCCCTGGCGGGGAATTTCAGGTCAAAAATAATAACCCGATAATCGGCCTCCCTTCGACAGGAAGCGGTCCATGCACCGCTTCGCTCGACGAGCGTCGGATGCGGCATGCAGCGCATGCGATAGGCAAATGAAAGGCAATTGGAAGGAGATGGCTTCATGCAGGTAGAACTCGCGCAACTGTCGCTCGTCGACGGCGACGTCGCGCATAACACGCGCAAGGTGATCGACACGATCGAACGTGTCGACGTGGCCGGCGGCACGAAACTGATCGTATTCCCCGAAACGACGCTGTCGGGTTTCCCGACGCGGGACAACGTCGCCGATGTCGCGCAGACGCTCGATGGCCCCGGATTATCCGCGGTACGCGACGCGGCACGTCGAAAGGGCGTCGCTGTCGCGGTGGGCCTCGCGGAGCGCGACGGCGGACACTTCTACAACACCACGGTGCTGGTCGACGAGCAGGGCGACATCGTCCTGCGCTATCGCAAGACGCATCTGTGGGCGTCGGATGTCGGCGTCTTCACGCCGGGCGAGCGCTTCGCGACCTGCGTCTGGAACGGCCTGACCGTGGGCCTGCTGATCTGCTACGACATCGAATTCCCCGAGACGGCGCGCGCCGTCGGTGCGCTCGACGCCGATCTGCTGATCGTCACGAACGGCAACATGGACCCGTTCGGGCCAGTGCATCGCCGCGCGATCGCGGCGCGCGCGATGGAGAACCAGATGTTCGCGGTGATGGTGAACCGCTGCGGGTCCGGCGACGACAACCTGACGTTCGCCGGCCTGTCCACGCTGGTCGATCCGTTTGGCGAGAGCACGGTCGAACTCGGCCGGGACGAGGCGGTCGCGCGGGCGAGCCTCGATCTGACGCGCCTCGAAGCGAGCCGCGAGCATTACAGCTATCTGCACGACGCACGCGTGGCGCTCGGTCTCGCGCCGGTCGAACCGGCCGGCGGGAATCGCGCGCTCACGATCGAACCGCGCCGCCACCGGGCCGAGTAGTCCGAATCCACGGATCATTCAACGCATGAGCAGGGCGCGATGCCCTGCACGTGCGTGCCCGTCCCATTGAAATGCCGGCCAGACGGCACACAGGCATTCGTATCGGCCCCCGAAGGCCCAGGAGATAACATGCAAGCGTCGTCATCCCATGAACCCGTGCGCCTGAAGCGCACGCTCGGCCTGCCATCCGTGCTGCTGTTCGGCCTCGCCTATATGGCACCGCTGATCGTCTACGGTACCTACGGCGTGCTCGCCAAGACCAGCGACGACACGGCCGCGCTCGCGTATCTGCTCGCGCTGGTCGCCATCGCGTTCACCGCGCTCAGCTACGGCAAGCTCGCGCGGCTCTATCCGGCCGCCGGTTCGGCCTATACGTACACGCGCAAGACGTTCAACCCGCACCTGGGCTTCATGATCGGCTGGGCAACGCTGCTCGATTATTTCTTCCTGCCGATGGTGATCTGGCTGATCGGTGCTGCCTATCTGAACGCGGCATTTCCGCACGTGCCGACCTGGATCTGGATCGTGGCGTTCATCGTGTTGACGAGCGGCCTGAACATCGTCGGCATCGAACTGGCGGCGCGCTTCAATATCGTGCTGATGGTCGTGCAACTGGCGATCGTCGCGATGTTCGTCGTGCTGTGCTGGCACTATGCGTCGGCCGCGGCAGGCGCGGGCGGTATCGCGATGGCGGAGCCGTTCTTCAAGCCGCACGTGCCGTTCGGCGCGACCATGGCGGGCGCCGCGATCGCCGCGTATTCGTATCTCGGCTTCGACGCCGTCTCGACGCTGACCGAGGAAACGATCGATCCGAAGAAGAACATGCCGCGGGCGATCCTGCTGATTGCGCTGATCGGCGGCGCGATCTTCGTGATCGCCGCCTACACGATGCAGCTCGCGCACCCCGGCGTCGAATTCAAGGATACGGATTCGGCCGCGTTCGAAGTGGCGAAGATGATCGGCGGCGACCTGTTCGTCACCGTGTTCCTCGCGGGCCTGATCCTCGCCCAGTTCGCGTCGGGTATCTCGGCGCAAGCGAGCGTCGGCCGGCTGCTCTATGCGATGGGCCGCGATGAAATCCTGCCGAAGCGCATCTTCGGCTTCATTCATCCGCGCTTCAAGACGCCCGCGATCAACATCGCGCTGGCCGGCGTCGTCGGATTGATCGCGCTGAAGCTGGATGTCGCCACGTCGACGTCGTTCATCAACTTCGGCGCGTTCCTCGCCTTTACGGCCGTCAATCTGTGCGTGATTCGCCTGTACCTGTCGGGCAATCATGGCGAACGCCGGATCGGGGTGATCGGCGGACTCGTCTTTCCCGTGATCGGCGCGGTGTCCGATGTCTGGTTGCTCGTCAGCCTCGAGAAGGCCGCGCTCGTGCTCGGCGTCGTGTGGTTCGCGCTCGGGCTCGTGTATCTGTGCGGGATCACGCGGCTGTTTCGCCAGGCGCCGCCTGAAGTGGCGATTTGAACGAGGAGCGGGCAGGTTCTCGTATTCGCATTAACCGTCGGCGCGAGTGCGCGATGGCACGGTGATGGCCGCCCGCGGTTCGAGAATCGGACCTGATGGTTTCCGCCCGAAGTGCCCGCCGCCGCTTACTTGCGGCGGCGCGGCGCTCGCCTGGTCCGTGCTGCCGACAGCACGCCGTCCGCGTCGTCGGCTTTGCGCGTGAGTTCGAGCCGGAGATCAACGCGTTGGCCGAGGCGCTGGCCGACTGCTTTGGGCGCATTCCGCCGTTCCGCGAAGCCGCCGCGCGCGTCGCGACCCGCCAAAGCGCGCTGGTCGACGGGTTCGTCCTGGGTGTGCTCGATGATCTGGTCGTGTCCAGCAAGCTGCTGCTGGCCGGTAAGGTGCCCGCCGCTGGCAACGTGATGCGGCAGGTGATCGAGGGGATCGCGATGGCGGCGATGTGCGTCTCGGATGAGTTGCTGGTGATCGAACGGAGCAAGAAACAGGGGGCGATCCGTGCGCGCTATTGGGAAAAGGTGTGGGACGACGACAACCGGGTGCAGGGGCATCGCGCCGTCGAACAACTCGACTGGAACCGCGACGTGTTGCGCTTCACTGCTGTAGGCGTTCATTATTAGCGCTAGCCGTGTTCAGAAGCGTTGCTAGCGGAAATTCTCAAAGAAGCCTCGGCGAACAGGGACTTTTTGAAGTTTTCTGGCGGCTGCTTGGCTGTTGCGTTTCCGCAACAGAAACTTGGCCAATGTTCACTAACGTTGCTAGCACGTTGCACGTGTTCTTTAATACTGCGAGCGCATGTGTCGCGTGGATTGATAGGGATCCATATGGCTTCGATCGAAGAGCAGGCCGCTCGAGCAGCGAAGATCGCGTCCGTGCTTCGACCGCTTGGCAACGGCGTGCTTTCCCGACAGCAGGCTGAACGAGCAGCACAGCTATTAGGCGTTCACTGCACCACCGTATATCGCCTGCGTCGACGTTTCCTCGCAGATTCGGTCGCCAGCACATTAGAGCCAAGGCAGCCGGGTGGGGCGACCGGGGGCAGACTGGACGCCGCCGTCGAATGCGTCATCGACGAGGCCGTGCACGAATGGCTCCCTGATCAGCGACACCTTGCGCATCCTGCAACTGATCTTGTACTTGAGGTGAAACGTCGCTGCAGCGTTGCAGGTCTATCGCCTCCAAGCAGGTCAACAATTGCTCGACGGTGGCTCTCCTATCGCGAGCAGGATGCTTTGGCACGAGCTGCGCTCCCGAACGCTGCAGTTGCCCCTGCCACATTCCAGGTCCGACTTCCGTTAGATATCGTGCAGGTTGATCACACGCAAGCGGACATCCTGCTCGTTAGCGAACTGGACGGACAGATTATCGGTCGACCGTGGCTGTCTGTGGCTCTCGACGTTGCTACGAGATGTGTGCTTGGCTTTTATGTCGCAATGGAGAGGCCGGGGGCTGCGACGGTAAGCTTGCTCCTCTCGCACGTAGTTCTGCGGAAAGAGCCGTGGCTCGAAAGACTAGGCGTTGAGGCTGACTGGCCGATGCGCGGTATCCCTAAGCAGCAGAGTTGGCGATCAGGAACGATGACGAGTGCATCGATATCATCGTGCAGGGCTTCGTGTTCAAGAATACCCACGAATACAAGGCGGCACGAGCGCGCCGTCTTGTCGCTTTGGCGCCCGTGCCGAGCAGTCGTTCAGTGCGGGTTTGCGTCGGCCGTCAGTGCATGTGTACAGTCCGTACGGTACTCGGTGGCGAGCCGGCGATTCGCCTCGTCAAGATCGTCCGGGTAGTACGGGCCGCTGTGCGCGGGGTTATAGCCAACCTGTTCGAGTTCGATCAGCTCGCGCACCAGGTCCGCATGCGTGACCTCGCGCTGAGTGTGAACGAACGGGTAAGCGTTGCATTCCTGTGGCGTCAAGTGCGGTGCCGCGAACGCGGCGGTGCTGGCGCATGCGAGCAGCATGCAGGCGGTGGTAGTCGAAAGTTTCATCCGGTAACTCCTGGTTTCGCGGCCCGATGCCGCATGACGTCAGCGTAGGCGGATCGCGCGACGACGCGGGCGACGCACGGATGAAACTTGTTTCACACCTGTTCATGTGGTGCCAGATGAAGCTATTTTCATGTAACGCCGGGCGGCGATCGTGTCGTCTACGATAGTCGCGGGCGCAAGGTGTGCGCCCGTATTGAAGTTCATTGCGAGGACAGGCATGCGAGTACTGACGGTCGAAGACGATGCGGTGACCGCGAACGAGATCGTCGGCGAGCTGACCGCGCGCGGGTTCGAGGTCGACTGGATCGACAACGGCCGCGAAGGGATGATGCGCGCGATGAGCGCATCGTA
>NZ_JBVVNQ010000035.1:0-31574 GCF_055810675.1 Burkholderia sp. YHN3-13 | reverse complement strand
TAGCCCGACTGCGGCCGGCTTTCCAGCAGCCCGCGGCTTTCCAGCAGCAGATACGCGTGCAGCACGGTCGTGATGCTGATCCGGTGCTGCTGGCTCGCCTGCCGCACCGACGGCACACGATCGCCGTGTCGATATACGCCCTGCCGGATGAGTCGCTCTACGTCGTTTGCAAATTTCTCGTAGAGCTTCATCCGCCTCGCCCCGCCAGCGGTGAACCGGCCGGCGACGCATCGGCGGCATGGCCGCGCCGATGCACGAAGCCGGATAGCGGCGCCGGGGAGCGGGTATCCCGGTTCGAACCTCGTCCGTTATCGAAATTGAAGGCGGATAGCAATGCGAATCTCATCAAGACAAGGTTCGGCATGCTACTGCGTCATTTCGACGAATGTAAGTGACAGTTTGGCGAGGAAACGCCAAATCCGGCCGGCGTGGTGAACAGATTCACACGCGACGGCGCGGGCCCGCGCAGGCCCGCGTGCCCTCACGCGTCGTCGACGTTGTCCGCGTAGTGGTCGATCGCGACCTTGCACTCGTCGAACACCACCGTCAGCAGCGCGATGTCGTTCGACTCGACCCACTTGCGGATCTGCAGGAACTGGCCCGTGCCGAGATCGGCGAGGCGGGCCGGATCGTCGGTCGTCACGTCGACGGTCGCGATCGCGCGGTTGCCGTTGCCGGGCAGCGGCGCGAGCGTCGCGGCGATGTCGAAGCGCCGGTAGGATTGATCGATGCGCATGCGGTTCTCCCGAATCGGTTCGAAAAAGGCGCGCTCAACCGAGCGCCTGACGGAAGACCTTGCCGCCGAATCCCGTCACGACGTTGTCGACCGAAAACGGCGTGTCTTCCTTCGCCTCGACGATGACCGCGACGCTGCCGGGCGCGAGCCGCGCGGCCACCGTCTCGACGAAGCTGCCGTCGAGCAGCGCATTGCCGGCCGCATCGGCGAGGATGCCCGCACCCGCGCCTGCGGCCATGCCCGTGACCACGCCGAGCGGCCCGGCAAGCAGGCCGAGCAGGCCGCCCGCGATCGCACCGATCACGCCGCCCTTGAACGGCCGGGATTCGGCCGCGAGCACCGCAAGCTTGCCGGCCGCGCCCTTCTCGACGACGACGCCGTTCTCGATGTGGAATCCTTCGTTCTTCTCCGACAGCGCCTCGAAATCGTTCGCGGCCTGGCGGGCCGTGTCGACGCTGCCGAACACGGCGACGATCAGTTGCCTGGTCATTCGAACCCTCGCTCGGTTGGATGATCGGAAATGGCCGCCGCCCCGCGTGCGGCACGCCGGAATTCGCTTCAGATGCCGGTTGCCGCGACGCGCGCACCAACCGCATCGGCGTACGCGTGCGCGGCCGCCTGCTGCAGCGCCGCGACGGCCGGCGCGCGCACGCGTGCCGGGTCGGCATCGTACGCGTCGCGCGCCAGGCGGTACGCGTGCGACGCCGCGTGCTGCCGTTCGATCGCCTGTTTCGTGTCGACGTTCTGCGTGTTCATGCGGCGTCCTCCTGCGGAGACGGTGCGTTGATCGGTGGCTGGCGGCCCTTCACCTGCGCGCATGGACGTCGTCCTCGACATCGTCGACGTCGGCCGGGAAACGATGCTGACCGAAACTCAGGATCAGCACGCCGACCGCGAGCAGCACGATGCCGAAGGTCGTCATCAGCATCCGCTCGGGGCTGTCGGTCGCGCCGCGCAGGATCAGGTCGCGCGCGAGCGACGTCATCGCAATGAACAGCGGAAACCGCACGGGCAGCCGGCCGAGCCGCAGGTAACGCACGTCCATCGCGAGCACTTCGAGATACAGGAACATCAGCAGCAGGTCGGTCAGCGACACCTCGCCCGCGAGCACGACCTTCCACGCTTCCTGCACCATCGCGAACGCGGTCGCGAGGCCGATCACGATCAGCCCGGCCAGCTCGGCCGCGTGAAGAAAATGACCGAAGCGGCGGCGGATGCGCTCGGATGGCGAACGGGACAGGGCGGACGTATTCAAGGCGACAGTCGGTGTGATGAAGCGTGGGTGGCGCCGGGCGGCGGCAAATCGGAGCAACGCGCGGGGCGATGCGCGCCGTCACGCGCCTGCGGCGCCTGCGGCGGACGAGCCGCGCCGGTCGCCTGCTCGACCGCGGACAGCGTGCGGCGGCAGCACACGTGGAACGCGTCGCCCGCGTCGGTGCAGGCGACGTCGCCGGGTTCGCGGCACAGCAGCAGCCGGCAGCCGAGATAACGTTCGAGCGAGTCGAGCCGGTCGCGCACCTGCGCCTCGCGCAACTGCAGGTCGGCCGCGGCGCCGGACAGCCCGCCGTGCTCGACCACGGCGACAAACACGCGCATCGCTTCCAGCAGGTTCATGATGACGCTCCTCGTCGGCGGCGTAGCGGGACCTAATCTACTGCACGCGGCACGCACGCTCAAGAGCACAGCGCCGTGGGCGCCAGGAGTACAGCTGCGCGGGCAGCGCGCAAATTCCGTCCCCGTTTGACGCATTCGAATGACAGATTGTCGATACGTGTTCCAAAGACCCGCCGAAGCTGCTAGATTGCATGCTCGACGACGTTACGCGGTGCGGGCAGGTCACGCGCCGGGCGGCCGGCCGCCGCTGCCGCGGCCCGTTGCGCGATGCCCGCGCAACGTCCTTCATCCGCATGTCACACAGAGAACAGTCGCATGACACAGTTCAACCGTTCGCCTTCGCGCGCCGCGGCACCCGCGGCCCGTCCGTCCCGACATGACTGACCGGCAGGCCGCGATGCAGACTACCCCTCCCCCCCTCTCCCAGGCCGTTCACAGCACGGTCACGCGCAGCGCGATCTTCCTCGTGGCGACGGTCAACCCCGGTGCCGATCACGCCGACACGATCCGGTCGTGGTGCGGCGACATCGCCGCGCTCGTGCGCTCGGTCGGCAAGCGCGTGCCGGGCGGCAACCTCACGTGCGTCTGCGGTTTCGGCGCCGACGCATGGGATGCGCTGTTCGGCGATCCGCGTCCCGCGTCGCTGCATCCGTTCCGCGAATTCGGCGCCGGCCAGCGCGTCGCGGTCGCGACGCCCGGCGACATCCTGCTGCACATCCGCGCCGAAGCGATGGACCTGTGCTTCGAACTCGCGACGCAACTGCTCGGCGCGCTCGGCGATGCGGTGACCGTCGTCGACGAGGTGCACGGTTTCCGCAATTTCGACCAGCGCGCGATGATCGGCTTCGTCGACGGCACCGAGAACCCGGAGGGCCGCGAAGCGGTCGACTTCACGGTGATCGGCGACGAGGATGCCGAATTCACCGGCGGCAGCTACGTGATCGTGCAAAAGTACCTGCACGACATGGCCGGCTGGAACGCGCTCGCGGTCGAAACGCAGGAGCGCATCATCGGCCGCACCAAACTGGCCGACATCGAGCTCGCGCCGGACGTGAAGCCGTCGTGCTCGCACAGCTCGCTGACGACGCTCGACGAAAACGGCCAGGAAGTGAAGATCCTGCGCGACAACATGCCGTTCGGGCGCCCGGGCGCCGGCGAATTCGGCACTTATTTCATCGGCTACGCGCGCTCGCCGGCGCCGATCGAGCAGATGCTCGAGAATATGTTCGTCGGCCGCCCGCCCGGCAACTACGACCGCCTGCTCGACTACAGCCGCGCGATCACCGGCTCGCTGTTCTTCGTGCCGTCGGCCGACCTGCTCGAGGCGCTCGCGGACCGCGCGGCCCCGGCCGCCGACGCCGCGCCGCCGGAATCCACGCCGTCCGCGCCGCGTCGCGACGGCTCGCTGAACATCGGCTCGCTGAAAGGAACCCCGACCTATGAATAACCTGCACCGCGAACTCGCCCCGATCTCGTCGTCCGCCTGGGAACAAATCGAGGAGGAAGTGGCGCGCACCTTCAAGCGATCGGTGGCCGGCCGCCGCGTGGTCGACGTCGACGGGCCCGAAGGCCCCGAGCTGTCGGCCGTCGGCACCGGGCACCTGCTGGAGGTCACCGCACCGCGCGAGCACGTGAATGCGCGGCTGCGCGAAGTGCGCACGATCGTCGAGCTGACGGTGCCGTTCGAACTGAGCCGCGCCGCGATCGACAGCGTCGAGCGCGGCGCGCGCGACGCCGACTGGCAGCCGGCGAAGGAAGCCGCGCAGCGGCTCGCGTTCGCCGAAGACAACGCGATTTTCGACGGCTATCCGGCCGCCGGGATCGTCGGCATCCGCGAAGGCACGTCGAACCGCAAGCTCACGCTGCCGGCGGACGTCAGCGCGTATCCGGACGCGATCAGCGACGCGCTCGAGGCGCTGCGCCTCGCCGGCGTCGACGGCCCGTACTCGGTCGTGCTCGGCTCGGACGCCTATACCGCGCTCAGCGAGGCGCGCGACCAGGGCTATCCGGTCCTCGGCCATATCAAACGCATCGTCAGCGGCGAGATCATCTGGGCGCCGGCGATCAGCGGCGGCTGCGTGCTGTCCACGCGCGGCGGCGATTACGAGTTGCACCTCGGGGAAGACGTATCGATCGGCTACACGAGCCACACCGACAAGGCCGTCCGCCTGTACCTGCGCGAAACGTTCACGTTCCTGATGCTGACGAGCGAGGCATCGGTGGCCGTGGCGCCGCAGGGCAACACGGCGGCCTGAGCCCGGTTGCCCGCGCGCGACGGCCCGAGCCCGGGCGTTGCGCGCAACCGGCCGCGCCGCCGGCCGCATGTTCGTCGCCGATCGAGCCCATCCCGCATGGAGATTGTCATGAGCGATACGAATGATGCACTGCAGGCGCTGCAAGCGTCGGTCGATACGCTGAAGCAGGCCGTCGACGCGAACGCGGGCAGCCAGGCCGGCGACACCGCCGTGCTGTTTACCGTCGTCTCACTGATGCTGGCCGAGTTGCCGCCCGACACGCGCAATCTGATCGAGGATTCGTTCTCCGTCTGGGCCAATGGTCTGCCGAATGCGGCACTGTCGGCCGACGTGAAGCAGATCGCGCGGCAGCGACTTGCGATGAATCTGTCCGACTGATCGCGTTTCGACACGGTTGCGCCCTGTCCGGCGCGCCCCGTGCAACCCGCCCTCGTCCTCGGTTCCCGTGCACGCACCGGCTGCGGCGTGCGCGCGGTCGGCCGTAACCGGTTCGCGCACGCTCGCGCTACGGCATCCGCGCTGCGTCCCGTCTTCCGTATCGCCGGCCGTTTGCCGGCCGCCAGCCCCCTGCGCGCCGATGTCGCACCGTGCGGCGTCCGCGCGCCCCCGCTTCCCGTGTCCGGCCATCGCGCGCTGCGCCCGCCGCGCACGCCCGTGCCGCCGTGCGCGCGCCCGTCTGTACTCCTTCCCGCCGACGCGCGCCGCCATGTGAGGGTGCAATTCACGGCCGGTCCGGCGTGGAACTGTGTCTTGGATGGCCCCCGCCGATTCGCTATTTTGAACGCAGTCGAAGCGATGCCGTGGGCTCCTCGCAGCACTCGCGTTTCCTGCCCCGACCGCGACCGTGCGCCACGCCGGCGCGCGCTGCGCGACCGCCCGGGCGCGGCACGCGCGCCGCCGCGCCGCGCGTCGTGCGAGCGCGGTCGGGACACGCGAGCGCCGCACCGCATCGGGACTTCACCCTTCGACCCACCTTCACAGACAGGAGCCAGACCACCATGCCCGCACTTTGCGATATCTGTCACGCCCGGCCGGCCGTCGCGCGCGCAACCGTGATGCAGGACGGCGAGCGCAAGACGATTTCGATCTGCGATTACCACTTCCGTCAGCTGATGCGGCATCAGAGCATGCTGAACCCGTTCGATTCGCTGCTGGGCGGTGGCGGCCCGTCTTCGCTGTTCGGCGGGCTCGGCGACGAATCGCCGCTCGCCGCCGAGATTCCGCGCGAATCGGTCGACCCAACCGACGCGTTCAGCGAACAGACGCTCGAACTGCTGCAGCGCGCGGCCGAGAAAGCACACGAGCTGCGCCGCAGCGAACTCGACTCCGAACACCTGCTGTACGCACTCGCGGACACCGACGTGTGCGCCGCGCTGCTGAAGGAACTGAAGCTGTCGCCGCAGGACATCCAGTCGTATATCGACGAGCATGCGCACACCGGCACGGCCGACCCCGATGCGCCGCTCGACAAGCTGTCGATCTCGCCGCGCGTGAAGAAGGCCGTCCAGTACGCGTTCCAGGCGTCGCGCGATCTCGGCCACTCGTACATCGGCCCCGAGCACCTGTTGATCGGGCTCGCATCGGTGCCGGACAGCGTCGCCGGCACGCTGCTGAAGAAATACGGCGTGACGCCCGAGGCGCTGCGCCAGAAAGTCGTGAAGGTGGTCGGCAAGGGCGCCGAGGACGGCCGCGTCGACGCGCCGACCGGCACGCCGAACCTCGACAAGTTCGGCCGCGACCTCACCGCGATCGCGCGCCAGGGCAAGCTCGACCCGGTGCTCGGCCGCGCGCAGGAAATCGAGAGCACGATCGAGGTGCTCGCGCGCCGCAAGAAGAACAACCCGGTGCTGATCGGCGAGCCGGGCGTCGGCAAGACGGCGATCGTCGAAGGGCTCGCGCAGCGGATCGTCAACGGCGACGTGCCCGAAGTGCTGCGCGACAAGCGGCTCGTCGAAGTCAACATCAACTCGATGGTGGCCGGTGCGAAGTACCGCGGCGAATTCGAGGAGCGCGCGAAGCAGCTGATCGACGAAGTGACTGCGAAGCAGGACGAACTGATCCTGTTCATCGACGAACTGCACACGATCGTCGGCGCGGGCCAGGGCGGCGGCGAAGGCGGCCTCGACATCGCGAACGTGCTGAAGCCCGCGCTCGCGCGCGGCGAGCTGAGCCTGATCGGCGCGACGACGCTCAACGAGTACCAGAAGTACATCGAGAAGGACGCCGCGCTGGAGCGACGCTTCCAGCCCGTGTTCGTGCCGGAGCCGAGCGTCGAGCAGACGATCGTGATCCTGCGCGGGCTGCGCGACAGCCTCGAGGCGCACCACCAGGTGACGTTCGCCGACGACGCGTTCGTCGCGGCCGCCGAATTCGCCGACCGCTACATCACGTCGCGTTTCCTGCCCGACAAGGCGATCGACCTGATCGACCAGGCCGCCGCGCGCGTGCGGATCGGCGCGACGTCGCGCCCGGTCGACATCCAGGAAGGCGAGGCGCAGATCGCGCAACTGAAGCGCGAGCAGGACTACGCGACGTCGCGCAAGCGCTTCGACGAAGCGAAGCAGTTCGAGGAGCAGATCAACGCGAAGCAGAAATCCGTCGACGAGAAGATGGAGGCGTGGCAGCGCAAGACCGGCTCCGAGACGCTCGAAGTGACCGTCGAATCGGTGGCCGAGGTCGTGTCGCGGCTGACCGGCATCCCCGTGTCCGAGCTGACGCAGGAAGAACGCCAGAAGCTGCTGAAGATGGAAGAACAGCTGCGCGAACGCGTGGTCGGCCAGAGCGATGCGGTCGTCGCCGTCAGCGACGCCGTGCGGCTGTCGCGCGCGGGGCTCGGCCAGACGCACCGGCCGATCGCGACGTTCCTGTTCCTCGGGCCGACGGGCGTCGGCAAGACCGAACTCGCGAAAGCGCTGGCCGAGACCGTGTTCGGCGACGAGCAGGCGATCATCCGCATCGACATGTCCGAGTACATGGAGCGGCACGCGGTTGCCCGGCTGATCGGCGCGCCGCCCGGCTACGTCGGCTACGACGAAGGCGGCCAGCTCACCGAGCGCGTGCGGCGCCACCCGTACAGCGTGATCCTGCTCGACGAGATCGAGAAGGCGCATCCCGACGTCTACAACGTGCTGCTGCAGGTGTTCGACGACGGCCGGCTGACCGACGGCAAGGGCCGAGTGGTCGATTTCAGCAACACGATCATCATCGCGACCAGCAATCTCGGCGCGGCGATCATCATGGACAACCTCACGCAGCCGGAAGCCGCGCGCAAGACCGACAAGGCGATCCGCGAGGAACTGATGCAGGTGCTGAAGGGCCATTTCCGGCCCGAGTTCCTGAACCGGATCGACGAGGTGATCGTCTTCCACGCGCTGTCGAAGGACAACATCCGCGCGATCGTGCAGATCCAGCTCGACCGCGTGGTGCGTACGGCCGCCGCGCAGGACATCACGCTCGTGATGGGCGGCTCGCTCGTCGACCACCTGACCGAAGTCGGCTACCAGCCGGAATTCGGCGCGCGCGAGCTGAAGCGCCAGATCCGCCAGACCATCGAGACGCGGCTCGCGAAGGAGATCCTCGCCGACCGGCTGAAATCGGGCGACACCTGCGAGGTCGACTACGACAAGGACAGCGACGAAGTGAAGTTCAACAAGCTCGCCGCGCCGGAAGCGAAGGACAAGAAGGACGCCGGGAAGGACGCGGACGGCAAGGCCAGGCCGAACGGCAAGGCCGCCCAGGCATCCGGTGACGCGAAGGCGGACGACACGCCCGCCGACGCGCCGCCGCCCGCGGCGAAGTCGGGCAAGAAGTCGTCCGGCGCGAAGAAGGACGCACATTAAAAACGCGTACCCGGCAGACCGGGCACGCATGACCGGCTCCGTCCGCGGGACGGAGCCGCCCCACGCCGCGACACGGCGCAACCGAGCCACCCGTAGCGGGCCCGGCTCTTGGAGATTCACATGACAAATCGACGCGAAGTGCCAGGCATCAGGAAATACGATGGGCCCGCCGGCGGTTGGGGCGCGCTTCGCGCGACAGCCGATGCGGTGCGTACGCAGATGGAAACCATCGAGGCGCCGATCGTGCTGATGCGGACCAACCAGCCCGACGGCTTCGACTGCCCCGGCTGTGCGTGGCCCGACAAGGAACACAAGTCGACGTTCCAGTTCTGCGAGAACGGCGCGAAGGCCGTCACGTGGGAAGCGACGACCAAGCGCGTGACGCCCGAGTTCTTCGCGGCGAACACCGTATCGTCGCTGCTGCGCATGTCGGACTACGAACTGGAGGACATGGGGCGGCTCACGCATCCGCTCGTCTACGACCGCGCGAGCGACACGTTCCGCGCGATCGAATGGGACGACGCGTTCGCGCGCATCGGCGAAGTGCTGCGCGCGCTGCCGCCCGAGCAGGTCGAGTTCTACACGTCGGGCCGCGCGTCGAACGAAGCCGCGTACCTGTACCAGCTGTTCGCGCGCGAGCTCGGCACCAACAACTTCCCCGACTGCTCGAACATGTGCCACGAGCCGACCAGCGTCGGCCTGCCGCAGTCGATCGGCATCGGCAAGGGCACGGTGTCGCTGGAGGATTTCGACCACTGCGAGCTGATCATCTCGATCGGCCACAACCCCGGCACGAACCACCCGCGGATGATGGGCACGCTGCACGAGTGCGCGCGCCGCAACGTACCGATCATCGTATTCAACCCGCTGCGCGAACGCGCGCTCGAACGCTTCGCCGATCCGCAGGACATGATCGAGATGGCGTCGTTCGGCTCGACGCGTATCGCGTCGACGTACTACCAGGTCGACGCGGGCGGCGACGCGGCCGCGCTGAAGGGCATCATGAAGGCGCTGCTGAAGCTCGAAGCCGAGCAAGGCAACGTGCTCGACCGCGATTTCATCGCGCAGCACACCAACGGCTTCGACGCGTTCTCGGCCGACCTCGAGGCCACGTCGTGGGACGACATCGAACGCGCGAGCGGCCTCAGCCAGGCACAGCTCGAACAGGTCGCGCTCGCGTACGCGAAGTCGAACGCGACGATCGTCACGTACGGCATGGGCGTCACGCAGCACAACAAGGGCACCGCGACCGTCCGCCTGATCGCCGACCTGCTGCTGATGCGCGGCAACATCGGCAAGCCCGGCGCCGGCGTGTGCCCGCTGCGCGGCCATTCGAACGTGCAGGGCAACCGCACGGTCGGCATCACCGAGAAGCCGTCGGCCGAGTTCCTGAAGAAGATCGAGGACGTGTGCGGCTTCACGCCGCCCGCGCATCACGGGCACGACGCCGTGCAGGCGATGCAGGCGATGATCGACGGCACCGCGAAGGCGCTGCTGTGCCTCGGCGGCAATTTCGCGGTCGCGCTGCCCGATCCCGAGCTGTCGTTCCCGGCGATGGCGAAGCTCGACCTGAGCGTGCATCTCGGGACGAAACTGAACCGTTCGCACCTGCTGGTCGGCAAGGAAACCTTCATCCTGCCGGTGCTCGGCCGCACCGAGCTCGACATGCAGGCGACCGGCCGCCAGTCGATCACCGTCGAGGATTCGATGTCGATGGTCCACGCGTCGGCCGGCAAGCTCAAGCCGGCATCCGACCAGTTGCGCTCGGAGCCCGCGATCGTCGCGGGAATCGCGCATGCGACGCTGCCGAACAGCAAGGTCGCATGGCTCGACCTGATCGCCGACTACGACCGCATCCGCGACCTGATCGACCGCACGGTGCCCGGCTTCGAGGCGTTCAACGAGCGCATCCGCACGCCGGGCGGCTTCCGCCTGCCGCTGCCGCCCACCGAGCGCGTGTGGCCGACGCCGACCGGCAAGGCGATGTTCTCGGTCTACAAGGGAGTGAAGGAGGACGCGGACGTGCTCGGCGCCGAGCAGGTGCTGCGGCTGATCACGCTGCGCAGCCACGACCAGTACAACACGACGATCTACGGGCTCGACGACCGCTATCGCGGCGTGTTCGGGCGACGCGACGTGCTGTTCATGAACGTGGCCGACCTCGCGAAGTACGGGCTCGAGCACGGCGACCTCGTCGACATCGAGACGATCACCGCGTCGGGCCGCACGCTGCGCCTCGAGAAGATCACCGCGATCGAGTACGACATCGCGCCGGGCTCGGTCGGCGCGTACTATCCGGAAGCGAACGTGCTCGTGCCGCTCGACTACATCGACAAGGAAAGCGGCACGCCGTCGTACAAGTCGGTGCCGGTGCGCGTCGTGCGCTCGGCCGTCGTTTGACGGACCGGCAGGCGGGCGGTGCATCGTTCACCGCGCGCCTGCCCGATCCCTGCCACCGGCCGCCGCGCGCCGCAACCCGGGCGGCGGCCCTCCCCGCCTTTCAGCGCGCTGCCGTCGGCGGCAGGTGCGCCGCACCCTGCCGGCGCCGATACGCGCTGTCGCGCGTCGCGAGCCAGTAGTACAGCGGCGAGGTCAGCAGCAGCCCCACGAGCCACGACAGGTCCGCACCGCCCAGGTGCGCGGGAATCGGGCCCGCGTACATCGGCGTGTTCATGAACGGAATCTGCACGAGGATGCCGATCGCATACGCGAGCAGCGCCTGTGGATTGAAACGGCCGTAGATCCCGCCGTCCACCCTGAAGATCGACTGGATGTCGTACTTGCCCTTGTGGATCACGTAGAAGTCGATCAGGTTGATCGCCGTCCACGGCACCAGCACGACCAGCAGCGCGAGCACGAGATCGACGAGGTTGCCGACGAAGTTCGTCGATGCCCCGATCGCCGCGTAGCAGCATGCGACGAAGATCACGACCGACACCACCGCGCGCGCCTTCGCGGTCGGAATCCACTTGTACGCGAACGTCTGCACCGACGTGATCACCGCGAGCACCGCGCCGTACAGGTTCAGCGCGTTGTGGCTGATCACGCTCAGCAGGAACAGCACGAGCATCAGCGGGCCGAGCGGGCCCGTCGCCTGCTTGACGGCGTCCATCGTGTCCGCGCCGGCCGGCACCGCGAGCACCGCGACCGCGCCGAAGATGAACGCGAGCGTCGAGCCGATCGTGCAGCCGAGATAGGTCGCCCAGAACGTCGACGCGACGCCGACGTTCTCCGGCAGATAACGCGAATAGTCCGACACGTACGGCGCGAACGCGATCTGCCACAACGCCGACAGCGACACCGTCGCGAGCCAGCCCGCGAAGTCGAAGCCGCCGCGCGTCAGGAAATCGTCGGTCGTCACGTGCGAGAGGATCATCCAGAAGCCGACGAAGATGCCGATGCCGAGCACCCACGTGCCGATGCGGTTCAGGATGTGGATGAACCGGTAGCCGACGATCCCGATCAGCCCGGAGCCCACCGCGCCGATCACGATGCCGACGGGCACCGGCACCGACGCCGCGATGCCGTGTACCGACTTGCCGGCCAGCACGATGTTCGACGCGAAGAAGCCGACGTACATCACGGCCGCGATCACCGTGACGAGCAGCGCGCCCCACGAGCCGAACTGCGCGCGGCTCTGGATCATCTGCGGGATGCCCATCTGCGGCCCCTGCGCCGAGTGCAGCGCCATCAGCACGCCGCCGACGGCCTGACCGACGACGATCGCGACGATGCCCCACATCAGGTTCAGGTGGAACATCTGCACGCCGAGCGCACCCGTCACGATCGGCAGCGGCGCGATGTTGCCGCCGAACCAGAGCGTGAACAGGTCGCGCACCTTGCCGTGGCGCTCTGCGGGCGGCACATAGCCGATCGTGTGCTTCTCTATCATCGGGGACGCATTGCGTTCCGCGTTCGTCATGGTCAAGTCTCCTGTCCTGCGCGCCGATGCGCGCGTGCCGTTTCCGCCGGCGCGCGTCGGGGTGCGCGCCTGCAATCGGGTCCGGATACGCGAGCGACGACGCGCCGCGTGCATGCGCGGCGGCGTCGAACGAAGCGGACGAGGCACGCCGGCGGGGACGGATGACATGTCCCGCCGGCGTGGGCGCGGCCGCTTCGCGAGCGTCGTGATCCAGGTTGGAGACGATGGTGCGCCACGACCGTCGCGGCCGGAAAATACTAAAAATATTTCCGCGACATACGAAAAAGCTCTGCAGCGGAAATTCCGGCGCCGAACGACTTCGGGTAAGGTGCCAGGGTCTGTTTCCCCATGGAACGCGCATGCGCCCGCGGCGGCACGCCGGGGCCGGGCATCAGAGGTGCTTGTGGCTCACTACACTTTGCGGCAACTGAAATACTTCATCACGACGGTCGAATCCGGCAGCGTCGCCGAAGCCTCGCGTCAGCTCTTCATCGCTCAGCCGTCGATTTCCAGCGCGATCAAGGGGCTGGAGGAAAGCTTCGGCGTGAAGCTGTTCATCCGCCATCACGCGCAAGGCGTGTCGCTGACGCCGTCCGGCACGCGCTTCTACCGGAAAGCGCAGGAGCTGCTGCGCATCGCGCACGAATTCGAACAGAACGCACTCGCCGACAACGACGTGATTACCGGGCAGATCGACATCGGCTGCTTCGAGACGGTCGCGCCGCTCTACCTGCCGCAATTGATCGCGGGCTTTCGCGAGCGCTACCCGGGCGTGAACATCCGGCTGCGCGACGGCGACCAGCAGGAACTCGTGCAGGGCCTGACGTCCGGCACGTTCGATCTCGCCCTCATGTACGACCACGATCTCGACGGCACGATCGAGACCGAACCGTTGATGCCGCCGCAACAGCCGTACGTGCTGCTGCCGGAGAACCATCGGTTCGCCGGCCAGGCGCACGTGTCGCTGCGCGACCTGTGCGTCGAGCCGATGATCCTGCTCGACGTGCAGCCCAGCCGCACGTATTTCGTCAGCCTGTTCCATGAACTCGGCCTCACGCCGAACATCGTGTTCGGCTCGCCGTCGATCGAGATGGTGCGCGGCATGGTCGGCCAGGGATTCGGCTTCTCGCTGCTCGTCACGCGCCCGCATTCCGAATACACGTACGACGGCCAGCGCGTCGTGACGATCGGCCTCAGCGAAACGGTGAGCCCGTCGGGGCTCGTGAGCGCACGGCTGAAGCGGGGACAGCTCACGAAGCAGGCGCAGTCGTTCGTCGATTTCTGCCGTGAACGGCTCGCGCGAATCGTCGCGGAATCGGCGCGACAAGGAACGTGAAGCGCACGCGCCGCGGGACGCGGCGCATGCATCCAGGCTGCAGGCTCAGGCCGCCGAGGAAAGATGCGCGGCCAGGCGATCCAGCATCGCGTCGCAGCCGCGCAGTTGCTCGAGCGTGACGAACTCGTCGGGCTTGTGCCCCTGGTCCATGCTGCCGGGCCCGCACACCACGGTCGGAATGCCGGCCTGCCCGAACAGTCCGCCCTCGGTGCCGAACGCGACCGTGCCGAATGCGTCGGAACCGCTCAACATCGCGAGCAGGCGCGCAGCTTCACTGTCCGGCGCGGTGGCCAGCCCCGGATACGCGCCCAGCGCCTGCAAGCGAATGTCGGTATCGGGCTGCACCGCACGCATCTTCGGCAACAGCTCGGATTCCGCGTAGTCCCGCAGCGTCCTCGGCACGTCGTGCGCGTCGAAATCCGGCAGCGCACGCACCTCGAAATCGAACTCGCATTCGGCCGGCACGATGTTCAATGCGCGGCCGCCCTTGATCAGTCCCGTCTGCACGGTCGAGAACGGCGGATCGAAACGGCCGTCGTGCCGCTCGGGTCGCGCGAGCGCCGCGCCGATCTCGCCGAGCCGGCCGATCAGCTTCGCCGCATAGTCGATCGCGTTGACGCCCGACGGGGCGTACGCCGAGTGACACGCGGCGCCCTTCACGTGACAACGCATCGCGAGCTTGCCCTTGTGACCGAGCACCGGCTTCAGTTCGGTCGGCTCGCCGATCAGGCACAGCCGCGGCCGATGCTCGCGCGCGGCCAGCACGTCGAGCATCGGCCGCACGCCGAGGCAACCGACTTCCTCGTCATAGGAGAACGCGAAATGCACCGGCATGCTCAAAGGCCGCGACACGAACGCCGGAACGGCCGCGAGTGCCGACGCGATGAAGCCCTTCATGTCGGCCGTGCCGCGGCCATACAGGCGGCCGTCGCGCTCGGTCAGCCGGAACGGCTCGACCGTCCACGCCTGCCCGTCGACCGGCACCACGTCGGTGTGACCCGACAGCGCGACGCCGCCGCGATCGCGCGGGCCGATCGTCGCGTACAGGCTCGCCTTCGTGCGCTCGGCGTTGTAGAACAGCTCGCTCGCCACGCCGAAACCCGCGAGATGGTCGCGGATGAAGCCGATCATCTCGAGGTTCGAATCGCGGCTGACAGTGGCGAAGCCGATCAGCCGTTCGAGCAGCGCACGGCTCGACGTGTCACTCATCGCCCGGCACTCCGTAGCTCGGCGCGGCGGTCGGGTTCAGCGCGCGCGTCTGGTAGTCCTGCATCTGCGGCCGATACGCGCGCCACAGCGCATCGAGTTGCCCGATCGGATCGGTATCGGCCCAGTCGACGCGCAGGTCGACGATCGGCCAGGTCACGTCGCCGGCCACCTTCAACGCGGCCGAATGTACCGGACCGGCTTCGCCGCCGGCCGCCATCGCGGCATGCATCGCGGCCAGCAGGCGATCGGCGAGCAGGCCGTGCGCCTGTTCGAACGCCCGCGCCATCGCGTCGATCACGGCCGGCGCGGCCAGCAGGTTGCCGGCCGCCACGCACTGCTCGCCCTGCACCGCGTGATGGGTGCCGAGCGCTTCCTTGCCGGTGAAACACGCCGTCTGCCCCTGCCCGTCGATCACCGTGACCTGCCGGTACTGGCTCCAGCCGTTCGCGCTGAGCGCGCGGTCGAGCGCCGCGGCCGGCGCAAGCTGGTCGTGCTCGATCAGATCGAGAATCTGCGGCCCGAGCGCCGGCAGCGTGATGTTCTGCGTCGCGACGGCGCCCACGCCCGCGCGCACCCACGGGCAGCGCGCGCCCACCGCGATGCTCGACGAACTGATCGCGATCCCGAGCTGGCCCGTCTCCGGGCAGCGCCCGACGATGGAGAAAGTCATGTCGCCTCCTATGCGCGGTTCGGCTGCCAGTTGTCGGGGACCACCGCGATCACGTCGATCTCCATCAGCCATTGCGGCTGGCCGAGTGCCGAGACGACGAGCCCCGTCGAGATCGGATAGACGCCCTTCAGCCACTTGCCGACTTCCTGGTACACCGGTTCGCGATAACGCGGATCGATCAGGTAGGTCGTCGTCTTCACGATATGCGTGAGGTCGCTGCCGGCTTCCTCCAGCAGTTGCTTGACGTTCTTCATCGCCTGCTCGGCCTGCGCGCGCGGATCGCCGAGACCGATCAGGTTGCCGTCGAAATCGGTGCCGACCTGGCCGCGCACGTAGACGGTGTTGCCGGCGCGCACGGCCTGGCACAGGTCGTTGTCGAGCGTCTGGTTCGGGTAGGTATCCTTGGTGTTGAACATGCGGATACGCGTATGGGTAGGCTGGCTCATCGAGGTCCTTCGAGTGTCGGTGGGTACGCCCGCCGCGCCGGGAGCGGCCGCGGCGCAGCGGATGCGTGTCGGTCCGTCAGGTGGTCAGTTCGTCGCTTCGGCGAGCGGGCGCGCGTCGGCCGGTGCCTGCTGGGCTGCCACGCGATGCTGCGACGCGTCGTGGTACGCGAGGTACTTGCGTTGCGTGACGATGTGATCGGCGATGTGTTTCGCGTCGTGCCACACGCCCCAGATGAAGCTGGAGCCGCGCCGCGACAGCCACGGCAACCCGAGGAAATAGATGCCGGGCTCCTTCGACACGCCGCGCTGGTGCTGCGGCTTGCCGTTCGGCGCGAACGCGTCGACGTTGAGCCAACCGTAGTCGACTGCGTAGCCAGTCGCCCAGACGATCGACGTGACGCCCGCGCCGGCGAGATCGAGCGCGAGGATCGGATGCGCGACGCAGTCGGGGTTCGGCAGGATGCGCCGCGCTTCCGGCTCTTCCGGCAGGTCGAGGCCGTTGCGTGCCGCGTAGGCATCGGCCGCGTCGAGCAGCGACAGGTAGTTCTCGTCGCCGCGGGCGAGATTGACCGCGAGATCGCGTTCGAACACGGCCACGCCGCCGTCGAACGACTTCGTCAGCCCGACGAGCGTCACGCCCTGGTTCGCGAGCGCGCGGAAATCGACCGTGTGGCCGCCGCGCGCCCCGCTCACCGCGATCGTCACGTGTTCGCGGCCGGGCGTCGCGATTTCCTTGTCCCATTCGCCGAGCACGCCGAGCCACCAGCAGAAGTCGCGGCCGCGATATGCGCGCGGCGGGCGATCGTGCGGCCCGACCGACAGATACACCTGCCGACCCGCGCGCTGCAGCTCGTCGGCGATCTGCACGCCCGACGAGCCGGCGCCGACCACCAGCACCGCGCCGTCCGGAAGCTGGCCCGGATTGCGATAGTCGGCGGAATGGATCTGCACGAGGCGCGCATCGTCCGGCGCGATCGGCGGAACGACCGGGCGCTGGAACGGCCCCGTCGCGACGACCACGCGGTTCGCCTCGATCGTGCCGTCGGACGTCTCTACGACGAAGCCCGGCTTGCCGGTGTTGCGCACGACGTTCGTCACGTCGACGCCCGTGCGGATCGGCGCGTTGAACTTGCGCGCATACGCTTCGAAGTAATCGGCGACCTGGTCTTTCGATGCGAACGCATCGGGATCGAGGCCGTCGAATTCGAGCCCCGGGAAACGGTCGTGCCACGCGGGGCCGTTCGCGACCAGCGAATCCCAGCGCCCGGTGCGCCAGCGCTCGGCGATGCGGTCGCGCTCCAGCACGAGATGGGGCACGCCCAGCTTGCCCAGATGCTCGCTCATGGCCACGCCGGCCTGCCCGGCGCCGACGACGAGCGTATCGATTGAGGTTGTTTCGACTGCCACGGCTGTCTCCTTCAGCTTCTGACGTGCGGCTCGCTGCGACGTTCGTGCTGTCGGGCGAGTGGGAATGGAGACATTCTGCGGACAGGCCGCCTGGCGCGAAATGATGTTTTTTGTTGGTGTTGACGAGAAAAAAGCTGGGGCGGGAGCGATGGAGGTACCGACGATGACCACGCTTGCAGCAGAGCCCATACGTCGTTCAGGTTGCGCGGGCAGAATCTCCGCATGTCGGGAAACGCAGCCTTCGGGTCCTGCGCCAGCCGATCGATGACCTTCGCCCCACCCTTGTCGTTCCTGGCGTTCGAGAACGTCGCCACCGATCCGCCAGTACAGCGTCACCCACTCACGATTCACGCTTGCGACGGCGTATCCACGGGCAAGCTCGACCCACTGCTCGAGCTCCGTGAGCCCGCGGCGATAGTCTGCCTCGCCGGACCGACGGAGAGCCGATCGAGCCGCCCGACAATTCTTGACTGTGTCCGCATCGTCGAACTGGTAGCATGCGCGTCACATCGGCATGGAAGCGGATACGCGACACTCGATCGTTCCCTTTTATGTCCCACGACCGGCTAACCTCGCCAACGCACCCTCGGCGACCTGGTGTCTCAGACGGCACCCAGCCCCGTAGAACCCCGCAACACCCCGGCGTCGCCCCGCGCGACCCGTTGCAGTAACCGTTGGAGTGGCGCGCCCCGCGCCTGCAAGCATGAAAAATTCGAACCCGCCCACCCGCCCTGCCCCGCGGCGCGACAAAGACCGCACGCCGCTCGTCCGCGCCGGCGCGTGGCTGCTGATGGTCGGCCTGCTGTACCTGCTGTGGCCGTCCGCCGAAACCGCGTACCTCGCGATGGAGTCGATGATCCACTGACGCGCACGCCCGGCCGCGCACTACGCTATACTTGCGCGATGGAAACCCAACCCGCCTCGCCGATCGTGCATTGCTGGTGGCGCGCCTGACCCAGGCGGCCCGTTTCCTTTTGCATGTCCCAAACGTGATGCCGCCAGCCATGGCGGCATTTGCGTTTCCGCACCGCACCGACATCATGGCTGGCGCCTTCGACAACCCGGAGCCAACGACGACCATGACGCAACCCACCCGCCCGACCATCCTCACCGGCGACCGCACGACTGGCCCGCTGCATCTCGGCCACTACATCGGCTCGCTACGCGCGCGCGTGCAGATGCAGCACGAAGCGAAGCAATTCCTGCTGCTCGCCGATACGCAGGCGCTGACCGACAACATGGGCCGCCGCCAGCGCGTCACCGAGAACGTGATCGAGGTCGCGCTCGACTACCTCGCCGTCGGTATCGACCCGGCGGTCTCGACGATCGTCGTGCAGTCGCAGGTGCCCGAACTCGCCGAGCTGTCGCAATACCTGCTCAACCTCGTCACGGTCGCGCGCCTCGAACGCAATCCGACCATCAAGGAAGAGATCCGCCTGCGCGGGTTCGAGCGCGACATCCCCGCCGGTTTCCTGACCTACCCGGTGAGCCAGGCAGCCGACATCACCGCGTTCAAGGCGACGCACGTGCCGGTCGGCGATGATCAGTTGCCGATGATCGAACAGACCAACGAACTCGTGCGCCGCTTCAACGCGACCGTCGAGCAGCCGGTGCTGGTCGAATGCGAGGCCGTGCTGTCGTCGGTCACGCGGCTGCCGGGCATCGACGGCAAGGCTAAGATGAGCAAGTCGCTCGGCAATGCGATCACGCTCGGCTCGACGCCGGACGAGATCGCGCAGGCCGTGAAGGACATGTACACCGATCCGAACCACCTGCGCGTGAGCGATCCCGGCCAGGTCGAGGGCAACGTCGTGTTCACGTTCCTCGATGCGTTCGAGCCGGACGTCGCGAAGGTCGACGAACTGAAGGCCCACTGTCGCCGCGGCGGCCTCGGCGACAGCGTCGTCAAGCGCGTGCTGAACGAGCGGCTGCAGGCGTTGATCGAGCCGATCCGCGCGCGCCGCCGCGAGTTCGAGGCCGACAAGGCCGAGGTGATGGCGACGCTGAAGCGCGGCACGCTGCACGCACGGGAAGTGGCGGGTGCAACGATCGCGGAGGTGAAGCGCGCGATGGGGCTCACGTATTTCGATTGAGCAGCGCCGTCACGGCCGCTCGCGCGCCGGCACCGCCGCATGACACACGGCCTCGACCCGGTTGCCGGCCGGATCGACCAGAAAGGCCGCGTAGTAGTCGCCGTGGTAGTGCGGCCGCAATCCGGGGTCGCCGTCGGACTGGCCGCCCGTGGCAAGGCCAGCCTCGAAGAACGCATGCACCTGCTCGCGGGACGCGGCCTTGAAACACCAGTGCCGCTTGCTCGTCCCGATTTCGGCGGGATCCAGATACACCGCCAGAAAAGTCGATGCAGGGTCGTTCGCGCTGCAACGTTCGCCATAGCCGAGCGCATTGGGCCGGTCATAGACCTTGGTCGCGCCCAGCGCAGTCATGACGCCATCGTAGAAGGGGCGTGCCAGGTCGATGTCCGGAACGCCGATCGACACGTGATCAAGCAGTTGCATGGTGTAGGCTCCATTGAACGAGCACGAGTCTACACAACCCCTCCCGGTCGGACCAATCAACCTTACCGACGACTACACTACCGACCACGCTCCCTACGTGATCTGATACGTCGACGCCGGCACGAACTCCTCCGGCATCGGCCGATCCCCGAGTTCCAGCACCGACCGCTCGATCGTGCGCGTGATCGCGTCGAGCGCGAGCGCATTCGGCGCAAGGCCGAACGGTTCGGCCACTTCGTTCGCGATCGCTTCGAGCGCGATCAGCGTGTAGGCAATGAACACGCAGATCAGCGGCGTGAAGAACTCCGTCGAATCGACGAGCCCGAACGGCAGCAGCACGCAATACGCATAGACGGTGCGATGCAGCAGCACGCTGTATGAAAACGGGATCGGCGTCGACAGGATGCGCTCGCAACCGCCCACCGACTTGCCGAGCTCGTCGAGTTGCGTCTCGAACATCCAGCAGGTCGTGCCGCTGCCGGCCGCGGGGCCCAGCGCACGAACGATGCCGCCGCGCAGTTCGTCGAGGATCGCGACCGGCTTGTAGCATTTGCCGCCGAGCGCGGCCGTGCGCTCCGCCCCGAGAATGCGCAGCAGGTCCGCGGTCGGGTCGGTATGACGCAATTGATGCTTCAGCGCATACGCAAGCGCGATCAGCAGGTCGGCAAGCCGGTTGCGCTCGGCGTCGCTCACGGCGTCGGGCAGGTAGCGATGCAGTTGCGACGTCACGGCGCGCGCGGCGATCAGCAGGTTGCCCCACAGATGCCGCGCCTCCTTGAAACGCTCGAAGCTCGCGTTGTTGCGAAACCCGAGGAAGATCGCGAGCGCGAGCCCGAACAGCGTAAACGGCGCGGTGTTGAGCGGAATCTTCTCGCCGAAGATGCGCCCGTTCGTGAAGACCGCCAGCGTGCTGACGATCGCCATGAACACGAGCTGCGGAATGATCGATTGGAGCACGGAGCCGTTCCATACGAACAGCATCCTGAGCCAGTTCTGTCGTGGTCGGACGATCATGATGTTTTCTCGACTGCCAAAGGAATACGCAACCCGTTGCGCCCGCACCCGATGCGCAGCGGCCCGCGCATGGCGGGCCGCTTTCCGTCGGATGCCGTGCCGGGCGCCGCGCTGCGCGTGATGATACGCGCACGCCGCGCCCCGTCACCTCGCATGCCGCTCAGTGATAACCGATGTCGCCCTCGCGCACCTTGCCGCGGAACACGCGGTATTGCATCGCGTTGTACACGAGGATGATCGGCAGCACGATCACGGTGCCGACGAGCGCGAACAGCTGGCTCGAATGGCTCGACGACGCGTCCCAGATCGTCAGCGACGGCGGCACGATGTTCGGCCAGATGCTGATCACGAGCCCCGTGTAGCCGAGGAACACGAGCGCGAGCGTCAGCAGGAACGGCGTGGCCTCGTGCGCACGCTTCACCGTGTGGAAGATGCCCCACACGCATGCGACGACGAGAACCGGTACCGGCAGGAACCAGACGAGGTTGCCGCTGCCGAACCAGCGGTGCGCGACGGCCGGCAGCCCGATCACGGTCCACAGGCTCACCACGCCCATCACGGCGAGCAGCACGCCCGCGAGCGGCTTCATCAGCAGCCGCATCTTGCGCTGCAGCTCGCCATCGACCTTCAGGATCAGCCAGCCGCAGCCGAGCGTCGCATACGTGACGAGCACGCCGATCCCGCACAGCAGGCTGAACGGCGACAGCCAGTCGAACGGCCCGCCCGCGAACTGGTTGTTCTCGATCTTGATGCCCTGCAGCAGCGAACCGAGCACGATCCCCTGGCAGAACGCGGCGAGCGCCGAGCCGCCGATAAACGCGAGATCCCACATGTGCTGCGTGCGGGTGGCCTTCGCGCGCAGCTCGAACGCCGCGCCCCGGAAAATCAGGCCGACCAGCATCAGCACCAGCGGCAGGTAGTTCGCCGGCAGCAGCGTCGAATACACGACCGGGAACGCGCCATAGAGGCCCGCGCCGCCGAGCACGAGGAACGTCTCGTTGCCGTCCCACACCGGCGCGACGGTGTCGAGCATCACCTGGCGCTCGGCCTTCGCGTCGAAGAACGGAAACAGCAGGCCGATCCCGAGATCGAAACCGTCCAGCATCACGTAGATGAATACGCCGAGGCCGATGATCGCGGCCCACACGACAGGAAGATCGATGTGCATGGCTTACTCCGCTTCGGTGACGTTCAGCGGCGTGGACAGCGCGCTCTTGCGCAGCCCCGGATGCCGGTGCAGCTCGATGTACCCGGCCTGGGCCGCCGGCCCGCGCCTCATCAGTTTCATCATGTAGTAGATACCTGTTCCGAATACCAGGAAATACACGACCACGAAGACCAGCAGCGACACGCCGACCTGCTGAGCGTTGAGCGGGGAGACCGAGTCGATGGTGCGTAGTACGCCATAGACGGTCCACGGCTGCCGCCCGACCTCGGTCGTGATCCAGCCGGCCAGCAGCGCGACGATGCCCGACGGCCCCATCGCCACCACGAACCACTGGAACCAGCGCGTCTCATAGAGGCGCCCGCCCTTTCTCAGCAGCAGCCCGAGCAGCGCGGTGAGCAGCATCAGCATCCCGAGGCCGGCCATGATCCGGAACGTCCAGAAGATGATCGGCGAATACGGGCGGTCCTGCGGCGGGAATTCCTTCAGCCCGCGAATCTCGCCATCCCAGCTGTGCGTGAGGATCAGGCTGCCGAGGTGCGGCACCTGGATCGCATAGCGCGTGGTTTCGGCCTGCATGTCGGGCAGCCCGACGAGGTTCAGCGCGGTGCCGCCCTTCTCGGTTTCCCACAGCCCTTCGATCGCCGCAATCTTCGCCGGCTGGTATTCGCGCGTGTTCAGCCCGTGCGCGTCGCCGACGACGATCTGGATCGGCGCGAGCACCAGCAGCATCCACAGCGCCATCGAGAAGCTGCGCTTCACCGGCTCGTCGCGACGGCCCTTCAGCAGGTGCCACGCGCCGCACGCGGCGACGATGAAACCCGCGACGATGAACGCCGCGATCGTCATGTGCACGAGACGGTACGGGAACGACGGGTTGAAGACGATCTTGAACCAGTCGACCGGCACGACCAGGCCGTTTTCGATCTTGTAGCCCTGCGGCGTCTGCATGAAGCTGTTCGACGCGAGGATCCAGAACGTCGAGATCAGCGTGCCGACCGCGACCATCAGCGTAGCGAAGAAGTGCGCACGCGGGCTGACGCGCTGCCAGCCGAACAGCATCACGCCGAGGAAGCCGGCCTCGAGGAAGAACGCAGTCAGCACTTCATACGTGAGCAGCGGCCCCGTGATGTTGCCCGCGACGCGCGAAAAGCCGGCCCAGTTGGTGCCGAACTCGTACGCCATCACGACGCCGGAGACCACGCCCATCCCGAAGCCGATCGCGAAGATCTTCGACCAGAACTGGAACATGGATTTGTAGGCGGCGTCGCCGGTGACGAGATAACGCCATTCCAGCACCGCCAGGAAGCTCGCCATGCCGATGCTGATCGCGGGAAACACGATGTGGAACGACACCGTGAATGCGAATTGCAATCGGGCGAGATGGAATGCATCGAAGATTTCCATGACCGTAATTTGCTCGTGGTTGTGAGGACGTACGCCCGAAGCAGGAAATCGCGCGACGGCTTGGCGACTACACATGCGAACGTCAACGGACCCTCGCACGGCATCGAAGCGTGAGTGACGATATCGCGTTTGCCACGATACTCGCAATCACTCGAACGTGCGCTGAAACTGTGCTGCTTCCGTCGCCGAAGATGTGTGCACGGAAAACACATTTCGTGCCTGCGGGATGGTCAGCTGTACTGCTTTCCGCGTGGCGGCGCTGTGTCTCCGGCGCGCTGTTCACTCCACTTAACATGTTATGCAACGCCTGCCCGGCGCGGTAGTGCGCCGCCCCCGGCGCCCGCCCGGCAGCACCGATTCCCGTCGTCCGGCGTACACGCCGGACGATCCGACTGGAGAAACCCGCATGGCGTCCCGCCCCCCCATCGACGATCCGACCGGCAGCACCGCGTGTCAGGTGATGCGCCATCGTGCCGGCGAAACGCGCGACACCGTCGATCGCGTCGTCGACGAAACGCCGGTTGCACTCGTGTTCAACGGCATCTCGCATACGGTCATGATGGCGACGCCGATCGACCTCGATGCGTTCGGCCTCGGCTTCGCGCTGAGCGAAGGCATCGTCGAGCGTGCGTCGGACGTCTTCGACATCGAAAGCGAATGTCGCCCCGGCAGCGCCGAGGTGCGGCTCACCGTGTCGCAGCAGGCGTTCATGGCGCTGAAGGCGCACCGGCGCGCGCTGGCCGGCCGCACCGGTTGTGGCGTCTGCGGGATCGAAAGCATCGCGCAGCTCGACCTGCACCCGCCGCGCATCGCGGCCGCCGGCGCGGCTGCCGGCATCGGCGCCGACGCGATTGCACGCGCCGCGCGCACGCTGCCGGCCCACCAGACGCTGATGCGCGAGACGGGCGGCATCCACGCGGCCGCGTGGTGCGACCGCGACGGCGCCGTGCGCGCCGTGTTCGAGGACGTCGGCCGCCACAACGCGCTCGACAAGCTGATCGGGCATCTCGCGCGGCGCCGCGCCGACCTTGGCGCGGGCTTCGTGTTCCTGTCGAGCCGCGCGAGCTACGAGCTGGTACGCAAGGCCGCGCGGGTCGGCATCCCGATGATCGCGACGATCTCGGCGCCGACGTCGCTGGCGATCGACGTCGCTCGCGAAGCCGGCGTGCGCCTGCTCGGCTTCTGCCGCAACGACGGCTTCGTCGAATACGTGTCGCCCGACGCCGTTCACCCCGATCAACCGGCGCTTGCGCCCGCGCACCCGGCCCACTCGTCATGAAACACCTGTTCGATTTCGATACCGCGCAGCAGCAATTCGCCGGCGCATTTGCGCCGCTTGCGGCGAGCGCCTCGCTGCCGGTCGCCGAAGCGGCCGGCCATGTGCTGGCCGTGCCGCTGACCGCCGTGCTCGACCAGCCGCCGGCCGACCAGAGCGCGATGGACGGTTATGCCGTGCGTCACGCGGACGTCTCGCCTGGCGAGCCGCTGCGCGTCGCGCAACGCTGCTATGCGGGCGACACGCCGATGCCGCTGGCCGCCCGCACGGCTGCGCGCGTCTTCACCGGCAGCCTGATCCCGCCCGGCGCCGACACCGTCGTGATGCAGGAGCACGCGCACGAACGGGACGGCTGGGTCGCGTTCGATGCCCCACCGCGCACCGGATCGCACATCCGCCGCCGGGGCGAGGAAGTGCGTACCGGCGACCTGCTCGTGCCGGCCGGCGCGCGGCTGGGCGCGATGCACGTCGGCGTGGCGGCCGCACAAGGTTTCGCGCGCATCGATGTGCGCCCGGCGCTGCGCGTCGGCATCCTGACGACCGGCGACGAACTCGTCGCATGCGGCCAGCCGCGCGCGCCGCAGCAGATCTACAACAGCAATGCGCCGATGCTCGCCGCACTCGTGTCGGGCACCGGTGCCAGCGTCGCGATGAACGTGCATGCGGCCGATACGGCGGCGGCCGTCGATCGTGCGTTGCGCGACCTGCATGCGGGTTGCGACCTGGTGATCTGCGTCGGCGGCGCATCGGTCGGCGACAAGGATCTGCTGCGCCCCGCACTGACCGCGCTCGACGCATCGTTCATCGTCACCGGTGTGCGGATGAAGCCCGGCAAGCCGGTCGCGCTTGCGCGGCTCGACACGCGGCCCGTGGTGTTGCTGCCCGGCAATCCGGGGGCTGCCATGACCGCGTTCGCGCTGTTCGTCGCGCCGCTGATCCGCTGCCTGCAGGGGCGCGACGCGCGCCTGCAGGCCGTGCCGGCGCTGCCGATCGACACGGACTTCGAGCCGGATGCGCAGCGCGAACGCTTCGTACGGGTGCGCTGCACGGTCGGTGCCGCTGGCGCGCCCGTGCTCGATACGCTGCGCCAGCAAGGCGCCGGCACGCTGCAGTCGCTCGTGCAGGCGAGCGGGCTCGCACGACTGCCGGCCGGGCGGGCCATCGCGCGCGGCGACGCGGTACCGTATTACGAATTCGCGCCGTGGCTCGCATGAGCGCGACGCCCATCACGCGCCCGATGCGACCCATGCGCCGCGCCCGCCGCACGGCGAACTGTATTCCTGCAATTCGGGCGCGATTGTGCCTCTGCCGGCCCAACCCGGCGGACTATGCTCACGCTGAGGCTCGTCACGACCTGTGCGCCGACACGTCGGTACACGCACGGCCGACCGGCGACGCCCCTCCGCTTACTTCATGCAGGCCGACGAACCGATCGTGAACGCCATCGTTTCAGCCGCGCCGGCCGCCGCCGCATCATCCGGCGGCGCAGCGCCCGGCGCCTTTCCCCGCCCGTCCGACACGCTCGGACGCCCGCTGCGCGACTTGCGCCTGTCCGTGATCGACCAATGCAACTTCCGCTGCGGCTACTGCATGCCGCGCGAAAGCTTCGGTTCGGACTATGCGTTCATGCCGTCGTCCGAGCGCCTGTCGTTCGCGCAACTGGAAAAGATCGCACGTGCGTTCACGTCGCTCGGCGTCGAGAAGATCCGCATCACGGGCGGCGAGCCGCTGCTGCGCCGCAACCTCGAGGCACTGATCGAACGGCTCGCCGCGCTGACGACCGTCGACGGCAATCCCGTCGAAATCGCGCTGACGACCAACGGTTCGCTGCTCGCCGCGAAGGCACGCGCGCTGCGCGACGCCGGATTGTCGCGCGTGACCGTGAGCCTCGACGCGCTCGACGACGCCGTATTCCGCCGGATGAGCGACGCCGACGTGCCCGTGTCGCGCGTGCTGGCCGGCATCGAAGCCGCGCATGCTGCCGGGCTCGCGCCGGTCAAGGTCAACGCGGTGATCGAGCGCGGCGTGAACGACGACCAGATCCTGCCGCTCGTGCGCCACTTCCGGCAGTCGGGCGTGGCCGTGCGCTTCATCGAATACATGGACGTCGGCGGCGCGAGCTTCTGGTCCGGCGACAAGGTCGTGCCGGCCGCGCGCATGCGCGAACTGATCGAACAACACTATCCGCTCGTGCTCGTCGGCGAACCGGGGCACGACGCGACCGC
This sequence comes from Burkholderia sp. YHN3-13, assembly GCF_055810675.1. NCBI lineage: Bacteria > Pseudomonadati > Pseudomonadota > Betaproteobacteria > Burkholderiales > Burkholderiaceae > Burkholderia > Burkholderia sp. YHN3-13. The sequence goes on along the minus strand of NZ_JBVVNQ010000035.1, from coordinate 4,537 downwards.
GATCCGTTGCGCGCACATCGACGGTGCGGGCGAAGTCGGCTTCATCGCGAGCGTGTCGCATCCGTTCTGCGGCACCTGCTCGCGCGCCCGCGTGTCCGCCGACGGGCAGCTCTATACGTGCCTGTTCGCGACGCAGGGCACCGACCTGCGGCCGTGGCTCGACGATGCGGCATCGACCGCCGACCTCGCGGCCGCCGTGCGCGATCGCTGGACGCGGCGCGACGACCGCTATTCCGAGCACCGGGCCGCGCGGCCGGCCCGCGCGCCGGGCAAGACCTATCCGACCGTGCGCATGTCGCTCGTCGGCGGCTGACGGGCCGCCGCGCGATACAGGATGCGCCGCCCACTGGAGAACCTGTCATGACGACCTTCACCGAATCCCGCGCCGGGCTGCCGGACGATCCGCTGCCAGCCGGCAGCGCCCCGCCGCCCGCCGACGCGACCGACCCGCCTCCCGAACCGGCGCCCGCCATTGCCGCCGGCTTCGAAGTACGCGTGCAGCATGCGCCGATCGACGCGGGCTCGGAGCTTGCACCGATCGTTCGCAATCCGAATGTCGGGGCGGTCGTGAATTTTCTCGGGGTCGTGCGCAAGGAAGGCGACGTCGACGACGTCGTCGCGCTGGAAGTCGAGCACTACCCGACGATGACCGGGCAGGCACTGTGGAGCATCGTCGAGGAGGCCACGGCACGCTGGCGGCTCGAAGCGGTCAGGATCGTGCACCGCGTCGGCCGCATTCCGCTCGGCCAGCCGGTCGTGCTGGTCGTCGTGGCCGCCGCGCATCGCGCATCCGCGTTCGACGCGTGCGAATTCCTGATGGATTTCCTGAAAACCCACGCACCGTTCTGGAAGAAGGAGATCCGGCACGACGGCGAATCCGGCTGGGTCGAGGCGAAGGCCCACGACGACCACGCGATGCGGCGCTGGGGCTGACCGCGTCCGCTTCGCGCTTTCCGATTCCGCCGCTCCTGCTCGAGACATCGCAATGAAACTGAAGATCAAATATTTCGCAAGCATTCGCGAACAACTGGCGCTCGACGAGGAAACCGTCGAGATCGATGCGCGCGAACTCACCGTCGACGCGCTGCGCGGCACGCTGGCCGCGCGCGACGCGCGCAGCGCGGACGCACTGCGGATGGACCGCCCCGTGCGGGCCGCCGTGAACCTCGAAATGGTGACCGGGGAATTCGTCGTGCGGGAGGATAGCGAGGTCGCGTTCTTTCCGCCGGTGACGGGTGGGTGAGCTCACCACGCACGCCGCCCGTTTCGACGGCGATCCTCGACCGTCCTGGCCCGGAACGCGTTGTACACCGACGGGCGGTCGATCGTGACGGTCGCCACGCCGCGCGCCTCGCGATACAGGATGTCCTCGTCGCTCATCGGGCAGCCTCCAGCACCGTCAGCGCCGCGTCGAGCGCGTCCAGCCCCTCGTTCAGCTCCGTGCGCGAGATGACCAGCGGCGGCGTCACGATCACCACGTTGTAGCGCCCGTACGCGTGGACGCCGCGCTTCAGCAGCTCGCCATAGAACGCCCGCATCGGCGCCGATCCCGCCGGGTGGTGCCACTCGACGAGCGGCTCGCGCGTGTCCCGGTCGCGCACCAGCTCGATGCCGAACTGGGCGCCCATGCCCCGCACGTCCCCGATCGACGGATGACGGTCTGCGAGATCGCCGAGACCGTCGCGCAACCAGCCTTCGATCTCGCGCGCCCGGTCGAACAAACCCTCTTCCAGATAGACCTTCAGCGCGGCGAGCCCGCCGGCGACCGCCAGCACGTGGCCCGCGTGCGTGTGGCCCACGTCGAAGAGTTCGGTATCGAAGTGGCGGGCCACGCCTTCGCGCACCAGGACACCGCCGAGGGGTGTATACGAAGAGCTGGCCCCCTTGGCGAACGAAATCAGGTCCGGCAATACGCCGACACGTTCGGCGCAGAACAATGCCCCCGTGCGCCCGAAGCCCGTCATGATCTCGTCGAAGATCAGCAGGATGCCGTGCCGGTCGCACAGGTTGCGAACGCCTTCGAGGTAGCCCGGTGGGTAGACGACCACACCGCTGGACCCGGTCATCGGCTCCATCAGGATCGCGGCGACGTTTTGCGCGCCTTCGTGCGACAGGACGCGCGCAAGGTGATCGAGGGCACGGCGCGTCTCCTCGACCGGATCCGACGTGTAAAAGGGGCTGCGGTACGGATACGGTGCAAAGAACTTCACCATGCCCGGGAGCGCCGGGAAAGGATCGCGCCAGCGGTCCACGCCCGTCATCGCGCTCGCGCCGATGGTGCTGCCGTGATACGACCGATGGGCAGTCAGCACCTTGGGCCTGCCTGTCACCAGCCGGGCGATCTTCACCGCGTCATCGTTCGCCTCGGCTCCGCCGCACGTGAAATGCACACGCAGTCCTTCCGGCCACGGCGAAACACTGTTCAGGAGTCCAGCGTATTCGGCACGCACGTCGTTGAAGTAGCTGGATGCGACCCAGCACATGCGCTCGGCCTGTGCCTGGATCGCCTGGACGACCTTCGGATGGCCATGGCCCAACGACACCGCGACATAACCGCTGGTGAGGTCCAGATAGCGCTTGCCGTTCGCATCGTGGAAGTAGCATCCCTGCGCATGCGTGATGACCGGCGGGTTGAGTCCGCCCTGGACCGCCCAGGGAACGAGCACCTTTCGAAACGACGGCGCGAGCGCGCGATCCGACTCGCCGTGAATGCGTAGATCCATGTTGACTCCGGAAATGTCATAGCTCACTATTTCTGAGCCTCGTGATGTGAGGCCGATAGATTAAGCACGCATTTCTCGCACAACAAATCAAACGTTTCGACACTTAGCCTCAATTTAACTGAGTCATGGCACGACAACTTCCACCCCTGCTCTCCGTGCGTGCATTCGAGGCGGCGGCGCGCCATGGCGGCTTCGCCCGGGCGGGTGAAGAGCTATGCGTCACGTCCGGTGCGGTAGGGCATCAGGTACGGCTGCTGGAGGAATGGCTGGGAACGCCGCTGTTCATGCGCGGCGCCCGGTCCGTCCAGTTGACGGACATCGGACGGCGGTACTTCCTGGAAATCGAGCGCTTGATGGACGAGCTCGAACGCGCGTCGCTCGGCATCCGCCAGGCCGCGGACGCCCCGGAGGTGACGGTCACCGCGATGCCATCGTTCGTGACCCGCTGGCTGATGCCGCGCCTGGGTGAGTTCAGGCGGCTGCATCCCGACATCGAGGTGCGCTTGCTGGCCTCGGTGCCCGCCGTCGACTTCAGCCGCGAGCGGGTGGACGTGGCGATCCGGCTGGGCTCGGGCCCCTATCCGGGGCTCGTCGCGGAAAAACTGATGTCGGAGACGTTCCTGGCGGTCGGTCAACCTCTGGTGTGCCGGGCGTTGCACACCGTGGACGATATCTTGCGGGCAACCTTGCTGCATGACGAATACGAGGCCCGCATTCCGGAGCAGGTGGACTGGGTGCGCTGGTGCCGCATGCAGAACGTACACGCGAGCGCGACCCGTTTGCGACAGGGCCCGAGCTTCTCGCACACCTATCTCACGCTCGATGCCGCGATCGCGGGCCAAGGCGTGGCGGTGGCGTCGGACGTCCTCGCCGCCGATGCGGTCAGGCAGGGGCTGTTGGCCATGGCGCCGGGCAAGCCGGTACAGGGTCCCTACAGCTACCACCTGCTGACGACACGCGCGGCAACCGCACGGCCGCCAGTCGACGCCTTCTGCAGTTGGCTGCGATCGGCCGCACGGTCGTTTTCGGAAGCCGGCTGGGCTTGAACGACGCGAATCGCCGCGCGGCGGATACCGACGCCCGCGTTCCACCTCGCCCGCCCGTTCACCGCATGCACGCGGCGGCCAGCTTCCCGACCGCGATCACCGCCTGCTCGATCTCCGGCGACCACGGGCTGCTGTAGTTCAAGCGGATGAAGTTCCGGTAGTTGTCGGTGATCGAGAACATGTAGCCGGGGCCGATCGTGATGCCCTGCTCCAGCGCGAGCTGGTACAGCCGCATCGCGTCGACCTGCGCGGGCAGCTCGACCCACAGCACGTACCCGCCCGCCGGGCTCGAGATGCGCGTGCCCTCCGGGAAGAACCGCGACACCATCGCCCGCATCAGGTTCGCCTGCTGCGCATACGCCTTGCGCAAGCGCCGCAGGTGATGCTCGTAGCCGTCGCGTTCGAGAAACTCCGCGATCGCCAGCTGCGGCAGCGACGGCGTCGCGAGCGTGTTCAGGAACTTCAGCTTCTCGACCTGATCGCGATAGCGGCCCGGCAACGCCCAGCCGATCCGGTACGCGGCCGTCAGGCTCTTCGAGAACGACGAGCAATGCAGCACGATCCCGGTCCGGTCGTAGGACTTCAGCGAACTCGGATGCGTATCGCCGAAATACAGCTCGTTGTACACGCCGTTCTCGATGATCGGCATGCCGGTTTTCGTTGCAAACTCAACCAGTTCGCGCTTGCGCTCGTCGGGCATCTGGAACCCGAGCGGGTTCTGGAAGTTCGGCATCACCATGCACGCCGCGATCGGCTGCGACTTCGCGA
>NZ_JBVVNQ010000034.1:0-34678 GCF_055810675.1 Burkholderia sp. YHN3-13 | reverse complement strand
CGGCGGCCTCCGCGTCGCCGTAGACGGCGAACGTGATGCCCGTCTTGCGGAACACGCCTTCCGCGTCGTGGGCTTTCTGGGCGAGGCTCGCGGGATTCTGCGTGTCGAGCCATGCCTTGACTCGCGAGTAGGGCGGGCGAACCAGATCGCCCGCAAGCATTTCGTCAAACGGTGCCATTGAATTGTCTCTTGTTCTGCGAGGCGGCCTGCGTCGGCCTCAGGCCGTCCGCCAATTGCGCGTCGGCTCAGTCGTTGCCTTTTTCGAGTACTTGCTGGGTCAGCGTGACCGACGGGATGGTCGGTTTGAGCAACCCGCGGCGTGCGCGGCTGCTCAGCCATTTCCAGCCGGCCACGAGCAGCAGCGCGACCAGCGGGATCGAGGCGATCGTCCAGGTGCCGTTCGGATAGTCGAATGCCATCAACACCAGCACGCCGAGCAGGAACAGCAGCGTGAGCCACGACGTCACGGGCGCGCCGGGCATCCTGAACGACACGTCGTCCACCTCGCCGCGCCTGACCGCGGCGCGGAACTTCATCTGGCACACGACGATGAAGCCCCACGTGCTGATGATGCCGAGCGACGCGATGTTCAGGACGATCTCGAACACGTTCGACGGCACGAGATAGTTGAGCAGGACGCCAACCACATAGATCGCGACGGTCACCAGAATGCCCGCGTACGGCACGGATTGCGCGCTCATTCGTCCGAGGAATGCGGGAGCCGAGCCGCCCATCGACAGCGAACGCAACACGCGCCCGGTCGAATAGAGGCCCGAGTTGAGGCTTGACAGCGCCGCCGTCAGCACCACCAGGTTCATCACCGAGCCGATGCCCGGCACGCCGAGCGCGCCGAAGAACGTGACGAACGGGCTCTGGCCCGCCTTGTACGCACTCCACGGCAGCAGGCAGACCAGCAGAACGACCGAGGCGACGTAGAAGATCGCGATGCGCCAGATCACGTTGTTGATCGCGCGCGGCAGCACCTTGCGCGCATCCTTGCACTCGCCGGCCGCCGTGCCGACCAGTTCGACGCCCGCGAACGCGAACACCACGCCCTGCACCAGCACCAGCGCCGGCATCAGTCCGTGCGGAAAGAACCCGCCGTTGTCGGTGATCAGATGCATGCCGGTATCGTGGCCGGCCACCGGCACGCCCGTGCCGAGGAGCACGGAGCCGATCGCGAGAAACAATACGATCGCGGCGACCTTGATCAGCGCGAACCAGAACTCCATCTCGGCGAACCACTTCACGCCGATCAGGTTCATCGTCGCGACGATGCAGAGCGCGACGAGCGCGAAGATCCACTGCGGCACGGCCGCGAACGGCGCCCAGTAATGCATGTACAGCGCGACGGCGGTGATGTCGACGATGCCGGTCATCGCCCAGTTCAGGAAGTACATCCAGCCTGCGACGAACGACGCCTTCTCGCCGAGGAATTCGCGCGCGTACGACACGAAGCTGCCGCTGCTGGGGCGATGCATCACGAGTTCGCCGAGCGCGCGCAGGATCAGGAACGAGAACGCGCCGCATACCAGGTAGACGATCGCGAGCGACGGTCCGGCGGCCTGCAGACGGCCGCCGGCGCCGAGGAACAGACCGGTGCCGATGGCCCCGCCGATCGCGATCATCTGTACCTGTCGATTGCCGAGGGTCTTGTGATAGCCGGCTTCGTGCGATTCGAGCCAGCTGCGTTTGTTGGTTTCGCCCGTTGTCGACGGTTCCGGAAGCGATGCCATGATTGCGTCCTCGTGCTCTGAAGTGATTGCATTCGTCCCGATCGCGGGACGATCGGGAACGACTCGTACCGGAGAACCCGGGCGCGGAATCAGGCGCGCCCGTCCTGCTTGCGATTTGCCGATCGCGGCGAAACGCACGGTATGTCGCGAACGTATTCGGCCGTAATTCCCGTCACAAACGGAATGCAAATTTGGACTGAACCTGTTCGAATCCGTGCATATGGGCCACGACGATCGCGCCGCAAAACGCGCCGGCCGGCACCGCGCATGCACGGCGGTCGTGTTTCCCGGATGAACCGGTTAGGTAATTTGGTGCGCCCGCGCGCACTGCGGGGGCAACGGCTGTCGCCGATGCCGACTCATGCACCGAAATGAGGAATGCGGGTTGCCGGCATTTCCCGCTCGTGCCGGCACGGCAAGCGTTTCACGGCAATGGCCCGGTTTTTGCTGGAGTTGCATCGGCCGCGCAACGGTTGCGCGCTGCCCGACGACATACCAGACAAGGAAGATTCACCGTGAGCCCGACGACTCGACCGTTCCCCCGACGCACCTGGCTGGCTGCGCTGATCGCCGCACCCGTGATGGCGCTGTTCGCCGCTGCACCGGCACATGCCGACGCGCTCGACACCATCGCGAAAAACGGCGCACTGCGCGTGGCGGTGCCCGAAGACTATCCGCCGTTCGGCTCGGTCGGCACGGACATGCAGCCGCAGGGCTACGACATCGACATGGCCGAGCTGCTCGCCAAATCGCTCGGCGTGAAGCTGAAGCTGGTGCCCGTGAACAGCGCGAACCGGATTCCGTACCTGACGACCAACAAGGTCGACATGGTGATCTCGTCGCTCGGCAAGACGCCCGAGCGCGAGAAGGTCATCGACTTCTCGACCGCGTACGCGCCGTACTTCCAGGGCGTGTTCGGGCCGGCTGACGTGAAGGTGAGCGGGCCCGCCGACCTGACCGGCAAGACGGTCGGCGCCACGCGCGGCGCGCTCGAGGAGATCGCGCTGACGCAGCTTGCGCCGAACGCGACGATCAAGCGCTTCGAGGACAACAACGCGACGATCCAGGCGTTCCTGTCGGGGCAAGTGCAGCTGATCGCCGCCGGCAACATCGTCGCGGCGGCCATTCTCGCGAAGAATCCGCCGCGCCGGCCCGAGGTCAAGTTCGTGATCAAGAATTCGCCGTGCTTCGTCGGCGTCAACAAGAACGAGCCGCGCCTGCTCGCGAAGATCGACGATGCGATCACGCATGCGAAGCAGGACGGCACGCTGGGCGCGATGTCGCGGAAATGGCTCGGCCAGCCGTTGCCGGCGGGGCTGTGACGGATCGCCGTGTTGCCTGATACACCGCCGCGGCCGGCGCCGCCGGCGCGGCGGGTGTCGTTGTCCGAACCTGAACTTACTCAATCGTCATGAGCTACCAGCTTCAATTCGGCGATCTCGCCGAATACGCCGGCGTGTTCGCGAGCGGCGCGGCGATCACGCTCGCGCTGACCGCGGTCGCGACCGTGCTCGGCGTGGCGATCGGCGTGCTCGGCGCGGCCGCGTACAGCGTCGACGCGCCGGTGGTCGTGCGGCTGCGCCCGCTGATCGGCGCGTACGTCGAGGCGATCCGCAATACGCCGTTCGTCGTCCAGCTGTTCTTCATCTTCTTCGGATTGCCCGCGCTCGGCGTGCACATCGACGAATACACGGCCGCGATTCTCGCGATGACGCTCAATCTCGGCGCGTACTCGGTCGAGATCGTGCGCGCGGGCGTCGCCGCCGTCCCGAACGGGCATCTCGAGGCGGCGTCCGCGCTTGCGATGTCGCGCGCGCAGATGCTGCGCCACGTCGTGCTGCCGCAGGCGCTCGCCAAGGTGTTTCCCGCGCTCTCGAGCCAGATCGTGATCACGATGCTCGGTTCGGCGGTCGTGTCGCAGGTCTCGGTGGCCGACCTGACCTATGCGGCGGGCTACATTCAATCGCGCAACTTCCGCGCATTCGAGACGTATTTCGTCATCACGCTCGCGTACCTGGCGATGGCGCTGCTGCTGCGCGGCGCGCTCGGTTCGATGGGGCGCCGCCTGTTCTCCCGTCGTGTGCGAGGTGCGCGATGATCGATTTCACGTTCGGGCAGATTCTCGCCAACCTGCTGCTGGCCGCGCGCTGGACGATCGTGCTGTCGATCGTGTCGTTCCTGTCCGGCGGCCTGGTCGGCCTCGGGGTGCTCGTGATGCGCGTGTCGGGTTCGCCGGTGTTGCGTGGCAGTGCGAAGCTGTACATCGAGGTATTCCAGGGCACCCCGTTGCTGATGCAGCTGTTCATCGTGTTCTTCGGCCTGCCGCTCGTCGGGCTCGACGTGCCGCCGTGGGTCGCGGCCACGGCCGGGCTCACGTTCTTCACCAGTGCGTATCTCGCCGAAATCTGGCGCGGCTGCGTCGAGGCGGTGCCGAAAGGGCAGTGGGAGGCCTCGGCGAGCCTGGCCATGAGTTATGTCGAGCAGTTGCGTCACGTGATCCTTCCGCAGGCCGCACGCATCGCGATCGCGCCGACGGTCGGCTTCGGCGTGCAGGCCGTGAAGGATACGGCGCTGGTGTCGATCATCGGCTTCACCGAGCTGACCAAGGTCGGCATCGCGATCTCGAACGCGACGTTCCGGCCGTTCGTCGTGTACGGGCTCGTCGCACTGATCTATTTCGCGCTCTGTTACCCGCTTACCCGTTATGCGCGCACGTTGCAAAGGAGATGGCATGTCGCTCGTTGAAACCCGTGGTCTCGAAAAGAACTTCGGTACCCATCATGTGCTCAAGGGCATCGATTTCTCCGTCGAGCGCGGGCAGGTCGTCTCGATCATCGGCCGCAGCGGCTCCGGCAAGAGCACGCTGCTGCGCACGCTCAACGGGCTCGAGAGCATCGACGCGGGCACGATCTCGGTCGACGGCGAGCGTGTCGATGCGCGGCACGCCGACCTGCGCGCGCTGCGGCTCAAGGTCGGGATGGTGTTCCAGCAGTACAACCTGTTTCCGCACCTGAGCGCCGGACAGAACGTGATGCTCGCGCAATCGGTCGTGAAGAAGGCGCATCGCCAGCAGGCGCGCGCGATCGCGGAATTGATGCTCGAGCGCGTAGGCCTTGGCGACAAGTTCGACGCGTTTCCGGAACAGCTGTCGGGTGGCCAGCAGCAGCGCGTGGCGATCGCGCGGGCGCTCGCGATGAAACCGAGCGTGCTGCTGTGCGACGAGATCACGTCCGCGCTCGATCCCGAGCTCGTCGGCGAGGTGCTGGGCGTCGTCGAGCAACTCGCGCGCGAGGACATGACGCTGATCATGGTCACGCACGAGATGAACTTCGCGCGCGCGGTGAGCGACCGGATCGTGTTCATGCACCAGGGCCGGGTGTGGGAAACCGGGACGGCCGAAGAGATCTTCGAGCGGCCGCAGACGGTGGAGCTGACGCGGTTTCTGGGCAGCGTCCGGAATACGGAAGCGGTGGCGCGCTGACCGGCTACTCCTGAGCGGTGCGGACATCGGCGCCGGCTCGACACCGACGTTTCAGCCTGCCGTGCGCCGCGCCGTATCCGGTGCGTGCGAGCCGGACGTGCCGCCGTATCGATGCGCTTCCGTGCGATCATGCGCGTGCGATGGCGCGGCGCCGTGTTCGGATCCCCGAGACGAGACCGGTTCCGCCTGTCGCCCGGCGGCGTGCGGGCACGCAGCTTGCGCGCAGCCGCCCGTCGCAACGCTTCGGAGGCTTCCATGAAACGACCACACCCGCTGATCGCGATCTGTGCGGTCGCAACGATCGGGTTCCATGCCGGTATCGCCTCGGCGGCGCCCGACGTATCGATCCGCCGCGCCGATTACGGAAAGACCGCCGCCGGGCAGCCGGTGGCCCAGTACACGCTCGCGAACCCGCGCGGCGTGACGTTGAAGATCATCACGTACGGCGGCATCGTGACCGCGCTCGACGTGCCGGACCGGTCGGGTCACGTCGCCGACATCGTGCTCGGCTTCGATTCGCTGCGCGATTACGAGGCCCACAACGGCAACATCCATTTCGGCGCGCTGATCGGCCGTTATGCGAACCGGATTGCCGGCGGGCGTTTCGCGCTCGGCGGCGGCACGTGGAAGCTGCCGGTCAACGACGGGCCGAACACGCTGCACGGCGGCCCCGACAGTTTCGACGCGAAGGTGTGGACGGTCACCGGTACGCGGAGCGACGCGGACGGTTCGAGCGTCACGCTGCGCTACGTGAGCCCCGACGGCGAGAACGGTTTCCCCGGTACGTTGACGACGGACGTGACCTACACATTGACGCCCGACAACGTCATTCGCATCGACTATCGCGCAACGACCGACAAGGACACGGTCGTCAACCTGACCAACCACAGCTACTTCAACCTGGCGGGGCAGGCCGGCGGCAGCGTCGAGCGGCAACTGATCGAGATCGCCGCATCGCGCTTCACGCCGACCGACGCCACGTCGATTCCGACCGGGCAACTGGCGAGCGTCGCGGGCACGCCGATGGACCTGCGCCAGTTGACGCCGATCGGCGCGCGTCTGCGCGACGCGGATCCGCAGCTCATGATCGCGCACGGCTACGACCAGAACTGGGTGCTCGACCAGGGCGGCCAGCCGGCACCGGCGTTTGCCGCGCGCGCTTACGACCCGGCGTCGGGGCGTTTCCTCGAGTTGTACACGACCCAGCCGGGGCTGCAGTTCTACACGTCCAACGGGTTGAACGGCAGCGTCGCGGGCAAGGGCGGAACGCTTTACCGGCAAACCGATGCGTTCGCGCTGGAAGCCGAGCATTTTCCCGACTCGCCGAACCATCCGGCGTTCCCGACGACGGTACTCAAGCCGGGCGAGACGCTGCACGAAGTGACGGTGTGGCGGGTAGGGGCACGATGAACGAAGGCGACACCCGGCGCGCGTGTGTCATAGGTTGACGACGCCGCGGCCGATTTCGATCACGCGTCCGCCGACGCCTATGTCGCCCGTTGCGCCGATCGACAGCCGCAGCCGGCAAGGCCGGCCGACGGCGTCGCCCTGTTCGACCAGAAACGCGGCGGGCAGATCGTGTCCGGCGGCAAGCAACCAGCCGCCGAGATTCGCACAGGCCGACCCGGTGCCCGGATCTTCCGACACGCCGCCGCCCTGTTTCACGAAGAAGTAGCGCGACACGACCGTCCCCGGGCGCTCGGCGTCGAACGCGAACACGTATGCGGTCCTGCGCCCGAGCCTGCTGCGAGGCCAGATGTCCAGGCAGGCGCTGTCGGGCTGCGCGCGCCGCACGGCGGCGGGATCCCTGAGCGCGACCAGCAGTTGATCGGCGCCGGTGTCGACCCACTTCGGCGGCGCGAGCAGATCGTCCTCGGCGAGCCCCAGCAGCGCTGCCGTCTGCGCATCGGACAGCTCGCACGGCGCCGTGTTCGGCATGCCCGCATGCGGCGCGGTGAAGGTCCAGACGTCGTCGCGCGCGTGGACGTCGACGATGCCCGCCTTGAATTCGAGTGCGAGCGTATCGCCGGTCTTGCGCAGGTCGCGCACGACGTGCGCGGTGCCGAGCGTCGGGTGGCCCGCGAAAGCCATCTCGTAGCCCGGCGTGAAGATGCGGACACGCGCATGCGCACGCGCCGACGGCAGCACGAAGGTCGTCTCCGACAGGTTGAACTGCACGGCCAGCGCCTGCATGGTCGCGTCGTCCATGCCGCGTGCGTCGTCGAACACGCAAAGCGGGTTGCCGCCGAACGTCGATTCGGCGAAGACATTCAACAGGCGAAAGGCATACGGCGTCATGTGAGTCTCGGGTGAGGGGGTGATGATCCGGCTTCGAAACAGGATGGTCCGGGTGTGGATGCCGGTGTGATCGACGCCGGTCAATGCGACGACACGAACACCGCATCGTCGAATGCATCCGGAATCGCGAAGCTGTCGCGCATGCGCCGCGTCTCCTTTGCCGGCGTCAGGCCGAACAGACGCTTGAATTCCCGGCTGAACTGCGACGGGCTCGTATAACCGACCGCATAACCGGCGGCCTCCGCCGTCAGGTCCTGACGCACCATCAACAGGCGCGCCTGATGCAGGCGCGTCGACTTCAGGTATTGCATCGGCGACACCTGCGTGATCGCCTTGAAGTGACTGTGAAAACTCGGCACGCTCATGCCGGCCGCGTCGGCCAGTCGCGACACGTCGAGCGGCTGCGCGTAGTCGGCATGGATCACGCGTAACGACCGCCCGATCCGGCCGAACTGTCCGCGCATCGCCAGCGCGCTGCGCATCGCGCTGCCCTGGGCGCCGGTGAGCACGCGGAAATACAGTTCGCGCAGCAGTGCCGGGCCGAGTATCGCGGCGTCGAGCGGCCGGTGCATCGCCTCGACGAAACGCAGCACCGACGCGTGCATCGCTTCGTCCATCGGCGTCGACATCATGCTTCTCGGTGCGTGCACGGGTTCCGCGCTGCCTTCGCGGTCGATCTGCGCGGCGAGTTCGGCGGCCAGCGTGAAATCGAGGTGCAGGTACAGCGCGAGCAGCGGGCGCTCGGGCGTGGCGTCGGTTTCCATGCTGAACGGGACGGGCACCGACACGGCCAGGTAATGGTGTTCGTCGTACAGATAGCGCTCGCCGCCGAAGTAGCCGCACTTGGAGCCTTGGCACACGATCACGATGCCGGGGTCGTACAGCACCGGCGTGCGCGACAGCGCGCGGTTCGAGCGCAGGATGCGCACGCTCGGCAGCGCCGTCAGGTTGTAGCCTTCGTCGGGCGCCAGCGTGCGCAGCAGCGTCACCAGGCGTTTCCGGTCGCGCGGCGACGGCGACGGATATCGGGCGGAGGTTGGGGCGTCGCTCATAGTTTTGTGCAAGAAAATCAGCGGAATCTGGCTTAATCGACATCGATCGTCAGACTAGTATGCATGCTTCAATCGACATTCGGGAGAAGCACACATGGCATCCGGCAACATCATGCTCATCACGGGCGTCAGCAGCGGATTCGGTCGCGCGCTGGCGCAGGAGGCGCTGGCGGCCGGTCACACGGTGGTCGGCACCGTGCGCAGCGCGCAGGCGGCACGGGAATTCGAGGCGCTGTCCGCGCACGCGGCGGTCGCACGCGTGCTCGACGTGACCGACTTCGATCGCATCGACGGCGTCGTCGCGGACATCGAGGCGAACGTCGGGCCCATCGACGTGCTGGTGAACAACGCGGGCTATGGGCACGAAGGGATCATGGAAGAAGCGCCGCTCGCGGAGATGCGCCGGCAGTTCGACGTCAACGTGTTCGGCGCCGTCGCGATGATGAAGGCGGTCGTGCCGTTCATGCGCGAACGCCGGCGCGGCCGCATCCTGAACATCACGTCGATGGGCGGCCACATCACGATGCCGGGCATCGCCTACTACTGCGGCAGCAAATTTGCGCTGGAAGGCATTTCCGAATCGCTCGGCAAGGAGCTCGAGCCGTTCGGCATCGCGGTGACGGCCGTGGCGCCGGGATCGTTCCGCACCGACTGGGCCGGCCGCTCGATGGCGCGCACGCCGCGCTCGATCGCCGACTACGATGCGCTGTTCGACCCGATCCGCCAGGCGCGCGAGGAAAAGAGCGGCAAGCAGTTGGGCGATCCCGCGAAGGCCGCGCGGGCGATGCTCGCCGTCATCGGCGCCGACCACCCGCCCGCGCATTTGTTGCTCGGCAGCGATGCGCTGCGGCTGGTGCGCAACAAGCTGTCGGCGCTGGACGACGAAATCCGCGCGTGGGAGGCCGTGACGGTCTCGACGGACGGCTGACGCGCGCGGTGCGCGGGGCAAAACGGCGCGTTCGCTTCCTGCGGGTGGATGATTGGCCCGGGCATGTCACCGTCGAATCGGGTTTCACAATAATCCCCGATAATGGTCGTCGGCCAGTGCGCCACGTTCATTCACCTCACAGGAGTCATCGCGATGCCATACGTCACCACGAAGGATCACGTCGAGATCTTTTACAAGGACTGGGGCCCGAAGGATGCGCAGCCCATCGTGTTCCACCATGGCTGGCCGTTGTCCAGCGATGACTGGGATGCGCAGTTGCTCTTCTTCGTGCAGAAGGGCTATCGCGTGATCGCGCACGACCGGCGCGGCCATGGCCGCTCGGCGCAGGTCTCGGACGGCCACGACATGGATCATTACGCCGCGGATGCCTTCGCGGTCGTCGAGGCGCTCGACCTGCGCAATGCGGTGCATATCGGTCATTCGACCGGCGGCGGCGAAGTCGCGCGCTATGTCGCGAAGCACGGCGAGCCGGCCGGCCGGGTCGCGAAGGCCGTGCTGGTGAGCGCGGTGCCGCCGCTGATGCTGAAAACCGCATCGAACCCCGAAGGCCTGCCGATCGAGGTGTTCGACGGTTTCCGGAAAGCGCTCGCCGACAATCGCGCGCAGTTCTTCCTCGACGTGCCGAGCGGCCCGTTCTACGGGTTCAACCGGGAAGGCGCAACCGTGCATCAGGGCGTGATCCGCAACTGGTGGCGCCAGGGTATGGAAGGCAGCGCGAAGGCGCACTACGACGGCATCAAGGCGTTCTCGGAAACGGACCAGACCGACGACCTGAAGTCGATTTCCGTCCCGACGCTCGTGCTGCACGGTGAAGACGACCAGATCGTACCGATCGCGGATGCCGCGCTGAAGTCGGTCAAGCTGCTGAAGAACGGCACGCTGAAAACCTACCCGGGTTATTCGCACGGAATGCTGACGGTCAATGCGGACGTCCTGAACGCCGACCTGCTGGCGTTCGTGCAGGCATAACGACGTCCGGCGCACGCCTGCCTGCGGCGGGCGGCGTCGCGATGCGCGGCTGGCGATCCGTCGCCCCCGTTGAACGGGGCGGCGCGATGGCCGGCCGCGCGTTTCAGCCCACCCCGTTGAAGCGGACGCCCGGATGCGCGAGGCGCGGCATCCGGGCGGCCAGAAACGCATGCAGTTCGCGCACCTGCGCGGCCTTGCCGGAGTCTTCCGGCCAGACGAGGTAGTACGCGTCGCCGGTGCCGACGGCCGTCTTGAACGGCAGCACGAGCTGCTTCTCGTCGATCGCCTTCGCGCACAGCGCGAGGTCGCCGATCGAAATCCCGTGGCCGGCGATCGCCGCCGCCATCCCCTGTTCGAGCATGTCGAACACCTGCCCGCGCGTGATGTCGACGTCCAGAGCGTGGCCGCTGCCCTGGAGCCAGCGGCGCCAGTCGCGCCGGTCGGGCGACGGGTGGATCAGCTCGCACGCGGACGGGTTCGCTCGTGCGACCGTCGCGGTCGAGCGCGAGCACACCGGAATCAGCCACTCGTCGAACAGCTTCACGCAATGCGTGCTTTCGCCGAACCTGCCGGCGCCGAGCAGGATCGCGCAATCGTAGGATTCGCTGAAGAAATCGACGGTATCGACATCCATCCACACGCTCGCGATCTGCACTTCGAAGGCCGGCCGCGTGGCGCGAAACGCGGCGAGTGCGTCGAGCAGCCAGCGCATCGTGAGCGTCGACGGCGCCTTGAGCCGCAGCACGTCGCGCTGCGTCTGGAACAGCATGCACGCTTCCTCGACCTGCCGGAAGCCGCGCCGCAAGCCCGACGCGAGGATGTGCGCTTCCGCCGTCACGGTCATCTTCGGTCCGCGCCGGACGAACAGCTTCCGGCCGAAGTAGGCCTCGAGCGTCTTCACGTGCTTGCTGACCGCGCTCTGCGTCAGGCTCAGTTCCTCGGCGGCCAGCGTAAACGAGCCGGTGCGCGCGGCGCTTTCGAATGCGCGCAGTGCGTAGACAGGGGGAAGCGGTTTGGCCTTCATGGGTTTCGAATATGAATAAAACTCATGTCATGCGGCAGGATTTTCCGTTTTTCGTCAGTGTCCCGGACGCGTGATACTCCAGGAAAGGCGAAATTCGGCATGCCCGGCTTCCATGATGCCACCGTGACCGGCTCGCACGTCAAACGGTAGAACAACTTTTTGTCATGTCACTCCATTATCCGCTGCTGTTCGCCTATCTTGCCGCGATCGTGCTGCTCATCGCGACGCCCGGCCCGGTCGTCATGCTCGTGACGGGCACCGTGGCGCGACGCGGTTTCCGCCAGGGCATGCTGACCGCGGTGGGCGCGAATGCCGCGAGCCTCGTGATGATCGCGGGCGCGATGCTGATGGTGTTCGGCGTCGTGCTCGTCAGCGATCGCCTGCTCGACGGGCTGCACGTGATCGGTTGCGTGTTCATTGCGGTGCTGGCGATCCGCAGCTTGCTCGGCGAATGGCGCATCGGCCGCATGCGCGGCGGCGACGATGACGCGCGAGCCCAACGGGTACCGCGGCCGCGCGGCTTGCCCGGCGTCGTGCGCGGCTTTCTCGTCGGCATCGCGAATCCGAAGGACCTGCTGTTCTTCGTCGCGTTCTTTCCGCAGTTCGTCGCGATCACGCCGGATTCGCGCGTGAGCCTGGCGATCCTGGCCGCGCTGTGGATCGCGGTCGATTTCACGATCCTGACCGGCTACATGGCCGCGATCAATCATCCGCTGCTTCACCGGAAGCAGCGCTGGATCACCGCGGCATCGGCGTTCGCGCTGCTCGTGATCGCGCTCGCGGGGCTCGCCGGCACGATCGCGCGTGCCGCGTAGGACATTGGCGATCTGCGTGACCGGCGCCGCGTTCGCGATCACGCGTGAGGAGCGGCGGCACGCGGGCCGGCCCGGTTCCGGCCGCTAGCCGTTGCGCAGGAACACGACGTAGCCGCGAAACCACGGATTCGACGCGAGGTACGGCGGCGCGTCCCACTCGCCGCCCTGGATCACGCCGATGCGAAACGGCAGCTGCAGCCGCGCGACGCGCGGCAGGTAGTCCGCATAGTCGCGAATCGTGCTGCGCCCCTGGTAGGTCTGCACGACCACTTCGTCGACGATGCCCCTGAGCTGGTTGACCTGGTCGGTATCGATGCGGCTGCTCCAGTCGAGCAGCCCCGTGATGCTCAGCCGGCAATCGGCGGGCAGGCTCGCGCGCAGCGTCCGCAGGAATTCGAGGTAATCCTGCAGATGGCGCGTGCGCGCGTCGAAGTCGATCTGGA
Source organism: Burkholderia sp. YHN3-13 (assembly GCF_055810675.1). Taxonomy (NCBI): domain Bacteria; kingdom Pseudomonadati; phylum Pseudomonadota; class Betaproteobacteria; order Burkholderiales; family Burkholderiaceae; genus Burkholderia; species Burkholderia sp. YHN3-13. The sequence goes on along the minus strand of NZ_JBVVNQ010000034.1, from coordinate 21,911 downwards.
TGCCGGTGATCGTGCGGCCCGACGCGCGCCAGCGCTCGAGCTGCGCGAGCATGATCTGCGTCACGCGCGGCGTCCAGCGCAGCGTGTGCGCACGATAGACGAGCCACACGCGTGCGCGGGGCGCCGGCGGCAGCGCGACGCCCTGCGCGATCACGCGGACTTGCGATTCGTCGCGCGGCGCCGCCTCGATCTGCCCTTGCAGCACGTAGACGGTGCGCGCGTCGCGCACGACCGCCTGCGGCTTCACGCCCGCCCACAGCCAGAACGCGTCGTACCGGGCGGCGTCGACGGTGCCGCCCAGCGCGACGCGCGCGGCCAGCAGCAGCGCGACGCACGCGATGCGCGTCATGCGGCGCTCACCAGTAGTAGCGGAGCTTCTGCGCCCACGGGCTGCCCGGATAGGCGGTCTTCAGCGTATCGAACCAGCGCTTGCGCGTATTCTTCGGCACTTCCTTGCCGCCGCATTCGTTGCTGCCCGACGGCGCATAGCACTTGATCGCGCGGTAGAACGCGTAGGCGCGGTCGTTCGGGTTCGCCTGCGCATCGGCCATCACCGTCACATAGCTCGACATCCGCTCGTACGGCTTGCCGGCGAACTGCGACGGCGCGTTGCCGAGGGTCGGCGGCGCCGTGCGCGGGGTGCTCGACGGCGGCGCGTAACGCGCCCACGGCGACGCATCGCCCTCGAGGTTGGCCTCGAGCGGATTGAGTCGCACGAAATCGGCGAGACAGTTCAACCCTTTCGCGTCGGCGGGATTCTGCTGGAGTACCGTCGCGATGTCGCGCGCGGACGGGCACGTGTAGCCGTCGTCTTTCCGCGGGCTGGCCGCGACGAACGGCTTCAGCGGGTCGGCCGGCGTGCCCGACACCAGCGCGGTATCGGCGATGAACTCCGCGTAGCGCGAGCGCGTGAGCTCCTTGTACAGCAGCGTGTACAGCGCGGCGTCGCGCAGCGCGGCGCCGGCCGCCGGGTTTTGCGCCTGTGCGCGCAGCAGGTCCGCATTGGCCGCGCGCCTCAGCAGGACCGCGCGAATCGCAACGTTCTGCACGAGCGAATCGTCGGCGAACACGTCGTTGACGAGCCCGGCCTGCTCCAGGTTGATCGCGAGCGCGAGTTCGAGCGCTTCGCGCTGGAAGCGGAATTTCGCGAGCGGGATCAGGTCGCGCCACAGCTGGCGTGCCTTGTCGCTCTGGCCGCTGTCTTCCAGCGCGAACGCGCGCAGCGCCTGCTGGCTCAGGCCGAAGTAGTCGAGCGGCGCGGCGGGCGTCTGCGGCAGCAATTCGAGCGCGGCCTCCGGCTTGTGCCCGATCTGCACGTACCAGGTCGCGAGCAGATAGTCGTACAGCACGGGCGCGTTCGCGAAGCGCGGCTTCTGCGCCTGCAACTCGTCCAGCGTGATCGGCTTGCTGCTGCTCGAATCGCCGCTGTCCGACACGCGCATGCGCATCAGGTCGACGGTCGCGAGCACGGTCGGCGACTGGATCTGGCGTGCGTCGAAATCCGGTCCGAACAGCAGCTTGCTGTCGAGTTCGTTCGCCAGCTGCATCAGCGGCACGTTCGACGTCGCCGGCGACCAGCGCGCGAGCGCGTGGCCGTAAAGATCGGCCTGCTGCGTCACGTTCCCGCCGAGCCACGCGACCCGTCGCAACAGCCCCGTCGCGGACACCGCGTAGCGCCCCTGCGGATACACCTTCAGGTAGGTGCGAAACACCGTATTCGCGGCGTCGAGCGACACCTTCGTCACGCGCGCCCGCGTCGGCGTCGGGCTGTCGTTGTCGAACACGTTGGCCTGCGCGGCGTTCAGCTGCGCGCGCCCGGCCATGTAGAGGCCGGTTTCCTTCAGCCACGGGTTCGCACTGTGCGACGCCTGCGCGAAAGACCGGGTCGCGGTGAGGAAATCGGCGCGGTAGAACGCGTTCGTGCCGTCGAGGTACGCGGCGAACTGCTGGCCGAGCGGCGACTTGACCGGCGGCTTCGTCCAGACGGCGCTCGCGCCGCCGGCGGCACAGGTCTTCTGCGCGATGTCGGCGCGTGCCGTGCGCAGCCGCGCGGCTTCGTCGGCGGGGAGGCCGCCGGCGCCGGTCAGTGCGTCGTTGAACGCATCGGCGCCTGCGTTCATGCTGCGGCAGATGCTGCCTTCGCCGTCGGCATACCGGTTCGACGAGGCATCGGCGTCCGGCGTGCCGCCGGTTTTCTCCGCTTCCTTCTGGCCGATATAGATCCATCCGGAGAAGTCCATCGGGAACGGCACGATGATCTGGTTGATCCGGTCTTTCGCCGGGATGGTCTTCGGGTCCGGAAACACCTGCGCGACCCTGGCGCTGTCGACCATCATCAGCATCGCGTTGACGCGCGTGTCGTTGGCGGGGCTCAGCATCGGCAGGTTGGCGCACGAGTAACCGGATTGCCGGAGCGTGGTCGGCGCATAGCAGCCGTCGTCCCCGCTGGCGTGGGCGGCCGGAATCCAGAGCAGGCTGGCCGCCAGCGCGGCGAACAGGTTTCGGTGCAGCAATGGGTTGCTTGGCATTTTTCTTGTGCTGGGTAGGGGGCCGCGATGGCCGGGTCTCTCAGGCGGGGCGCGTCGCCCCGGCGCGTATCGTACCTCACGGCCGGCAACGGTTGCCGGCACGCGCGGGCCGGTCGCGTCGATCGCCGCCGGGTGAAACGGAAGTCCACTCAGTGTGGACGCAACGCCACCTTGAATCAGGACTGCCTGAATTAAGATGCAGCCGGCAGTGACGGACATCCGACGGTAGACGACCTGTCGTCGTCCTCGCTGCCCGACGGGGGGCCGTCTGCCGAAAGCGGCGTTCGCACCGATCCTAACGACGGCTTCGATCATGACAGGGGCGCGAACGCATGCCGGTTTCCATGCCTTTTCAATAGTAATGCTTATCAATCTTTCGGGCGGTGCGATGCGTGTTTCTCCGCATCGCAGACGCGCGTGCGCCGGCAAATGAAAACAAGAGGATTCCGATGAAACCCATTACATGGATGGTCATGGCAGCCGCGCTCGCGCTGACTGCATGCGGCGGCGACGACGTCGCGCCGAACGGCGGCGCGTCGCTGTCGACACCGAACACGCCCGGTTCGCCTTCCGGTTCGACCTCGCCCGGCGGCGGTTCGAGTGGCGGCGGTGCAAGCGGCGGCCCGACGGGCGGCGGGCCCGCGCAACCGCAGGCCGGCTGGTCGCAGGCCGCGGCGGTCGACGGCAAGGGGCCGGAGGGCGAGCCCAGCGTGACGATCGACGCGAGCGGCAACGCGCTTGCGACCTGGATGACCAACGGGCCCGCCGGCGCGAACGGCAACGAGATGTGGGGCGCGCGCTATGTCGCGGGCTCGGGCTGGGGCAGCGCGACGCGGCTCGACACGGGCGACGGCTCGCATTCGATGAACACGACGAGTTCGAGCCCGCCGCAGCTGGTCGGCAACGCGAGCGGGCAGGCCGTCGCATTCTGGACCGAATGGAAACCGGGCCCCAACACGTACGCGCTGTGGGCGCGCCCGTACAGCCCGGCCGGCGGATGGGGCGCGGCATTCGAACTGGTGCCGGACGTGGCGGGTTCGACCTATTCGGCCGGGATCGACAGCCAGGGCAACGCGCTCGTCGCGTGGACGCAGTCGATCAGCCTGCTCGATACGCGCATCGCGTGGTCGCGCTACACCGCGGCCGGCCAGTGGTCGCCGGCGGCGGTGATCCAGATGCCGGTGCAGACCGGGCCGGGTGCGGTGACCGGCGACACCGACAACGTGCGGCCGATGATCTCGGTGCTGGCGTCGGGCCGTGCCGTGCTCGCGTGGCGGCAGACCAACCATACGCACTCGGCGCTGTGGACGGCCACGTACGACGCGACCAACGGCTGGACCAACGTGAACCAGGCCGTGTCGAACACGAGCCTGTTCACGACGATCATCTCGCCGGTGGCCGGCATGGACGCGAAGGGCAACATCACGCTGCTCTGGGGGCAGATCGACGTGACGAACGGGAAGATCTACACCGCCACGATGTCGCAACGCTATGTGTCCGGAACCGGGTGGCAGCCCGCGCAGCCCGTTTCGCCGGCGATCGTCGAGCCGACGGGGTTCATCGCGACGCCGATGCTGACCGTCAACGACAACGGCGTGGCCGCCGCGATGTGGGCGGAAGGCGGCGCGGCGCTGCAGGTGAGCGTGTCCGATGCGAGCGGGAACTGGGGGCCGCTGCAGCGGCTGACGGAACACCTGAACGGCGCGGCAGGCCAGTACCCGCCGCTCGTGATCGATGCGGCCGGCAACGTGACGGCCGCCTGGCAGGACACCGGCTTGCCGGGCGCATCGGCCGTCATCGCGGCCAGCTACCGGAAGGGCGCGTGGAGCGCGTCGACGGTGGCGGCACAGAGCGCATCGTGGCCGGCGCTGGCCGTCAACGCGACGGGGGCGATGGCGCTGGCGTGGCTGTCGTATGTCCCGAGCGTCGGCAGCCAGGTGCAGGCAAGTTTTTACACACCGGGCTCGTAACGGGTTCGCGCCACGAATTTGAAGGAGAAAACATGAAAAGAACCTTGCATTGCACCGTCGGGACCGCCTTGGGCGTCACGGTCGCCGCCCTCGTGCTGTCCGCATGCGGCACGACGCAGATGAACATGGTCGACGTCCAGACGTCGACCGCGAAGACGCTCGGGCTCGCGTCGTCGGACGAGATCACCATCGCCAACGTGCAGTACGCGAAAAAGGACGGGCTGGGCGGCCAGAAGGTGAGTTACGACGCGACGACCGGCAAGGGGCGGCGTTTCGGCTGCACGGTGTTCATGATTCCGGGGCTCACGCCGCTCGATCGGCCGACGTACAACAACTGGGAATGCCATCCGCAACGCTGATGGCCGCGGTGACGACGGCGCCCGTCAGCGGGCGCCGGCCGACCGCTTGAATGGACGAATGGCCGCGTCGGCCTTGCGCCGGCGCAATTTGGTCCGATAATCGACGAACCGATTCCTCCTTTTCCACCGGTTCGATAAAAAACTGTCATGGATCAAGCGGCATTCGTCCCTGTTTTCAAGTTTCGCACGATCGACTATCCCGAGCCGGACCGGTTCCACGTCTGGGTCAAGGACATGCTGTGCGACTACCGGCTCGATGACGACGGCGGGCTTGGCCCGTTCGACGCGGAGGCGAGCGGCGCGGCAATCGGCCCGCTGATCCTGTCGGGCCGGCAATGGCGCTCGCGCGCGCCGACCTATACGGTTCGCAGAACGCCGCGGCGCATCCGCCTCGACGGGCAGGATTCGATCCGCTTCACGCTGCTGCTCGGCGGGCGGCTCGCGAGTCATACGGGCGGCCCCGAGCTGGTCAAGCGCGCCGGCGACCTGTTCGTCTACGATGTCGCGCAGATCAACGACTGCCGGGTCGACGCCGGCGACGTGATCAGCCTCGTCGTGCCCCGATACCTGTTGCCGGGCCATGCGGCGCAAGCGCACGGCCAGACGCTGACGAGCGGCGTGGGCCGCCTGGTCGCGGACCAGATGCTGTCGCTGTTCCGGAACCTGCCGAACCTGCGCACGCACGAAGTGCCGAGCGTCGTCCAGTCGATGTTGCTGCTGCTGGCCGCGGCCGTGGCGCCCACCGCGCAGGCGTTGAGCGATGCGCGCGGCCCGATCGACCACGCGCTGGTCGACCGGGTGCGCCGCTACATCGACGTGCACCTGCTGGAGCCGGACCTCACGCCCGAGCGGATCTGCCGCGACATCGGCGTGTCGCGGGCGCGGCTCTATCAGTTGTTCAAGGAGGAGGGCGGCGTGATGCGGCAGATCACGCGCAGGCGGCTGCGTCATGCCTACCACGTGCTGGGCGATCCGCAGCGCCGGCACCGGCGCATTGCCGAGATCGCCTGGGCGCACGGCTTCCCCGACGAGAAGTATTTCCACCGGCTGTTCAAGGCGGAGTTCGGCCATACGCCGAAGGAAACGCTCGAGTACGCGGCCGCGCCGGTGCTGCTGCCTTGCGGCGCGACCGACGCGCGATGGGCCGACGGCGGCCGGCTGGCGGGGTGGACGTTGCCGTTCGGCGTGCTCACCCACTGAGCGGACCGGGCCGCTCGCCGGTCATGCGTACACGCTGCTGGCGACCTCCCCGTCGTCGGCGTCGCCGATCGCGGCCCGCAGGTCGTCGATCGCCACCATCAGTTCGCGCACCTGCCGCAACGACGGATACTGATGCAGCACGGCGTGCCATTGCGGCACGGTCAGCAGCGCGTGCCAGATGACGCCGAGGCCGTCCGGATCGGCATCGGGACGCTGCTGCGCGAGCGCGCTCGCGTATTCGAGGCTCGCCTGCGCCGACAGCAACTGCATCCGGCTCCCGGCGCCCAGCAGGCGCGGTGTCGCGTCCGCGGCGGCGTCGCAGCAATAGAGCACTTCCCGTTGCAGCGCGGCGGCGTCGGTGGTCAGCGCGCGCAGCGACGCGCCATGCACGCGCACCGTGCCCTGGTGCGTCTCGAACGCGTAGACCGTTTCCGGATCGGCCTGCGCCAGCAGGTTCAGGCCGCGCAGCAGCCGCGGCAGATCGGTCGTCGCGGCATCGGCGGACGCTTTTGCTTCGACGAGGAAGCGGACGTTCCATGCGGATGCCGCGTCGTCGCTTCGTGCGCGTTCGAGCAGGATCGCGTCCCACTCGGTCTTGGCACGGTCGTGGCGGCCGGGGATCGATGACGGCACGCGCATCGACGTGACCACCCGGTAGGACCGCTGCCCGTCCACCGCTTCGAGCCTGCCGGCCAATGCGTCGAGCGCCTGTGCCGCGAGCGCCTCGACGGCCGCGCCGCGCTGCTGGGAGGCAACGCCCTGCGCGACCGCGATCGTGCTGCCTTCGAGCGGCCCCTGGCGGACCCACAGCGCGCGGTAGCGGCGGACGTCGTCGTCGGAAGCCAGCCTGTCGAGATGCAACAGGCGTTCGAGCGCGGGGCTGTCCTTCAGCTTGACGATGTCCTGCCCGAAAGCGGTGTCGGTCGCCATCTCGGGCAGCGCGAGCAGTTGCCGCAGCGTCGCATGAAGGTCGGCCCACGACGCGGTGGTGGCGGCCGCATGCAGTCGCGCGAGCGCGTCGCGTTGCCACGTCTGGGCGCTGCGCTCGAGTTTGGCCGGGTGCGCGATCGCATTGACGGCCGAGTACAGCGCGCGCCGGTCCTGCTCGGCGTGCGCGGACAGCGACGCATATTCGCGCACGTTCGGCACATCGTGCCGCAGTACCGATGCCTGAAACGACGGATCGCCGGATCGAGGGTCCATCGCGTCGCGGATCATCCGCGCGAGTGCATCGATGAAGCGCTGCCGCAATGCCGTGCCGGGCGCCTCGCCGTCCGCCCGCATCCGGCGCGCCTCCTCGATCACGATCGCGAGGGCGGTGGCCGGAGGCGTGGCGTCGGTCAACGACGCTGCGCTGTCGAGCGGCGGCAGCCGGTAGCGACGAGCGACGATGCGCAGGGTTTCGTCGAGCAGGGCGGGCAGCGGTGTCAGCGACATGGCGGGTTCGGGCGTAAAGGCGGTTCGCGGGGAGGCGGCCTTCGGGCCGGAACGCGCGACGTTGTGCAACGGTATCACGGCGTGCGGCGGGTGCACGGCGCCGTGCGCCTGCTGCCACGCGCCGGATCGATCACGCCGTCAACGTCACCGACAGGCTGCCGAGCTCGCCGAAGCGAACCGTCAGCGCATCGCCGAGCGGCACGTCGATCGCACCCGCATACGAACCGGTCGTCACGATCTGCCCGGCGCGCACCACCTCGCCGCGCGCCGCGAGGAAATTGACGAGCCACACCAGCGGCTTGAGCGGATCGCCGTCCGGATGGCGGCCGTCGATCGTGCGGTTCAGCGCGCCTTCGAACGACAGCGCCAGCGTCTCGAGCGGCACGTTCAGCCCGTCGGGCACGACCGGGCCGACGCACAGCCCCTGGTTGAATTGCCCGTCGGCCAGCAACTCGAACTTCGACGCGCGCGCGGGCTCCGCGTAGCGGCAGCCGAGCACCTCGAGCACGATGCGCACTTCGCGGATCGCCGCGCGCACGTCGCTTTCTTCATAGGGCCGCGCGCGCGCGGGCAGGTCGCGGTCGAGCACGAATGCGATTTCCGGTTCGATCCGCACGATCGGACCGCCGACGACGCGGTACGGCGCATCGGCTTCGCGGATCGTCGACGCGAAGATCGGCGCGAGGATCACGCGGTCGGGCGGCGGCAGCGCGCATTTCCATCCGCCGACGGGTTCGCCAAGCAGGTCGGCCACGCGCTGCTGGATCGCGAGCGCGGTGTCGACGTCCTCGGGGCGCAGCGCATCGGGCAGCAGCGGGCCGGGCGAGCCGGCATGGCGGGCGGCGACGAGATGCTGGGCGGCGCCGTCCACGCGTTCGGTAGTCGTTGTCATGTCGGTTGAGCGAGTTGAAAGTGGGGCCGGCAAAAAAGGGCCGGACGAAAGTCGCACATCCGATGATAGCGCCTTCGGCGCGATGGCCGCTCGAAAGCCCCTCGGCGGGCCGGTCATCCGCCCGGTTCGCCGCGCTGCCGACGACGCAAGAGGCCGGTCCTGCGTCGCGTCGGTTTGCCGCATGCACGGTTCCGGCCGGGGTTGACGATCGTCAATATCCGGCCCCCGCGTCGGCCGATGATGGTGACATGGCCGCGTGCGAGGGGGCGCGCGGCGTTCACCCCAGCGAGGTTCGTATGTACGAAAAGATCATGGTGGCCGTCGACGGCAGCGCTTCGTCGAAACGGGCGCTGGCCGAGGCCGTGAAGGTGGCGCTGGCGGCCGGCGCGCACGTCAGCGCCGTGTACGTGGTCGACAAGTCGGTGTTGTTCACGTATGCGGGCCGTTTCGATCCGCACGCGCTCATCGAGGAAATCCGCGACGACGGGCGCAAGGTGCTGCGCGAAGCCGAACAGGTCATCGCGCTGGCCGGCGCGAAGGGCGAGGCCGAACTCGTCGAGACCGAAAGCATCGGCGAGGATATCGCGGAACGCCTGCAGCGCTACGTGAAGGAACGCGGCATCGATCTCGCGGTGGTCGGCACGCACGGGCGGCGCGGTATCCGCCGCGTGCTGCTCGGTAGCGTCGCCGAGCACTTCGTGCGCGGCGCGAAATGTCCGGTGCTGCTGATTCGCGGCGACGATGCCGACGAGCCGGCGGCTGCCGCGGCAGCGTAACGCGGACGACACGCGATGATACGTCGCCAGTACCGCATCGTCGTCGCGGCGATCGCCGTGTTCGTGTCGCTCGCCGGGATGATGGCCGTCGTGACGGGGTTGCTGTTCGATACCCCGACGGCGCTGCGCGGCGGCGCGATCGCGTTGATCGTCGGCGTGGCCGGCTTCGTCGTGATGCTCAATCCCGGGCCGAAAGGCGAGGAGTGACGCCGGGACGCGCGGCCGCGTGTACCCGGCCGCGCACGCTTCTGTCAAACTGGCGCCCATGAAACCGCGCCTCATTTCACCGCCTTCCTCCGATGCCGCGCCTGCGCCCGCGGGCTTTCCCGACGCCGACGAACTGGCCGCGCTGCGCGCGTGGTACGCGGGCATGACCGTGCGCCAGGCCGTCGAACGCTACCTGCCCGATCGCCTCGGCGCAGGACGGTCCGCGCGCGGCGTGATCGGCGCCATTCGCCGCCGCCTCGTGCGCGTCGCGCGGCAGGCCGGCCGCCCCGATCTCGCGGAACGGCTCGGCCATCCCGACGGTGAGCGTGTGCGGGAGGCGAAGGCCGCGACCGAAGCAATCGGCCTGCTGCGTCACGCGCGCGCGCCGTTGCCGCAGATCAGCGACGACGTCGGCCTTTGGCTGCCCGCGCGCGCGGTCGTCGCGCTGCGGGCGCACGGCATCGCGACGCTGGCCGACCTGACGGTACGCATTCCGCGCCGGCGCCAGTGGTGGACCGCGATCGCGGGCCTCGGCGTGGCCGGCGCGCGGCGCATCGAGGCATTTTTCGCCGAGCATCCCGACCTGACGGAGCGGGCGCGCGCGCTGATCGCCGCGACGCCGCGCGGCAGCATCGTGCCGTGGGAGCAGTTGAAGCTGCCGCACGAGGTCGACGGCTCGGCCGGCACGTTCCGCGCGCCGCGCGCGACCAGCACGCTCGACGCGGACAACGATTACGCGGCCGTGCACGCGTGGCTGTCGCTGCACGAATCGGCCGCGACGCGGCGTGCATACCGCAAGGAAGCCGAGCGGCTGATCCTGTGGGCCATCGTCGAGCGCGGGCGCGCGCTGTCGTCGCTGACGACCGAGGATGCGGTCGCCTATCGCGCGTTCATCCGGCGCCCGACGCCGCACGAACGCTGGGTCGGGCCCGTGCGACCGCGCGGCGCGCCCGACTGGCGGCCGTTCTCGGGCGCGCTGTCCGCGCGGTCGGCGGCGTACACGCTATCGGTGCTCGGGGCGCTGTTCCGCTGGCTGATCGAGCAGCGCTACCTGCTCGCGAACCCGTTCGCGGGCGTGAAGGTGCGCGATACGCGCGGCGCGAACGCACTCGACACGTCGCATGCGTTCACCGAAGGCGAGTGGCTGCTGGTCCGCACGATCGCCGACGGCCTCGAGTTCCGGACGCGCGCGGCTGACGGCGCGCCGCAGCCGGGCTGGACGCCGGCCGCCGCGCAACGGCTGCGCTTCATTCTCGATTTCGGCTATGCGACCGGGCTGCGCGCGAGCGAGCTGGTCGGCGCGACGCTCGGCGGCATCGAGACGGATGCGCACGGCGACGCATGGCTGAAGGTGATCGGCAAGGGGAGCAAGGCCGCCCGCGTCGCGCTGCCGCCGCTCGCGCGCACGGCGCTCGACCGCTATCTGGTCGCGCGCCGGCTGCCGGTCACACCGGTGCGCTGGCGGCCCGATACGCCGCTGATCGCGAGTCTCGCGGAAGACGAGGCGGCCGCGATCACGAGCGTGCGGCTGTGGAAGGTGATGCAGCGCTTCTTTGCGCAGACGGCGGATGCCGTCGAAGCCGATAACCCGGCGCTCGCGCAGAAGCTGCGGCAGGCGAGCCCGCACTGGATGCGGCATACGCATGCGACGCACGCGCTTGCGCGCGGGGCCGAGCTGACGACCGTGCGCGACAACCTGCGGCATGCATCGATCTCGACGACGTCGATTTATCTGCACGGCGACGACGTGAAGCGCGCGCGGCAGATGTCGAGCGCGTTTGCGGCCGACAAGTAAGCGGATGGCGCGGCGGCGCTCGCGCCCGTTTGCACCCGTTTGCGCGAGCCGGTCAGTCGGCGGCCGGGCCGTCGCGTTCCGCCGCCACGCGTGCGAGCCATTCCGCGTAACTCGATGCGACGCGCTCACGCAGTTCGTCGTCGTGCCACACGCGGATCACCTGGCCGCTCACGCCGCCTTGCGCGGGATCGAGGTCGATGCAGAGATGATTGCCGCTGCCGTCGTGCGTGAACGGAATCCACTTGAGGTTGTACCAGTCATCGCGGACGCCGGCATCGGGTTCCGACGTCATGCCGGCGAAATCGCCGCCGGAAACGAGTGTCCGCCAGATCGTCCATTGCGCGACGATCTCCTGCGCGCCGAGCAGCGCATCGCTTTCGGTGAAGACGGCGTCCGGATCGGCTTGCCCGTCGTGCAGCCGGAGGCTGTCGATCACGTCATCGGGCAGCGTCGCGCCCAGTGCGGCAGGCAATTCGGCCAGCACATGATCGTCGGCCGGCCCGTTCAGGCCGCCCGGCAAGCTGGCGGGATGAGCGGCGATCGCACGTTCGATGCGTTGCCACGCTTCGCGAACATCAGGCGTCGCGGGGCCGGCAACCGGTACGTCGGGAGAAGGTGAGGTCTGCCGCGGTTGCGCCGGAACGTTCGCGGTTTCGTCCGGCGTCACGCCGGCGTGCGAGGCGCGCGCGCTCGTGCCATCCAGCCGCAGAAACAGAACGGGCGTCCCGGCCGGCAGTACCTCGACGCCCGCCGGGATCGCGACGAGCGCATCGGCCTCGGCGACACCGCGAATCGGCCCGTCGCCCTGGAACGGCAGCAGGCGGACTCGCGATTCGCCGCGTTCGGTAGCGGACAGGCAGCCCCATCGCATCCCGTTGCATTCGGCATCGGGTTCGATGTCGTGCGCGGTCAGCGCGGTTTCCCAGCAAGGGCCCGGTGCCGCAACATGTTCCAGCAGGTCGAGCACGTGCGGAACGATCGTGTGCATCAGCACGGCGACGCCGCTCGCATGGCCGGGCAGATTGACCAGCACGGCCTGGTCGTAACCGACGCATGTTTCCGTTCGGTAGACGACGCCGTCCGGCCGGGTGGATTGCACGGTCCACTTCGTCGGCGGCGAACGGTCGTCGCTTCGCCCGACATTGAACCGCTCGCCGGGTGTCTGCCTGATCCGGATCGTCTCGCGATCGTTCGCGTAGACCGTCTGCGCATTCAGGCCTCGCATCTCGAACGGCGCGCCCGCCGGCAATCCGGCGCCGACAATCAGGTCATAGCGCCCGGAAAGCGCGCCCAGCTGTTGCTTGAACACGCTTTCGTCGCGTTCCGTATCGGGCGAGCACGGAAACGACGAGGGCAACGGCAGGGTTTCCGCGGCCGGCACCGCGTATCCCCATTGCCGCAGTACCGCGCGGAGATACGGACCCAGCGAGTCGAATCGCTGCCAGGGCTCGCGTGCATGGCCCGGCGGCACCACGTCGTATCCCGCGATCACGACGCCGATCCGCGGCCGCTTCGTGACGACGACGTCGCGCACGCCCGCGGCTATCAGCCCCGCCAGCCGTGCGGGCGTGATCCGCATCCCTTTCGCGAGCAGCACCTGTCCTTTCCGGAATTCGCTGCCGACGGCGATCACGTGCTGTCCGGCCGCGAGCGGCGCATGGAAGCGCAGGCGTGCGCCCGCGTTCCCGTCGATCCATCGATGCTCGGCCTTCGGCGCAACCGCGTCGGCGTGCGCCGGCATCGCGACGTAGGCCGGAATGCCGGCCGCTTGCCGTGCGTCGAGTGCGCGGGCGGCCGGGCTGGCCGTTCGCGACGCCAGCGGGGCCAGCCGGAGTTCGCAATCGAGCTCGACGGGTTCGCGGCGGGAGGCCGCTGCGGTATCGGCCGCGCGCAGCGCGTAGCCGTCGCAGGCGGCGAGCGGAACGGACGGAACGTCGTCGGGGGCGATGACGTCTTCAGCCGTGACGCGCCATGCGGCGTCGTCGACCGGAACCGTCTCGCGCCGCATCGCGCCGGGGACGAGAGATCGGCATCGTTCGTAGGCTTGCCCGAGCCATGCGGGAAGGTTGGCGGGTACGCTCATCGACATCCTCGTCGTGATTCGTGATGCTTCATTGTGCGGCCTGATCGCCGGCGCGTCGCGCCCGACATACGATCGAGGCCGGATTTTCGTGAAGCGCCATTGGACGATTCATCGCGCCGCGATGTAACTGTCAGCTGTGTCAGGAGACGGCCGGCCGGGAACGCCGGTCCATGACCGAACACGCTTTCCGTCGACGAATGGATGACGCGCCACGGCGTATCCGCCGAGGCAACGGAACGGTCGGTGTACGCTGCGGTCATAATTTTTTTTGCAAGGAGCAGCGCATGGCATCGAGCCAGGGCACGGTCGATTTCATCGTCGAGCAGAGCGCGGCGGCCGGTACGGTATCGGCGCGCAAGATGTTCGGGGAATACGGCATCTATTGCGACGGCAGGATGGTCGCGCTCGTCTGCGACGACCGGCTGTTCGTCAAGCCGACACCGGAAGGACGCGCGTATCTCGGCGCCTGCGAAGAGGCGCCGCCGTATCCGGCCGCGAAGCCGCACCTCGTCATCCCCGGCGATCGCTGGGACGACCGCGAGTGGCTGGCCGCGCTGATCCGGATCACCGCCGCGCAGTTGCCGATGCCGGTGAAGCGGAACCGATAGCGGCAGCGCGCGGCATGCAGGCGTATTCTGTGACACAGGCGCGCGCCCATCGCGCGGCAGGGAGTACAAGAATGGAGACATCCGGACATTCGCGCGGCACGTGGCGTGCCCGCCGCGTCTGGCACGCGTGCGTCGCGGCGCTGTGCGTCGGCTGGAGCGCGCTGTCGTTCGGCGCCGATGGCGCGAACGGCGCGGCCGCGTTGCTCGATCGTTATCGCAGCCTCGGCGCGCAACTGAAGGACAACGCGTTTCACCGGCCGTTGTACCTCGAGTCGGCGGAGGCGTCGTCGTCGCTGAAGGGCGACATCTACGCGGTGGTCGACTATCCGTTCGCGGTCGTGAGCGGCCAGCTCGACGATCCCGCGCAGGGCCCCGCGAACTGGTGCGCGGTGCTGATCCTGCACCTGAACACGAAATACTGTCATGCGTCGAGCGGCGGCAACGGGCCGGTGCTCGACGTGAACCTCGGCCGCAAGATCCAGCAGAAGCTGTCGGACACCTATCGCGTGCAGTTCCGCTATCGCGTGGCGGCCGCGACGCCCGACTACTTCCAGGTCGATCTGGCCGCCGACAGCGGCCCGATGGGCACGAAGGATTACCGGATCGCGCTGGAGGCCGTGCCGGTCGGCGCGTCGCGCACGTTCCTTCACCTCACGTATTCGTATGGTTTCGGCACGGTCGGCCGGATGGCGATGAAGACCTACCTCGCGACGGTCGGCAGCGACAAGGTCGGGTTCACGAACGTCGGTGCATCGGCCACGCAGCCGCAATACGTCGGCGGCGTGCGCGGGCTACTGGAGCGCAACACGATGCGCTATTACCTCGCGATCGACACGTATCTCGCGACGCTCGACAAGCCGCTCGACCAGCGCCTCGCGCGCTGGTTCGATGCCACCGAGCAGTATCCGCAGCAACTGCACGAAGTCGAGCGGAGCGCGTATCTGCAGATGAAAGCGCAGGAGGTGCAGCGGCAGCAGGCGGCGCGGTGACGCCGCCCGCCGTCGGCTGCCCGGCGTCGATCAGTTCGACGCGCCGCCGACCGTGCGAATGCTGTGCCACTGCCCCTGTTCGACGCGGAACAGCGTGTATGGCGGCTTGATCAGGTCGCCGCGCTCGTCGAACGAGATCTTGCCGGTCACCCCGGTCACCGCCACACCCGGCAGGCTCGCGACGATCTTGCCGCGATCGAGCGAATCGGCCTTGCGGACCGCCGCGATCATCGCGAGCGCCGCATCGTAGGCGAACGGCGCATACAGCTCGACGTCCTGGTTGAAGCGCGCCTTGTAGCGCTGCGCGAACGCGACGGCCGACGGCAGCTTGTCGAGCGCGGGGCCGGGCTCCAGATCCTGCGTGCCTTCGCCCGCGTTGCCGGCGATCTTCAGGAATGCGTTGCTTTTCAATGCGCCGGCGCCGAACAGCTGCGCACGGATGCCGAGCGAGCGCATCTGCTTGACGAGCATCGCCCCCTGTTCGTCGAGCCCGCCGAAGAACAGCAGGTCGACGTTGTTGCTCTTCATCGTCGTCAGGATGCCGCGGAAATCGACGGCCTTGTCGTTCGTGTATTCGCGGCCGACGATGCTGCCGTGCGCGTCCTTCACGCCTTTCTCGAATGCGTCGGCGAGGCCCTGGCCGAACGCGGTGCGATCGTCGATGATGCCGATCCGCTTCGCCTTCAACTGCTCGACCGCGAAGCGGCCGGCCACCACGCCGCCGACGCCGTCGTGCCCCATCGTGCGGAACACGTTCTTGAAGCCCTGCATCGTCAGCTGCGGATTGGTCGAGCCGGGAGTGATCATCGCGACGTTCGCCTGCTTGTAGACGGCCGACGCGGGAATGCTGCAGCCGGAATTGTAGTGGCCGATCACGCCGACCACGCCGTCGTCGACGAGCTTCTGTGCGACCTGGATCGCGATGCGCGGATCGGCCTGGTCGTCCTGCACGTCGAGCACGAAGCGTACCGGCTTGCCGCCGACGGTCGGATGCTTCGCGTTCTCCTCGTCGAGGGCGAGCTGCGCCCCGTATTGCAGATCCTTGCCGACGCGCGCGACCGGCCCCGTCAGCGGGCCGGCGAAGCCGATCTTGACGGTTTCCGGGTCGGCTGCGAGCGCCGACCCCGCGACCGTGCCGATCGAGCAGACGGCCAGCCATACCAGCCAGTGACGACGATTCATGATGCTTCTCCTTGCGTGGGTGGAAGGGGGCGTGGCGCGCGTCAGAATCGCGCGGCCCGGTACGGCGCGAGGTCCAGCGGCGGGGCGCGCCGGGCGACGAGGTCGGCGACGAGCTGTCCGGTGATGCCGGCGAGCGTCACGCCGAGATGCTGATGACCGAATGCATGGATCACGCGCGCACTGCCGCGTGCGTGGCCGATGACGGGCACGCCGTCGGGCAGCGTCGGCCGGAAGCCGAGCCAGTTGCGCGTCGGCGCGCCGAGCGACGGCACGGCTTCGCGCGCGGACCGCGTGAGCAGCGCGACGAGCGACGGGTTCATCGGCGCGTCGAAGCCGCCGAGCTCGACGGTGCCGGCCGCGCGCAGCCCTTCGTCGAGCGGCGTCATATAGAAGCCGCGTTCGGCCCAGCCGACCGGCCGCGTGACGCGCTCTCCGGGCGCGCCGAACTGCACGTGATAACCGCGCTCGGTGTCGAGCGGCACCGCATCGCCGCATGCGGCCGCGAATTCGCGCGAGCGGGCGCCCGCGGCGACGACGACGTGATCGAACGCGCGGACCGTCCCGCCCGCCTGCACGTTCACGGCATCGCCGGCAGGCGTGATGCGCTCGACGCGCGCGCGATCGAGCGTCGCGCCGCCGGCGGAAAGGTGCGCGAACAACGCGCCGAGAAAGCCGTGCGGATCGGAGAAATGCCAACTGCCGACGAACAGCACGCCGCGCGTGAAGATCGGCGCGAGCGCGGGTTCGAGCGCGCGGATCGCGCCCGCGTCGAGCGTCTCGAACGGCACGCCGAGCCGGCGTCGCAACGCGAGCGACGGTTGCGCGGCATCGAACGACGCCTGCCGCGCATACAGGTACAGGCATTCGCGCGGCCGCACGAACGCCGCGAGCCGCGGCGAGGCGAGCAGCGGCGCATAACCGTCGGCAGCGCGCGACAACAGGGCGGCCAGCGCGCTCGCGCTGCGTGCGTGGCGCGCGGGCGTCGATGCGAGCAGGAACCGCGCGAGCCACGGTGCGCCGTGCAGCAGGTACGGCCAGCGGATACGCAGCGGGCTGTCGGCGGCGAACAGGAAGTGCGGCAGCTCGCGGAACACGGACGGCCCGTTCACCGGCACGCAGCCGTACGGCGCGAACGTCGCGGCATTGCCGAACGATGCACCCTCGCCGACGCCGGCCGGATCGAACAGCGTCACGCGATGCCCGTCGCGCTGCAGCCATGCCGCCGCGCCGAGCCCGATGAAGCCCGCACCCACGATGGCGACGTTCGCCATGACGCTTCCCCTCCGGTCCACAAGGTTCACACAAAGTTGCGATCAAGAATCACACAGTAATTTTTTGTGTGCAATCAAAAAGAGATTGTGTGGTGTTGGTGTTTACCCGATTTCAAACCGCTGAATCCGCAGACTTTTCCTTAAGCGTTTGACGGGGCGGGGATGTCATATACAATCGCTGGGCAAGTCAAAACGGCAGACAAACGCTTTTTGTGTGGTCACGGGCGACAAATGGCATCAGACAAACTTTCCGGCGAGCGTGACGGCGGCCTGCCGGCGCAGGCGAAACGGCCGACTTATGTCGAGGTATCGAGCTCGATCGAGGAGGAAATCCGCAGCGGCACGTATCCGCCGGGCAGTCGCCTGCCGCCGCAGCGCCAGCTCGCGACGGAGCTCGGCATCAACGTGTCGACCGTGTCGCGTGCGTACAAGGAACTGCAGCTGCGCGGCCTCGTGATCGGCAGCAAGCGGCGCGGCTCGCTCGTCACCGGCGGCGCGATGCCGAGCATCGCGCCGGCCCGCGCGGCGCTCGCGGCCGGCAACGGCGTGATCGACCTGACCGTGAACCGCCCGGCGACCGGCGAGTTTCTCGCAAGCCTCGCGCAGACGTTCGGCACGCTGCCGAGCGACCCGCGGTTCGGCGCGCTGCAGGAGTACCAGCCGCCGCAGGGCCCGGACTGGGCGCGGGCGGCCGGTGCGCAGTGGCTTGCCGCGCCCGGCTTCACGCCGTCGCGCGACCAGGTGGTCGTCACGAGCGGCGCGCAGCACGGGCTGTATGCGGTGCTGAACAGCCTGATCGGCACCGACGGCGTGATCGTCGCCGATCGCCTCACGTACTACGGCCTCAAGGCGCTCGCGCCGGTATTCCAGTTCGAGATCGTCAGCGCGCCGGCCGACGACGACGGCCTGCTGCCCGACGAGATCGAGCGGATCTGCCAGCGCATGCCGGTCAAGGCGATCTTCGTCGTGCCGAACCTGCAGAACCCGACCGTGACGACGATGAGCCTCGCGCGCCGGATGGCGCTCGTCGACATCGCGCGCCGCCATCACGTGACGATCATCGAGGACGACGTGTACGGCCCGCTCGTGCGCGACCGGCTGCCGGCGATCGCGGGGCTGTGTCCCGAGCTGACGTTCCATCTCGGCGCGACGTCGAAGATCCTCGCGCCAGGGCTGCGCCTTGGCTACCTGAGCTGCCCGCGCGACAGCGTCGCACTGTGTGCGGAGGCCGTGCGCACGACTGCATGGATGCCCGCGCCGACCTCGATGCTGATCGCCACGGTGTGGATCGAGGACGGCACCGCCGAGCGGATCATGGCCGCGCAACTCGCGGAGATCCGCGCACGTGTCGATCTCGCCCGCGAACTGCTGCCGGCCGGGCAGTTGAAGGCCGACCCGGCGTGCATGTTCGTGTGGCTGCGGCTGCCGCCGCCGTGGCGTGCCGACGACTTCGCCGCGAATGCGAAGGCGCGCGGCGTGATCGTGATGCCGTCGTCGACGTTCGCGGTCGACCGTGCGGAAATCGAGCACGGCGTGCGCATCAACCTCGCGTGTCCGGCCACGCGCGACGAACTCGTCAACGGGCTGCGGATCCTGGCGGGCACGCTGAAGGACCGGCCGCGCGCGCTGTTCGGGTCGATCTGACGGCGGGCACGCACGTTCGCAAGGCCTACTCGAGCAGATGCGCGACGACGTCGACGATCCGCTGCAGCAGCGCCTCGTCGTAGGGTAGCCACGGCACCGCGCGCAGCGGCGATGGCGGCGGCTCGAGCGGGGCGTCGACAGGCTCGCCGTCGCGCGTCACGCGGCCGGTCGCGCAATGCACCGACCACGCGCCGACGTGCACGTGGCGATCGTCGATCGTGATCTTCCCTTGCGCGACCGGTTCGGCGAACACGAGCGACAGCACGTGTTTGCGATGCCGCGCCATCACGCCGAGCGGCAGCGCCGACAACCGGTTCAGGCGCTGCCGGCGTTCGGTTTCGAGGTCGCGCTGGCGGGCCGGGTCCGCCGCGAGCGAAGCGGCGGCCGCGCGTGTCGCGGGGTCGTCGAGCGCGAACGCGGCCACGCTCACCAGCAGGTCGACCGCCCGCGCCACTTCGGAGAACACGACAGCGTCGATCTCGCCGATCGGCACCGGCACCCAGCGCCGGTCGTGCCGGCGCTCGAAGACCAGCCGGCGCGACGTGCCGTGGCCCTCCGTGCCGGGATAGAGCCGCGCATCGACGAGGAAGGTCGCGCGCACGTCGCCGAATTCACGGGCGAGCCCGTCGTCGTACGCGCGGATCGACCAGCCTTCGCGGCGCGCGACGCCGAGCAGCGGCCGGCTCGACAGCACGTGACCTTCGAACATCGCGGAATCGCTCGCCGACGCGTCGCCGTCGGCCGGCACGTAGTACTCGCGGAACGCCTGCCGCACCGGCTGCCGGAGCGTGCGGTCGACGATCGTGCGCTGCCACGCGAGCCGCTCGTGCGCGTCGGCCAGCAGCGGATGCCATAGCCGGATCGTGCAGTCGTCGGCGATCTCGCATGCGTGCCCGGCCGCGTCGCGCGGCACGACCTTGCCTTTCTCGATGTCGGGGATGAACGATTGCGTCGAGCCATCGCGGCCGCACGCTTGCCAGATCATCCGCGCGGAGAACGCGGCGCCGGCCGGCGTATCGACGAGACGCTCGCGCCATTCGGCATGACCCAGCGACATCGGCTGCCAGAAGCCGGCTTCCATGCAGGTGGCAAGCATCGCGAGCTGCTTCTTGTCCGGTTTCGCGTCGAGCGTCATGCGCAGCGCGGTGTGCGGCCGCTCGCCGAGCGCACGTTCGGCGGGCTTCAGGTTGCGCGCGAGCTTTTTCTGCACGCCCGCATGACGCACCGTGGCGAGCGCGTCGCGCAGCGCGCGCACGCTCTCCGGCGTCGGGATCGTCTCGACCGCATGGCCGAGCGCAATCGCGAGCGACTGCGACGGCACCGTCTTCGCGGTCGTCGGCGCGACGCATACGCCGGTCAGCAGCGGCCCGATCAGCGGGCGCAGCCATGCTTCGTCGCGATAGGCGGCCACGCGCGCGGCGCGCGCGACGACCTGCGCGTCGTCGGTCGTGAACGCGCGATCGGCCTCGTACGGCACGGCGCCGGCGTGCAGCGCGGCGACCAGTCGCGCGGCCTCGGTCAGCGCGTCGCGCGCGAACGCGACGTACGCGGCGTCTTCCGCGAGCGTGACGGCCGGGTCGCCGAAGTCGAGCCACAGCCGTTTCGGCGCGAAATAGCCGTCGTTCGTCGCGGCCAGCGCGAGCAGCGCGGCCGGCCCGAGTTCAGGCAACACGTCGAGTTCGCGCAGGCGAAACGGCGAATCCGCCAGCGCCTGCGCGTACGCATCGCGCCGCGCCGAGAAGTCGCGGCGGCCAGCGAACCAGTCGAGCGCATACGCGCCATACGCGGATTTCGCCCGAGGTTCGCCGTCTTCCGGTTCGCCCGCGATGCGCGCCAGTTCGGCCTGCAGCGCGGGCGACGGCAGCGCGTCGAGACAGGGCAGGTCTTCCAGCGCACGTTTCCATCCGCCGGGCGGAATGTCGCGGAACAGTTCGAGCGCGGCATCGGCGTCGACGAGCGGCACGAGGCCGAGCGCGTCGATCTGCCCGCGCAGCCAGCGCGCGAATTCGGCGCGTGGGTCGTCGTACGCGTGGTCGCGCAGCACGATGTCGTGCTCGGCGCGACGCAGCGCCGGCCAGACCGTACCGAGCGTGTGCGCATCGAGCGTCGACAGGTCGAGCGGCGCGCCGGTGAAGCGCGGATGGTCGGCGCTGCCGGTCAGTCGCGCGACGAGCCGCGCGGCGAGGTCGCGATCAGTCATCGGCGTTTTCCGGGCCGGCGGCGCGCGATGCGCGGGCAGTCGTTACGTTCTGACACCATTTCATCATCTGTACTGGTCGGGCGTTGCGGATCAAGGCGCCGGGGGGGCGGCGGCCCGTTCGATCGCATGCGCGGCGGGGCTGACTCCGGCCATGAAAAACCGTGCGGCCGCACAGTATTGCACCCCGGCGAGACGGTCGAACGAATGCCCGTGTCGCGGTCGTTCCAGGCCGATCCGGCCGCGCCGCGCGCGGTTTCCGGCCGCCAGGCCATTTCATAAGACGTACAGTTCTCCCGCCATGCGCGATTCGCGCCGAACTGTACTCTTGTTCGCGTGGTCGATGTGTGTACTCGCCGTCAACTGTTCTGCTCTTAAGATTCCACCATCAAGTGCACAGTGCCGCGGATCCAGTCGTACCGGAACCCTGCCGGCGCATCTTCAAGAGAGAGCCGCGATGGAAAAGGCAAAACCGGAGGGAAGGATCAGGAATCACGACGGCCCGGTCGGCGGGCGAAACACGTGCGTGCCGGACGCACACGGCAGGGCGGCGCGGCTGCGCATGCCGGCGGGAGACGCACGATGAAACTCTACGAAAAACTCGCGGACGACATCGAGCGCCTGATCCGCCAGGGCGTGTACCGGCACGGCGACCGGATTCCGTCGGTGCGGCAGGCGAGCCAGCAGCACCGGATCAGCATCACGACCGTGCTGCACGCGTATCTGCTGCTGGAAAGCCGCGGGCTGCTGGAAAGCCGGCCGCAGTCGGGCTA
>NZ_JBVVNQ010000033.1:0-36218 GCF_055810675.1 Burkholderia sp. YHN3-13 | reverse complement strand
CGGGCTGCCGGATCCTGGTGACGCTGCTGCACGAGATGGCCAAGCGCGACGCGAAGCGCGGGCTGGCGTCGCTGTGCATCGGCGGCGGGATGGGTGTCGCGCTCGCGGTCGAGTGCGTCTGAGCAGGGCTTGGCGACACGGTTCGCCGCGGCGCCGGCTGGCACCGCAGCGAACCAGACGGGTTTCGCGCATGACAAGCAGCCAATAATACGCGCGAAGGTTCCGGTGCGTACCGCACCCGCGACGCGGGCGGTGGCGTATCGAAGCGGTGGGGCGGCAGCAGGTACGATGCCGCCGCCCCGCATTCATCGATTACTTTTTTTGTCGGTAATTTATAGGATGACTAAGCGAATTGCAATTGTGACTGGTGGAATGGGCGGTCTTGGCGAAGCGGTCAGCATCAGGTTGAACGACGCGGGCCACCGGGTAGTCGTCACGTATTCGCCGAACAACGCCGGTGCGGACCGCTGGCTGACCGAGATGCATGCGGCCGGCCGGGCGTTCCATGCGTACCCGGTGGACGTGGCCGATCACGATTCGTGCCAGCAATGCATCGAGAAGATCGTGCGGGAGGTCGGCCCGGTCGACATTCTCGTGAACAACGCGGGCATCACGCGCGACATGACGTTGCGCAAGCTCGACAAGGTCAACTGGGATGCCGTGATCCGCACCAACCTCGACTCCGTGTTCAACATGACGAAGCCCGTCTGCGAAGGCATGGTCGAGCGCGGCTGGGGGCGCATCGTCAACATCTCGTCGGTGAACGGCTCGAAGGGTTCGGTCGGCCAGACCAACTATGCGGCCGCGAAGGCCGGCATGCACGGCTTCACGAAATCGCTCGCGCTGGAGATCGCGCGCAAGGGCGTGACGGTGAACACCGTGTCGCCGGGCTACCTCGCGACGAAGATGGTGACGGCGATCCCGCAGGACATCCTCGACTCGAAGATCCTCCCGCAGATTCCGGCGGGCCGGCTCGGCAAGCCCGAGGAAGTCGCGGCGCTGGTCGCTTATCTGTGCTCGGAGGAGGCCGGCTTCGTGACGGGCTCCAACATCGCGATCAATGGCGGCCAGCACATGCACTGACGCGCGGCGGCCCGCACGGCAGTCGCGCACGTGACGGGCCGCGTTCTGCACTATCCAGTGCCGGAGCGGCGGCAGGCGCGCCGCTTCGGCCTCGCATTCGGGAGAACGCATGGGCGACACCTGGATCGGAATCGCGATCGGCGGCACGGCGCTCGCCGTCGCGCTGACAGTGGCGGTCTCGCTCTACTGGCTCGAGCGGCGCCGCGCGCGGCAGCTGCGGAACTTCGATCATCGCGACGGCGGGCTCGTCGCGTACGGCAGGTGCTTTGCGCGCAGGCCGGTACGACAGGCACGCCGCATGCGCGGGACGCGTTGACGGCGGCAGCCTCGCGGCCGTGACGCGTTGCGATCGATGAATGGTCATTCGTTGATCGCGGTCCGTCCGCGCACGACGCGCGTGATCAATCGCTCGTGCCGCTCTTTCCGGACGACTCGCCCGAGTCGCTCTTGTGGAAGATCCGCTTCGTCGTGCGCTTGGTGGCATCCCAGCCTTCGCGCGACGCGTGTGCGACGCCGTGCCCGACTGCCTTCGCGGCGCTCGCGGTCGCGTGGCCGAAGCTGCGCGCCGCCTCGCCGGTCTTGTGCGCGGCTTCCTTCGAATCGCGCTTGATGTCCTGCTTCACTTCCGACATGTCCGCGTGCGCGATCGGGCTGATCAGCGCCAGAACGAGCGCGGTACCTATGAACTGACGAACTTTCACGACCTGGTTTCCTTGGGGTTGGTTTCTTCAGCGAGGATTCGGGGTGCCGGCAGGCGCCGGTCGAAACGTGCCCGCGGCCGACGCGTCGAGCATCACCGCGGCGCGGCCGGACAGCAGCACGCGGTCGCCGCAGCGCAGCGCGAAGCCGTACAGCACCGAGCGGTCGTCGCCGCTCACGCGTTCCGCCTCGACGACGAGCGGCTGATCGAACGTGTCCAGCCGGTCGACGAACGCGTCGACGTTGCGCATGCTCGCGAGATAACCGACGCGCGGGCGGGCTTCGTGCGCCCCGAGCAGCGCGCCGTGCACGGCCATCGCCTGCGCCGCGTATTCGATGCCGCAGACCGACGCGAGCCGGCCGTGCGAGCGCAGCGGGTTGTGCGGATCGCGATGGCTCGTCGCCGTGCAGCGGATCCGTTCGGCGTCCCATGCATCGACCGTATCGAGCATGCACATCGCGCCGGCGTGCGGAATGTGCGCGGCGATCCAGGCGCGATCGAGCGGCGGCGCAAGCGGACGCGCGGCGGTCATCACGCCCGCTCCGCGAAGCGCTCGGGGATCGCGATGTCGATCTGCACGCGCGTATCGCCGAGATAATCGAGCACGACACGCGTCGACCGCCGCGTGGCCAGTGCGTCGAGCAACGGCAGCACGCGCGCGGCCGGATTGCCGGCGCGCAACGCATCGAGTTGGGCATGCGCGAGTGTCGTCGCGGGCGCGTCGGTGAGCCGCACGTCAATACGGGCGAGCGCGCGTTCACGCTCATCGGGTGCGAGCACGAGTGCGACGCCGAACGCGTCGTCGATCGGCCGCACCGCGCGCAGCGGTTCCGGATAGTCGGTGTCGTACGCGATCAGCAGCGTCGGCGTGCGATCGACCGCGACCTGGCACAGGCTCTCGAGCAGGCCGGCGGCAAAGCTGCCGTCGTGCGCGCACAGCACGTTCGACGTCGCCATCGCACGGGTCGCGATGCTCCAGTAACCGGCCGGCGCGTTGTGCACGGAGTTGTGAAAGCGCGTCGGCGACAGCTGGCGATCGTCGCCGGCCAGCGTCTCGCAGATCGCGTGGCAATTCTGGCCGTCGCCGCCGGATGCGCTGAAGACGGTCGCGAGCGTCGCGGCATCGCGGTCGCTCGCGGCCACGGCTTCGTGGCCGACCGCGAGCGCCGTGCGCACGACGGGGCCCGTGCGGCGCCGCTCGGCCGACGGCAGCCCGGCCGGCGGCGGCAGCGCGGTGCGCGCGGGCGCATAGGGTGCGCGGCCCGCGAGCACGTCGGCCGCGTGTGGCCAGTCGTTCAATCCGGGCCCGACGAGGCCGATGCTTTCGATGAAGGCGGTGAGTGTCATGGCGGGCCTCAACGGCGTGCGTGATCGGCGCGGCCGAGGATCAGGCTGCAATTGGTGCCGCCGAAGCCGAATGAATTGGACAGGACGGCGCGCACACGCGTGTCGCGGCTCGCGAGCACGTAGTCGGCCGCGAGCGCCGGGTCGGGTTGCGTCGTGTTGATGCCGGCCGGCACGAACTGCTCGCGCAGCGCGAGCGCGGCGACGACGGCTTCAAGCGCGCCGGCCGCGCCGAGCGTGTGGCCGGTCGCGCCCTTCGTCGAACTGGACGGCGTGCTGGCGAACAGCGCGCCGACCGCGCGGCTTTCGGCCGCATCGTTGCTCGGCGTCGCGGTGCCGTGCAGATTCACGTAGTCGATATCGCGTGCGCCGAGGCCGGCGGACGCGAGCGCTTGCTCGATCGCGGTGCGCGCGCCGAGCCCTTCCGGATGCGGCGACGACATGTGATGCGCATCGCTCGATTCGCCGATGCCGAGCAGCAGGATCGCGTCGTCGTCGAGCGCGGCGGGCGGGCCGGGCACGCGCTCGACGAGCGCGAACGCGGCGGCCTCGCCGATCGAGATGCCGTCGCGCGCGACGTCGAACGGCCGGCACGGCCGGCGCGACAGCAGCTCGAGCGAATTGAAGCCGTACAGCGTCGTCAGGCACAGCGAATCGACGCCGCCGACGACGGCCGCGTCGATCAGCCCGGCCTCGATCATGCGGCGCGCGGAGCCGAACACCTTCGCGCCGGACGAGCACGCGGACGAGATCGCCATCGCCGGCCCGCGCAGCGCGAAATACGCGCGCACGAATGCCGCCGGCGAATACGGGTTGTGCGTTTGCGCATAGCGGAAGCCGGCCGGCAGTGCGCCGTTCGCCGGGTCGCGGTGCCGGTATGCGTGTTCGGTCTCGAGGATGCCGGCCGTGCTCGTGCCGACGAACACGCCGACGCGTGCCGCACCGTAGCGCGCGACGGCCGCCGCAACGCTTGCGTCGAAGCCGTCCTGCATGAGGCCGAGCTGCGCGAGGCGGTTGTTGCGGCATTCGAAGTCGGCGAGATCCGCCCGTACGGGGTGTGCATCGACCCCGTCCACCGCGCCGATCCACGTGTCGAGGTTCGCGCGCTCGAAGTCGCACGGCGTGAGCCCGCCACGAGCGTGGCGCAGCGCATCGAGGGTCGCGTCGAGGCCGCGGCCGATGCAGCTGGTGGCGGTGAAGTGCGAGAGCAGGAGAGGTTTCACGAGGGTCGCATCCGGTGGCCGGAACGGGCGCCGCAGCACGGCTGGCAGGCGCGCCGTTCGAGGTCAGATTTTATCAAACGGGGGGGCCGGAACGCCCGGCTGGCCGGACGGTTCGGGCGCGAGCGCCGCGCGCAGCGTGGTCCAGTGCAACTGCGCATCGGCGGCGGCGTGCAGTACCGCCTGCAGCACGTCGAGCACGACCGGTTCGCCGCGCGCATCGCGTGCCGCGTGACCGTCGTGCACCAGCAGGATGTCGCGCGCATCGAGCCCGTGCAGCAGGCGCTGTGTGACGATCGCGGCATCGCGGGTGCGCGTGTCGAAACCGCGCCGCGTCCAACTGGCGAGCTGCAGGCCGAGTTCGCACAGCACCGGTTCGAGAAACGGATTGCGCAGGCCGGCCGGCGCGCGGAAGAACAGCGGGCGCGTGCCGGCGATCTCGGTCAGCGTCCGTTGCGCGGCCGAGATCTCGCGCCGCAGCGCGGCGGGCCCCGACAGCGAGAACGTATGCCGGTGCCGCTGGCTATGGTTCTCGACCGCATGGCCGCGCGCGACGATCGCCTCGATCCACCGCGGATGACGGCGCGCGAGATCGCCGATGCAGAAGAACGTCGCGCGCGCGTCGTAACGGTCGAGCAGGTCGAGCACGCGCGGCGTGACGTCCGGGTCCGGGCCGTCGTCGATCGTCAGCGCGATCCGGCGGCCGGCACCCGTCGGCAGACGCGTCCAGTTCGGGCCGAGCAGCGCGCTGCGCGGCCACAGGCCGGCGGCCGTCAGCGCGAGATGCGACGCGACCACGCCACCGACGGCCCACGGCCACGCGGCCGGCTGCGCGATGACGGCGGCCGCCGCACCCGCGTGCAACGCGGCCGCGCCGGCGATCAGCGGCGTCGGTTTCCAGCGGCGCGCATCGCCGGCCCGATGCGATGGAACGGACGGCGGCGCGTTCATGCCGGACTCCGTTGACGACGATCGCCGGCCGCCGCGGCGCGCGGCGCGAGAATCGCCGCGAAGGCGAGCGCGAGCATCGCGCCGGGGCCGACGGTCAGCCCGAAGGTTTCGAGCAGCGGCACGCGCGACAGCGCGAGCAACCCGAAGCCGGCGACCGTCGCGAGGTTCGCGATCAGCAGCGACACGAGCGTGTACGGCGTCACGGGCTGCGCGTCGTCGCGCTTGCAGAAGAACAGCGCGTAGTTCGAGCCGACCGCGACGATCAGCAGCATTCCGACGAGATGCAGGATCGTCAGTTGCACGCCGGCCAGCGCGAAGCCGGCCGTCACGACCAGCACGGCCGCGACGAGCGGTGCGAGCGCGCGCGCGGCAACGCGCGGCGAGCGCAGCGCGATCAGCATCAGCACGGCGATCGCGGCGAAACCCGCGAGCGACAGCCGGATGTCCTCGCGCACGTAGCTCACGTAGAGGCGATCGGCTTCGGCCTTCATGTCGACGAACAGCGCGTCGGGCACGCCCGCGCGCGCGACGGCCGCGCGAATCGGCGTCGCGTCGAGGCCGGCCGCCGGTTGCGCGGCGCGTGCGGCGTCCGGCGCGCGCAGCGGCAACATCGCGTTCCAGCGGCCGTCACGTTCGGTCAGCAGCGCATCGACGGCCAGCGCCATCGACGTGCCGCGCAGGTCCGCGCGCGTCAGCAGCGGCGCGTGGCGTGCGGCGTCGACGTCGGCGATGAACGGTGCGAACAGCTCGGGCTTCACGGCGATCGGCTGGTTCGCGACGGCGTCGCGCATCCGGGCGGCGAGCACGTCCGCATCCGGCAGGCTCGCGAGGCGCGCGCGCTGCGCGGCATCGCTCGGCAGGTAGCGCGCGGGACTTTCGAAACCGGCGAGCGCGCCCTGGTCGACGAGCGGCTGCAATTGCGCGGCGACTTTCTCCGCGCCTTCGAGCGCGGCCTGTTCGGTCGGCGCGGCGATCACGACGAGGTAGCGCACGTCGGGCGCGCCGACGTCGGCGCGCAGTCGCGCGTCGAGTGCCTGCGCCGGCGCAGGCACGGGGCTGAGCGCGGCGAGTTCGCGGCTCCACAGGCCGTCGCGATGCAGCACGAGCGTCGCGGTCGCGGCGACCACGAGCGCGGCGAGCGGCCAGCGCAGCCGCGGCGCGGCATCGGCCGCCCGTGCGAGCGCCGCGCCGATGCGCGATACGTCGCGGATCGCGACGTGCTCGCCGCGCAGGTGCGGCAGCACGAAGCGCGTGACGAGCGCGGCGGCCGTCAGCCCGACGATCGAATACAGCCCGAGCTGCACGAGGCCCGGGAATCCGGAGAACAGCATCGACGCGAATCCGCACACGGACGTCAGCACGCCGAGCCGGATCGTCGGCCAGTACGCGGCGACCCATGCGCGTGTCGCGTCGCCCGGGCGCGCGGCGCCGCGCGTGCCGGCCTGCGCCGATTGCACGAACAGGTAGATCGAGTAGTCGACGGCTTCGCCGATCAGCGTCGTGCCGAAACCGAGCGTGAGCCCGTGGACCGTGCCGAACGCGACGCTGACCGCCGCGATCCCGGCCGCGACGCCGGTCAGCACCGGCAGCAGCCCGAGCGCGAGCGTGCGCGGCGAACGGTACAGCGTGAGCAGCAGCGCGACGATCAGCACGACGCTCGCCGTCGACAGGCGCTCGACGTCATGCCGGATCGTGTCGCGCGTGTCGACCGAGAACACGCCGGGGCCCGTCATCGCCAGCGTGTTCGCCGCTGCATTCGGGACGGCCTGTTGCGCGGCGGCGAACGCGCGGCGCACCGTGTCGATCGCGTGTGCCTGCGCGTCGGTATCGGCGCCGGCGGCGGCCGTCTGCACGACGAGCACCGCGCGCGTGCCGTCGCGCGATGCCCACACGCCGTCGCGGCTCGCCGGTTCGGCCGCACTGTCGAGCTGGTCGACGAGCGCGGTGACTTCGCCGGTCGGGTCGCGCGGCAGCATCGCCTTGGCGACGAGGCCGGCCGACGAGCTCAGCAGGTCGAGGCTGTCGCCGAGCGCGCGGTGCAGGCCGTCGGCGCTGAAGCGCTGCGGCGTGACGGCCGGGCTCAGCAGGTAGCGGTGATCGAAGACGAACTGCCGGTCGCGCGCGTCGTTCGCGGCTTCGCCGTTGTGCACGGCCGCGAATTGCGGATCGGCGCGCAGCGCGCCGGCGACGCGCCGCGACAGTGCGGCACGCGTGGCCGCATCGCCGCCGTCGATCGCGACGAGGATCAGCCGCGACACGATGCCGTCGCGCAACTGGTCGACGAGCACGCGCTGTCCGGCGCTCGGCGAACTCGGCAGGAAGGCGGACAGGTCGGCCGTGAAGTGCGCACGCCCGATCGCGACGCCGCATGCGGCGAGCACGAGCAGCCACACGAGCACCGCGCGCTGCCGCCACACGTGCAGGCGGCGCGCGACGAGGGAGGGGCGCGTGCGTTCGGCCATCAGTTCGCGGTCGCCGCAACGGGTTGCAGGCGCATCACCGACCGGTCGCCGTCGGCCTGCCGGATCGCGACGCCGCGCAATTCGTCGCGCGTGCCGTCGAGCGTGATCGTGCTGACGACCTTCAGCATTCGCGCGTCGAGCGGCGTGAGCGTCAGCGTCCAGTCGTCGCCGCGCCCGGAAAGGGCGACCTTGTACACCTGTTCGAGCGCGAAGCGGTTGCCGGCGAGCGTCGCGCGGATGCTGTCGATGAACGCGCCGAGTTCCGGATAGCGCGCGAGCGCGAGCGTGAACGTGCGGTTGTTGCGCTCGACCGTGAGCATGTCGCCGTCGACCACGAGATGTTCGGGCTTCGGGCTCAGCGTGTGCTTTTCCAGATGATCGGGGGCGACGAACACGAGCTCGCCGGACGATTCGACCGGCTGCGTGGCGATCGACAGGTACTTCGTCTCGGTGAACGTCGCGCGTCCCGACTTGTGCCGCGCGAGCGTCGACATCAGCCGGTCGAGGTTCCACGCAGGCGTCGTGTCGGCCGCGCGCGCGGGCACGGCCAGCGCGAGCGCGGCGGCCGCGGTGGCGAGCAGGCGCGCGGCGCGGCGCGCCGCGAACGGAAGCGGAAAGCGGCGAACGGCGGTCATGCGTCGGAATCCCTCGTGGCGGGCAGGTCGGCACCGGCGTGCGCGGTGTCGCGGCGCGCGGCCGCGGCGTCGCCGTCTTGCCAGAAATCGAAAAAGTTGAACCAGTTGTACGGCGCCGCGCGGCAGTACTTGTCGAGTAGCGCGACGTAGCGCGCGAGTGCCGCGTCGACGGCCGCCGCGCGCGTGTCGCGCCGCACGTCGGAGAAATCGGCGAGCGTCTCGAAGTGCACGTCGTAGCGGTTGCCGTCGCGATAGAGGCCCGTCATGAAGATCACCGGGCGCTTGAGCATCGCGGCCATGTACAGCGGCCCGCGCGGGAACGCGGCCGGCGTGCCGAGCAGCGGCAGCCGCCGCAGCGACGCGGCCGCGTCGTCGAGCAGCGTGCGGTCGGCGAGCATGCCGACCATGCAGTTCGCGTCGAGGCGCTCGCGCACCTTCAGCATCGAGTCGACCTGCCCGAGCGGAATCACTTCGGGCTTCGCGGCCGGGTTCACCGCGGCGAGCGTCGCGTTGATCTTGCGCGCATTCGTCTCGTACATCGTGACGACGACGCGCAGGTCCGGATGCGTGCGGCCGATCGCGCGCACGACCTCGAAGCTGCCGAGGTGCGCGCCCATCAGGAACGCGCCGCGGCCGCCCGCGAGCGCACCGTCGACGAGCGTCTCGCCGTGCAGCCGGATGTCGAACAGGTCGAAGCGTCCGTTCATCAGGTAGATGCGGTCGTGAATCGTCGCCGCGAACGTGAACACGTGCCGGTACACGTCGCGCCAGCGCGCGGGGCGGCCGAGCACGCGGCGCAGGTAATCGCGCGACGCGGCGCACGCGGCCGGCGAGAACAGCACGAAGTACGTCGCGATCAGGTGCAGCACGAGGCGCGCGCGCTGCCGGCCGAAGCGCAGCGAGATCCACGTCATCGTGCGCAGCAAACCGGCGTTGCTGCGTTCCTGGCGTTCGGCCCACGCGGTGCGCTTCATGGCTGCGCGCCATCCCGCGCGGCCGGCGGCGCGGACAGCACGCCGGTCGCGACTTCGCGCGACCCGACGCGCAGCGTGAAGCGGATCGCGCCGCCGGCCGCGGTGTCGTATGCGAGATCGAGCGGTTCGCCCGGGGCGACCGGGCTCAGGAATTTCGCGGAACCGAGCCGCCATGCGTGCAGCGGACGGTTCAGCGCCGTGCCGATCGCGCGGATCGCGTGATCGAGCAGCACGACGCCCGGCACGACCGGATGGCCGGGGAAGTGGCCGGGCAGCGCCGGATGATCGGCGGGAATCGTGAACGCGAGTGCGGAGGCGGCCGCGGCGCGTTCGGGCGCCGGCGCGGCCGTGGCGCGCGCATGTTGCGCGACGAGCGCGGCGAGCACGTCGCGCGGCAGCTTGCCCGTTTCGTTGCGCGGCAGCGCGTCGACGAACACGAGCGGGCGCGGCATGAATGCAGGATCGATCCGCTCGCGCAGCGCGCGCTGCAGATCGGCGGCCGTGAGCGTCGGCGCGACGACGAGCGCGACGAGGCGCGTGACCGGTTCGAGGCCGGTATCGCCGTGCGCGGGCGCGGCTTCGTCGGGCATGAAGAACACGCCGTCGACTACCTGCGCAATCGCGTTGAGCTGATGATTCAGGTAGGCGAGCGACGTGCGCTTGCCGGCGATGTTCACGAGGTCGGCCTTGCGGCCGTGCAGCAGGAACCGGCCGTCGCCGAGCAGTTCGAGCGCATCGCCCATCGGCACGGGCGCCTCGACGTGCCCGCCCGAT
The DNA here is from genome assembly GCF_055810675.1 of Burkholderia sp. YHN3-13. Taxonomy (NCBI): domain Bacteria; kingdom Pseudomonadati; phylum Pseudomonadota; class Betaproteobacteria; order Burkholderiales; family Burkholderiaceae; genus Burkholderia; species Burkholderia sp. YHN3-13. The sequence goes on along the minus strand of NZ_JBVVNQ010000033.1, from coordinate 26,075 downwards.
ACCCACACGGTCGGCCCGCTGTCGTCGCCGTCCGGTTCGGCGCGCGCGTCGAGGCGGATGTCCGGGAACGGTTCCCACGCCGCGCCCCGCGACGTGCGGCGCGTCGCGATCTGGCCGGTTTCCGTGCTGCCGTAAATCTCGACGAGCGGCGCGTCGAGCGCGGCTTCGGCTTCGCACGCGAGTTTTTCCGACAGCGGCGCGGTGGCCGACAGCACGAGGGCCGCCGGCGGCAGCGCATGGCCGGCGGACAGCAGCGCCCGCAGGTGGATCGGCGACGTGACGAGCACGCGCGGCTGCGGGATCGCGTCGAGCTCGTCGCGGATGTCGACCGGGTAGAACGGCTGGCGGTTGCTGAACGCGAGGCCGCCGATCAGCGCGAGCAGCACCGTCGACTCGAAGCCGTACATGTGCTGCGCGGGCACCGTGCCGATCAGCGTGGCCGCGCGCCCGTCGAGCAGCCCGAGGCGGTCGGCCGCCGCGCGCACGCAGCCGACCAGGAAACCCCAGGTCTTGCGGTGCGGCACCGGCGTGCCGGTCGAGCCGGACGTGAACACGTAGGCCATGATTCGCGCCGCGTCGATCCGCGGCACGGCGAACGGCGCGTCGTCCGCAAGCGCGCCGGGCGCGGCATCGGGATAGGCGAAGCGCGGCAGGTCGATCGTGCAGTCGGGCGCGTCGTGCAGGCAGAACGCGTCGGGTGCGAACGAGGCGAGCTGGCGGACCATTTCCGGCGTGTGCGTCGACGGCAGCAGGCTGATCTTGCCGGCGACGAGCGCCGCGCACAGGCTGACCGCGAAACGGTAGCGGTCGCGGCACACGTTGAACACGTGGCCGCCGGCGGGCAGCGCGGCGGCCACGCGCGCGACGTCGGCGACGAACGCGCGCACGGTGACGGGCGTACCGTCGCGCCAGGCGATCGTCTGGTCCGGCGAGGAATGGAATACCAGCGGGTGAGTCGGCATAAATCGGTCGAAACGGGGGCGAAGGCCGGCGCGGCGGCGCGCCGGTCATGAATTCATCGTGACGCCTGCGACGCGTGTGCCGTCGCGCGGTACGCGCGCACCGCGTCGGCCATCCGGGGCCGCGGTTCGTGCGGCAGCGCGAAGCGCCGGCACGCATGCTCGGCGGCGAACATCACGGCGACGAGCGGCAGCGACAGGTAGTTCGCGAACGTCGACCACGTGACGATCGGCGCGGTCGCGAACAGCAGCGTCGACACGGCGGCGGTCGCGACGAAGAACAGCGTCCACGCGAGCGTGATTCGCCGCGTGTAACGCGCGACGGCCGGCGTGACCGTGCCGTGGATCATCGCCGCGAAGCGCGTGCACAGCGGCACCTGGCCGGCCGCGAGCGTGCGGCCGAACAGCAGCGCCATCGCGAGGTTGAAGCTCGCGTGTTCCAGATACAGGCCCCATTCGAAGTGCCGCGCGAGCGGCGCGCGAGCCCCCCACAGCGCGGCGGCGGCCAGCAGCCACGCCGGCACGAGCCATGCGCGCCGCGGCGAACGCAGCGCCGCGCCGAGCGCGAGCAGCAGCGGCGGCACGAGCGCCATCGCGAGCCCGAAGCCGTGCGCGCCCGGCGTCGCGCTCGCGTAGTGCGCGCCGGCCTGGTAGGCCGCCACGGCACCGACCGCTGCCATGCCGCGCAGGACCGACAGCAGCCGGCTCATCGGCCGCCTCCGTGCGCACGGCGCGGGCACCGGGCCGCGGCCGCGGCACGGCGGCGGACGGGCAGGCGAACCGGAACGGAGCGGAAGGGCGGACGCGGCATGACTGGAGACATCGGGCGGATCGTGGCCGGACACGGTGGTCGGGCCGTCAAACATCATATGAATGGCGGCCGGGACGCGGGTCCGGGCCGGTGGTCGGGCACGCTCATTTTAGGGCCGCGGCGCCGCGCGTTCGGGGCCGGTGCGACCGGGTTTTGTAACCGATTGTATGGCACCGGGCGAACGGTTTCGCGGGGTCGGTCCATTTCCATCCAAAGCGGCTCAAGCGTCTCGTGCATTCGCGTCGCGAAACGGGCCGCGGCGCCGGCTCGCCAGTCTGTAACCATTCACGGTATACGCCCCGATACCCTTCGTCTAGAATCCGCGTAACTTTTACAAACCATCCCCAGACAACGCAGGCGGGGAAGCCGGCAGACGCCGGAGGGACGGAGATTGGCACGCGCCGGGCGTGCACGACGGTTGCCTTTTCCGGGCGCCTTCCGCTGCCATGGGCCGCCTGCCCGCACGCATGATGAACGCACTGGAACAAGAGCTCGCCACGCTGATCATCGGCGAACTGAATCTCGAAGACGTCCCGCTCGACACAGTGACGGCCGACACTCCGCTGTATGGCGAAGGTTTCGGGCTCGACTCCATCGACATCCTGGAAATCGCGCTGCTGATCTCGAAGAAATTCGGCTTCGAACTGCGCTCGGACAATCCGGACAACCAGACGATCTTCGCGACGCTCGGCGCGCTGGCCGCGTACGTCGCCGCGCATCGCACGAAGTAACGGTGGCGCGCAGTGCATGACGGGATGCGGCGGCGATCGGCGTACGGTTCGCCGTCGCGTCGATCGAGGTGAAACGCGATGAACGGAGCAATTCGATGCGGGCGCTCGTGACGGGCGGCAGCGGCGCACTCGGGCAGGCGATCTGCACGGCGCTCGCGCAGGCCGGCCATGAAGTATGGGTGCATGCGAACCGCCATCTCGCGCAGGCGGAGGCGGTCGCGCAGCAGATCGTCGCGGCCGGCGGCAGCGCGCATGCGATCGCATTCGACGTGACCGACGCCGAAGCGACGCTCGCCGCGCTGAAGCCTTTCATCGACACGTCGCCGGTGCAGATCCTCGTCAACAACGCAGGCATTCACGACGACGCGCCGATGGCCGGCATGTCGCAACGGCAATGGCACAGCGTGATCGACGTGACGCTCAACGGCTTTTTCAACGTCACGCAGCCGTTGCTGCTGCCGATGATCCGCACGCGCCGCGGGCGGATCGTCAACATCGCGTCGGTGGCCGGCGTGACCGGCAATCGCGGGCAGGTCAACTACGCGGCCGCGAAGGCGGGGCTGATCGGCGCGACGAAGTCGCTGTCGCTGGAGCTCGCGTCGCGCGGCATCACCGTCAACGCGGTGGCGCCCGGCATCATCGAATCGCCGATGGCCGAACAGGCGTTTCCCGCCGAACGCATCAAGCAGCTCGTGCCCGCGCAACGCGCGGGCCGGCCCGACGAAGTCGCGGCGATGGTCGCGTATCTGGTGTCCGACGCCGCGGCTTATGTGACGGGGCAGGTGCTGTCCGTCAACGGCGGTCTCGCGTGACGACGCGCGCCGCGTCCGTCGCGTAACGCAACGCGGCGCAGGGCCGTGTTGCCGCGCGGCCCGCGCCGCATAGTGAGGAAATCGAAGTGTCCGTGCATCCCGTCGACGCCGAACGGCGCTCGTGTTCGCCGCCGTCCGCCACCGCGCCGTTCGCGCATGGCGGCGACCGCGCGCTGCGGCTCGTCCAGATGAGCCATGCGCGGCTCGTCGCGTTGCTGCATGCCGCGCGGCTCGACCACGTCGTGCCGGGCGCGCTGGGCGCGGTGTGCATCGGCGCGGCCGGCTCGCATGCCGATGCCGCGCAACGGATCCTTGCCGATACCGCGCCCGACCTGCCGGTCGCACCGGTGCGGATGGCGCTGCTCGGCGCCGATGCCGCGCCGCACGACGCCGTCTGCGAAATCTGGCAATGCGATGCGCGCGACCTGCGCAGCGAACGGCGCGGCGCGCTGCACTACCGCTACAGCGAAACGGCCGGGCTCGTGTTCGGCAGCCTCGTCGTGCAGGAGACGCATGTCACGCACAATGCGTATGACGGCGGTACGCCGCTCGAGCGCGCGACGTTCGATGCATACCGCATGCTGTTCGACCTGCTCGATGCGCTCGACATGCCGCATCCGCTGCGCATCTGGAACACGGTGCCGGCGATCAACGCGGTGCAGTTCGGGATCGAGCGCTATCGTCAGTTCAATATCGGTCGCCAGCAAGCGTTCGACGCGTGCCATCGCGCGCTGACGGGCGGCGTGCCGGCCGCGTGTGCGCTCGGCTCGGTCGTGCCGGTCGCGGGCGACGCGCCGCTCGCGGTTCATTTCCTCGCGAGCCGCACGCCGGCCGATCCGGTCGAGAATCCGCGCCAGGTGAGCGCGTACCACTACCCGGCGCAGTACGGCCCGCGTGCGCCGACGTTCGCGCGCGCCGCCGCGTGGGCCGCTGGGGCCGCGGCGCCGGTGCTGTTCGTATCGGGTACCGCGAGCATCGTCGGGCATCGCACCGTACATCACGGCGACGTCGTCGCGCAGACGCGCGAGACGGTCGCGAATCTCGCGGCCGTGCTCGAGCAGGCCGCGCGGCAGGGGCATGGCCCGTTCTCGCTCGCCGACCTGAGCTATCGCGTCTACGTGCGCGACGCCGGCGATGCCGCGGCGCTCGCCGCGATCGGGCGCGTGCTGCGCGACGCGGCCGGGCCACGCGTGCGGCCGCTGTTCGTGCACGCGGACGTGTGCCGCGACGACCTGCTGGTCGAGATCGAGGCCAGTGCGGGACATGCAATGGAGTGGCTGTCATGAAGCGCGAGAACCTCACGATCCGGCAACCGGCGAATGGCGTCGACGATGTCCTCGACGAAGCCTGCCGACGTTCGCCGGCAAGTCATAAAATTTTGTCAGGATCCCCGTCTTCGCAATCGGCTGTTTCCATGTCCAAGCTGCACGCCTCGTCCACCCATCTCGTGCTGATCCCGAGCTACAACCCGGGTGTCAAGGTCGACACGACCGTGCGCCAGGCGCGCGCGCGGTGGAACCCGGTGTGGGTCGTCGTCGACGGCAGCACCGACGGCAGCGCCGAACGGCTGCAGGCGATGGCGAAGCGCGATCCCGGATTGCGCGTGATCGTGCTGCCGGAGAATCGCGGCAAGGGCGCCGCGGTGCTCGCGGGGCTCGACGCGGCGGCCGCGAGCGGCTTCACGCACGTGCTGACGATGGATTCCGACGGCCAGCATCCGGCCGACCTGATTCCCGCCTTCATGGCCGCGTCGCAGGCCGAGCCCGACGCGATGGTGCTCGGCGTGCCGAAGTTCGACGCGAGCGCGCCGCAGCTGCGCGTGCAGGGCCGCCGGCTGTCGAACGCCTGGGCCGACCTCGAGACGCTGTGGGCCGGTATCGGCGATTCGCTGTACGGGTTTCGCGTGTATCCGGTCGCGCCGCTCGCGGCGATCATGCGGCGCCAGCCGTGGATGCGCGGTTTCGACTTCGATCCCGAAGCGGCCGTGCGGCTGTGCTGGGCCGGCGTGCGCCCGATTCGCATCGACGCGCCGGTGCGCTATTTCGGCCGGCACGAGGGCGGCGTCTCGCACTTCCACTATGGCCGCGACAACGCGCTGCTCGCGTGGATGCACCTGCGCCTGTTCGCCGGTTTCGCGGTGCGCCTGCCGATGCTGGTCGCGCGGCGGTTGACGCGGCGCAGCAACCAGACCGCCTGAGCGGCGGCCGGCCCGGTTTCCGTCCCGAACGTCGCCCGGGGGCGACGATTGCTCCGTTTTTTGTCGTCAATTCGGTGACGAATCGCGTCTTAATTTCAATTCATCGAGTAATGAAGGTGTCATCCGATGTAAACATCTGGTAATTTTCTGCCGGATTATGCAAAATCGCCGCTCCCAAATACAACTATCGAGGGATTCCGGGATGCAACTCAAGAAAGCGGTGGCGGCGTGTGGCGTGGCGTTCCTGTTGAGCGCATGCGGCGGGGTACAGAGCCTGGACGCGAACAGCCTGACGTCGGCGGGGACGAACCTGTACAAGGCGGCGACGCTGTCGGACAGCGACATCGCGGCACTGTCGAACGAATCGTGCAAGTCCAGCGACGCCGAGTCGAAGATCGCGCCGGCGAACAGCGCATACGCGAAGCGCCTGACGAAGGTGATGAAGGGCTTCGGCGACATGACGCTGAACGGCCAGAAGATCAACTACAAGGTCTACATGACCAAGGACGTCAACGCGTGGGCGATGGGCAACGGCTGCGTGCGCGTGTACAGCGGCCTGATGGACATGATGAACGACGACGAGCTGCGCGGCGTGATCGGCCATGAAATGGGCCACGTCGCACTGGGCCACTCGAAGAAGGCGATGCAGACGGCGTACGCGGTGAGCGCGGCGCGCAGCGCGGCCGGCGCGGCATCGCCGGGCGTCGCGGCGCTGTCGAGCTCGCAGCTCGGCGACATCACCGAGAAGTTCATCAACGCGCAGTTCTCGCAATCGCAGGAAAGCGCGGCGGACGACTACTCGTTCGACCTGATGAAGCAGAAGGGCATGAGCCAGAAGGGCCTCGTCACCGGCTTCCAGAAGCTCGCGCAGCTGGACGGCGGCCAGAGCTCGATGATGAGCTCGCACCCGTCGTCGGCGAGCCGCGCGCAGCACATCCAGGATCGCATCGCGAAGGGCAGCTGATCGCGCGACGCGCATGACGAATCGCCGGCCCGCGCCGGCGATCGGCACGCGAAACGAAAAACCCCACGCCCGTTCGGGCGTGGGGTTTTTGTCTTGTGGGGCCGCCGGTGCGCCGCTTACGGCACCATTCCCGGCAGCACGTACGCCTGTACGAGCGTGATCAGCCCGACGATCACCGCGAACAGCAGGCTGTGCCGCACCGTGAAGCGGAACAGCTCGGATTCCTTACCGACGAGGCCCGTCGCCGCGCATGCGACCGCGATCGACTGCGGCGAGATCATCTTCGCGGTCACGCCGCCCGTCGTGTTCGCGGCGACCGCGAGTGTCTCGGGCACGCCGAGCTGGTGCGCGGTGGCCTGCTGCAGCGAGCAGAACAGGGCGTTCGACGAGGTATCGGAGCCCGTCAGGAACACGCCGAGCCAGCCGAGGAACGGCGAGAAGAACGGGAACGCGGCGCCGGTCGCGGCCAGCATCAGCGCGAGCGTCGACGACATCCCCGAGTAGTTCGCGACGAACGCGAACGCGAGCACGAGGCCGATCGACAGGATCGGGCGCGTCAGCTCCTTCAGCGTCTCGCCGAACGTGACGAGCGCGTCGCGCGGCTTCATCTTCAACAGCGCCATCGAGATCAGCGCGGTCACGAGGATCGCGCTGCCGACCGCCGACACCAGATCGATCTTCAGCACCGCGTCGAGCGCCTTCGGCGTCGCGGCGATCGGGGCGGTCTTCACGACGAGCTGATCGAGCCCGGCCACGTGGAACTTCAGCACGGTCGACGCGAGCGCGCCGTGTGCGGCGAACAGCGCCTTGAACGGCGCGAGGCTCCAGACGGTGACGACGGCCGTGAGAATCAGGAACGGCGACCACGCGCGCACCGTCTGCGCGAGCGTGTACGGCGACGCCCGGCGGCTCGTGCCGGTGCCGAAGCCGGTGCCGCTCGCGCCGAACCCGGCCAGCGCCGCGCCGCCGCCGGACGCGACGAGGCCGCCGGCCGGCTGCCGCGCGGTGCGCGGCTGCCACACCTTCAGGAACGCCGCGAGCGCGACGAGGCTGACGAGCGACGACGTGATGTCCGGCAGCTCGGGCCCGATGTGGTTCGACGTGAAGTACTGCGTGACCGCGAAGCTGCCGCCCGCGACGAGCGCGGCCGGCCAGGTCTGCCGCACGCCGCGCAGTCCGTCCATCATGAACACGAGCCAGAACGGCACCGCGAGCGACAGCAGCGGCAACTGGCGGCCGGCCATCGCGCCGATGTGGAACGGATCGATGCCCGTCACCTGCCCGGCGACGATGATCGGAATGCCCATCGCGCCGAACGCGACCGGCGCGGTATTTGCAATCAGACACAGTCCTGCCGCATGCAGCGGCTTGAAGCCGAGACCGACGAGCAGCGCGGCCGTGATCGCGACGGGTGCGCCGAAGCCGGCGGCGCCTTCGAGGAATGCGCCGAACGAGAAGCCGATCAGCAGCATCTGCAGGCGCTGGTCGTCGGTGATCGACAGCACGGACGCGCGGATGATGTCGAACTGGCCGGTCTTCACGACGATCTTGTACAGGAACACGGCCGCGACGATGATCCATGCGATCGGCCACAGGCCGTAGGCGAAGCCGAAGCCGGCGGCCGCGAGCGCCTGCGGCATGGGCATCCCGTACGCGAGGATCGCGACGCCGAGCGACAGCAGCAGCGTGATCGCGGCGGCGACATGGCCTTTCATCCGCAGTGCGGCCAGCGCGACGAAAAAGAAGATGATCGGAATCGCGGCGACGAACGCCGACAGCCCGAGGCTGCCGAGCGGCGTGTAGATCTGATGCCAAACCTGCATGGGTGTCTCCTCCATGGATTTATCGGGGTACGGGTTTGAAAGCGGGGGCGCTATTCGGGCTGGCCGCGGGCGCGCAGCAGGTCGGACAGGCTGCGCGGCGCCGGTTCGAGCGGCGTGCGGTGCTGCGTCCAGCCCATCTGTTTCGCGGGCGTCAGCGCATGCAGGCGCGTCGCGGCCCAGCGGAACGCGCGGTACGCGCGCGGATGCGCGAACGCGCCCGACCAGAAGCGCCACACGAGGTCTTCCGCGCGGTTGTAGTTCGCGCCCTGGCCGCGCAGCGGATGCGCGACGGGTTCGTCGGGCTTGCGGTTCGCCTCGGTGCGCAGCCGCACGAGCAGTTGCGGGATCGGGATCCGCACCGGACACACCTCGCCGCATGCGCCGCACAGCGTCGACGCGGTCGGCAGGTCGGCCGTCGCGTCGAGGCCGAGCAGGTGCGGCGAAATGATCTTGCCGATCGGGCCCGGGTAGGTCGTGCCGTACGCGTGGCCGCCGATGCGCGTGTAGACGGGGCAGTGGTTCATGCACGCGCCGCAGCGGATGCATTGCAGCGTCGCGCGCAGCTGGTCGTCCGCGTATGCCTGCGTGCGGCCGTTGTCGAGCAGCACGAGATGCAGCTCGCGCGGGCCGTCACGTTCGCCGTCGCGCCGCGGGCCCGAGATCAGGTTGAAGTAGGTGGTGATCGCCTGGCCGGTGGCCGAGCGCGTGAGCAGGCTCGACAGCGGCACGATGTGCTCGAGCTTCTCGACGACCTTCTCGATCCCCATGATCGCGATGTGCGTGTCGGGCACCGTCGTCGACAGGCGGCCGTTGCCTTCGTTCTCGACGAGCCACAGCGTGCCCGTGTCGGCCGCCGCGAAGTTCACGCCGGACAGGCCGATGTCGGCTTCGGCGAATGCGCGGCGCAGCGCGCGACGGCCGGTCTGGATCAGCTCGTCGACGTCCTCCGTGTAGCGCGTGCCGGGGATGTGTGCCTCGAACAGCTCGGCGATGTCGCCGCGCGTCTTGTGGATCGCCGGCATCACGATGTGCGACGGCTTCTCGTCCGCGAGCTGCACGATGAATTCGCCCATGTCGGATTCGATGCAGTCGACGCCGTGCTCCGCGAGGTAATGGTTCAGCTCGATTTCCTCGCTCGCCATCGACTTGCCCTTGATCACGCGGCGCGCCTTCCTCGCCTGCGCGATGCCGAGCACGATCGCGTTCGCGTCGGCGGCCGTCTCGGCCCAGTGCACGTGCACGCCGGCCTCGGTGAGCTTCGTCTCCAGCCGTTCGAGCAGCGCGGGCAGTTGCGCGAGCGCGTGCTGCCGCACGGCTTCGCCGAGATCGCGCAGCTGCTGCAGTTCGTCGTCGTCGGGGAATTGCGTCGCACGCTTGCCCTGCAGGAAGTCCATCGCGCCGCGAAAGCTCCGGCGCAACGCGGGATCGTCGAGCGCGGCGCGCGCGCGGCTCTTGAAGTCGCCGGGGGCGACGAATTGCAGCGTGTGGTCGCTCATCGCGGCGGCTCCTCGCAAGCGGGTGCGGCCGACGAGGCGGCCGAATCGGTGACGATCACGACCCACAGGCGGCGCGGGCCGTGTGCGCCGTAGGCGAGCGTCTGCTGGATGTCGGAGGTCTTGGACGGGCCCGACACCAGCACGAGGTTGGTCGGCATGCCGGCGTGCCAGCGTTCCGCCCGGACGGCCGCGTGCAGGTCGGCATGCAGCGTGTTCGCGTGGACGAGCGCGACATGCAGCGGCGGCACCAGCGATACCGTGCGCGGCGTGCCGGCATCGGGCGCGAGCACGACGGTGCCGGTGGCCGCGATACCGGAGCGCGCGACGGTGAAGCCCGCATCGATCGTGTCGAACAGCTCGGCCTTCCATGCGTCGATCGGCCGGTCGAACGGCACCGGTGCGACTGCGTCGGGCAGTGCACGGGCGAGCGCCGCGGATTCGGCGCGCGCCGGGTCGAGCAGCAGGCGGCGCACGCCAGCGTCGGCGAGGCGCGCGGCAAGCTGCGCGGGCCATGCGTCGGCGCTCGCGCACCAGACGTCCGCGTGCGATGCGGCAAGCGCGGCCTGCATCGCCTGTGCGAGTGCCTGCGGGTCGCGTCCGGTCGAGGTGCGGCGCCTGTCGTAATGCGTGTCGATGCGCGCGTCCAGCGCGGGGGCGGCCGTTGCGGCGACGCCCGGCGAGGCGGCGCGCAGGCGCGCGAGAATCGCGGCGCGCGCGCTCATCGCTTGTCTCCGCGCAACGAGGCGGCGCCGGACGTACGGCGCCACAGGAAGCTCGCGAGATGCTCGACCGGCAGCGGCGCGCCGGCCTTGGCCGCGGCGTGGCCGATGTTCAGCAGGCAGCCGCAGTCCGCGGACACGAGCCGGTCGCAGCCCGTCGCGCAGGCCGACGCGACCTTGTCGCGCACCATCGCGCCGGAGATGTCCGGATGCTTCAGCGAGAACGTGCCGCCGAAGCCGCAGCACTCGGATTCGCGTTCGTGCTCGATCCGGGTCACGCCGGGCAGCGCGTCGACGAGCGCGACGCCATGGACGCGCGTGCCCATCTCGCGGCGGGCCGCGCACGACGTGTGCAGCACGACGCGCTCGTCGGGCCCGGCGCCGGCCGTGGCCGCGTCGAGCCGTACGTCGAGTACGTGGACGAGGAATTCCGCGAGTTCGTAGGTCCGTTCCGCGATCGCGCGGGCCTTCGGGCCGTTGACGGGATCGTCCGCGAACAGCGCTGGCCAATGGTGCCGGATCATGCCTGCGCACGAGCCGGACGGCACGATCACGGGCCACGGCTCGGCGAACAGGTCGAGCTGCGCGGCCGCGACGCGGCGCGCTTCGTCGGGATTGCCGCTGCTGTAGGCCGGCTGCCCGCAGCAGCTCTGGCGGCGCGGATAGTGGACGGTCAGACTTTCGCGCTCCAGCAGGCGGACCGCGTCGAGCCCCGCTTCGGGGACGAACAGGTCGACCAGGCAGGTCGCGAACAGATAGACGTGCGCGGGGACGGCGGCGGGGTACTGCCTTTCGTTCATGTCTCGCTCCAGGGGCGACGGCCCGGCATGCGGGTCGACGATTTCGCTGCATAATTCCCGCGACGGCGCCGCGGCTCAAATTGGTTGGGCCAATCGGCGTGACAGGCATTGAGCGGGGAGAGGCGGCGATGGCAGCGATGACGGCACGGGGCCGGACCGAAGTGGTGATGCGCAAGATCGAGACGGCGCTGCTCGACGGCACCTGGCCGGCCGGTGCGCGGCTGCCGGCCGAGCGCGTGCTCGCGCAGCAGTACGGCGTCGCGCGTAATACCGTGCGCGAGGCGACCCAGCGGCTCGTCGCGCGCGGGCTGCTGCAGAGCCGGCGCGGCGCGGGGGTCTACGTGACCGACCAGTTGCGCGCGGGCATCGCGTCGCCGTGGGGCCAGCTGGTCGCCGATCATCCGGCGCTGCGCGACGACATCCTCGAATTCCGCCGCGTGCTCGAAGGCGCGACCGCTTATTTCGCCGCGCTGCGGGCCGATGCGAACGACCGGCGCCGGATCCGCGCGCTGCTGCGCGAACTCGAAACCGCGCACGCGAACGACGACGCGGCCGTCGAGGCCGCGACCGACGCGAAGCTGCACGAGGCGATCGCGCTCGCGTCGCACAACACGATGTTCCTGCACCTGCATACGAGCGTGATCGGGATGCTGCGCGAGCACATCTCGATCAACGTGGCGGGCATGACGATGGATGACGAGCAGGCGTCCGAGCTGCTGTTGCAACAGCACCGCGTCGTGTGCGACGCGATCTGCGCGCAGCGGCCCGAAGAGGCGCGCACCGCGATGCAGACGCACATCGACTATGTGCGCAGCCATTTCGAGCGCAGCGGCGACGGGCAGTGAGATTGGTCGGACCACATCCGCTCGAGGCGCGTCCAGCCGGCGGATTGGGCATCTCCGGGCGTCGCCCGTCGGCAGCCGCCCGCGCGCGGGCCGCCGTGCGCCGCCCGCGCGATTGACCGGGTCGTCGGCCGCCCACTAGAATCGGCCGGAGCGGCGCGCCAGCCGCGCGCCGCGGCGAATGCGGACCGTCGTTCCGCCAGTCGAGGAAGCTCCCGTGCTCACGTCCTTCATCCGGCGCGCGCCGGCCGCGCCGTCATGGCGTGCCGCATGCCGCCCGGCCCGTGCGCTGGCCGTCTGCGCACTGCTGTCGCTCGTCGCCGCGTGCGCGACGCATCCGCCCGCCACCACCCTCGATCGCCCGGTTTCGCATGCGTTGCCGCCCGACACCGCGACGCCGCTGCGCGACGCGCTGGCGGCACCCGAGGCCGCGCATCCCGGCCAGTCGGGCTTCCGGCTGCTGGCCGATGGCGCGCAGGCGCTGCAGATGCGCATCGCGCTCGCCCGCGCGGCGACGAAGACGCTCGACATGCAGTACTACATCGCGACCGAGGACACGACGGGCAAGCTGCTGCTCGCCGCGGCACTGTACGCGGCCGATCGCGGCGTGCGCGTGCGGATGCTGGTCGACGACCTGAACTTCCGCGACATCGACCGCGTGATGGCCGCGCTGAACACGCACCCGAACATCGAGATCCGCGTGTTCAACCCGTTCGGCGCGTCGCGGCAGGGGATGGTCGAGCGCACGACCAACTTCTTCACGCGCATCGACAGCTTCACGCGCCGGATGCACAACAAGGCGATGATCGCGGACAACCAGCTCGCGATCGTCGGCGGCCGCAATCTCGGCGACGAATACTTCAGCGCGAGCCCGACGCTGCAGTTCCGCGATCTCGACGTGCTCGCCGCCGGCCCGGTGACGAACGACGTGTCGGCGAGCTTCGACACGTACTGGTCGAGCGCGAGCAGCTATCCGCTGCGCGTGCTGAATCACCAGTCGTTCGATCCGAAGGAACTCGACGCGATGCGCGACGGGCTGCGCAGCCACTGGCGCGAGAACGCCGAGCCGTACAACGCGAAGCCGCTGAACGCGACGCCGCTCGCGCAGCAGATCGCGCGCGACGAGCTCGGGCTCGTGTGGGCGCCGGCCGAGTTCAAGGTCGATGCACCCGACAAGGTCGCTCGGCCGACCGACGCGTACGTCAGCCCGCCGATGCAGCGCCTCGTCGAACTGACGCGCGGCGCGCAGCAGGAATTCCTCGCGTTTTCGCCCTATTTCGTGCCGCACGACGCGGGCGTGAAGATTCTCGGCGACACGACCGCGCGCGGCGTGCGCGTCGCGATCCTGACGAATTCGCTCGCCGCGACCGACGCGGTCGCCGTGCAGGCCGGCTACGCGCCGTACCGCGTGCCGCTGCTGCGGCACGGCGTCGAGCTGTACGAGTTCAAGGCGCAGCCGGGCCGCCAGCGCCCGCGCCTGTTCGGGTCGCGCTCGCGCGCGAGCCTGCACGCGAAGGCGTATGTGATCGACCGGAAGATCCTCGTGATCGGCTCGATGAACCTCGACCCGCGTTCCGCGCACCTGAATACCGAACTGGCGCTGGTGATCCACAGCCCGGCGCTTGCCGAGCAGGTCGCGACGATCTTCGCGCGCGTGACGCAGCCGGACGAAAGCTACCGCGTGAGCCTCGCCGCGCCGGCGGGCGGCGGGTCGTCCGAACTCGAATGGACGGGCGTCGACGACGGCCAGCCGGCGACCTATCGCGTCGATCCGCACGCGGGGCTGATGCGCAACCTGATGACGGGCATCTTCACCCTGCTGCCGGTCGACGATCAGCTTTGAGCGCCCCGGCAAACAGGGGGCGGAAGCGCTCCGGCTAAACCCGCGTTACCGGTGCGCGGGGAAGGTGATATGGTTGTGTGCGCAACTATATGGGCGTGCGTGACGATGCCGCGGACGGCCCGTGCCGTGCGCGCCGCGCGCACCCGCAACCGGAGTTCCCCCATGCAACGTGTACCGAACCAGCCGTTCACGCGTCCCGCCCGCTTCTCCGAGGCCGAATGGCAGGCGCGCGTGCAGCTCGCGGCCGCCTACCGCATCTTCGACCACCTCGGCTGGACCGAGCTGATCTACAACCATATCTCGCTGCGCGTGCCGGGCGAGGACGGGCATTTCCTGATCAATCCGTTCGGGCTCCATTATCGCGAGGTGTGCGCATCGAACCTCGTGAAGATCGACATCGACGGCAACGTGATCGGGCATTCCGACTGGCCGATCAATCCGGCCGGCTTCACGTTCCACAGCGCGATCCATGCGGCGCTGCCCGATGCGCATTGCGTGATGCACGTGCACACGACGCCGACGATGGCCGTGTGCTGCTCGCGCGACGGGCTGTCGTTTTCCAATTTCTATTCGGCGCAGCTGTACGGGAAGATCGCGTATCACGACTTCGAGGGCATCACCGTGCATCTGGAGGAGGGCCGGCGCATCGTCGAGAGCGCGGGCGGGCGGCCCGTGCTGCTGTTGCGCAACCACGGACCGGTGACGATCGGCGCGACGCTCGCGCAGACGTTCTCGCTGATGTGGCTGCTCAACCGCGCGTGCGAGGTGCAGGTCGCGACGCATGCGATCGGCGGCCCGCTGCCGATCGCGCCGCCCGTGCTCGAGGGGTGCGTGCGCGATTCGCTGAATTTCGATCCGAAGCACGGCGCGGGGCAGGATGCGTTCGACGCGCTGCAGCGTATCGTCGATCGGATCGATCCCGGCTATCGCGCGTGACTCGACCTGGCGCGGCTGCCGGCGGCGCATGCAAAAAAAAACGCGGCCGGGTGGCCGCGTGAATACTCGCAGACTCCTTCGGACGAAGGAAACAAGCAACTGTGAGACGAAGTGTAGCGAAAGGCCACGCGCGGATTCAGCCGTCGGGTTGCAAAGGTCCGTTCCAGGTTGACGCAGACTGACGCGACGCTGCCGGTCGCGGCGCGGTGACGATTCGCTGCCTGGCCGTTCGGCGGACTCCCGCAACGGCGGCGATCGACTACCATCCTATCTGGCGCCCCCGTCCGGGCGGCGTACAACGTCGTACAAGGAGAGTCCATGCTCAAGCTGCGTTTGCTCCAGGTCGCGTTACTCGCGGGCGTGCTGGCCGCCGGCAGCGCCGCTGCCGAAACGGTGCGCCTGTCCGCCAGTCTCCAGCCGTCGAGCGAAGTCCCGCCCACGGCGACCAAGGGTTCGGGCAAGGTCGACGCCACGTACGACACGGCCACCCATACGCTGCAGTGGACGGTCACTTACGAACACCTCACGGGGCCGGCCACCGCCGCGCATTTCCACGGGCCCGCGCCGGTCGGCCAGAATGCGGGCGTGCAGGTGCCGATCCCGAAGGACGAGCTGGCGAGCCCGATCAAGGGTTCGAAGGAACTCACCGACGCGCAGGTTACCGACCTGATGGGCGGCAAGTGGTACTTCAACGTCCATACGAAGGAGCACCCGGCCGGCGAGATCCGCGGCCAGGTGATGCCGGCGAACTGAGCGCCGGCGTTTGATATAGAGGCACCTGTCGAGCGGGGCGGGAACGTTCGCACGTACCATCGTCACACTGCGATGACGGAGTGCATTCGATGAGTTGGCAAAGCAAGCTCGCCTGCTGGCTGCTGCGCTGGCAGTTTCGTCCCGAGACCACGCGCGAGGTGCTCGACCCCGCGCGTGCGCGGCGCTTTACCGATCTGCGGATGATCGTGCCGCGCCGCGCGCCGTCGGGCTACCGGCTGCGCCAGTGCCATGGCGCGGGCGATGCGCCGCTGCGCGGCGAGTGGCTCGAGCGCACCGACGCGAGCGCGGGGCGCGGGCCCGGCCGCACGCTGCTGTACTTCCACGGCGGCGGTTATTACTTCTGTTCGACGAGAACGCACCGGCCGCTGGTGTTCGGCCTGACGAAGCGTGCGGGTGTGCGCTCGTTCTCGCTCGACTACCGGCTCGCGCCCGAAAACCGTTTCCCGGCCGCGCTCGACGATGCGCTCGCGGCCTACCGGCAACTGCTGGCGCTCGGCACGCCGCCCGAGTCGATCGTGCTCGGCGGCGATTCGGCGGGCGGCGGCCTCGCGCTCGCGACGCTCGTCGCGCTGCGCGATCGCGGCGAACCGTTGCCGGCCGGCGCGATCCTGTTCTCGCCGTGGACCGATCTCGCGGCCACCGGCGCGACGCTGCGCACCAACGACGGCGCCGATCCGATGTTTGCCGGCTCGGCGCTGCCGAAGGCCGCGAAGCTGTACCTCGGCGACACGCCGGCAACGCATCCGTACGCATCGCCGCTCTACGCGGATTTCACGGGCCTGCCGCCGCTGTATATCCAGGTCGGCAGCACCGAGGTGCTGCTCGACGATTCGCGCCGCGTTGCCGAGCAGGCGAAGGCGGCCGGCGTGGCGGTGGAGATCGAGGTGTGGGCCGACATGCCGCACGTGTGGCAGCTGTACGCGCCGATGATGCCGGAAGCGCGCGACGCGCTCGACCGCGCGGCCGCGTTCCTGCGCCGCGTCGCGGTCGAACGCGCGGTTCAGCGCGTCGGCGAGGCGTCGATCGCCTGATAGGCGGCCTTGACGGCCGCCGCGCCGTACTTGCGCTCGAGCCGGCGCACGGTGAAATGGCCGTGCGCCATCTGCTGGAAGTGGTCGATGAACAGCGTATTGACGGTCGCCCCCAGCACGGCGCCGATCGCCGGGATCGACTTCGCGGCCATCTGCTCGGTCACCTGCACCGAGAAGCGCGACGCGACCGTCTGCACGAGCTTGAACACGGCCGCCGAGCTGTGCGCGGCGATGCCTTTCGTCGTGATGTCCGACGACGCCTTCGAGATCGCTTGCGCAAGCGCGCCGCGCAGCACGAAATAACCGAGATCGGCGTCCTCTTCCTGCTTGTCCGGGTTGCCGCCCATGCCGAGCACGGCCAGGCATTGCAGCTGCGTATCGACCGACGTCAGGTCCTCGCCTTCGCTGCGCGCGATGTCGCATACCGAGCGGAAGATCAGCGTGGTCGTCACCGGCAGCTCGACCGGCAGCGCGAGAAAGCCGAACGCACCGCCCGCCGCACCGGTCGTCGCGACCGCGAGCTTGTGCAGCAGGTTGCTCGGCTTGTCGGGCTCGGCGTCCGGCGCCGGCGGCTTGCCGAGCGTGCGCAGCGCGATGTTCAGGCACTTGCGCAGCGCGAGCTGCGTCGCGTCGTTGATCTTGCCGGTCGCGAAATCCGGCAGCCGCGCGATCATTTTCTCGACCGGCGCGCCGAGCATCCCGGTCAGCTTCATCGTCAGCGACGGGCTTTCCAGTACCTGCTTCGCGCGCCCCAGCGCGTCCCGATCCTCCGGCGACAGCGTCGTCGCGGGGTTGATTGAAATCGGTTCCATTTCTCTCCTTGGCGTGAACAGGCCCCAAACCGTCGCCAGCCTAGATTACTCCGGCATGCTAGAATTTTGAGATTGTTTGACTCGTCAAAAGTTGCATCAACAAAAAAATGGCCGTCCATACTGCCGCCCACCACTCGAGCGGGCAAGTCCTGCCGTTCCGCGAATCGCTGCTGGCGATGATCGGCATCTCGTTCGTCACCATGCTGGTCGCGCTCGACCAGACGGTCGTCGGCACCGCGCTGCCGACCATCGTCGCCGAACTCAGGGGCTTCGACCTGTACGCGTGGGTCGCGACCTCGTATCTCCTCAGTTCCGTGATCACCGTGCCGATCTTCGGCCGGCTCGGCGACTATTACGGCCGCAAGCCGTTCGTGATCGTGTCGATCGTCGTGTTCACCGGCGCGTCGGTGCTGTGCGGGATGGCCAACGACATGCTGTACCTCGTGCTCGCGCGCGGCCTGCAGGGAATCGGCGGCGGGATGCTGGTCGGTACCGCGTTCGCGTGCATCCCCGACCTGTTCCCCGATTCCGTCGTGCGGCTGCGCTGGCAGGTGCTGATGAGCTCCGCGTTCGGCATCGCGAACGCGGTCGGCCCGTCGCTCGGCGGCGTGCTGACCCAGTCGTTCGGCTGGCGCTCGGTGTTCTACGTGAACCTGCCGGTCGGCCTGCTGTCGCTGTTCTTCGTGTGGCGCTACCTGCCGCACTTGCGCCACGTCGTGCACGATCGCAAGATGCGGCTCGACTGGCCGGGCGCGCTGCTGATCGCGCTGTCGCTCGGCGCGCTGCAGCTGTTCGTCGAATGGCTGCCGAAGTACGGCGTCGCGAGCTGGGCGTCGCTGCTGCTCGTCGTCGCGGTCGCGGCCGGCGTCGGCCTGTGGCACTGGGAGAAGCGCTGCGCACAGCCCATTTTGCCGTTCGACATGTTCGGCAACCGCGCGCTGTCCGCGCTGTTCGTGCTCGCGATCCTCGCCGGCTTCTCGATGTTCTCGCTGCTGTTCTACGCGCCGCTGCTGTTCCAGGGCGGTTTCGGGATGTCGCCGAAGGAAGCCGGGCTCGTGATCACGCCGCTCGTCGTGTTCATCACGATCGGCAGCATCATGAACGGACGCGTCGTCACGCGCATCCGCCATCCGAACGCGATGCTGCACGTCGGCTTCGTGCTGTTCGCGATCGCGTGCGCGGGCATCGTCGTCTCGACGCACACGACGCCGGCCTGGATGCTGATGGCGCTGATGGTCGCGGGCGGCATCGGGCTCGGTTTCGTGCTGCCGAACCTCACCGTATTCGCGCAGCAGGCAGCCGGACGCGAGCACCTCGGGATCGCGACGGCGCTGCTGCAATCGCTGCGGATGGTCGGCGGGATGCTCGGCACCGCGCTGACGGGCACGCTCGTCAACCAGATGTATTCGAGCGGCGTGCGCGACGCGCTGTCGGCCGATCACGCGATGCAGTGGCATGCACAGCTTGCCGATCCGCAGATCCTGATCGATCGCGCGGCACAGGGCGGTCTCGTCGCGGCGCTCACGCGCGCCGGGCATAATGGCGCGCTGCTGCTGGAAGCGGCCCGCGAATCGCTGGTCGGCGCGATCCACCTGGGCGTCGCGATGGCGGCCGTCGTGGCCATGGTGTCGGTGTGGCAGTGCCGCCGCGTGCCGCCGATCGCGTTGCGGCGCAAGATCGAGCCGCACGTCGCGGCCGATTGACCGATCGGGCGATTCAACGATTCAACGATTCAACGATTTACCGGAACGACATCAGCGCATGGAAGAACAGGACCGCGTCGCGATCTTGCAGCAATTCGGACGCACGTATCGCGCGTTCATGACCGCGTTCGAAGCGCACGTCGGGCAGCCGATGCCGCGCTGGCGCATCATGGTCGCGCTGCACACGATGGGCGGGCATTCGTCGCAGAAGAAGCTCGTCGAAGTGCTGCGCATCGATCCGGGCGCGCTCACGCGCCAGTTGAAGTCGCTCGATGCGCTCGGCTGGATCGAGCGCGAATCCGATGCGCGCGACAACCGCGTGACCAACGTGACGCTGACGGACGAAGGCCGCGCGGCGTTCGACGCGTGCCTGCCGCGCCGCAAGGCGTTCATCGAACAGACGATGGCGCAGTTGCCGGACGACGTGCTCAATGCGCTGTCGGGTGCGCTCGCGATGCTGGAGGCGCGGATCGCGGACGTCGGCTCGACGCCGGCCGCGCGCTGACGCGCGGGGCAGGGCGGCACGCCGGCGCCGCCGGCCGCCGCTTCATGTCATCCCGATCCGCTTCGGGCTTACAGCTCGATGCGCGTGCCGAGCAGCGCGAGGAATTGCGCGAGCCAGGCCGGATGCGCGGGCCACGCAGGCGCGGTGACGAACGGCGCGTCGGTCACGGCCGCGTCGACCGGAATATCCGCGTATTCGCCGCCCGCGAGCTTCACCTCGGGGGCGCAGGCCGGGTACGCCGAAATGCGTTTGCCGCGGATCACGTCGGCGGCCGCCAGCAACTGTGCCGCATGGCAGATCGCGGCGATCGGCTTGCCGGCTTCGGCGAACGCGCGCACGAGCGCAATCACCTTCGGATCGAGTCGCAGGTATTCGGGCGCGCGGCCGCCCGCGATCGCGAGCGCGTCGTAGCGCGCCGCATCGACGTCGTCGAACGCGGCATTCAGCGTGAACTGGTGGCCGGGTTTCTCGGTGTAGGTCTGGTCGCCTTCGAAGTCGTGGATCGCGGTCTTGATCTTGTCGCCCGCGCGCTTGCCCGGACACACGGCATCGACATGGTGGCCGACGGCCTGCAGTGCCTGGAACGGCACCATCGTTTCGTAGTCTTCGGCGAAATCGCCGGTCAGGAACAGGATCTTCTTCGCGGCCATGGCTTTCTCCCGTAAAGCAGCGTTGAAGGCCCGTTCGCGCCGTGCGCGACGGGCCCCGAGGACGAAAGCGCAGTGTACTCCGGCGGATTGAAGCGCGCGTGACGGCCGCCCCGCGCGAGCGGCGGGGCGGTGCGCGCAATGGACGTCAGAAGAACGTTTCGACGACTTCCGTCACGCGGAACTGCGGATCGAGCACGAGCACCTGGCGCCACTTGTCGAACGTCAGGCACGGGTGCGAGATGTCGAACGCGACCATGTCACCGACTTTCACGTCCGCGCCCGGCGGGATCTGCAGGTACGCGTGCTGGTCCATCATCCCGGTCACGGCCCAGCCTTCGGTCGCCGCGACGTCGCGCGGCGCGGTGTCGCGGCCCGGACGGAAGTGGCGCGCCGGCTCGGGCAGGCCCGCGTCGAACGCCGCGTCGCGCTTGCCGAGCGCGACGATCGCCCGATCGGCCTCCGGCACCGACTGCACGTACGCCCACAGCTGCAATGCCGGCAGCAGCCCCTCGCCCATCGAGCGCGCGATCGGGTTGCGCGCGAACACGTCGGTCTGCGCCTTCTTGTAGATGCCGACGTCGTGCGTCAGGTAGCAGCCCGGTCGCAGCACGACTTCCGCGAAGCCCGCATCCGACGCCTTCCTGAACTCTTCCGCGACCACGTCGTACCACGCCGAGCCGGCGCCGGACAGGATCGCCGGCGTGCGCGCGAAGCGGCCTGCCTCGGCGAGCACGCGCGTGAGCGCGACGGCTTCCTGCAGGAACGTGCGGATCTCGCCTTCCTCTTTCAGCACGCCTTCATAGAGTTCGATGCCGGCCAGCTTCAGCGTGTCCGGATAGCGCGCGATCGCGGCCAGCACGGCCTCGCGCTGCGCGGCATCGCGCACGCCCGCGCGGCCGCCCGGCACGCCGAGCTCGATCAGCACGTTCAGCGGTTTCTTCGCGTCGCCGAAGAAGCGGCCGAGCTGGTCGACGCTTTCCGCGGAGTCGACGAGACAGAAGAATTCGAAATCGGGATCCGACAGCAGCCCGGCGATGATCGTCATGTTCTGGCGGCCGACCAGCTGGTTCGCGAGCAGCACGCGCCGCACGCCGCCGTGATACGCGGCCTGGGTCTGGTGCGCGGTCGCGAGCGTGATGCCCCACGCGCCGGCGTCGAGCTGGCGGCGGAACAGTTGCGGCGCCATCGTCGTCTTGCCGTGCGGCGCGAACTTGACGCCGTATTTCCGGACGAACGCCTGCATCCAGTTCAGGTTGTGTTCGACGCGATCCTCGTAAAGCACGGCGGCCGGCAGGCTGACGTCTTCCGCGAGCAGGTTCCACTCGAGGCGGCCTGCGTCGTCGAGCGGCACGCTCGCGCTCGGCACGTTGCCGAGCCCCTTGCCCAACGGATTGATTGTCGGTTCCTGATAGTTTGTAACTTTCATGTCATCCCGCTCCATCATCACTATGCATTGCACTGAAGTTGACACGCAGATGGTACAGAAAGTAGCATCTGCGCGGTGATGTTATTTAGTAACATCGAGCTTCACACCCTTATCCGCAGATGAATACGCCCGCCTCCCCGTCCGCTCCGCTCGCGGCCGAGCTTCATCCGGCTCCGGCCGCCCCGCCGGTCCTCGACATCGTCGCGCGGATCGCCGAATGCGCGCCCGAGCTGCGCGAAGCCGAGCGCAAGGTCGCCGCGTTCATCCTCGCCGATCTGGCGCGCGCCGCGCATGCGAGCATCGGCGCGCTCGCGCGCGACGCGGAGGTCAGCGTCGCGACGGTCACGCGTTTCGCGAAGGCCGTCGGCTGCCGCGACGTGCGCGAACTGAAGGTGCTCGTCGCACAGGCGGCGGCCGTCGGCCAGCGCTTCCTGGTGCCGTCCGGCGACGCGCCGGCCGACGACACGAGCCCCGCGTCGATGGTCTACGACGAGATTCGCGTGGCGCTCGCGCACAACCACCAGCTGCTGCGCAACACGTCGTTCGACGCGGCGGCCGACCTGCTCGCCGGCGCGAAGATGACCTACGTGTACGGGCAGGGCGGCGGCTCGACCGCGCTCGCCGACGAGCTGCGCTTCCGGCTCGTGCGCTTCGGCCGGCCGGTCGCGAGCTACCAGGACAGCGTGCTGCAGCGAATGGTGGCCGCGACGCTGTCGCGCGACACCGTGGTCGTCGCGCTGTCGGTGAGCGGGCGCGTGCCCGAGCTGCTCGAGAGCTGCCGGCTCGCGAAGCGCTACGGCGCGAAGCTGATCGCGATCACCGCGCCGGCGTCGCCGCTCGCGAAGCTCGCCGACCACCTGATCCCGGTCGTCGCATTCGAAACCGATTTCATCTACAAGCCTTCGACGTCGCGCTACGCGATGATGATGGCGATCGACGTGCTCGTGACCGGCGTCGCATTGCGGCTCGGCGATGCGGGCCGGGAATCGCTGCGCCGCATCAAGCACGCGCTCGATGCGCACCGCGGCGGCGGAGACCGTCAACCGGTAGGAGACTGACCATGCATTCGCATCCCGAAGCCGCCGATACGCTGATCGTCGGCGCGCAACTGTACGACGGCACCGGCGCGCCGCCCGTCACGCGCGACGTCGCGATCCGCAACGGCCTGATCGCCGCGATCGGCAACCTGTCGAACTGGCTGGCCGAGAACGTCGTGGAGGCGAACGGTCGCGCGCTCGCGCCGGGCTTCGTCGACGTGCACACGCACGACGACACGCACGTGATCCGCGCGCCGGAGATGATCCCGAAGATCTCGCAGGGCGTGACGACCGTGATCGTCGGCAACTGCGGGATCAGCGCGTCGCCCGTGACGCTCGCGGGCGATCCGCCCGACCCGATGAACCTGCTCGGCGAGCGCGGCGCGTTCCGGTACCCGACCTTCGCCGCCTACGTCGCGGCCGTGAACGAGGCGCGCCCGGCCGTGAACGTCGCGGCGCTCGTCGGTCATACGGCGCTGCGCAACAACCAGATGGACCGTCTCGACCGCGCGGCGACCGACGGCGAGATCGCCGGGATGCGCGCGCAGCTCGAGGAGGCGCTCGCGAACGGCGCGCTCGGCCTGTCGTCGGGCCTCGCGTACGGTTCCGCGTTCGCGGCGCCGGCCGAGGAAGTGATGGCGCTCGCCGAGCCGCTCGCGAAGGCCGGCGCGCTGTATACGACGCACATGCGCACCGAATTCGACGCGATCCTCGACGCGATGGACGAGGCGTATCGCGTCGGCCGCCATGCGCAGGTGCCGGTCGTGATCTCGCACCTGAAGTGCGCGGGCCCGTCGAACTGGGGGCGCAGCACCGAAGTGCTCGCGTCGCTCGAGGGCGCGCGCCGCTACCAGCCGGTCGGCTGCGACTGCTATCCGTACAGCCGCAGCTCGTCGACGCTCGACCTGAAGCAGGTGACGGGCGATATCGACATCACGATCACGTGGTCGGAGCCGCACCCGGAAGTCGCGGGCAAGCTGCTCAAGGCGATCGCGGCCGACTGGGGCGTGACCGAGCAGGAAGCCGCGCAGCGCATCCGCCCGGCCGGCGCCGTGTACCACAACATGTCCGAGGACGACGTGCGCCGGATCCTGTCGCACCCCGCGACGATGGTCGGCTCGGACGGGCTGCCGAACGATCCGCTGCCGCATCCGCGGCTGTGGGGCGCGTTCCCGCGCGTGCTCGGCCATTACGTGCGCGACACGAACCTGCTGCCGCTCGAGGAGGCGATCCGCAAGATGACGTCGCTGTCCGCGCGCCGCTACGGGATCGCGAAGCGCGGCGAGGTGCATGTCGGCTACCACGCCGATCTCGTGCTGTTCGACCCGGCGCGCGTGATCGACGCCGCGACGTTCGAGAAGCCGCAGCAGCCCGCGCACGGGATCGATGCCGTGTGGGTGAACGGCGTGCTGACTCACGAAAACGGCCAGCCGACCGGCGAGCGCGCCGGCGGGTTCGTCGCGCGCGGCGAGCGCGTGGCGGCGAGTGCCGACGCCGCGTTCTGAGCGCGGCGGCCGTTCCGATCTTCCGCGCGTGCCGCAGCCGGCGCGCGCATCCGCAACCGAGATGTGAGGAGTGAAACGATGAAGCGATATGGCGTGGGCGAAGCGAAGGGGACCGGCGGCCAGGTGATGCCGTTCGCGCGTGCGGTCGAGGCCGACGGCTGGCTGTATGTGTCCGGCCAGACGCCGATGGTGAACGGCGAGGTCGTCGAGGGCGGCATCGTCACGCAGTCGAAGCAGACGATCGAGAACGTGATCGCGATCCTGAAGGAAGCCGGCTACGGCCTCGAGCACGTCGTGCGCTGCGGCGTGTGGCTCGACGACGCGCGCGATTTCGCGTCGTTCAACAAGGTGTTCGTGTCGTACTTCGGCGAGCATCCGCCGGCACGCGCGTGCGTGCAGTCGAGCATGGTCATCGACTGCAAGGTCGAGGTCGACTGCATCGCGTACAAGGCGCCGGCGAAGTAACGCGGCCGCGCTTTTCCGCGCACGGTAAACAGCCCGGTCGGTGGAAGCCGACCGGGCTGTCTCGTCTGGCGCCCGCCGCGGGCCGTCCTTACTGCCGCGCCGTGCGCGCGTTGTCCGGCATCGGCTGGTTGTAGTTGGTGCGGAACGGGTTGATGTCGAGCCCGCCGCGCCGCGTATAGCGCGCGTACACCGCGAGCTTCACCGGTTTGCACGCGTGCATGATGTCGAGGAAGATCCGCTCGACGCACTGCTCGTGAAAGCCCGTGTGATTGCGGAACGAGATGATGTAGCGCAGCAGGCCCGCGTGGTCGATCTGCGGCCCGACGTAGTGGATCTGCACGCTGCCCCAGTCGGGCTGGCCCGTGACCGGGCAGTTCGAGCGCAGCAGGTCGGACACGAGCGTCTCCTCGACCGGCGCTTCGTCCTCGGCGGCCGACAGCAGCGACGGATCGGGTTCGTAGATGTCGGTGTCGAGGTCGAGGCGGTCGAGCGACAGCCCGTCTAGCTCGTCCATCTCGAGCTTGCCGAAATCGTGCGCCGACACCAGCTGCACCGACACGGTCGCGCCGCACGCGGCCGATACGTCGCGCTTCAGCACGTCGCGCACCGCTTCGATCGAGTCGAATTTCGACTGCGCGAACGAGCCGAGATACAGCTTGAACGACTTCGATTCGACGATGTTCGGCGATTCGGCCGGCACGTAGAACGTCGCGACCGCGACCTGCGGCTTGCCGCGCGCGTTGAGCCACGACAGCTCGTACGCGTTCCAGATGTCGGTGCCGAAGAACGGCAGCGCCGACGTGATGCCGAGCTGCTCGCGCGCGCCGGCGCGCGGGATCGGGAACAGCAGCGACGCGTCGTACTGCGCCGCGTAGACGGTGGCCTTGCCGAGCGGGGAATGTTCGGGGTTCATCGTGTGACGCCTTTACGACAGGAAGAGGCGGTAAGCCGGGTTGGCGCTCTCTTCGACATACGGATAGCCGAGTGCCGCGAGGAAGCGTTCGAATTCGGCGCGATCGGCCTGCGGCACCTGCAGCCCGACGAGGATCGAGCTGTAGTCCGCGCCCTGGTTGCGGTAGTGGAACAGGCTGATGTTCCAGTCCGGCGCCATCGACGACAGGAACTTCATCAGCGCGCCCGGCCGCTCGGGGAATTCGAAGCGGAACAGGCGTTCGTCGAGCGCGAGCGGCGAGCGGCCGCCGACCATGTAGCGGATGTGTTCCTTCGACAGTTC
>NZ_JBVVNQ010000032.1:0-49689 GCF_055810675.1 Burkholderia sp. YHN3-13 | reverse complement strand
TCGCGATCGGCGGCCTGCTGATTGCCGCCGAGCGGCGGCGCCGGCCGGCCGAGCCGCCGCCGACCCGTGCCGCGCTCAAACGGGCGCGGCGCCGCTGGGATGTCGCGATCGTGCTGATTCCGATCGCGATCGGCACGGGCTTTTTCGCCGGCGCCGGCGCGACCGCGCTGCATCAGTGGCAGATCGTGCACCACTACGCGCGCTCGACCGGCCACGTCGTCGAGATCGCGAAAAACGGACGGTCGTCGCGCTCGCGCACGTCGCTCTATTCGGCCATCGTCGCGTTCACGACCGACAGCGGGCGGCTGATCACGTTCGCGCAAGGCTCGGCGTCGTCGCATCCGGGCCTGCACGAGGGCGACGCGGTCAACGTGCTGTACGACCCCGTCACCCCCGAACGCGCGATCGTCGACCGTTTCTGGGATCGCTGGGGCCTCACGGCCATCCTGTTCGCGATCGGTGCGCCGTTCCTCGCCGCCGGGCTGTTCATCGCCGCGACGCTGTGGCCCGAACACCGGCCGCGCGAAACCGTCCAATGACGCACGCACGGCGCGCGCCCCGTCACGCCGTGCGCTTCATCGTTCCCTGAACGCCTCCACCTTCGCGCGGTTCCCGCACGTGCGCATGTCGCACCAGCGGCGCCCGACACCACGGCCGCGATCGACGAAGAACCACGTACACCGGCCGCACTGACGCACACGCGCGAAATCGTCGCTGCGCAGCAACTGCTCGAAGCCGAGCGCGGCCGCATCGATCCAGCGCGACGCGGCGCGCGCGTCGGGCCGCCACGCGAAGCGGCCGTCGACCGCGTCGAATGCGCTGCGCCCGATCGCTTCGCGGATCGCCACCGCGAGCCGGCCCGCCGCGCGCGCGCCGGCGCTGCCGCCCCCATCCGCCGTCAGGTGCGCGATCGCGGCATACGCATCGTCACGAAAGCGGCGCAGCGCCGCCAGTTCGTCAGGCCCGTCCTGCCGCGGATGACGCAGCAGCCGCGCCAGATCGTCCGGCGCCAGCAATCCGGCCTGCTCCGCCCACGCGCGCACGGCCGGCCAGTCGACGAGCTTGTCCTCGTCGCGAGTCTTGCCCGTGTCGGCCACCGTATTGAGGAAATCGAGCGCCGGATGGCCGCCGACGAAATCCGCCGCGCGCCATTCATGCGCGTGTCGCGCCGGCTCGGTTCGAGTAACCATTTATTTTCACCTATCGGTTTCACATCCGGACGATCCGGCGTAACCTGTTAACAACCAAAACAGGTTATCACGGAGAAGCCGATGCTCGAACTCCCGAATCGCTTCAATGTCGACGGCCACCGGATTGCCTGGGGCGCGTTCGGCGAAGGGCCGCCGGTGGTGCTCGTGCACGGCACGCCGTTTTCATCGCAGGTGTGGCGCCGGATCGCGCCGTGGCTCGCGCGGCGTCATCGCGTGTATTGGTACGACCTGCTCGGCTACGGCCAGTCCGACATGCCGGACGCGGATGTGTCGCTCGGCCGCCAGAACGCGCTGTTCGGCGCGATGCTGAATGCGTGGGGCCTTTCGCGGCCACGTGTCCTCGCGCACGACTACGGCGGCGCCACCGTGCTGCGCGCGCACTTTCTCGACGGCATCGCGTACGCGGATCTCACGCTCGTGAATCCGGTCGCGATCGCGCCGCAAGGGTCGCCGTTCGTGCGGCACGTCGCGCAGCACGAAGCCGCGTTCACCGGCTTGCCCGCGTATGCCCATCACGCGCTCCTCACGGCCTATCTCGGCCATGCGGTGGCGCGGCCGCTGAGCGACGACGCGCTGTCGATCTACCGTGCGCCGTGGCTCACACCGGCCGGCCAGGCCGCGTTCTATCGGCAGATCGCGCAGATGCGCCAGTGCTACATCGAGGAAGCCGAGGCGCGCTACGCGCCGCCGGATTTCCCGGTGCGCATCGTGTGGGGCGAGGACGACGCGTGGATTCCGCTCGAACAGGGGCAGGCGCTTGCCGATCGCATCGCGAACGGCAGGCTGATCAGGGTGCCGCGGGCCGGGCACCTGGTCCAGGAAGATGCGCCGGAGGCCATCGTCGCCGCGGTACTGGACGGGCACGTGACCGGCTGACCACCGCCGGCGTCGCGCCGCGCGTCAGAACACCGGCACGCCCTGCGCGAGCGTCGCGACGAACTTCGCGGTGCGCGGGTCGCGCGGCCGGCCGAACAGGTCGCGCGACGCACCGGCCTCGACGATGCGGCCGTCGGCGAGGAACACCGCGTCGTGTGCGATCGACGCGGCCAGGCGCAGGTCGTGCGTGGCCATCAGCATCGTCGTGCCTTCGCGTGCGAGCTGGCGCAGCACCTCGACCACTTCGACCGACAGCTCCGGATCGAGCGCCGACGTCGGCTCGTCGCACAACAGCACCTGCGGAGACGGTGCGAGCGCACGTGCGATCGCGACGCGCTGCTGCTGCCCGCCCGACAACGTGGCCGGCCATGCGTCGGCCTTGTCCGCGATGCCGACCTTGTCGAGCAACGCGAGTGCCCGCTCGCGCGCCCGCTCGCGCGGCCAGCGCTGCACGGTGACGAGCCCCTCCATCACGTTCTGCACGACGCTCAGGTGCGGAAACAGCTGGAAGTTCTGGAACACCATGCCGGTCTGCCGGCGCACCGCGAACACCGCGTCGCGCGACGGCCGCCGCCCCGGCGCGAACGCGATGCGCGCGTCGCCGACCGCGAGCGTGCCCGCTTCCGGCACCTCGAGCAGGTTCACGCAGCGCAGCAGCGTGCTCTTGCCGCTGCCGGACGGCCCGATCAGCGCAGTCACGCTGCCCGGCTGCAATGCCAGGTCGATTCCGCTCAGCACGCGCTGCGCGCCGAACGACTTGTCGATGCGTTCGAGACGGATCATCGCAACTCCGCCTGGAACAGCGCGTGGCGGCCGAAGCGGGCTTCGAGGCGACGTTGCAGCGTGGACAGCACCGAGCTGAACAGCAGGTAGATCAGCGCGGCTTCGGTATAGAGAATCAGCGGCTCGTAGGTCACTGCCGCGATCCGCTGCGCGGCCTGGAAAATCTCGGGCACGGTCAGCACGGCCGCGAGCGACGTGTCCTTCACGAGCGAGATGAACGAGTTCGACAGCGCGGGCAGCGCCACGCGCGCGGCCTGCGGCAGGATCGCGCGGCGCAACGCCTGCGCGCGCGTCATCGCCATCGAGTAGGCGGCTTCCCACTGCCCCTTCGGCATCGATTCGATCACGCCGCGGATCACCTCGGCGTTGTACGCGCCGACGTTCAGCGAGAATCCGATCACGGCCGCCGTCAACGGATCGAGCACGATGCCGACGTTCGGCAATCCGTAGAAGATCACGAACAGCTGCACGAGCAACGGCGAACCGCGGAACAGCCAGATATAGAAACGCACGACGGCCTGCGCCCAGCGCGGCCCGAACAGCCGCGCCAGCGCCGCGCCGAACGCGAGCAGTAGTCCGATCGCGAACGACGCGAGCGTGAGCGGAACCGTGAACACGAGCCCCGCGTATAGCAGGGGCCGCAGCGATTCCGCCATCAGGTGCAGCCAGGCCGGCATCGTTCAGCCTCGCGTCACGGCTGCGACACGTCGCGGCCGAAGTACTTCTGCGAGATCTTCGCGTAGGTGCCGTCCGCCTTGATGTCGGCCAGGGCCTTGTCGATCGCGGCCACCAGCGCGGGGCTGCCCTTGCGCAGCAGCACGCCGGATGCGTCGCCGGCGCCGGTCTTGTCGGTCGCCGCGATCTTCAGTTTCGCGTCGGGCTTGTGCTTGCGGAAATCGAGGTACGACAGCGAATCGTTGATCGTCGCATCGACGCGCCCCGACGTCAGCAGATCGATCGATTCGTTGAAGCCCTGTACCGGCACCACGTCGGCGCCATGGGCGGCCGCGAGCTTGCCGAAATTGCTCGTCAGCGTGTTCGCGGACTTCTTGCCCTTCAGGTCGTCGAACGAGCGGATCGTCGTGTTGTCCGAGCGCACGATCAGCACCGCGTGCGACGTGATGTACGGGGTCGAGAAATCGTATTTCGCCTTGCGCGCGTCGGTGATCGACACTTCATTGACGACCGCATCGTAGCGGTTCACGTCGAGGCCCGCGATCAGGCCGTCCCACTTGCCTTCGACGAACTGCGGCTTCACGCCGAGGCGCTGCGCGATCGCCGTTGCGATATCGACGTCGAAACCGGTCAGCTTGCCCGTTTCGTCGTGGTACGTGAACGGCGCATAGGTGCCTTCGGTGCCGACCCGGAACACGCCGGACGACTTGATCTGCGACAGGTCATCGGCGGCCAGCGCGCTGGTGGCCGCGGTGGCCTGCAGCAGCGCGACGATCAGGATGGAGCGGAGAAATTTCATGGTGCGGACCCCGAATGATTGGAGGAAATCATCCCGCCGGCACGCATGCGCCGTTCGAGAGGTCCGCGAATTCTACCGATGCGCCGGAGCGCGACAAACACGCAAATCCGCTAACGATATGAGCCGATCGAATAACGCCCGCACCGGCCGCGCAACCGGCGCGGGCGCCTTACACGCCGCTTACCACGGCAGCGAATAGGTCTTCGTATTCGTGAAGCTCTTCATCGCTTCCTGCACGCCTTCCTTGTATCCGAGCCCCGAATCCTTCACGCCGCCGAACGGCGTCAGTTCTAGCCGGTAACCCGGCACTTCGCGCACGTTCACGCTGCCGACTTCCAGCTCGGTGATGAAGCGCGTGATGTGGTCGAAGCGGTTCGTGCACACCGACGACGACAGCGCATAGTCGGTGCTGTTCGACATCCGGATCGCGTCGTCGATGTCGCGAAAGCGCAGGATCGGCGACACCGGGCCGAACGTCTCGTACTTCACGATCGGCATGTCGGGCGTCACGCGGTCGATCACCGTCGGCGAATACAGCGCGCCGTCGCGCACGTTGCCGACCAGCAGCCGCGCCCCACGCGCGATCGCGTCGTTCACCTGCTGCTCGCAGAACTTCGCGGCCGCCTCGTCGATCACGGTGCCCATGTCCACCGCCGGATCGGACGGGTTGCCGTACGACCAGGCCCGCGTCTTCTCGACGACGAGTTCGGTGAAGCGATCGGCCACCGATTCGTGCACCAGCATCCGCTTGATCGCCGTGCAGCGCTGCCCCGAGTTCTTGTACGAGCCCGACACCGCGAGCGTGCTCGCTTCGTCGAGATCGGCGTCTTCCATCACGATGATCGGATCGTTGCCGCCGAGTTCGAGCACGGCGCGCCGGTAGCCCATCCGCGCCGCGATCGACTTGCCGATCGACACGCCGCCCGTGAACGTGATGAGGTCGATCGCCGGGTTCGTGATCAGCTCGTCGGCGATCTCCTTCGGGTCGCCGGTGATCACCTGCAGCATCTGCGGCGGCAAGCCGGCTTCGTACAGGATGTCCGCAAAGAGATAACACGACAGCGGCACCTTTTCCGACGGCTTCACGACGATCCGGTTGTTGGTCGCGATCGACGGCACGATCTTGTGCGCGACCTGGTTCATCGGATGGTTGAACGGCGTGATCGCGGAGATCACGCCGAGCAGCGGGTCGCGCTGCGTGTACACGCGGCGTTTCTTGCCGTGCGGCGTCAGATCGCACGAGAAGATCTGCCCGTCATCCTTCAGCACTTCGCCCGCGCCGAACGTCAGCACGTCGGCCACGCGGCCCGCCTCGTACGTCGAATCCTTGAGGCACAACCCGGCCTCGGCCGTGATCAGCGCCGC
The DNA here is from genome assembly GCF_055810675.1 of Burkholderia sp. YHN3-13. Classification (NCBI taxonomy): domain Bacteria; kingdom Pseudomonadati; phylum Pseudomonadota; class Betaproteobacteria; order Burkholderiales; family Burkholderiaceae; genus Burkholderia; species Burkholderia sp. YHN3-13. Next base: position 43,980 of record NZ_JBVVNQ010000032.1, on the reverse strand, counting down.
GATCTCCGCCGTGCGCGCACGCACGATGTCGGCCGCGCGGCGCAGGATCGCCGCGCGATCGTGGCGCGTGAGCGCCGGCCGGTATGCACGCGCGACCGCGAACGCGCGGCGCACGTCGTCCAGCGTCGCCTTCGGCACGGTGCCGACCAGCGAGCCGTCGTACGGGTTGCGCACGTCGATCACCGCGTCCCGATGAATCCGCTCGCCGTCGATTCGCAGTGCTTCGCGACGAATCCCGCGGACGGCCGTCGATGCTGCAATGGCGTTCATGAGTATGTCCCCTTGCGGATGCAGGTGCATCACTGCAGATGGTTGAGCGCGATGTCGATGATGTCGAAGTTGCGCAGCCGCGCGCGACCCGCGACGTCGGTCGCGACCGGCTTGCTGAAGATCAGCGGCACGATCTGCTCGGAGATGCCGCCGTGCGAGCGCAGCGGCACGTCGAGGCCCGACAGGTCGTGCTTGATGCGACGCGTGCCGAGCACGACGTCCTGCTTCGAGATCACGATCAGGTCGCCCATCCGCGCGGGCGGCAGCTCGAAGCGCGCGCAGCCTTCGGCGCCCGTCAGCACGACCTCGATGCCGTCGACCGCGGCGAGCCGCGCGCGCAGCGCGTCGGCATCGGCCGTCGCCGGCACGTAGACGGTCGCGAACGAGCCGAGCGCGCCGTGATGAACGACGTACGGATCGGTGATCGGCAGGATCACGCGCGCCGCGTCGTGGCCGAGCCACTCGTCGAACAGTTCCTGCAGGTAGATCACGTTCGGCTCGCCGGTCTCGTCGTCGTGCTTCGCGTTCATCCCGTGGTCGGCCGTGATCGCGACGATCGCGCCGAGCGCGTCGAGACGCTGCAGGTACTGGTCCATCATCTCGTAGAACGCGTTCGCGCCGGGCGTGCCGGGCGCGCACTTGTGCTGCACGTAGTCGGTGGTCGACAGGTACATCAGGTCGATCGGGCGCGTCTCGAGCAGGCGCACGCCGGCCGCGAACACGAATTCCGACAGCGCCGCGCTGTACACGCTCGGCACCGGCTTGCCGACCAGCTCGAGCACGTTGTCGATGCCGTTTTCCTCGAGGCTCGCCTCGTCGGCCTTTTCCGACGAGAAGCAGATGCCCTTCAGCCCCTTGCCGAGCAGGCGGCGCAGCTTGTCCTTCGCGGTGACGACCGCGACGCGCGCGCCCTGTTCGGCGAAGGTCGCGAGCACGGTGGGCGCGACCAGGTACTTCGGATCGTTCATCAGCACCTCGGCGCCGGTGTCGCGATCGTAGAAATAGTTGCCGCTGATCCCGTGAATCGCCGGCGGCACGCCGGTCACGATCGACAGGTTGTTCGGGTTCGTGAAGCTCGGCACCACGCATTCGCCCTTGAGCGCCGTGCCCGGCTTCAGCAGCGTGCGCAGGAACGGCGCGACACCGGCCTCGGCGGCTTCCTCCAGATATTCGTATGCGCAGCCATCGACGCAGACCACCACCACGGGCCGGCTCATCCAGTTGTAGCGGCGGCCGTTCACTTCCACGGATACAGGCGTTTCACTCATGACGTTCATTCCTTTCGGTTCGAAGGGGTTGAGCCGTCGGCGCCCGCGCCGCGCCGAAGGGAGGTGTTTTCCATGCTTGACATTAAAATGGATGATTTGTAGATTGTCAACAACATGCAGAGAACAGAAAGCAAAACAACGCAGCAGCAAGAGGGCTGGTCTCCACTCATCCGCCGTGTGCCGCGGCGCCACAGTCAAGGGGTCTGAAGATGAACGAAGTGCCGGTAAACAAGCGTTTGAATGCATGGGCGACGGGCGCGGCCCGCCTCGCGCTGGCCGCGGCGGTCGCGCTCGGCGTCGCGCAGGCGGCGCACGCGAGGACGTCGCTGCTCGTCTACACCGCACTGGAAGACGAGGCGATGAAGCCCTACAAGGACGCGTTCGAGAAAGCGAACCCCGACATCGAGATCCGCTGGGTGCGCGACTCGACCGGCTCGGTCACCGCGAAGCTGCTCGCGGAAAAGAACAACCCGCGCGCGGACGTCGTGCTCGGCCTCGCCGCGTCGAGCCTCACGCTGCTCGACCTGCAGGGCATGCTGATGCCGTACGCGCCGAAGGGCTTCGACCAGCTCACGCGCAAGTACAGCGACGCGAACAACCCGCCGCACTGGGTCGGCATGGACGTGTGGGGCGCGACGATCTGCTACAACCGCGTCGCCGCGCAGGCGAAGAACATCCCGAAACCGACGTCGTGGGAAGACCTGACGAAGCCGGTCTACAAAGGCGCGATCGTGATGCCGAGCCCCGTGTCGTCGGGCACCGGCTACCTCGACGTGACCGCATGGCTGCAGACCTTCGGCGACGACAAAGGCTGGAAATTCATGGACGCGCTCGACAAGAACGTCGCGCAGTACGTCCACTCGGGCTCGAAGCCGTGCACGCTCGCCGGCACCGGCGAATTCCCGATCGGCATCTCGTTCGAGTTCCGCGGCCACGAACTGCAGTCGCAGGGCGCGCCGATCGACCTCGTGTTCCCGAAGGAAGGGCTCGGCTGGGACATGGAAGGCACGGCGATCATGAAGACGACGAAGCAGCCCGAGGCGGCGAAGAAGCTCGCCGACTTCATGGCGAGCAAGGATGCGAACCAGATCACCGCGCGCTGGTGGGCGATCGTCGCGTATCCGGGCGTCGCGCGCAAGCTGGCCGGCATCCCCGACAACTACGCGGACCTGCTCGTGAAGAACGATTTCGTGTGGTCGGCGAAGAACCGCCAGTCGATCCTCGATACGTGGCAGAAGCGCTACGGGGCGAAGGCCCAGCAATAACGCGGCCAGCACGCCGCGACCGGCAGCGGGGCCGCGCAGCGCGCCGCCCCGTGCCCCTTCCCCTCGTCGAATCCGGCCCCCGGGCCGCCCCAGCATGGAGGCGCGCATGGCACCTTATCTGAGCGTAGAACGCATCGAGAAGCGGTACAACGACACGCAGGTCCTCACCGACATCAACCTGAGCGTGATGAAGGGCGAGATGATCTGCTTCCTGGGGCCGTCAGGCTGCGGAAAGACCACGCTGCTGCGGATCATCGCGGGGCTCGAGACGCAGAACGCCGGCCAGATCATGCAGGACGGCCGCGACATCTCGCGGCTGCCGCCGCAACTGCGCGACTACGGCATCGTGTTCCAGTCGTACGCGCTGTTCCCGAACCTCACCGTGTACGACAACGTCGCGTACGGGCTCGTGAACCGGAAGATGAAGCGCGACGCGATCCACGCGCGCGTGCACACGCTGCTCGCGCTGGTCGGCCTGCCCGACAGCCATCGCAAGCATCCCGGCCAGCTGTCCGGTGGCCAGCAGCAGCGGATCGCGCTGGCGCGCGCGCTCGCGACGTCCCCGGGCCTGCTGCTGCTCGACGAGCCGCTGTCCGCGCTCGACGCGCGCGTGCGGGTGCGGCTGCGCCAGGAAATCCGCGCGCTGCAGCAACGGCTCGGCGTGACGACGATCATGGTCACGCACGACCAGGAAGAAGCGCTGTCGATGGCCGACCGCATCGTCGTGATGAACCACGGCGTGATCGAGCAGATTGGCACGCCGCTCGAAATCTACCGGCAGCCCGCCTCGCCGTTCGTCGCGGATTTCATCGGCCGGGTCAACACGATTCCCGCCGAAGTCGCGCGGGACGGCACGCTGCGCGCGGGCGCGGTCGGCCTCGACTGCCGTCATGGCACGGCCCGCCCCGCGCCAGGCGCGGCGGTATCGGTCTACGTGCGGCCGGAAGACCTGCGGATCCGCGTGCCGGGCGAGACGGCCGACAACGTGCTGGCCGGCCGCGTCGAGAAGCTCGAATTCCTCGGCGCGTTCTGCCGCGTGAGCTTCCGGATCGACGGGCTCGACGGCCAGGAGATCGTCGCCGACCTGTCGTATCACGACGTCGACCGCACCGGCGTGCAGGCCGGCGCGCGCATCGACCTCGCGCTCGATCGCGAGCATGTCCGCGTGTTCCCGTGCGCGAAGGAGCGACTGCAATGAGCACCGTCCTGACCGAGCGCCGCCGCGGCGCCGCCGCCCCCGCCGACGTGCGGCAGATCACGCACTGGCACGACCGCCTCGCGCAGCTCGCGCTCGTCGCGATGGCCGCGCTGATGTCGCTGTTCCTGCTGCTGCCGCTCGCGCTCGTCGTGCAGAAATGCTTCGTCGACGCGGACGGGCGTTTCGTCGGCGCGCACAACTTCGTCGAATACCTCGAGGACAGCGGCGTGCTGCGCTCGATGCTGCACTCGCTGACGGTCGGCGCGCTCGTCACGATGATCGTCGTGCCGATGGCGTTCACGTTCGCGTATGCGCTGACGCGCTCGTGCATGCCGCTGAAGAACGCCGCGCGCACGATCGCGCTGCTGCCGCTGCTCGCGCCGACGCTGCTGTCGGCCGTGTCGTTCATCTACTGGTTCGGCAACGCGGGGCTGTTGAAGCCGCTGCTGCACGGCCATTCGATCTACGGGCTGCCGGGCATTGTGCTGAGCATGGTGTACGCGTCGTTCCCGCACGTGCTGATGATCCTCGTCACCGCGCTGTCGCTCGCGGACGGCCGGCTCTACGAGGCCGCCGACGCCATGGGCACGCGCCGCATCCGCAAGTTCTTCACGATCACGCTGCCCGGCGCGAAGTACGGGCTGATCAGCGCGACGATGGTCGCGTTCACGATGTGCATCAACGACTTCGGCGTGCCGGTCGTGATCGGCGGCTCGTACAACGTACTGTCGACCGACATCTACAAGCTGATCATCGGGCTGCAGGACTTCAACCGCAGCGCGGTCGTGAGCCTGATGCTGCTGTGCCCGGCACTCGTCGCATTCGGCGTCGATTTCTTCATCCGCCGCCGCCAGCAGTCGCAGCTCGGCGCACGCTCGACGCCGTACCAGCCGAAACCGTCGCGCGGCTTCGACGCCGCGATGCTCGCGTATTGCGCGCTCGTGTGCGCTTTCTTCATCGCGGTGGTCGGCATCTCGGTGTTCGCGTCGTTCGTGAAGTTCTGGCCGTACCAGATGAGCCTCGGGCTGCAGCACTACCGGATGGGGCTGATCGCGGCCGGCATCTTCGATGCGTACCAGAACAGCCTGCGGATGGCCGCGACCGTGGCGATCGGCGGCACGATCGTCGTGTTCGGCGGCGCCTACCTGATCGAGAAGACGCGCGGCGCGCGCTGGCTGCACGGCTTCATCAGCCTGTGCGCGATCCTGCCGATGGGCGTGCCGGGGCTCGTGCTCGGCATCAGCTACATCTTTCTGTTCAACGCGCCCGGCAATCCGCTGAACGGGCTGTACGGGTCGCTGTGGCTGCTCGCGATCGTCACGGTCGTCCACTACTACGCGTCGAGCCACCTCACCGCCGTCACCGCACTCCGGCAGATCGACAGCGAGTTCGAGGCCGTGTCCGCATCGCTGAAGGTGCCGTTCTACAAGACCTTCCTGCGCGTGACGGTGCCCGTGTGCCTGCCCGCGATCCTGCTGATCGCGCGCTACCTGTTCGTCAACGGGATGACGACGGTCTCGGCCGTCGCGTTCCTGTACTCGCCGGACACGCAGCCCGCGTCGGTCGCGATCCTGAACCTCGACGACGCGGGCCAGATGGGCCCGGCCGCGGCGATGGCCACGCTCGTGCTCGCGACCTCCTCGTTCGCGTGCGTGCTGTTCGCCTGCATCTCGCACCGCCTGCTGCGCCGCACGCAGGCGTGGCGCAACCCGCATCGCCGTTGATTTCCCGCCGCATTCACGTGACGTCCCGACTTCATCAAGGAGACACCATGACGCTCGCCGCCCAGCCGATCCTGCTCACCCCCGGCCCCCTGACGACCTCCGACACCACGCGCGACGCGATGCTGCGCGACTGGGGTTCGTGGGACAGCGACTTCAACGCGATCACCGCGCGGCTGCGCGAACGCCTGCTGCGGATCGTGCACGGCGCAGGCACGCACGAATGCGTGCCGCTGCAAGGCAGCGGCACGTTCTCGGTCGAAGCGGCCATCGGTACGCTCGTGCCGCGCGACGGCCACGTGCTCGTGCCGAACAACGGCGCGTATTGCCAGCGCATCGCGAAGATCTGCCGCGTGCTCGGCCGCCGGCTGACGACGATCGACTACCGCGAGGATCGCCGCGTCGATCCGGCCGACGTCGAGCGCGCGCTCGCCACCGATCCGACCATCACGCACGTCGCGCTCGTCCACTGCGAGACCGGCGCCGGCGTGCTGAACCCGCTGCACGAGATCGCGCAGGTCGTCGCGCAGCACGGGCGCGCGCTGATCGTCGATGCGATGAGCTCGTTCGGCGCGATCGACGTCGATGCGCGCACGACGCCGTTCGATGCGGTGATCGCGGCGTCCGGCAAATGCCTCGAAGGCGTGCCGGGGCTCGGCTTCGTGATCGCGAAGCGCAGCACGCTCGAACGCTGCGAAGGCAACAGCCATTCGCTCGCGATGGACCTGCACGACCAGTGGGTCTACATGCAGCGCACGACGCAATGGCGCTTCACGCCGCCGACGCACGTGGTCGCGGCACTCGACGCGGCCGTCGCGCAATACGTCGACGAAGGCGGGCTCGCCGCGCGCGGCGGCCGCTACCAGCGCAACACGCGCGCCCTGCTCGACGGAATGCTCGCGCTCGGCTTCCGGCCGTTCCTGGATCCGGCGATCCAGGCGCCGATCATCGTCACGTTCCATGCGCCGGACGACCCGAACTACGACTTCAAGCGGTTTTATCAGGAGGTCAAAAAGCGCGGCTACATTCTGTATCCGGGCAAGCTGACCGAAGTCGAGACGTTCCGCGTCGGCTGTATCGGCCACTTCGGCGAAGCCGGAATTCCAGGCGCCGTCGCCGCGATCGCCGACACGCTGCGCGCGATGGGCGTTCGCCGCGTCTCGGCCGCAGCGGCGGCTTAACGACGCAGCGCGACGCAGCCGGCCGCGTGCGTACGCGCCTGCGGCCGCCCGTTTCCCGGCCGTGCGCGGCACGTGCCTCGACCCTTATTGACGAACCATCCGATGCGACCCTTCTGGATCGAACAAGCGCTGTTCAACGACGGCGATCTCGCCCCCGCGCTGCAAGGCGCGACGCAGGCCGACGTGTGCATCGTCGGCGGCGGCTTCACGGGACTCTGGACCGCGATCCAGGCGAAGCAGCAGAACCCCGCGCTCGACATCGCGATCCTCGAGGCCGACCTGTGCGGCGCCGGCGCGAGCGGACGCAACGGCGGCTGCCTGCTCACGTGGTCCGCGAAATTCCTGACGCTACGGCGCCTGTTCGGCGAAGCCGAGGCAATCCGGCTCGTGAGGGCATCCGAAGCGGCCGTGCAGCACATCGCCGATTTCTGCCGCGCGCACGCCATCGACGCGGAACTGCGGCTCGACGGCACGCTGTACACCGCGACGTCGCGCGCGCAGGTCGGCACGCTCGCGCCGGTGCTCGACGCGCTCGCCGCAGCCGGCATCCACAGCTACGAACCGCTGCCGCCCGCGGAGGTCGCGCGCCGCTCGGGCTCCGCGCGCAACATCGACGGCGTCTACTCGCCGATCGCCGCGACCGTGCATCCCGGCAAGCTCGTGCGCGGGCTGCGCCGCGTCGCGCGCGCGATGGGCATCCGGATCTACGAGCGCACGCCGATGCTCGACTTCACGCCCGGGCAGCCGGCCGTCGTGCGCACGCCGTCCGGCAGCGTCACGGCGGGCACACTCGTGTTCGCGATCAACGCGTGGATGGCGAGCCGCTTTCCGCAGTTCGAGCGCACGATCGCGGTCGTGTCGAGCGACATGGTGATCACCGAGAAATGCCCGGAACTGCTCGAGAAGACCGGCCTCGTGGACGGCGTGTCGGTGCTCGATTCGCGGATCTTCGTCTACTACTACCGCACGACGGCCGACGGGCGGCTGATGCTCGGCAAGGGCGGCAACACATTCTCGTGGCGCAGCCGCATCGCGCCGGTGTTCGACCGGCGCTCGCCGTACGAGGCGCAACTCACGCACAGCCTGCGCGAATTCTTCCCGTCGCTCGCCGGCGTGCCGGTCACCGCGAGCTGGAACGGCCCGTCGGATCGTTCGGTCACGGGCTTCCCGTTCTTCGGCCGCCTCGACGACGCGCCGAACGTGTTCTACGGCTTCGGCTATTCGGGCAACGGCGTCGGGCCGACCTACATGGGCGGGCAGATCCTGTCGTCGCTCGTGCTCGGCCTCGACAACGCATGGACGCGCAGTCCGATCGCGCGCGGCCCGCTCGGCCATTTCCCGCCGGAGCCGATCCGTTACGTCGGCGCGCACGTCGTGCGCAATGCGATCCGTCGCAAGGAGCGTGCGGAGGACGAAAGCCGGCAGCCATCGGCTGTCGATACGTGGCTCGCGAAGTTTGCGAGCGCGGCCGGCAAGGCCGACAAGGCGTGACGACGCGTCGACCTGACGACGCAACGAAAAAGGGACGCTGCGCAGCGTCCCTTTGTGTGTGTGCGGCAGCCCGCGCGGGCGCCGCCGACGCTCATGCGCGCGCGGTTTTATCCCGCGCCGCCTTGCCCGCGGCCGGCAGCCCCTGCTCGTGCGTCCGGCGCATCCGCGCGAGGCCGTGCGCGACGTGCTCGCGCACGAGCGCGACGGCCTGCTCGGCGTCGCCGGCCGCGAGCGCCTGCACGATCTTGTCGTGCTCGGCCGCGGACACGGCGATCGCGTCCTCCTCGGCCTCGATCGCGGCTTGGCGCAGCAGGCCGAGCTGGCGCACCAGCCGGCGGTAGGTGTCGGTGAGGTGCGTATTGCCGACGCCGACCACCATCGCATCGTGGAACTGCACGTTCAGCTCGGTATAGCGCGTGACGTCGTGCGTCTTCGCGGCGTCCTTCATCGACTGGATGATGCCCTTCAGCACCTTCAGCGTGTCGGGCGAGATGCGCGTCGCGAGCGCGCGCGCAACCGACTCGTCGAGCATCGCGCGCACTTCGTAGATCTCCTCGGCCTCGCGCAGCGGCACGACGCGCACGGTCACGCCGCGGTTCTTCTCGTTGCGCAGCAGGCCGGCCTGCTCCAGCGCACGAAACGCTTCGCGCACGGGGCCGCGCGACACGTTCAGCCTGGTCGCGATGTCGACTTCGTTGAGCTTTTCGCCGGGCGCGTATTCGCCGGAAACGATCGCGCGCTCGAGCATGTCCTGGACGATCATCGCGAGCGACTGGCTTTGCAGGAGTTCGATGGCGCTGAGCGCGTTCGGGGAAGTCATGGTCGGACAGGCAGCGGAGCTGCGGGTGAAAACGAGGGCGCCCTATCGGCGAATGATCCTTGTATACCCTCGGCCCGACACATTGTCAACAGTTTTCAGTTTCCAAAAATCCATGCCGCCTGCCGGAACACGCCCGGCAGGCGGCGCGCACGCGGCGGCCGAACCTGCCCGGCCGCGCGACCTCCGGCCGTCAGGCCGTGCGCTTCACCGGCCCCGGATCGCTCTGGCTCGGCCGGCCCGTTTCGACGTGGCCCGCGAAGCGGCGCACGACCTTGTCGTCGCCGCCGCGCAGCGTCGTCGCGGTGATCGTCAGATCGTACCAGCCGTGGCTCGACGACAGCGCGAAGTGGTCCTCGATGCGCTCGCCCGGCTCCAGCGTGTAGGTCCGCGCAGGCGCATGCCCGTATGCGTTGTCGACCGTCACGCGGCACGTCGCGCGGCCGCTGTTGCGCAGTTGCAGGTACACGTGGCGGTTGCGCACGTCGTAGCCGATCTTCGCCTCGGGGTTCGCGTGGCGGCCGTCCGCGGCGAGCCGCGTGTTGCCCTGGAACTCGCACAGATAGCCGTTCGGGCCGTAGGCGGCGAGATGGTACTCGCCGCGCGCGGCCGACGTGCTCCACGTATCGGCGAAGCGGTCGTGCGCGGACACCGCGTAGCGGCGCGGCGGCGTCGCCGGGTTGCGGCGGTCGTACACGTAGAACGCGGCGCCCGCGTCACCGGCGTTCGCGAAGTCGAGCGACACGCTGTCGTCGCGGCCATGCACGTGGGCATGCACGAACAGCTCGTACGGCAGCGCCCGCGCCGGACGCGTGCCGGGCTCCTGCGCCGGCATCGACTGCCGGGCGGGCACCTGGTACGCCTGGCCGGCCGTCGCGATGTGCTGCGGCACCGTGAAGCTCACCGTGCGCGTGTCGGGTCGCGCGGAGAAGTCGAACGCCGACGTGAGATCGCCGCAGATCGACCGGCGCCATGCGCTGATGTTCGGCTCCTTCACGCCGAAACGCGCTTCGAGGAAACGCAGCACCGACGTGTGGTCGAACGTTTCCGAGCAGACCCAGCCGCCCTTCGTCCACGGCGAGATGATGATCAGCGGCACGCGCGGCCCGAGGCCGATCGGCTGGATGCCGCCCGGGTCGGCGCCCGGCACGAGCGGGCTCATTTCGCCCGGATACTGGTTCAGGTCGAGCAGCTCGTCGCCGAGGTTCGACAGCAGGTTCGACGACACGATGCCCTGGCCGCCCACGCCGCTCGTGACCGGCGGCACCGGCGGCACGACGTGGTCGAACAGCCCGTCGTTCTCGTCGTAGTTCAGGATGAACACCGTCTTCGCCCACACTTCCGGGTTCGACGTCAGCGCCTCGAGCACCATGTTGATGTAGAACGCGCCGTCGGTCGGCGACGCCTGCGGGTGCTCGCTGTACTTGTACGGCGACACGATCCACGACACCTGCGGCAGCCGGTTCGCCTGCACGTCGGCCTTCAGCTCGGCGAGCGTGTGGTCCGATGCGCCCTTGTCGACCAGCGGGCCGCTCGCGCCTTCCTTCACCTGGAACTTCTTGAAGAACATCAGCGAGTTGTCGGTGTAGTTGTCGGTCGGGTCGCCCGGGATGCCCGTGCCGCCCTGGTACACCTTCCAGCTGATCTTCGCGTTCTCGAGGCGCTCGGCGTAGGTCGTCCACGTGTAGCCGTTCACGTCGTCGCGCTCGCCGATGCCCGGGCCGTTCGGCGGGTTGCCGTAGACGTTGCGCGGGTCGACCGTACCGGTCCACAGGTAGATGCGGTTCGGCGCGGTGTCTGCGTGCGCGGAGCAGAAGTACGAATCGCAGATCGTGAATGCATCGGCCAGCGCGTAGTGGTACGTGAGATCCTGGCGCTTCAGGTAGCCCATCGTCAGCACGTCCTGCTTCTGGTTCACCCATTGGTCCCACTGGCCGTTGTTCCAGGACAGGTGGCCGCTGCTCCAGCCGTGGTTGGTGCCCGGCTGGAATTCGGTCGTCTGCTTCGGATCGAGGTAGAACGGCAGCACGTACGGCGCCGACGGATCGAGGCCGCGCGAATGGTAGTTCTTCGTGAACACCGACGCCGGCGGCTGCTGCCATACCGGCGCACCGCTCGGCAGCAGGTGCGGGCGCGGATCGTCGAAGCCGCGCACGCCGCGCAGCCCGCCGAAGTAATGGTCGAACGAACGGTTTTCCTGCATGAAGATCACGACGTGTTCGACGTCGCGGATCGTGCCCGTGCGATAGGCGGCCGGCATCGCCAGCGCGTTGCGGATCGCGGGCGGAAAGCCCGCATAGGCGGCCATCGCGCCGGCCGACTGCGCGGCAAGGCGCAGGAAATCGCGTCGATTGTTCGAGGACATGAAGGGAACCCTGTTGTCGGTAGGAGTGAGGGCCGGTCGAGCGGGGCCGGCGGTCGGTGTGTTACCCGCCATTACCCCGCACCGGCGTGTCCCGGCCATGACCGGTTACCGCAGGATTCTTTGGGTGACCCACAGGTTTTTTTCGAAGCGGCGCACGACGCGCCTTTCATGCGGCCGACACACGCGTGCGCTACGCTGACGCGCGATGAAGAGGGGGGAGAAGCCGAGTCGTGTTCGATCAGCTGAAGGCGTTCCACGCGACCGTCCGGCAGGGCAGCATCACGCGCGCCGCACGCCATCTGGGCGTGAGCCAGCCGACGATCGCCGCGCAGATCCGGCAGGTCGAGCAGGTGTACGGCGTCGAGCTGTTCTACCGCAGCGGCCGCAAGCTCGAGGTGACCGAGACCGGCATCGAGCTGCTGCCGCTCGTCGAGCAGATGATCGCGCTCGAGGCGCAGGCCGACATCATGCTGCGCAACGTCGGCGGCCTGTTCGAAGGCCACCTGCGGATCGGCGCAACGGGCCCGTACTACATCATGGATGCGGTCGGCCGCTTCTCGCACGCGCATCCGTCGATCGCGCTCACGTGCCGGATCGGCAACTCCGATGAAATCCTGCAGGCGCTGCAGGAATTCCGCATCGACCTCGCCGTCTCGTCGCAGCGCAACGATGCCGACGGCCTCGAACGCAAGGTGATCTCGACCGATCCGCTCGTGCTCGTCGTGCACCGCAACCATCCGCTCGCGCGGTTCGATGCGATCGATCCGGCTCGACTCGCCGACGTGCGGCTGCTGATCCGCGAGGAAGGTTCGGTCACGCGCCGCTGCACGGAGACGATCCTGGCGGCGGCCGGTGTCGCGGCCGTGTCGGTTGCCGAGATCGGCAGCCGCGAAGCGATCCGCGAGGCGATCCTGCACGGCGTGGGCGGCAGCCTGTTTCCGCTCGGCGAGGCCGAACGCCATCCTGACCTGCGCGTGATCGCGCTGCGCGGCGCCGAAACGACGATCGACGAATACGTGTACTACCTGAAGGCGCGCCGCCAGAGCCCGGCGATCGACGCGTTCCTCGCGTGCATCCTGCCGGACGGCGGCAAGCCGGCCGCGGCGGACGAAACCGGACGCACGGCGCGGCGGGCGAACGCGCGCTGAGCTGCCGCGCGCTCGCCGGTTCCGCACTTGACCGGCGCTGTTCCCGCGCCTTCCCTCGTGTTGCCTCGTGCCTTCCTTCCGTCGTTGCGCTCACCTCATTTCGGCAGTGCCGGAATCATCCACGTCAGCACGTGCTGCTGCAGGAACACCAGCACGCCGAGCAGCAGCGTGAGAATCACGCTGTGCCAGAAGGTGCGCGCAAACACGACACCTTCCTGCCCTTTCAGGTCCGTCGTCGATACGCCCGTCGCGATGTTCTGCGGCGAGATCATCTTGCCCATCACGCCGCCCGACGAGTTGGTCGCGGCCATCAGCACCGGATCGAGGCCCAGCTGCCGGGCGGCCACGACCTGCAGGTTGCCGAACAGCGCGTTGCCCGACGTGTCGCTGCCCGACAGGAACACGGCGATCCAGCCGAGCGACGCGGACACCAGCGGGAACAACGCGCCCGTCGACGCGACGCCGGTGCCGAGCGTGTAGCTGATGCCCGAGTAGTTCAGCAGGTAGGCGAGGCCGACGATCATCATCACCGTGACGATCGCGATCCAGGTCTGCCGCCACGTCTTCACCACGCATTCGACGAACGCCCCGGGGCCGGTGCGCGTCAGCGCGGCCGTGATGAGCGCCGACACCAGGATCGCGGTACCCGTGCCGAGCGGCTGGAAGTCCCAGATCGCCGCATACGGCTTGTGGTACAGCGACACGAACACCGCGTTGTGCAGGCCCGGCCACTTGATCTTCACGTCGCCGATCGCCGCGATGTTCGCGTGCACCCACACGATCACGACCACCGACACGACGAGCCACGGCAGCCAGCCGCCGAAGCCCGCGCGCGCGGCGCCGGCCGCCGCCGGCACGCTGCGCGCGAGCGCGTATTGCGGATCGGGCTGCGGCTTCCACACCTGCAGGAAGCCGATCGTCACGATCAGCGACGTGAGCGACGACAGCACGTCGGTGAGCTGGTAGCCGAGGAAGTTCGACGTGACGAACTGCGCGAGCGCGAAACTGCCGCCCGACACGAGCAGCGCCGGCCACAGCTTCGAAATCGAGCGCAGCCCGCCGTACGCGCCGACCACGTAGAACGGCAGCAGCAGCGCGAAGAACGGCAGCTGGCGGCCGACCATCTGCGCGAGCGTCGCGGGCGGCAGCGACGTGACCGCGCCGAGCACGGTGATCGGCACGCCGAGCGCGCCGAACGCGACCGGCGCCGTGTTGAACAGCAGCGTATAGGTGAGCGCTTCGAGCGCGGGGAAACCCAATGCGATCAGCAGCGCGCTCGTGATCGCGACCGGCGTGCCGAATCCGGAGATCCCTTCGAGCAGGCACCCGAACGAGAACGCGACGACGAGCAGCACGAGGCGGCGGTCGTCGGGCAGGTTGTCGAGCATCCACTGCCGGAACTGGTCGAAGCGGCCCGACTTCACCGCGATGTTGTACAGCAGCAGCGCGTTGAAGACGATCCACATCACCGGCACGACCGCGAGCGCCATGCCAGCGCCGACCGCGTTGAACGCCAGCCCGGCCGGCATGCCCCACGCGCCGATCGCGACCGCGAGGCCCGCGACGAGCCCGGCGAGCGACGCCTGCCACGCCGGGCGGCGCAGCACGCCGAGCGCGATCAGCGCGACGGCGATCGGGATCGCGGCGACGAGAAACGACAGCAGCAGCGAGTGGGCGACGGGCGTCAGCGGCTGCGCGAAGACGATGCCGGGCGGTAGGGCGTCGGTCGGGTTCATCGTGTCTCCAGATGTCGACCCGAGTTGGCGCTTTAGCGCTTACTCGGGTCCCATGCCTTGCGCTGACGACCCGGGTTGGCGTGTCGATGCCCCGGGTTCGGTACAAGGCGATGTCCTGTGGTCACGACCACGATCGGGCGCTTGCGCACGCAACGACGTTGCATGGCCAACCGATCGGTCGCTTAAAAGAGGTTAGGAGGCGCGCGGCGCTTGTACAAGGGGGACAAGCCCGATGCGTGACGACCCGATACGGCCGTTGCGCCGCCAGATGACCGGCGGATGGCGGGCGGCTGTCGCGCTCGACAGGAAGCCCGGTCATGCGGTCGACCGCGCAATGTTGCGCGCGCGGCAAAGGTGACTGACGGCAACGAGGATGTTTCGTCCGGCATCCGACGCCTAGACTGGCTGCATCGATTCCGGCCGGGCCAGCAACGGCGCGGCACCGGAACCTCTCGGAGCAGACACGATGAAGACGATCCAACACGCGGCATGCGCCTTCCTGCTGATCGGCGCGGCCGTCGCCGCCCATGCGCAGGCGGCATCGACGGTGACGCGCGCGCAGGTCCGCCAGGAACTCGTTGAATTGCAGGCCGCCGGCTACCGGACGAGTCTTGCAAGCAGT
Organism: Burkholderia sp. YHN3-13; assembly: GCF_055810675.1. Taxonomy (NCBI): domain Bacteria; kingdom Pseudomonadati; phylum Pseudomonadota; class Betaproteobacteria; order Burkholderiales; family Burkholderiaceae; genus Burkholderia; species Burkholderia sp. YHN3-13. The sequence continues at coordinate 28,898 of NZ_JBVVNQ010000032.1, read as the reverse complement.
CCCGACTTTCCGGAGCACATGCAGGCGATCATGCAGCGTGCCGCGCGGGCGCGCGGCGGCGACACCGGTCACGGCAGCGACGGCCGGGCGAACGGGGAATCAGGCAAGCCGGCGCTGCCGCACGCGATCGATCGCGGCACGTACGCGCATCACTGATCCGATGACGGAAGGAACCGGACGATCGCGCCGCGGCGGCGCGGCGCGCGCTGCGCCGGCCGCCCGCGCGACCGTCAGACGCTGAAGCGGTTCAGCGTATAGGCGCGATAGGCCGCGACGAACGCATCGAACGATCCGGCCTCCTTCGCTTCGAGTTCGGCCTGCTCGGCCAGCGACTTCGCGGCGAGCGCCTGCTCGGTGTGCAGCGTATCCGCCGACGGCGGACGGGCGCGGAAATGCGCGGCATGCGCTTCGCTCTGCGCGAGCGCAAACGCGAGGAACGACTGGCCGTTGTCGCGCATCGTGCGCAGCACGCGCGCGGACGGCGTGCGTTCCGGATCGGCGAGCTTCTCGCGCTGCGCGGCAATCGCGCGTGCGTGCTCGTCGCCGCCGCGGATCTCGTCGAGGCGGCGGCCGACGGTTTCGATATCGGCCATCAGCGCGTCGGCCCACTGCCGCAGCGAGATCGACTGGCCGTCGCGCGTGAGCGCGAGCCCCGGCTTGCGGCCTTCCATCGTCACGCTGCCGAAGTTCGCGTTCGCTTCCTTGTACGCATCGCAGTCGAGCGGCGCACTGTCGTCCAGCGCGCACGCGAGCAGGAATGCGTCGATGAAGCGCGTGGTTTCCAGCGCGATGCCGGTCGGCTCGAACGGATCGATGTCGAGGCAACGCACTTCGATGTACTGCACGCCGCGCGACGCGAGCGCATGCAGCGGCCGCTCGCCCGAGTACGTGACGCGCTTCGGGCGGATCGTCGAGTAGAACTCGTTCTCGATCTGCAGCACGTTCGTGTTGATCTGGATCCACTCGCCGTCGCGATGCGTGCCGATCGCCTCGTATGCCGGATACGGCTCGCTCACGGCCTTCGACAGCGCGTCGAGATAACCGGGCAGCGTGTTGTAGTCGACGTGCAGCGCGGCCTGGGCCGTCGTGTTCGAGTAGCCGAGATCGCTCATCCGCAGGCTCGTCGCATACGGCAGGTACAGCGTGTCGGCGTCGAACGTGTCGAGCTTGTGCGGCTTGCCGCGCAGGAACTTCGTGTCGAGCACCGGCGATGCGCCGAACAGGTACATCAGCAACCAGCTGCGGCGGCGGAAGTTGCGGATCTGCGCGAGATAGCGCTCCGACTGGTAATCGACGAGCGTGGCCGTCGAGCCTTCTTCCGCATGCAGGCGCCGCCACACCTCCTCGTGCAGCGAGTAGTTGTAGTGGATGCCGGCGATGCACTGCATCGTGCGGCCGTAGCGATACGCGAGGCCGCGCCGGTACACCGTCTTCAGGCGGCCGATGTTCGACGTGCCGTAGTTGGCGATCGGAATCTGGTCGTCGGCCGGCAGCAGGCCCGGCATAGAGTCGTTCCACAGCAGCTCGTCGCCGAGCGACGCATAGACGTAGCGATGCAGGTCGTCGAGGCGTTCGAGCGTGACGGCGGCATCGCGCTCGGCGGGCGTGATCAGCTCGATCAGCGCTTCGGAATAGTCGGTCGTCAGCGCCGGATGCGTGAGCGCCGAACCGAGCGCGCGCGGATGCGGCGTGAACGCGATCATGCCGTCGCGCGTCACGCGCAGGCTTTCCTTCTCGATGCCGCGCAGGCCGTCGGGCAGATGCTGCCGCGTCGGGCCCGAGCTCAGCGCGTCGAGGCGTTTCAGCAGCAGTTCGGACTGGCGGTGAGTCATGGTGTTCGACATGGAGACGCAAGTGCGTGACGGCCGCGCGCAGAACGCCGCGCGCGGCCGGCTGGATTGTTGGTCGCTTCGTTGGTAGCGGGCACTTTAACATCTCGCCGGAACACGCGCTTGAGGTGGCGCCGGGCACGGCACACGGGCCTGAGCGGGCCATCGGAGGGGCCGGCGCGGCAGTCCGGGCCCGTGTCACCCGTTCGCGACGAAGCCGATCCGCACGCCGGTCACCGCCATTCGTCGGACGGAACGAGAACGACGAACGGGTGGCGGCAGGTGCAACCGTGCCGCTGAACGGATCGGGAAACGACGCGTGCGCAGGCATCCGCACGCGCGACATCCGGCCGATGCCGGATGCGTGGAATCGCCCTCACGGGCCGCGTCACGCCGGCACTCGCCGCATGCCGGCATCGCGTGCGCAGCGGGTTGCGGCGCCGCCTTCTTGCGGTCGCACCCGACCGCGGTGCGCCGCGATCACCCGCCGCGCGCGCCGCCCGCCCGGTCGGCCACGTCGTTCCACAGATGCAGCGCCGCATACGCGCGCCACGGCCGCCAGCCTTCGGTGCGGCGTTTCTGGCTGGCGAGCCGGTCGAGCGCCGGATCGCGCGCGGCGATCGACTGCATCAGCACGAGATCGGAGGCCGGCCACGCATCCGGGTCGCGCCACGCGCGCATCGCGATGTATTCGACGGTCCACGGACCGATGCCCGGCAGATCGAGCCACGCGCTGCGCAGCGTCGCGAGATCGGCATGCGCGCGATCGACCGGCACGTCGCCGGCCGCCACCGCGCGCGCCACGCCCGTCAGCGCCGCCACCCGCTTGCCGGGCATCCCGATCTTGTCGAGATCGCACGCGGCCAGCGCGTCGGGCGTCGGGAAACGCCACGCGGGTGCGCCGTCGTCGTCATGCACCACGCGCTCGCCCGCCCGTTCGACGAGCCGGCCGACGATCGTCGTCGCGGCCTTCACGCTCACCTGCTGGCCGACGATGGCGCGCACGGCCAGTTCGAACCCGGACCACGCACCCGGCACGCGCAACCCCGGCGCGGCCTCGACGAGCGGCGCGAACCACGGATCGCGCCCGAGCCCGCCGCCGATCGCGGCCGGATCGGCGCCGAGGTCGAACATCGTCGCGACGCGCGCGGCGAACGCCTCGTCGACATGACGCGCGACGGCCCCTTCGACGGTCGCGATCAGGCAATGCTTGCGCGGATGTTTCGTGACGGTGAGCCGACCCGCATCGCCGTGCAGGTCGACGATGCGGCGATACGCGCCGTCCGCGACCTGTTCGACGCCCGGAATCGCGCGCCCGCTGAAGAAGCGCAGCACGCGCGCCCAGTCGTACGGCGCCTGGTAGCGCAGCGTCATTTGCGCGGACGGCGGCACGTGGCCGCCGTTCGCGATGGACGTGATCGTTGTCGTTTCGATGCTCAAACCGCACTGCCCTCCGTCACGGCTTCGGCTTCATCGGGGTGGATATGACGCGCCTCGGATGCGAGCAGCGTTGCCTTGCGGCGCACGCCCCAGCGATATCCTGCCAGCGCGCCGCCCTTTTGCACGACGCGATGGCACGGGATCGCGAGCGCGACCGGATTCGACGCGCACGCGGAGGCGACCGCCCGCACCGCGCGCGGCGAGCCGAGCGCCTCGGCAATCTCGGAGTAGCTGCGCGTCTCGCCGTACGGAATATGCGTGAGCGCTTCCCACACGCGCTGCTGAAATGCGGTCGGCGCGATGTCGAGCGGCAGGTCGAATGCGTGCCGCGTGCCGTCCAGGTATGCGCGGATCTGCGCGACGAATGGCGCGAGCCGGGCGGACGCCTCGACCAGCTCGGCGCGGGCAAAGGCGTCCTTCAGCTCGCCGACGAGCGCCGCCGGTTCGTCACCGAACGCGATCCGGCAGATGCCCTGCCCGGTCGCGGCGACGAGCACCGTGCCGAGCGACGTCGACGCGGTCGCATAGTCGATCGTCAGGCCGGCGCCCTGGCGGCGGAACTCGGACGGCGCCATCCCGAGCTCGCGCGGCACCGACGCATAGAGCCGCGACGGCGAGTTGAAACCCGCATCGACGGCCGCCTGCGTGACCGGCTGCCCGCTTTGCAGCGCCTGCCGCAACGCGGCGCCGCGCTGCGCGGCCTGGTACTGCCGCGGCGACACGCCGACCACGCGCTTGAAGAGCCGCTGCAGGTGGAACGGGCTCACGTGCACGGCATCGCTCAGTTGCTGCAGCGTGAGCCGCTCGGCATGCGTGTCGAGCACCGCGCACGCGCGGTTGACAATCTCGAGCTCGCGCGGCAGCCCTTCCGGCTGACAGCGCTTGCAGGGCCGGAAGCCGGCCGCGCGCGCGGCCGCCGGATCGGCGAAGAACGACACGTTCTCGCGGCGCGGCAGCCGCGACGCGCAGGTCGGACGGCAGAACACGCCGGTCGTGCTCACGGCATAGAAGAACGCGCCATCCGCATGCGGATCGCGCTTGGTCACGGCGCCCCAGCGGGCATCGTCGGTCGGATAGGCAGTTTTCATCTGAACCTCGCACGCTCTAGTGTAGATGGTGCCTACTCTAGACATCGGCACCTGCCGTCGCGCCCTGAATCTTGCTCTGTGATTCGCGCCGCCGAACCGGGGACACATCGACCGGCCATCCATCCGACAAAACACCCGAAACGGCTGCTCCGGCGCGGTTTTCGTCATCGTCCCGTCACCATTTTGCTGCAGTGCGGATGCGACAAATCGCCGTCCTGACGTTTTTTTGCAAACGGAATATTGCGTCGCACCATCGCCGTGTGTATAGTTGGAACTGTCTCCTCCATGTCTCCTCCTGATATGGATTAAGCCCGTTCCGCACTGCGTGAACGGGCTTTTTTTCGTCTGTCGATTGTGCCGTGTTCCGGCCGGCGGCGCCGGCGCGATGCGTCTACACTCGATGCTCGTCGACTGCGAAGGAGTATCGGTTCATGAAGCCCACCATCCGCGGGATCGATCACATCGTGCTGCGCGTGACCGACATGGCGGCGATGACGCGCTTTTACTGCGACGCCGTCGGCTGCCATGTGGAAAAGGAGCAGCCCGATCTGGGCCTCGTGCAGTTGCGCGCCGGCGATGCGCTGATCGACCTGCTGACCGTCGGCGGCCCGATCGACCGCCCCGACAGCGGGCCGCCCGGCACCGGGCGCAACCTGGATCACCTGTGCCTGCGCGTCGAGCCGTTCGACCCCGACGCATTGATCGCCCATTTCGCCGCGCACGGCGCGCGCCCGGGCGCCCCGGCCGACCGCTACGGCGCCGGCGGCTACGGGCCGTCGATCTACCTGTTCGATCCCGAAGGCAACATGGTCGAATTCAAGGGGCCGCCGCCCGCGATCGGCTGAACGCGGCCGGCATGCGGGCCGTCACGCGTCCGCGCGCGCCTTCAGCACCGTCCATTCGACCGCAACGGGATCGTGGTCCGCGCTCGAGATCCACGCCGCGCCGTCCTGCACCGTGCACTGCAGGCGCATCGTGCGCTCCGCGAGCTGCCCGAGCGCGCTCGCGACGCCGTCGGCGAGCGACAGCACCTGCACGTTGCGCAGCCGTTCGACCTTGCTGCGCACGCCCTGCCACCAGATATCCGAGGTCTTGCCGCCGTACGCGATCACCGTGACCTGCCCGGCGCGGCCGGCCGCCTTCGAGATGCGCCGTTCGTCGGGCTGGCCGGCCTCGATCCACACGTCGATCGCACCCGTCAGGTCCTTCTGCCACAGATCGGGTTCGTCGACGTCCGACAGCCCCTTGCAGAATTCGAGCCGCTCGTGCGCGAACAGCGCGAACGCGACGATGCGCACCATCATCCGGTCGTCGGTTTCCGACGGATGGCGCGCCACCGTCAGCGCGTGATCGGCGTAGTAGTGCCGATCCATGTCGGCGATTTGCAGTTCGGCTTTGTAGATCGTGGATTTCAGCGCCATGCGGAGTCGGCCCGGGCGGGCATTCGGTTCGGTCGGGCCGTGATGATACCGAATGCGCGCCGCCCGGCGCGTGTCATGCGTGCCCCACAGCGCAACGGCCCGGCATCAGCCGGGCCGTGTTCGGTTCGCGCCGCCGGCACCTCGGGCCGGCGCGCTCGCGCGTCGTGCGACTGCGCGGGGATGGATCGGTTACTGCTTCACGAAGCGCGAATCGGTCCAGAGGCCTTGCTGGTCGCTGTTGTCGGCGCTGACGAACTGCACGTCGCCCTGGTCGACCGACACCACGCGGAAGCGCTGGCCTTCCGGCACCGACAGGCAACGGAAGTCGTCGAAGTATTGCTGCTTCGCCTGCGACTTGCCGTCACGCTCGTGATTCAGTACGGAATCCAGATTGTCTTTCGACAGGCAGCCCCACGCATTCTTCGTCAACTGGATTTCCTGCTTCGGCTTCACGGCGGAATCGCCGCCGGCCTGGGCAATCGACACCGCGCAAAATGCGCCGACGAGGGCAAAAAGGATACCGGTACGCTTCATCATGTTCTGTCTCCAGGCTGCGGGCACCAAGCTTGGGTTAGCTATGCGTTTAAAGATGATCGTGAACCCGCGTTTTTCACTTTAGAAGACCGGCAAACGATAGCAAGCACATTTGTTGTGCGACCGCAATAGCGGCGGATTGTCGCACCCCCGTGCACAGCCCGTTTTTCGCGCGGCGCACGCGGCGGAAAACACCTGTCGCGTGGCGGACAGCCCCGTCACGCCGGGCGGAAAGCGTTATCCGACAAGGCTTTCATCCAAGTTACATGGCGGCAATTGAACGGTTTGGATAATCCATTTCGTGATCCCGATCATTTTGATGCGCCGCACATAAAGTCATCCGAAACGATTCGACTTTACCGCGGCGCGGAATCGCCATTACCCGATACAAGAAAAATGCCAGGTATAAGCGAATCCGTATTTATCCGTAGTTCCCCGCATGGATTCGGCACCCGAGAAAGTCCCGTCGCAAGCGTTTTTCGCCAGCGTGTTTACCCTGCCTTATTCGGACTGGATTGCTGTCGTTCGAAATAATCGCGCTGGAAAATGCACATGCGATAGGCGTTGTGATACGCGCCGTTTCCGAAAAATTCTTCCTTCAATTCGGCTTCGTGCTGGAATCCGCATTTCTCGTACACGTGAATCGCCGCCGCATTCGACGTGTCGACGATCAGGTACAGCTTGCGCATGTTCAGCACCTTGAAGGCGTACTCGATCGCGAGGCGCGTCGCCTGCCCTGCATAACCGCGCCCCTGGCATTGCGGCGCGATGATGATCTGGAACTCGCCGCGGCGGTGGATGTAGTCGAGCTCGATCAGCTCGACGAGGCCGACCAGCTCGCGTTGCGCATCGACCGCGACGAACCGGCGTTCGCGCTGGTCGTGCACGTGGCGGTCGTACAGTTGCGACAGTTCCGAGAAGGTTTCGTACGGCTCCTCGAACCAGTAGCGCATGATCTTCGCGTCGTTGTTCAGCTCGTGGACGAAGCGCAGGTCCTGGCGCTCCAGCGGCCGCAGCGCGAGCGTGTGGGTATCGTTCTGGAGTTGCATGTTGGTGTCCTGTTGGATGCCGGCGCACGGGCGGAATGCCCGCGCGGCACGGCCGCGTCCGGGCCCGTTCCGCACTGTAAGAAATTGAACGCGGGCGAGGTTCAGAGCCTAGAATGGGAGCAAGGGTTCCTGCCACCGCAAGGAGGCTATCGTGATCGAGCAAGTCATACTCGGAATATTCCTCGTGCTGCCGCTCGTCATCGTCGCGGCGCTGTTTTCCGACGAACTGTGGCAAGAACACCGGCGCCAGCATCCACGCGACGAAAACGCACCGCATATCGACTGGAAGCATCCGTGGCGCCGCGTGCGACGCGGCCATTGAGCCGGTTCACCCTCGATCCGCAGCACGCGCCGGCCCGGACGCCCCGGGCCAAGTAACGCGCGCTGCACCGCCCCTTCGACCCGATTCCCGCCCAACCCGCGAGACGCCGACGTGAACGACAAGCCCGCTGCCCCTGCTCACGATATCCCTCACGAAACGATCGACCTGCAGATCGCCGACGTGCTGGCGGCCGTCCGCTACCCGGCGAACAAGGATGCGATCGTCGATGCCGCGCGCGACGCCGGCGCCAGCAACGAAGTGCTGTCGATGCTCGACGGTCTGCCCGAACAGGACTACGCGGACGTCGATGCCGTCACGCACTGGGTCGCCGGCAACTTCGGCCCGGGGCTCGGTATTTGAGCGGATGCCGATAACGCGATAGGATCGGGCCGCACCGGTCGCGCCGCGACCGGGAGGCGTGCCGCCCGGCGCAAGATCGGGTGCGGGCACGCGTGTCCGGGGGACTCCATGGAAGGCATCCTGATCCAGCACACGACGCGACGTCAGCTCTGGTTCGGCGCGCTGACGGCGCTCGTCATCCTGCTCGCGCTCGGGATCGCCGCGCCGCACGCGAACGTCGCGCTGCCGGCCGTCGAGCCGTTCATGCCGATGTGCGCGCTCACCGTGTTCACGACCGCGAGCATCGCCGCGTTCTTCCTCGGCGCGCAATTCACCGTCACGCGCCAGCCCGTGCTCGGCGCACTCGGCGGCGCCTATGCGTTCACCGCGCTCGCCGTCGCGTTGCAACTGCTCACCTTTCCCGGCGTATTCGCGCCACACGGCCTGCTCGGCGCGCGCCCGCAAAGCGCCGCGTGGATGTGGATCTTCTGGCATGCCGGCTTCCCGTGCTTCGTGATGGCCGCGCTGTTCGCGCGCGAGCGGTTGACGCGCGCACCGGTCGGCGCGAACGAGACGCGCCGCTGGACGGTCGCGCTCGTCGGCGGGCCGGCCGTCGCCGCGGCGCTGCTGTGCGCGCTCGCGCTGAACGTGTCGCTGCCGCCGGCGTTCCATCCGCCCGGCGACGCGGCCGTGCTGCCCGTCAACGGCATCGCGCTCGTCGTGTGGCTCCTCAATGCGCTCGCGCTCGTCGCGGTGCTCGCCACCGGCCGGCTGCGCACGACGCTCGACCTGTGGCTCGCGATCGCGGTGCTCGCGTGCCTGACCGACACGACGCTGAACCTGCTGACGACGAATCGCTTCACGGTCGGCTGGTACGTCGCGCGCGTGTTCAGCATGTTCACGCCGGGCGTGCTCGTCTGCGTGCTCGCGTGGGAAGTGACGATGCTGTACCAGCAGCTGTTCGAGGCGCATGCGACGCTGGTTCGCTCATCCGCGCGCGACGGGCTCACCGGCGCATTCAACCGCAGCCACTTCAACGACCATTTCCACACGCTGTTCCTGCAGGCGCGGCGCCAGGGCGAACCGCTGTCGCTGCTGATGGTCGACGTCGATCACTTCAAGGCCTACAACGACACGTTCGGTCACGTGAAGGGCGATGCGTGCCTGATCGCGGTCGCGAATGCGCTGGCCGGCGCGGTGCGGCGGCCCGCCGATATCGTCGCGCGTTACGGTGGCGAGGAGTTCGCGATCGTGCTGCCGAACACCGGTGCGCGCGGGGCGCGCGTGGTGGCCGACGAAGCGCGCGAAGCCGTGCTTCGGCTCAACCTCGAGATGCCCGATTCGCCGGCCGGACGCGTGAGCGTCAGCATCGGTTGCGCGACCGTGTCGGCCGACGATCTGTCGACGACCGACGCGTTGATCGAAGCCGCCGATGCCGCGCTGTATCGTGCGAAGGATACGGGGCGAAACCGGGTCGTCGTCGCGTGAAAACGTCTGCTGTTTGGCTATTTGTTACGGTCATTGTGACCGGAATAATCCGCCGTTACGGATTGCGGAGCGGCGATACGATCGCTTACAGCCGGTGTTGATGGCGCTCGCTATGCTGGGCTTCATATCGAACCCGAGCAGGTGAACGCCATGAAGAAGACCCTTTTGCTGATTGCCGGCGTCGCCGTGTTGCTGAGCGGCTGTATCGTGGTGCCTGACGGTGGGTACTACGGCGACGGGTATTACCACCATCATCGTCATTGGGATTGATGCTGGCGAGGATTCCGGCGCGTCGCTCGCGTAACGGCCGACGCGCCGTCGTGATCGATGCGCCGACGGTTTGATTTTCGCCCAGCGATCGGCGCGACGAGTGCAAGCACGGTGGTCGTGCAGCGTAGTGTCGTAAGCAACAGGGCGACCGAGATCGCCTGACAAGAGAGCCGCCCGTCTTGTCCCTAGCGGCCGCTCACTTCCCAATGCAGAACCTGCTGAAAATCACCCCCAGCAGATCATCCGACGTGAACTCCCCGGTAATCGAATTCAGTTGCTCCTGCGCGAGCCGCAGCTCCTCGGCAAACAGGTCGAGCGACTGAGCGCGTTGCTCCGCGTGATCCGCCGCCTGCGCCAGGTGTTCCTGCGCGGCCCGCAGCGCGATCAGATGCCGCTCGCGCGCGAGGTACACACCTTCGGCCCCTGCCTGCCACCCGGCGATCCGCAGCAGTTCCGCGCGCAGCATGTCGATGCCGTCGCCGCGCTTCGCCGACAGATGCACCTCGGTCAGGTCGCCTTCCGCCGCCGGATGCTCGACACACGCCGGCACGCCGGTCAGGTCCGTCTTGTTCAGCACGCGCACCACCGGCACGCCGCCGGGAAAGCGCGCCGCGATCACTTCGTCATCGGGCGTCATTCCCGTGCGCGAATCGAGCAGATGCAGCACGACATCCGCGCGCTCGATCTCGCTCCACGTGCGCGCGATGCCGATCCGCTCGACTTCATCCTCGGTCTCGCGCAGCCCGGCCGTATCGATGATGTGCAGCGGAATCCCCTCGACCTGGATGGTCTGCGCGACCTTGTCGCGCGTCGTCCCGGCGATCGGCGTGACGATCGCCAGCTCCGCGCCGGCCAGCGCATTCAGCAGCGACGACTTGCCGACGTTCGGCTGCCCCGCGAGCACGACCGACAGCCCTTCGCGCAGCAGCGCCCCCTGCCGCGCATCGCCGAGCACATGCGCCAGCTGCGCGCGGATCCTCGCGAGCTTGCCGCGCGCGTCGGCCGCCTCGAGGAAGTCGATCTCCTCCTCCGGAAAATCGAGCGTCGCCTCGACCAGCATCCGCAACGTGATCACGTCGTCGACGAGCGCATGGATCTGCCGCGAGAACGCCCCATCGAGCGAACGCCCCGCCGAGCGCGCCGCGGCCTCCGTGCTCGCCTCGATCAGGTCGGCGACGGCCTCGGCCTGCGCGAGGTCGAGCTTGTCGTTCAGGAACGCGCGGCGCGTGAACTCGCCCGGCTCCGCGAGCCGCAGCCCGAAACCGCGCCCGGCATCCAGGCAACGCTGCAGCAGCAGTTGCATCACGATCGGCCCGCCATGCCCCTGCAGTTCGAGCACGTGCTCGCCGGTGTACGAATGCGGCGCCGGGAAATACAGCGCAATCCCGCGGTCGAGCGGCGCGCCATGCTCGTCGAGGAACGGCACGTAGCTCGCATGGCGCGGCGCGAGCTTCTGCCCGCACAACGCGTCGATCAGCGGCAGCGCGGCCGCCTCGCCGCCGCGCCCGAACGATACGCGGACGACCCCGATGCCCCCTCGGCCGGCAGCAGTGGCGATGGCGACGATCGGATCGGAGTCGGTAGCGAGCATGGGAATCGGGGATGAGGATGAAAACGGTGCGCCCGCACAACAGTTCGGGCATCGGAACGCCGGCATTGTAGCGTGCCGGCTCACACGCGACCGGCCACCGTGCCGGATTCGAACTCGCCCGAATTTATCCCGCCGGGGATAAGCCGAGTATCAGTCCAGCGCGATGACTTTGCCATCGTTTCGGACGAGTATGCCCGCTGGAGCGCCCCAACGATTTGCCCCCAAATTTCCGCACTCCATCCGGCCAAGGTCGCGATTCGTCCGAAAGAGATACGTTTAGCTCATATGGTTGTCTGAAACGCGTCGATGGAATTGCACAATCTCCCCCATGCCGACATCCGAAGAAAAAGCCGCGTTCTCGGAACGCCTGAAATTCGCCCTGCGGCGCAGCCCGGAGAAGGTCACCGGCGCGACCGAGCTGGCGAATCGATTCAATCTGCGCCACCGCGGAACGCATCCCGTTTCGCCGCAAACCGCGCACAAGTGGCTGACGGGCCGCACGATTCCGACATCGGACAAACTCGAAACGCTCGCCGAATGGTTGCGCGTCGAAGTGCACTGGCTGCACTACGGGCCGTCGCCAAGCGTGATCGAACACCCGACGCCGCAACCGCTGCCCCGCGACGAGCGCTACCCGCCGACGCCCGAGACGATCGAACTCGCGTCGAAGATCGAGGCGCTGTCGCCGCATCAGCGCTACCTCGTGCAGGAACTGGTCGAGCAGTTCTACGGCGATCTGAAACTCGAAGCGAAGAAAGCCTGACCGGGAACGGCGCGCCGCCGTCGCCGCCGGGAAACAAAAAAGCCGCATGGTCATGAACCATGCGGCTTTTTTTGCGTGCGTCGCGGGCGGCTGGCCGCCCGCGCGTGCAACGGGCGTCAGGCAGGCTTCTTCTTGACGCCGCCGAGCTTGCGCGTGATGTAGTACTGCTGCGCGATCGACAGCACGTTGTTCACGACGTAGTACAGCACCAGGCCGGCCGGGAAGAAGAAGAACATCACCGAGAACGCGATCGGCATGAACTTCATCATCTTCGCCTGGACGGGGTCCGGCGGCGTCGGGTTCAGGCTCGTTTGCACGAACATCGACACGGCCATCAGCACCGGCAGGATGAAGAACGGATCGCGCTGCGACAGGTCGTGGATCCACAGAATCCACGGCGCGCCGCGCATTTCGACCGAGGCGAGCAGCACCCAGTACAGCGAGATGAACACCGGGATCTGGATCACGACCGGCAGGCAGCCGCCGAACGGATTGACCTTCTCGGTCTTGTACAGCTCCATCAGCGCGGCATTCATCTTCTGCGGATCGCTCTTGAAGCGTTCGCGCAGCGCCTGCATGCGCGGCGTGATTTCCTTCATGCGCGCCATCGACTTGTAGCTCGCGGCCGACAGCGGGAAGAACACGGCCTTGATCAGCACCGTCAGCAGCACGATCGCCCAGCCCCAGTTGCCGACGTAGCTGTGGATCTTCTCGAGCAGCCAGAACAGCGGCTTCGCGATGATCGTCACCCAGCCGTAGTCCTTCACGAGCTCCAGGCCCGGCGCGATGCCTTCGAGCATGCGCTCTTCTTCCGGACCGGCGAACAGGCGCGCCTGCACGTCGGCCGACTGGCCCGGCGCGATCGCGGCGACCGGCTGCTTCACGCCGACGCGGTACAGCGTCGGATCGATCTTTTCAGCGTAGATGTCGCGCTTCACGCCCTGCTGCGGAATCCACGCCGACGCGAAGTAGTGCTGCACCATCGCGACCCAGCCATTGTCGGCGGAGTTCACGAAGTCGGCCTTGTTCTTGTCGAGGTCGCTGAAGTTGATCTTCTGGAAGTGCTTCGCGTCCGTGTAGACCGCCGGCCCGAGGAACGTGTGCGAGAACATCGGCGTTTCGACGGCCGTGTTGTCGCGCACCAGTTCCATGTAGACCGTCGGCGTGACAGGCGCCGTGCCGACGTTGTCGATCTTGGTGTCGACGCCGATCACGTAGCTGCCGCGCGTGAACGTGTAGGTCTTCACGACCTTCACGCCGCCCTTCACCGGCGACTCGAACGACAGCTTCAGCGTGTTCTGGTCGCCCGTCAGCGACGTCGAGCCGGGGTTCAGCTGCGTGTAGACGTCGTTGTGGTTCGGGAAATCGCCGCCGAGCAGGCCCGTGCGCGCGAGATACGTGTGGCCGGCCGTGTGGTCGAACAGCGTGATGTACAGGTCGGGCTGCTTGCCGTCGCCCTGCTTCTTCAGCGTCAGCTTCGCGAGCGTGCCGCCGCGCGTGTCGATTTCGCCGTCGTACACGTCGGTCGAGAACTTCACGAGCTGCGCCTGCGCGGCCGGGGCCGTCGTCGTCGGTGCGGCGCCGGCCGCGGCGGCAGGCACTTCACCTGCGGTCGTCGTCGTCGCGCCCGTGCCCGATGCGCCGCCGGCCGCGGCCGCGGGGGCCGTCTGCGTGGCGCTCGGGAAGAACATCGACGGGCGTCCATGGGACCGCTGCCAGTTGTCGTACAGCATGACAGCTGACATGAAGAAGATCACCCATAGGACGGTGCGTTTGATATCCATGCGTTGTCTCAGAGTCGATGGGACCGCGCGTCGGCTTCGCCGCGAGCGCGAGTGTCGGAGTTGGGCGGCGGGACGAGGTCGATGCCGCCCGCGGAAAACGGATGGCATCGGCACACGCGCCTGACGGCGAGATACGTGCCGCGCGCGGCGCCATGATACTGGATTGCCTCGCGCGCGTAATCCGAACAGGAAGGATAAAAACGGCAACGGTTGCCGAGCATCGGGCTCACGGCAACCTTGTAGAAGCGCAGCAAGGCGATCAGTACCGTTTCCATACCTTGGGCGGCGCCGTACGACGCCGCGTCAAAACCGGCCGGGCAGGCGCGAACGCCGCACCGGGCACGGATGCGTCACTCGGACGCGGGCTTCGACGCACGGCGCGCGATTTCCCGGACTGCCCTGTCGAGCAGTTCGCGGATCTCGGCCGCGCACATCGCCGCGAGCGGGGCGGAAGCCGCGCTCGGCAGCGCTTTCTTGTCGAAGCGCGTGTGCTGCCGCAGCAGCAGGTCGTAACCGGCGAATTCGGCCCGGCGCAGGCGAAACTGATCGCGCGCCAGCCGCTTCACGAGGTTACGCGTCACCGCTCGCGGCGCATACTTCTTGCCGATGACGAGCCCCAGACGTGCAGGCTGACCGGTCGGCTTGCCGTAAATCACGAAGTGCGCGGAGCGCCGCCAGGGGCGCAAACGAAAAACGGATGAAAATTCATCCGTTTTCAGAAGTCGCGCAGCTTTCGGGAAGGCGGCTTTCGTCTGCGACGGATTCGCACCCGGCTCGACGGCACCTTCCGCAGGACTGCGGACGGCGGACACAGCGCGCAACCTGCCTTAGATGGCGAGGCGCTTGCGGCCCTTCGCGCGGCGAGCGTTGATGACCTTGCGGCCACCTGCCGTCTTCATGCGGACACGGAAGCCATGGGTGCGCTTGCGGCGCGTCACGGACGGTTGGTAAGTACGTTTCATGATGTTCTCACTTGTTCGAGAATGTCGAAATTCAGGGGACCGCGTGCCCTTAACCGGAGGCATTCGGGCGAACGCAATCGCCGGGAATACAGGATTGGTTTTCGCGGAACCCGCTATTTAAACCGTTTTTCCGTTGACGGTCAATACTTTACGAGTCGCTCGCCTGTGCCGGGCCGCTCCGATCCGGCCCCGCGCCTCACCAACACAGCCTGTGGATAAGTCCCGCTGTGGCCGCGTTTGGCGTTAGAATCTCGCCTTATCTCCAAGAATCCCGCACGCCGCCTCGGCTCGCGCCTGCCCCTCCAACACTGTGACGCAGGCGTCCGAGGCACGCTCGCACGACCGCTTCGGGCCTTGTTGCGCGACCGCGACAAGGGCGCCGGCGAGCCGCGCTGTGCACGCAAAAAACGACAGTTACTTGATGAACGATTTCTGGCAACACTGTTCCGCACTGCTGGAGCGCGAGCTGACGCCCCAGCAGTACGTGACGTGGATCAAACCCTTGGCCCCGGTGGCCTTCGATGCGTCGGCGAACACGCTGTCCATCGCCGCGCCGAACCGTTTCAAGCTGGACTGGGTCAAGAGCCAGTTTTCGGGACGGATCTCCGATCTGGCCCGGGATTTCTGGAAGGCGCCGATCGAAGTCCAGTTCGTCCTCGATCCGAAGGCCGGCATGCGCAGCGCGCCCGCCGGCAGCGCGCCGGCCGCCCCGCGCGCGCCGCTCACCCCGAACGGCCCGGCCGCGACGGTCGCCGCGATCGCCGCCAACCTGACCGCGAATGCCGCCGCCGCGCCCAGCGCGCCGGCCGACGTGCCGATGACGCCGTCGGCGGCCGCCGCGCATCACCTGAACGCCGACGACGCCGACATCGACCTGCCGAGCCTGCCCGCGCACGAAGCGGCGGCCGGCCGCCGCACGTGGCGCCCGGGCCCCGGCGCGGCCCCCGCGAACGGCGGCGAAGCCGATTCGATGTACGAACGCTCGAAGCTGAACCCGGTGCTCACGTTCGACAACTTCGTGACCGGCAAGGCCAATCAGCTCGCGCGCGCCGCCGCGATCCAGGTCGCGGACAACCCTGGCATCTCGTATAACCCGCTGTTCCTGTACGGCGGCGTCGGCCTCGGCAAGACCCACCTGATCCACGCGATCGGCAACCAGCTGCTGCTCGACAAGGCCGGCGCGCGAATCCGCTACATCCATGCGGAACAGTACGTGTCGGACGTGGTGAAGGCGTACCAGCGCAAGGCGTTCGACGACTTCAAGCGCTACTACCACTCGCTCGACCTGCTGCTGATCGACGATATCCAGTTCTTCTCCGGCAAGTCGCGCACGCAAGAGGAATTCTTCTACGCGTTCGAGGCGCTCGTCGCGAACAAGGCGCAGGTGATCATCACCAGCGACACGTATCCGAAGGAAATCTCGGGCATCGACGATCGCCTGATCTCGCGCTTCGACTCGGGCCTGACCGTCGCGATCGAGCCGCCCGAGCTGGAAATGCGCGTCGCGATCCTGATGCGCAAGGCGCAGTCGGAAGGCGTGAACCTGTCGGAGGACGTCGCGTTCTTCGTCGCGAAGCACCTGCGCTCGAACGTGCGCGAACTCGAAGGCGCGCTGCGCAAGATCCTCGCGTATTCGAAGTTCCATGGCCGCGAGATCTCGATCGAGCTGACCAAGGAAGCGCTGAAGGACCTGCTGACCGTGCAGAACCGGCAGATTTCGGTCGAGAACATCCAGAAGACCGTCGCCGACTTCTACAACATCAAGGTCGCCGACATGTATTCGAAGAAGCGCCCCGCGAACATCGCGCGGCCGCGGCAGATTGCGATGTACCTGGCGAAGGAACTCACGCAGAAGAGCCTGCCGGAAATCGGCGAGCTGTTCGGCGGGCGCGACCACACCACCGTGCTGCATGCGGTGCGCAAGATCGCCGACGAGCGCAGCAAGGACGCGCAGCTCAACCACGAGCTGCACGTGCTGGAACAGACGCTGAAGGGCTGAGCGCGCGCACCGCGCTTGATAATTCGGCCTCCGCCCCAATTTAAGGGGGGCGGTTCGGTTTTGAGGCACAATACTGGTTTGACCGCCCCGGTGGTGGCGGGCCGAGAGCCCGGCCGGCGGGGCGCTGCGAGGCTGCTGCGCTGCAGGCCGTTACTCAACGAAGGAACTCTATGCAACTGGTCAAGACCGAACGAGACACCCTCCTCAGGCCGCTGCAAACGGTCAGCGGCATCGTCGAACGCCGCCATACGTTGCCGATCCTCGCCAACCTGCTGATCACCAAGAACGGCCCGGACGTTTCATTCCTGTCGACCGACCTGGAGCTGCAGATCACCACGCGCGCCGATTTCGGCGTCGGCGGCGACCAGATCGCGACCACCGTCGCGGCCCGCAAGCTGCTCGACATCCTGCGCGCGATGCCTGACGGCCAGGTCACGCTGTCGCTCGCCGACAAGCGCCTCACCGTTCAATCGGGCAAGAGCCGCTTCGCACTGCAGACGCTCGCGGCCGACGAGTTCCCGACCGTCGCGCAGGCCAAGGATTTCGGCGCTACGCTCACCGTCCCGCAGAAGTCGTTCCGCCAGCTGCTCGGCATGGTGCACTTCGCGATGGCGCAGCAGGACATCCGCTACTACCTGAACGGCATGCTGCTCGTCGTCGACGGCGACCAGCTGATGGCCGTGGCCACCGACGGCCACCGCCTCGCGTTCTCGTCGATGAAGCTCGAAGGCGGCACGTTCGGCCGCCAGGAAGTCATCGTGCCGCGCAAGACGATTCTCGAGCTGCAGCGCCTGCTCGAGGACATCGACGACACCGTCACCATCGACATCGCGCAAACCCAGGCCAAGTTCACGTTCGGCCAGGTCGAGCTCGTGTCGAAACTCGTCGAGGGCAAGTTCCCCGACTTCCAGCGCGTGATCCCGAAGGCGCACAAGAACACGTTCGAGATCGGCCGTGAAGAACTGCAGCGTTCGCTGCAGCGCGCGGCCATTCTGACCTCGGACAAGTTCAAGGGCGTGCGCTGCATCATCGCGCCGGGCCAGCTGAAGATCATGTCGACCAACGCCGATCAGGAAGAGGCGCAGGAAGAACTCGAAATCGCCTACCAGGGCGATACCGTCGACATCGGCTTCAACGTCACGTATCTGCTCGACGTGCTCGCGAACCTGAAGGTCGACACCGTGCAGGTGAGCCTCGGCGACGCCAGCTCGAGCGCGCTGATCACCGTGCCCGAGAACGACGAGTTCAAGTATGTCGTGATGCCGATGCGCATCTGACGCGCACGACATCAAGACACACACCAGGGGGCGGCAAGCCCCTTTGGCGTTTTTATGGCGAACCGACAACCCGCCCTTTCGGTGCCTGACCGGCACCGTGGATGGGCCAGGAAACTGGAGCGGCCCGGCGATTTCCTTCGCTGAAACGCACCGCGCCGCCACTAGAGTGGCCTCGCAGAACCGGAAGATATCCATGAGTGAACAGCACAATTCGCAACCCGATAACAGCAGCTACGGCGCCTCGTCGATCCAGATCCTCGAAGGTCTGGAAGCGGTGCGCAAGCGCCCCGGGATGTACATCGGCGACACGTCGGACGGCACCGGTCTGCACCACCTCGTGTTCGAGGTGCTCGACAACTCGATCGACGAAGCGCTGGCCGGGTACTGCAACGACATCCACGTGACGATTCACGCCGACAACTCGATTTCCGTGACCGACAACGGCCGCGGGATTCCGACCGACGTGAAGATGAACGACAAGCACGAACCGAAGCGCAGTGCCGCCGAGATCGTGATGACCGAGCTGCACGCCGGCGGCAAGTTCGACCAGAACAGCTACAAGGTGTCGGGCGGCCTGCACGGCGTGGGTGTGTCGTGCGTGAACGCGCTGTCGAGCTGGCTGCGCCTCACCGTGCGGCGCGACGGCAAGAAGCGCTTCATGGAATTCCACCGCGGCGTCGCGCAGGATCGCGTGATCGAGGTGGTGGACGGCGTGGAAGTGTCGCCGATGCTCGTGACCGGCGACACCGAGAACCGCGGCACCGAAGTGCATTTCATGGCCGATCCGACGATTTTCGGCACGGTCGAGTATCACTACGACATCCTCGCGAAGCGGATGCGCGAGCTTTCGTTCCTGAACAACGGCGTGCGGATTCGTCTCACGGACCTGCGTTCGGGCAAGGAAGACGATTTCGCGTTCGCCGGCGGGGTGAAGGGCTTCGTCGAGTACATCAACAAGACGAAGACCAACCTGCACCCGACGGTGTTCTTCGCGAACGGCGAGAAGGATGGCGTGGGCGTCGAAGTCGCGATGCAGTGGAACGACAGCTACAACGAAAACGTGCTGTGCTTCACGAACAACATTCCGCAGCGCGACGGCGGCACGCACCTGACCGGCCTGCGGGCCGCGATGACGCGCGTCATCAACAAGTACATCACCGACAACGAAATCGCGAAGAAGGCGAAGGTCGAGACGACCGGCGACGACATGCGCGAAGGGCTGTCGTGCGTGCTGTCCGTGAAGGTGCCGGAGCCGAAGTTCAGCTCGCAGACGAAGGACAAGTTGGTTTCTTCTGAGGTTCGTGCGCCGGTTGAAGAGGTTGTGGCGAAGGCGCTGGAAGAATTCCTTTTGGAAACGCCGATCGACGCGAAGATCATCTGCGGGAAGATCGTGGAGGCTGCTCGGGCGCGGGATGCTGCGCGGAAGGCGCGTGAGATGACACGCCGCAAGGGCGTGCTCGACGGCGTCGGCCTGCCGGGCAAGCTCGCGGACTGCCAGGAGAAAGACCCGGCTAAGTGCGAAATCTACATCGTCGAGGGTGACTCGGCAGGCGGCTCGGCCAAGCAAGGGCGTGATCGCAAGTTCCAGGCGATTCTGCCGCTGCGCGGCAAGGTGCTGAACGTCGAGAAGGCACGCTACGACAAGCTGCTGTCGTCGGAGCAGATCGTCACGCTCGTGACGGCGCTTGGGTGCGGGATCGGCAAGGACGATTACAACCTCGAGAAGCTCCGCTATCACCGCATCATCATCATGACCGACGCGGACGTCGACGGTGCGCACATCCGGACGCTGCTGCTCACGTTCCTGTATCGCCAGATGCCGGACATGATCGAGCGCGGGTACGTGTATATCGCGCAGCCGCCGCTTTACAAGATCAAGGCGGGCAAGGACGAGCGGTATCTGAAGGATGACGTGGAGCTCAACGCGCACATGCTGCGGTTGGCGCTGCAAGGGTCGGAGCTGGTGCCGGGTGAGAATGCGGCTGCGATTTCGGGCGATGCGCTTGGGGAGCTGGCACGGTCGTATCTGCTGTCGCAGAGCGTGATCGAGCGGTTGAGCCGGTTGTATGACCCGGCCGCGCTGGAAGCGGTCATGGATGGGGTGGTGATCGATCTCTCCAGCGAGGCTTCGACTGAGGCTTCGGCGAAGGCGCTTCATGCGGCGTTGCATGACGAGGCTTTGAAGAACGAAGTTCGTGTGGTGCCTTCGTATGACCCGGTTCGCGAACAACGTGCGCTGCATGTCGAGCGCACGCACCACGGCAACGTGCGGGTCTCGGTCATCGACCAGGAATTCCAGCACACGGCGGATTATCAGCAGCTCGTGACCACCGCGAATACGTTCAAGGGGCTTATTGGGGAAGGTGCGGTCATCAAGCGCGGTGAGCGCAGCATGGCCGTGGCGGACTTCAAGAGCGCAATGAAGTGGCTGCTGGCGGATGCTGAGCGGAACGTTTCGAAGCAACGCTACAAGGGCCTTGGCGAGATGAACCCTGAGCAGCTGTGGGAAACGACGATGGATCCGGCTGTGCGGCGTCTGCTGCGTGTGCAGATCGAAGACGCAATTGCTGCAGACGGGATCTTTACTACCCTCATGGGGGATGACGTCGAGCCGCGGCGGGCGTTTATCGAGTCGAACGCGTTGCGGGCGGGGAATATTGACGTTTGATTTTTCTGTAGCGTGACCCATAAGGTGAGATTTTGGGAACCATCCACTGAGACATGTATTACTGACTGAGTCCCGATAGCTCGGACTTCTGGTGCTTAGCCTAACGCTACTCTGCACATAACTGCGGCCGCCTCATTGAGGCGGCCGTCGTTTTTTTCAACTGCAACATCACTCGTTGGCGTTTCATCCGGATACCGTCCTGAGTGGCTTAGATTTAGATTCGACGGGCGGTACAGAACGCTCGAAGACCTATGGATTCACGCGGAGCCGGACTTCAGGTTCCTTCGTCTACGGTATCACGCACCTGCACGTAGGAAGGAACCTGGTCCAGCTAACTTCATCATGCCTGAGCCCATTAGTGCGAGCCCAGCGTGGATGACAGGCACATACCCACCGCCTCATCCATTTGCCATCGATAAGATGCGGTGTGCGTTTCCACGAGAGCTCGCGCCGGGGGTTTAACATAGGCGTATGTATGGCACGTCTCGCTTTTGGCGAAGCCCCTCAGTCCGACGTAATAGCTCCATGGCCTGTTGAAGGCTTCCAACGCAGACCGATATCGTGCCAAGTACCCGCGAGCGGATAGACACGGGCCTATTTTTGTCGATAAACACCTCGATGACCAAGTGCGCATATAGCCAGGTTACGTCGGGACCGTGGGCTTTGTGACAGACGGATAGCAGAGGGTAGTCCCCTGCGTGAACGTCGATAATGGTCGCCAAATCTACAACTGTGGCGTCAAATTCGGATGAGTGCGATAGCGTTGTCATAAGGAGCGTGTTGTGACAAGTCTTATCGTATAGTCGCCAATTGCGCGCATGACTTTTTGGGCGCATATAGGGACAACCTGACCCGCTCAATAGTTTGGTGCCCCCTTTCCAAGGCGCTCCACCGCGGAATCGATGCTCCCGTTCTAGGGCGAACCACTGTTCGCCAATCTGACGATTGTTCTACAATACCGCGTCGCTCCACCCCGTAATAGGGTGCACGAGAGTCACGCGACAACCTATCGAACAAAACTATCGAGACCGAAGAAATGGCCGGGGCAAGCGCACTCACGCATACAAATACTTTGGTGGCAAAATCTGACGCCATAATCGGCGCTATGCGCAATCGATGCCGTTGGCCGAAGGTTCGAGCAGCGCTGAAAAAGGCAAACCTTCCCACGGGACTGGGATGGACTGAACTCGAGGGGGCCGCCTGCGATAAGCACGGTAACGGGCCGAAGTTGCGTCAGTTCCTGGCGGACTATTACAGAGAACACATGATAGCCGGCGACCGGTACGTTCAGCTTTACGACCTGCCTGACAGCGCCAAGACGGCGTTGCTCGCGACGCTGAAGGGGGCAACCGTCCCAGCATCTGTGTTTTCGGCATCATACCCGCTACCTTTGCCTTCGCAGCAACTTCTGACTGCGCCGTCAGACTCGACGCTGGTCGAAGTGCGCTCGTTAGGAAATGATGAATATGCGCTCGTTTACTGTTCTGTCCGCACCTATGACGACCGCATAAAGTATGAGTACAGCCAGCTTCCCTCGCAGGTTCAACAGACCTACAAGGGAATTGACGAACTCATCACGGTCAAGAAGGTTCATTTCCAAGCCTTCGACGTCGCGATTATCCGCCCGGGTCTGCAGCGAATTGAGATTTGCATCGACCAGCCTGCGAAAGGTGTTCGCGGCTTTCTTGGGACGGCAGTTCTCAGCGTATTCGGCACGCTTTGCAACAACATTCCCGTGCTCAAGCAGGCATGGGAAACTGAACCCTATAACGTCTTCCCGGCAATAGGCGGAATTTATTTCACGCAAGGTGAAGGCACCGTACGTGCATTATCGTTTCGTACTCTTACGGGCTCGCGCAAGCATGAAAAAATGATTAAATCGGATGACGACCTGCGCTCCGAGAAATTCCATCACGCCGGTGCTCGAGCTGTCGAACAAAAGCTCAAACCCTACGAGTTGGCGGTAGACTGGGACTCAAAAATCCCGGTTGGACAAGTTGAGGTGGAAATGAAGGCACTGATTCGCGAGGTGTCAAACCCGCTACCGCGCCTGGAAGGTTTCTATGTTTCCGCCGACTCGGTACCGCTCATCGCGGTCGGCATAAACAAAGTCCTGAAGTATCTCTGACCATCCATGGTTCCTGCGAACAAGGCCGAAGCGTTGGCTGGACTTGCAAGCGTCTGGGGCGACCGCCCCGAGACGCAGGTCGGTCACGTCATTCTCGACTTGGTGGCCGAGAACCTCGACTGCAGGTTTCTTCCCCTATCGGCGTTCTTCGAAGCGACCAATAGCGTACGTTCAGACCAGCAACTTACAGTGCTGAACGTTGTGCATTTCTTCGCAGGCGCGGGTGTTCAACTCCTGACACTGCAGCTCGAATACATTGATGACGACGAGGTCATCCTGCTGGACGACGACGCAGCAAAGGCCGCATCCGAGCACAACATCAATCCAATCACGGGAGAACGGGATAGCGAGTTAAGCACTAAGCTTTTCATTTGCTACGCACCGTCGGACATCGCACGGAGGGCCTTAAGGAAATGAACGGGCTGCCTAACGTGTCGCTCAATGACTTTATGCTCATGGTCAAGGACAATCCCGTCCATCGGAATATGGTCCGGCAGCACTTCGTCAAAACGTATGAAGAGTTCATCGACATCTTCAACGAGATGTTGGACTATGCAATCACGAGGCTCGAGGAGAATCCTCAGCATCATCAGAAAGACAATGAAGATGCTTTGACTGAAAAGCTCGTCACGTCGCTACAGATGGCCGGCTACGACGCAACTCATGGCACCTCCGGCGGCGGAAGCAAGGACCTGACGGTTAGATGGAAAAATCCGCAGTGGACGTGGATTGGCGAAGCAAAGAAGTACAAGAGCCTGGCCGATGTGCGCGAGGGCTTTTTGCAACTGACCACGCGTTACCGCACCGCCAATCCTTTGTTCACGCGCGGGGCTCTAATTGCGTACACTTTGCGTCCAAAGGCTGCGACCTTACTTAAGGAATGGATACAAGAAGCTGCGAACGTGGCGGCAGGCACGAAAGTGCCACTGGATAACTTTCGCATCGAAGACTGCCCTCTCCGTCCCAAGCTGGCGTACATCTCCTTCCATGACCATGTCGCCACTGGCTTGCCCTGCCAGATTCGACACATGGCGGTGGTTTTGTACCATCTGCCCGAAGACAAGAGCGGCCGCACCGCGCAAAAGTACAAGCGCGACGGTGATGCAGGTAACGACCAATCCGCAGACCCGTCTCAGCCGGTCGGAACGACGGGTGGTGCCGCAGCGGCTGCGTAACGCGACGACAAACTAGTCTTCAGTTACCGTCGCAATTGACCTCTGGTACACCTCTGCCCGAGGCACGCCAAGATTTCCTGCACGACACGCACAATATCGAAGTCGACTCATTCCAGCAGGACCTAGAATCCGAAGGGCCGCAATTCAGGAGTTGCAGTGGTCCGCGGTTGCTCTCTATGCTCCAACCCAAGCTAATGAAAGCGATTCCGCCTGCGACAGGACAGTATCCGTTGCCTCCTCTTGCCGGTCCGGTGGGTACTTATAGCGCTTGAGCAGCGTCTTCACCATCACACGCAGCCTTGCACGCACGGTTTCCCGCTTCGACCAATCGACCGTGACCGAGCCCCGCAACTTCACGACCAGCTCAACTGCGATTTTCTTAAGCGTGTCATCGCCTAGCTCGCGCACAGCGGCTTCGTTGGTCGCAAGGGCATCATAGAACGCCATCTCGTCGGGGCTCAGGCCTAACTCCATACCGCGCTGAGCCTCAACCTGGAACTTCTTCGCCATCGCAATCAGTTCCTCGATGACCTGGGCAGTCTCCACGGCACGGTTGCGGTAACGCGTCAGGCTCTGTTGCAGTAGTTCCGAGAACTTCGCGCTCTGCACAACATTGGTCTTGAAACGCGACTTGATTTGGTCTCTTAGCAGGCGCTCCAGCAGCTCGACAGCCAGGTTGCGTTGCTGCATGTGGCGCACATCCTCGAGAAAGCCATCCGAGAGCACGCTGATGTCGGGACGCTTCAGGCCTGCCGCAGAAAAGACGTCGATGACCTGGTCGCTGACCACGGCCCGGCTAATAATTTGCCGCAGCGCATGTTCCTTCTGCTCGTCGGTCAACGCCTTGTCAGCGCCGTCATGCTTGATAAGCGCGGCCTTCACGGCTTGCAGGAAGGCTAGCTCGTCACGATACGCAAGCGCTTCCGCGAGCGTGCAGCACAACGCGAATGCTTTGCTCGCTGCAAGCACCGTGTCGGCAAAGCGCTTCTTGCCGTCGTCCTGACCGAGCACATGGTTCGCCACAGCGGGTAGCAGTTGCCACGCCTGCGAACGGAACGCTGCGTAATCGACGCCGTGCAGCATGTTGTGCAGCACGTCTATCTTTTCGGCCAGGACTGCCAAGGCTTCGCGCGCGTCGATGGTCGGTCGGCCACGTCCACGGGCCTGAGTGTAGGTCGCGAGGGCAGCTTTCAGCTCGTTCGCGATGCCGATATAGTCGACTACCAAACCGCCGGGTTTGTCTTTGAAAACCCGATTCACGCGGGCGATGGCCTGCATCAGGCTGTGGCCGCGCATCGGCTTGTCGATGTACATGGTGTGCATACACGGTGCATCAAAGCCGGTGAGCCACATGTCGCGGACAATGACGAACTTAAAAGGGTCTGATGGGTCCTTGAAGCGCTTTTCGAGGTCGTCGCGCACCTTCTTCGAGTAGATATGCGGCTTGAGCATCGCCTTGTCGGACGCCGAACCGGTCATCACTATCTTAATGGCACCCTGTGTGGAGTCGTCGCTGTGCCATTCCGGGCGAAGTTGGGTAATCGCGTTGTACAGATGCACGCAGATGTCGCGGCTCATCGCGACAATCATTGCCTTGCCGTCCATGACGGACTGGCGGTTCTCAAAGTGGCTGACGATGTCGGCGGCGACTTTCTGGATACGCGGCGGCGCGCCGACGATTTTCTCCAGAGCAGCCCAGCGGCGCAGCGTCGCAACCTTGGCCTCGTCGTTCTCCTCGTCCTCGGTCAGCTCGTCCACCTCGTCATCGAGAATGCTCGCGTCTCCCTCTTTCAGCTCCAGGCTGGCGAGGCGGCTTTCGTAGTAGATGGGTACGGTAGCGCCATCCTTTACCGCCTGCTCAATGTCATAGATATGGACGTAGTCGCCAAACACGGCGCGCGTGTCACGGTCATCGAGTGATACTGGCGTGCCAGTGAAGGCGACGAAAGTGGCTTCGGGCAGCGCGTCGCGCAGATATTGCGCATAACCATAGCGAACGGCCGTGCTTTCGCCCTTGCAGTCCGTAATTGGTAGGCGGGCGTCAAAACCATACTGGCTGCGGTGAGCCTCGTCGCAAATCACAACAATATTGCGGCGGCTGGACAGCACGGGGAACGTGTCTTCGTCCGTCCCGGGCGTGAACTTCTGGATGGTCGTGAAGATGATTCCGCCGGACGGGCGATTTGCCAGTAGACGGCGCAGTTCAGGCCGGGTGTCGGCCTGTACCGGGGTTTCACGCAGCAGCTCCTTCGCACCAGCAAAGACCCCGAATAGCTGGTTGTCGAGGTCATTGCGGTCTGTCACGACCACGAGCGTTGGGTTACCCATGTCTTCGTGGGCCATCAGCGCACCAGCCAAGCAAGTCATCTCGATGCTCTTGCCCGCGCCCTGCGTATGCCAGACCACGCCGCCCTTGCGCGAACCTCCTGGGGCTGAGGCTTGCAGTACGCTTTGCACGACCGCGCGTACGGCGTGGAACTGGTGATAGGCAGCGACTTTCTTGATGAGCTGGCCGTCGTCCTCGAACAGGATGAAGTGGCGCAGGTATTCGAGCAGGTAGTCGCGCCGGAACAGGCCCCGCGTCAAGGTTTCCAGCTCACGCATCGCGCCAAGCGGGTCGATTTCATTGCCGTCAATGGTGCACCAGGCCAGGAAGCGTTCCTTGTTCGATGTGAGCGAGCCCATACGGGCCGTGGTGCCGTCCGAAATGACTTCAAGCACGTTGGCATTGAACAGGTCGGGGATGTCTTGATGGTAGGTCTGAAGCTGGTTCCAGGCAGCCCAGATGTCGGCGTTCTCATCGCCGGGATTTTTCAGCTCGACCACGACAATCGGCAGGCCGTTGAGGTACAGCACGACATCGGGACGGCGAAGCTGCTTTGGCCCCTGAAATGCGAGCTGGTTGACGGCGAGCCAGTCGTTCGCGGCGATGTCTGTAAAATCGACCAGGCGCACGCGGTCGCCGCGCGTTTCACCGTCTTTCTGGAACTCAACCGGCACGCCGTCCACAAGCCAGCGGTAGAGCTGGCGATTCGCGTTGACGTGGCCGGGTGTGTTCGGATTTAGCGCACGGCGCAGCGCGTCGTCGCGGGCGACGGCGGGAATTTGCGGGTTCAGCTTGGCAATGGCAGCAGCCAGGCGGTGACGCAATGCCACGTCGCGATAGCTGTTGCGTTCCGTGCCCGGAGTCTTGGCGTCCGGGGGGGATACGTCGGGGCCGTGGGCGGTCTGCCAGCCCAAATTGGCCAGCCATTCAAGCATCGCCTGTTCGACAGCATCCTCGCTGATACCGCTCATGCAAGTCCCCGGATAAGTGGCCGGAACACCCGGTCAAGTTTTTCTCCACGCTCAGCGAACCACGCGAAATACTCCGGCCAACGCGCTTCATCTGATAATGATGAATCGGTTCGTGCGACCCCGATGCGGCATGCGTGTGAATCTGGCGATTCATCCCAGTCCGGCTCAAATCCAAGCTGTTGTTGGATTTCAATTTTGCGCTGCTCCAACTGCTGAAAATAAGCTTTCGACTGTTCGTGCCTGATATAGATGGAAATTGCGAGCTTATTTTCCCGCACATTGACAGTCGCGCTGAGCTCGAAGCCGCCGCGACCGATGGAGGTATTGAGCCAGTGCTGTGGACGCGGCGTATGAGGGCGAAGCGCAGAATGCTTGTTCTGAAGGTAAGTCACGTACCCCTGCCAAAACAGCAACTGCATTTGCTTAACTGGAGTCGCTGTAGTGGCTGCCCGAGCAATCTCGCGACCTGACTTACTCCAATCGTTCGGCTTGACCACTACATTGAAACTAGGCGCCAGTGGTGATTCGGCAATTCGCCACAACTCGATTTCGGCCGCAAAGAAATTCAGGTTGCCCGTTGTGTTCTGGTTCAGAAATTCCAGTGCGGCCAAATGCTCTGGTCTGAATGACTCGGCAACCCATATCACCTTCTTCGCACCCACGCCGGCCGCATATGTGACAACTTGACCAAGATGCTTATGGTCGGTGGGTTCGAGCTGATTTTCGATTATTATTTCACCGTCGTCATCCGAACAAAGGATATCGACCTTAAAATCGCCGACTGGATGTTCGATTGCAACCAGTTCGATTTCAGTAATCCCTAGCGCCTGCGCCAAAAGCTGTAAGTTATCGTCCAGTGCCAGCCATGGTGTAAACTCGCCCGCTTCGTGCCTCCAGGCTTCCCGCAAGTTGACGCGTTCTAGACGGGCAAGAGCTGTTTTCATGCAACTGCCTCGTTCAGTTGGGCCTCGGCTTCGGGGATGCGTAGTTTACCTGAGATTAGGCGAGGCAGTAGCGCGTCACGTAGGCAGGCCAGGCAGTCCATTGCTCCCATATTAGCGAATATCCGGTCAAATAGTGGGTTCAGAATATCGTTAAATGCCTTAACACAACATTCATCTGGCAGAACAACTGTGTAAGCGCCCACATCATGCCAGCTTGTACGAGGCATTCGAGCACCGTTAGATAATCGCGTAGTATGTGCAATTAGCTCGTCACTCGAAGCATGCATTGCAACGTAGCCCAGCCAATTCATTTCACGAGGCCGGATGACCAAGATATCCGTCGAGCACACCCCTTTGCAAGGTGCTATGCCAACTTTGTGGAAATAAGGGCGAAGTTTTCCGAAGAGAATATCCCGGTGCGGATTTCGGTGATGGTGATCAGCCGTTTCGGCGAACGTGATCAGTTTGGAAGGTGGTGTTGCGCGGTCAATGGATTATAGCGAAGGTGATCACGATCAGGATGCGGAGGA
>NZ_JBVVNQ010000031.1:0-50212 GCF_055810675.1 Burkholderia sp. YHN3-13 | reverse complement strand
TCGGCCGGCGGCGCGACGATCGCCGCGATCGTCACCGGCGCCACGCCCGTGCAGCGCGCGCGGATGCTGCAGGCCGGGTGCGACGTGTGTCTTGCCCATCCGTGTTCGTTCGTGGAGCTGCACGAGCGGCTGCGCGCGCTGTGGCGCCGTACGAGTGTCATCGAGATGCGTGAATCGGTCCGGCTCGACACGGCGACGCGTGCACTCGAGGAGCATGGCAGGCGGCTGGCGCTCAGCGCACGGGAATTCCGTCTCGTCGAATGCCTGCTGCGTGAAGCGGGGCGGCCGGTCGGGCGCGATGCCGTGCTGCGTTACGCGTGGGGCGATGCCGACATCGAACCCGAAACGGTCAATGCGCTGGTCGTTCGGTTGCGGCGCAAGCTGGCCGCACATGCGTTCTCCGCGCGGATCGAAACGGTCCCGCGATTCGGGTTCCGGTTCGACGCGGGCGGGTGACGCCACGATATTGCGCCGAACGTGCCGCGTGTCGCACGGCACGCTTGCTGGCGCACAGTCAGTGCGAATGGAGTTCGCGATTGAGTTGCGCGAGCTGGCCGTCGCGTTCTGCGTGGACGAGTTCGCGATAAACCTCCGCACGCGTCAGCGGCGCGGTTTGCGGAGCATTCCAGTTCCATGCCAGTTGAGACGGCAGCGGTACGGGCGCGGCAGATGCGAGCGTCTGCGAGGCTGCCGCCGCAGCTGGTGGCATCGCTCTGGCCCGGCCGGGCAGCGCGACGCAGAGGGCAGAGAGAAGGGTGGCGAACATCAGGGTCTTCATGGCGTGGTCCTTTTCAAGTGTCAATGGCCGGTGCCGCGAGGGCGATGCCGGCAGGAACCACGTTATCGGGCGCGCCAGTGCAGGCACCGGGCGCGCCGATGAAGAAACGTTCATGAACGCGCGTCGTGCCAGCCGCCGCCGAGTGCGCGCACGAGTCCGGCGGAGGCCTTCAGGCGTCGCGCATCGGCGTCGATGCGACGCGATCTGCGTATCGAGTTCGGTGGTCTGCGCCGTGACCACGTCGAGACCACGGGGTGGGACGCGTTCATTTCATTCTCCTTGGCCATCAGTTTATGCCCCACACACAAACATTCGGATAGGCTCTAAGCGCTCGACGAACACGTTGTCACGCCAAGCCCCTTTGCCGTCCATCGGCAGCCGCACGCCTCGCCCCAGTACGGCCTCGGTGAACGCGCCCGGAGTGAACTGGCTGCCTTGATCGGTGTTCACGATGTCGGGAAGCCCGTAGCGGGCGAACGATTCTTACAGTGCCTCGGCGGCATGCGTGGCTTCCAGCATGATGGCAATCCGGTGCGCGAGAATCTTGCGGCTCGCCCAGTCCACCACCGCCGTCAGGTACACGAAACCTCGCGCCATCGGAATGTAGGTCGTGTCGAGGGCGAACACTTGGTTGGCCCGTGCGATCTTCATGCCACGCGGCAAGTACGGCCAGATCTTGTGCTGCGCGTTGCGGCGGCTTGTGTTCGGCTTGCAGTACAGCACCTCCACGCCCATTTGCTTCATCAGTGTGCGCACGCGACGGCGACCAACTTCATGGCCCTCCCGGCGCAACAGGCGCGCCAGTAACCGTGCCCCGGCAAATGGAAATCCATATGCAGTTCGTCGATTCGTCGCATCAGCAACAGATCGGCCTCACTGACCGGCTGCGGTCGGTAATATGCGCTCGATCTCGCGATGCCAACCAGCCGCGTCTGATGCGAAACCGGCAGCGCATGCCTACGATCGATCATCGTTTTGCGCTCAGCAATCCCGCCTTGGTAAGCGCACCTTCTAAAAAGTCATTCTCCTGTGTCAGCTGGCCGATCTTGGCGTGCAACACCTTCAGGTCCACCGGCGGCTCGCTCGACGGCATGCCTGCCGCGCCAAACACGTCCGCCGCACGCTCCTGCAATTGCCGCTTCCATTCGGTAATCTGGTTCGGGGGCACATCGAACTGCTGCGCCAGCTCGGCCAGCGTGCGCTCGCCCTTGAGCGCGGCCAGCGCCACCTTCGCTTTGAACGCCCCTGAGTGCGTGCGTCGGGTTCTCTTCGTCATTTCCTCGGTTCGTTTGCCAGAATTATCGCTGGCTCAGGCGTCGGCCGATCCGCTTATCTGGCTGTCCGATTTTGCGAGGCCACCTCTATTTTCTCCGGTCGATATGCATCGGTCAGTATTCCCGAGCTCATATTGTCGAAAGAAGTTGGCCAGTATTGCGAAGCCGCTCGAGCGCTGCGTAGAGCGTCGGCGCGATGTGCGCGTCGATCCAGCGCATGTACGGACAGGTCAGCACCGCGATCGCATGGCCGTCCGCACCTAGGATCGGCACGCTCAGATCGGTTATTCCGTATGCCTCGCGGCTGTCTTGGCGGAGGTAGCCGGCCTGTCGAATGGACTGGCATGCATACGCGAGTTCCTGCTCGTTCAGCGGCGCTTTATCCTTGATCTTACGATAGTCGGCCAGCATTTGTGCGCGCCGATCGGGATCCTGGAACGACAGCATCACGCGCCCTGACGTAGTGTTGGCGAGCGATATACGCGAGCCAAGCCTGACCGATATTCCCCAAGTTCCGGGCCCGTCGACTTGAGCGATCACGAGCAGGTTGCCGCGATCGTAGACGGACAAGTGGCACGATTGTTCAACCGCATCGACGAAACGCTGCATCTGTGGCATCGCATAGGTAATAAGCCGGTTCGTCGGCGGATGCTGGTGCGCAAGTGCGAACAGCTTGAGGCTGAGCGAATAGCGATCCCCCCCGGTCAAACGCATCACGTAGCGGCGCGCGACGAGGCGCTCGAGCATGCGGAAGAGTTCTCCCGAGCTGCGGCCGAGCTCCTTCGCGATTTCGGTACGGGTGAGTCCTTCTTTCTGTCCGGCCAAGAGTTCGAGAATGTCGAGACCCTTGTCGAGCGCCGGCGCGCGATAGCGATCGATTGTCTCGTTCAATTCCAGTGGGTCGCAGTCGGGTAGCATGCTGTCAGGTGTTTGTAGCATGGTGAGTGATGTCCTGGAGCTAGTGACGGGAGTTAGAAATTCGTTGAACAAGTTGCTGCCTTTAGTACCGTGTAGTAAATGCCACGGACACGAAGAGGCGGCAATGAGCGGAAGACCCAAGGCGGACCTCGTGTTGAGCGAAACGGAACGCGAGCAGCTCACGGCTCTGACGATGCGCCGCAAGACGGGCCAAGCGTTAGCGTTGCGCGCGCGGATCGTGCTGACCTGCGCTGAGGGCATCGACAACAAGACGGTCGCGGCGAAACTGCGGGTCACCCAGCAAACTGTGTCGACGTGGCGTGGGCGCTACGTGATGCATCGGCTGGACGGTCTGCTCGACGCGCCGCGTCCTGGTGCACCCCGATCGATGACGCACGGGTCGATGCCGTTATCGCGAAGAAGTTGGAGTCCATACCCAAAGGAGCGACCCACTGGAGTACGCGCACGATGGCACGGGAGATGAGTCTTTCGCAGACTGCGGTTTCGCGAATCTGGCGAGCCTTCGGCCTGCAGCCGCATCGGCAGGAAACCTTCAAACTCTCGAGCGATCCACTGTTCGTCGACAAGGTTCGCGACATCGTCGGCCTGTACCTCGATCCGCCACTCAAGGCGATGGTGCTGTGTGTCGACGAGAAGAGCCAGATCCAGGCGTTGGACCGTGCGCAGCCCATACTGCCGCTCGTGCCTGGTATCTCCGAGCGTCGTACTCACGACTACATGCGCCACGGCACCACGACCTTGTTTGCCGCTCTGGACATTGCCACCGGTGAAGTCATCGGTGAATTGCATCGTCGCCATCGCAGTAGTGAATCCTTGCAGTTCCTGCGTACGATCGATGCCAACGTGCCCGCTGATCTGGAGGTGCATCTGGTGATGGATAACTACGGTATGCATAAGACGCCTTCGATCAAAAACTGGTTCGCTCGACATCCGCGTTTCCAGGTTCACTTCACGCCGACGTTTGCATCGTGGCTCAATCAGGTGGAACGTTGGTTTGCCACGCTGACGGAAAAGTACATTCGACGTGGCACGCATCGTTCGACACGGCAACTTGAAGAGGCAATCCGGCATTACCTCGACGCCTATAACGCGAATCCTCGGCCGTTCGCCTGGAGCAAGTCGGCCGATGAAACTCTAGCGAGCCTCGAACGATTCTGCGCACGGGTCTGAACGATATTAGGATGGACGCCATGAACATCGACACCGCTGCGATTGACGACGCCGTCCTCGCGCTCTTCTATTTGACCTAGCATGACCACAACCGCGCCTGGGAGAGCTTCGATTGGGATGCGCTTAACCGACTCTATGAGCGCGGCCTCTTCGGCGATCCGGTCAACAAGGCGAAATCCGTGCTCCTCACCGACGACGGTTTGCGCGAATCCGCACGTCTCTTCAAGCAGCACTTCGTCACCGCAGGCAGCAAAACCGATTAATGAAACGAATTTGCAACTCACGACGCTAGCTCGTGTTCATAGATCGGTGGTCAATCGATGTTTCTGATGAAAGCAAATCGACCGTTCGTCGGTTGACGTTCACTGATGGGTCAACGTTCAATCAGACTACCATTTCCCCTCCATCATGGCACGACGCCAATAGGGATACCGGCAAACGCTGTCGGCATTTGCCAGCGATTGCAAGACTTCCCGGAATTAGAAGTGATGCGTCATGCCGAGACGAGCGACGGCCTGCTTTTTGGTACTTGAAGGATTTAAGCCCGCGATCTGAGCGAACTGAGCATCGCCTGACGCACGTTGCAAGGCAGCCATGGCGTATATGTCCGTCCGTTTCGAAAGCGAATATTGAACAATCAAGTTGATCTGCTGATATTTTGGTGTGCTGTCAGTCGCGTAGTCGCGTCCCGCTGTGTATGTATAACCGCTAGCTAACGCCAGGTTTTCTCTCAACGAGTAGATCGCCGCGAGCTCGTAATTCTGGAACGTAACGTTTTGCCCTGCGTCGCCGTGCTGGAATGTCGTATAGGTGAAGTTGCCTAGCAGCTTCACCTTGTCGAACTGGTACGACAGACCTGTTGCCAACACGGATTGGCTGTGTGCCTGTTCCAGTGCACTTCCGTACACGGTGTTGACGAAGCCTCCGCCACTCTGATAACTGGCGATCGCAACGCCAGGATTGTTCACGCGCAAGTACGCGACGCCAGCAGCCAGCCCCTGGAAACGGTAGGTCGCGCCCGCACTATAGCTTGCCTGATTGGAAAACTGGCCTGCTTGACCGCCGAGCGAGTAGTGTCCTTCGAATTGCAAGCCACCGAACGACGGGCTGACGTACTTGACCGCGTTGTTCACGGAGAATCCGTTATCCATGTTGTCCATGTCGTTCGGATGGGCGAAATACCAGCCGCCGTAATTTCCGTTGAGCGAGAACGGTTCGAGCATGTCGACGATCGTGTCCCATTGCTTACCGAACGTCAGCGTTCCAACGCTGTCGCTTTGCAGGCCAACGTAAGCGTTTCGAGAGAAGAGCTGATTGTTTCCTCCGAGGCTGCCATTGACGGAATTGAATCCGCTCTCGAGCCGAAAGATCGCCTTCAGGCCGCCCCCCAGATCTTCCTTGCCGACTATACCCCACCGGCTTCCCCACGGCACACCACTCGACATCTGGAAGACATGTCCGCCACTGTTGGGGACAATTTGGCCGTTGCTGGCCTTGACTTCGCTGTTTGCATAATCGATTCCAGTATCAATCACGCCGTAGAGCGTCACATTGGACTCTGCGTGGGCGACGCTGAAAATTATCGACGACGTTAGTATCGCGAAAATGCGAATCGATGTCGTCTCGATTCCATTCTGGTTTCGTTGTTCGTTAAACATCTCTTCACCTTTCGAATCGTTGCTTTTTTATGAATATCTGCCGAATGACTGATTCGCTTACATGTCCCGCACGAACCAGGTCCGCTTCGCGGTGCGGAGCAGCGCGCGATAGACGACCCACGATACGACGAAGGTCGCCGGCGCCGAGAGCGACGCGGTGAACCCGGTCGCCTGGTTCACCGCGAGCCCCGTGAATGCGCCCGCGAACCATGCAGTCAGTCCGCCCGGATTGAACACCGGTACATGGGCGTCGCGGCACTCGACATCGTCGCCTACAAGCTGACCGTAGCGTGCCGACAGGATGTGCGCGAGCGCGACGCCGACCCACGCGACGACGAAGATGCCCTGGTACGCGAGCGCCTGCAGGATCCGCGAGAAGATATCGGCCATCATCAGCGCGTAGACGACCGCGCCGACCACGAGCGCCCAGACGAACTTCGGCGCGCGCAGCCCGGCAACCTTCTGGAAGAACGCCTGCATGTTGACGGTCGCGAGGTAGTAGTTCGCAGTGTTGATCCGCGATTGCGTGACCCACACGAACAGCAATCCCCATACGCCCATCAGCTTCAGCAGCGCGAGCACCACCGATACTTCGGATAGCGTACCGAGTCCCGGAATCGTGCTGACGAGATAGATGCCGGCCGCGCCGTTGACGAGGAACGTGACGAGATAGAACGGCATCCCGAAGTTGAAGCGGCCGTGATAGCGGGCGTCCTCCTTACGGCCGAAGCGCGCGTAGTCGAACGTGAACATCATCAGCACCCACACGCCCATGTAGTAGACGAAGCACTGCCACCAGCCGCCGGCCGGTGCGCCGCCCGTTGGCCCGAAATCGAGCCACGCGGCGTGATAGCCGTACTCGGTCGTCGCGAGCCCGACCGCCGCGAGCAGCCCGAGCAGATAGAACGGCAGCAGCACGCCGTTGAACTTGTCGAGCCAGTGCTGCACGCTGCCGAACACGAGCGGCACGCTGTAGCAGACGACGATCAGCGCGGCCCATTTGTAGTCGAGCGCCGGAAATTGGTGATGCGCGGCGACTGCGATCACCGAGCCCTCGAACACCGCGTAGTAGATCGCCGTCGCGAAGAAGATCAGCGTGGCGAGCGCCGCGCCCGCGCTGCCGAACAGCACGCGCGAGAACAGCGCGACCGACAGGCCGGTGCGAATCGCATAGCGGCTGATGATCGAATTGACGACGCCGTATGAGACCACCGACAGCGCCATGCCGATCAGCGCGTTGCGTGCGCCGTAGGTCAGTGCGAGCGTCGCGCC
Organism: Burkholderia sp. YHN3-13; assembly: GCF_055810675.1. Taxonomy (NCBI): domain Bacteria; kingdom Pseudomonadati; phylum Pseudomonadota; class Betaproteobacteria; order Burkholderiales; family Burkholderiaceae; genus Burkholderia; species Burkholderia sp. YHN3-13. Next base: position 43,121 of record NZ_JBVVNQ010000031.1, on the reverse strand, counting down.
GACGACGATGTAGAATACCGCGCTGCAGACGGCCCACCACGCCATCGTCAGCGAAAAGGGCGGCATGCGCGCGTGATCGGGAATGGCGAGCGTCGACAGGTCGAGATCCTCGTCGGTGCGGGCCTGAGTCAGGTTGGCCATGAGTGTGCTCCTCGATGAGCAAAACAGCGGACGACGTCTGGGCCGCGGGTCAGGCGATCCGCAGGGTTGCCCCGACGTCGGGCGGGCAACCGGTCCGGCAGAAACGGCGCGCAAGCGGCCCCGCCGCGCCGCGCGGGGCCGCACGGACGGGAAACGAAAGCGAAGGATGAAAACGGCGGGCGGCGAACGGCGCCCGGCACGCTGGCCGGGTGTCCGGCGCTCAGTCCTGCAGCACGGCGCGCAGCAGCGCGAGGCGCCGCTGGTACTCGCGGCGTGCCGCGAGCGCATCGGCCATCGTCACGCGCACGAAGCGCGCGCGATGGTTCGGCTGCATCTGGCCGATCAGGTCCAGGTCGGCGCTGATGACCGTGCCGATCGTCGCGTAGCCGCCGCCCGACACCGCGTCGCGATGCAGGATGATCGGCTCGAGCCCGGCCGGCACCTGGATCGAGCCGATCGGATAGCACGCGTCGACGATGTTCGACGGATCGGCGCCCGCGCCGAACGGTTGTTCGCGCGGGCGGAACTGCAGCGCGCGGCCGTTCTTGTACCGGTAGCCGATGCGGTCGGCTTCGGGCGCGACCGTCCATTCGTCGTCGAAGAAGGTGCGCGCCGAATCGTCGGTGAGCCGGTAGTGGTACAGGCCCGTCAATACGCGCAACTCGACCTGGTTTTCCAGCGGCCGGCTCACGGCCGCCGGCAGCTCGCGCCCTTCGCGGCGCTTGCCGATGGGCGCGCCGATCGGTAGCCGGTCGCCTTTCTGCAGGCGCCGGCCCGCGTGGCCGCCGATCGCGCCGAGCGTGTAGGTCGAGCGGCTGCCGAGCACGACCGGCACGTCGATCCCGCCCGCGACGGCGAGATACGCGCGCGCGCCGGCTTTCACGTAATTGAACGACAGCACGCTGCCCGCGCGGATCCGCAGCGCGACGTTGCAGCGCTGGCCGATGCCGTCGATCTTCGGCGCCATTTCGGCGCCGGTGACCGCGACCAGCGCATCCGTATGGAACAGCAGCTCGGGGCCGAGCAGCGTGAATTCGAGCACGGCCGCTTCCTCGGGATTGCCGACCAGCAGGTTCGCCGCACGCGATGAGTACTGGTCGAGCGAGCCCGACGGCGGAATGCCGACGTGGTAGTAGCCTTGCCGGCCCATGTCCTGGACCGACGTCGCGAGGCCGGGTTTCACGACCTCGATCAGGTTGTGCGCGTCAGTTTGCATTCAGCACCTCGACGAGAGAGCGGTTGACCGCATCGGGATCGCGCCGGAACGCGTCGAGCGAGAATTGCACGGGGCGCACGCGCAGCGAGAAGGTGCCGGCTTCGACGGCCGCCACTGCCGCGTCGTACGCATCGCGATCGATCGGCTGGAATTTCACGATGTCGCCGGGCCGGAAGAACACCATGAACTCGCGCAGGTAGTCGAGCCGCTGCGCGGGGTCGAAGATCGGCGCCGGCGTCACGCCGAACATCTGGTAGCCGCCCGCGCCGCGCACCGAGTAGATGCAGCCGAAACAGCCGCCGTGGCCCACGGTGAGCTTCGGCGTGTCGGTGCGTGGCCGCAGGTATTTCGGCACTTCGAGCTGGCGTTCGCGCTCGACCATCTGGTACATGAACGGCAGGCCCGCGACGAAGCCGACCATCGACACGAACCACGGCGACCCCGAGTGCGCGGCGATGAAGGCATCGACGTCGCGCTTGCCGTTGATGCGCGCCGCGTATTCGAGATCGGTCGACGACGGGTCCTGGTGGCGTTCGCGAAACCGCATCAGCGTCTCGTGCGTCCATGGATCGTTGTACAGCACCGGCACCTCGACGATGCGCGTATCGAGTTCGAGTGGCGCGTCGCCGACTTCGGCCTCGATCGTCTTCAACAGCGCGGCGAGCGCATCGGGCTCGATCACGTCCGGGTCGTAGCGTACCTGGTAGGACGCATTCGCCGGACAGATCTCGGTGACGCCCGGCACCGCGCGGCGCTGCAGTTCGCGCGTGATCGCCGTGCCTTTGAAGAATGCGTCGAGCGACATCGATTCGCTGATTTCGACGAACACGAATTCGTCGCCGCCGAAGGTATAACGGGTCGTCACATCGCCTCCCCGACGCGCACGGCGTCTGCGTTTTCGGCTGCGTGTTGCTGCGCGGCGGCGGTGGCGGTTTCGCGCCATCGCGGCATCCACGCCTCGAGGAAATTCGTGTGATAGCGTCCGGCGCGCACGTCGTCGTCCGCGAGCAGCGCGACGTGCAGCGGCGCGGTCGTCTTCAGGCCGCCGACGTGCAGCTCGCCCAACGCGCGGGCCAGGCGCCGCAGCGCCGCCGCGCGGCTCTCGTCGTGCACGATCAGCTTCGCGAGCAGCGAATCGTAGAACGGCGGCACGACGTAGCCCGGATAGAGCAGCGAGTCGACGCGCACGCCGGGGCCGGTGGGCCACACGAGCTCGTCGATCCGGCCGGGGTTCGGGCGGAAATCCTGCAACGGATCTTCCGCGTTGATCCGGCATTCGAGTGCCGCGCCGCGCATCGCGATGTCGTGCTGCGCGAAGCGCAGCGGCTCGCCGTCGGCGATACGCAGTGTCTCGCGCACGAGATCGATGCCGGTGATTGCCTCGGTCACCGGATGCTCGACCTGGATGCGCGTGTTCATCTCGATGAAGTAGAACTCGCCGCGCGCGTCGTCGAACAGGTATTCGAGCGTGCCCGCGCTGCGATAGCCGACCTCTTGCGCGAGGCGCGTGGCCGACGCGCACAGCGCGTCGCGCTGCGCGGGCGTGAGCGAAGGTGAAGGCGCTTCCTCGAGGATTTTCTGGCGCCGCCGCTGCAGCGAGCATTCGCGCTCGAACAGGTGGACGACGTTGTGGCCGTCGCCGAGCACCTGCACCTCGATGTGGCGCGCCCGAGCGATGAAGCGTTCGAGGTACACGCCGCCGTCGCCGAAGGCCGCCTGCGCCTCGCGCTGCGCGAGCGGCAGCTCGGTGTCGAGCTGCACGGCGTCGTGCGCGACGCGGATGCCGCGCCCGCCGCCGCCGGCGGCCGCCTTGATCATGATCGGATAGCCGATGTGCGCGGCGACGTCCCGCGCCTCGTCGAGCGATTGCACGACACCGTCGCTGCCGGGCACGGTCGGCACATCGGCGCGCCGCGCGGTTTCGCGTGCGCGGGCCTTGTCGCCCATCGTGGCGATTACGTGCGAGTCCGGGCCGACGAAGATCAGGCCGGCCGCCTCGACCTGCGCGGCGAAGGCCACGTTCTCGGACAGGAAGCCGTAGCCGGGATGGATCGCGTCCGCGTCGCAATGTCGCGCGGCGTCGAGGATGGCGGCGGGATTCAGGTAGCTTTTCGCCGCGTGCGACGAGCCGATGTGGATGGCTTCATCGGCCATGCGCGCGGCGAGACTGTCGCGGTCCGCGTCGCTGACCACGGCGACCGCGCGCATGCCGAGCTCGCGCGCGGCGCGGATCACGCGCACCGCGATCTCGCCGCGGTTCGCGACCAGTACGGTCTGGATCCGCGACGGGCGGTAGAAGGTGTCGGGGGACGTTACCGGTTTCATCGCGTCACCCCTCGATCCGCATCAGCACCTGGCCCGCGTCGACCGGCTCGCCGTCCTCGACGAGCAGCTCGACCACGCGCCCTGCCGCATCGGTTTCGATCTCGGTGAACTGCTTCATCACCTCGACGAGGCCGACCACCGCGCCGGCGGCGACCGTCGCGTCGACCGCGACGTAGTAGTCCGCATCGGGCGACGGGCGCCGGTAGAAGGTGCCCGGCAGCGGGCTGACGATATCGTGCAATGCCATCGTGTGTCTCCTTGAATCAGTGATGGGCGGCGAGCGGTTGCGGCCCGGCGGTCCGGATGCCTTCGCGGATCAGCGCGTGGCGCGTGTTGCGCACGAGGTCGAGCGCGCCGGGTGTGTCGCTGTGGATGCAGACCGAATCGAAATCGATGTCGATGTCGTCGCCGTCGATCGTGCGCACCTTGCCGTCGATGCACGCGCGCAGCACCTTGTCGGCGACCTGCTGCGGGTCGAGGCGGCCCACGCGGCGCGTGAACACGATCGAGCCGCTGCGGTCGTAGTCGCGGTCGGCGTAGAACTCGCGGATCACCGGCTGTTCGTACTCCATCGCAACGCGATAGGTGACCGATGCTTCCATGCAGTACAGCCACAGGCCAGGGTCGACGCGCTGCAGCGTCTCGATCAGCAGCCGCGAGAACGCTTCGTTGGTGGCCGCGTGCATGTAGAGCGCACCGTGCGGCTTGATGTGCTGCAGGCTCACGCCGTTCAGGCGCGCGAACTCGCGCAGCGCGCCGAGCTGGTACAGGACGTCGTGGACGAGCGCCTGCGGCGTTTCGGTGATCGTGCGGCGGCCGAAGCCGACCAGATCGCGAAAGCCGGGATGCGCGCCGATCCCGACGCCGGCGTCGCGCGCAAACTGCACCGTGCGCGCCATGATGTTCGGATCGCCGGCATGAAAACCGGTCGCGATGTTCGCCGAGCTGATGAGCGGCATGATCTGCTCGTCGACGCCGTCGCCGATCGTCCACGGGCCGAAACCTTCGCCCATGTCGGAATTCAGGTCGACACTGTGCTTCCTCATACGGATCGTTCCTCCAGGTTCTCCGGTGTCGTTTGCGCCGGGGGCGCGGGCCGAAACCGTGTTGAAGGCAGGTTAGCCGTGCGGGGTGCGTCAAAATAGTTCTATTTTTGGATGCGACCGTATCGATTTTTCAGATATCGCGCGAATCGGCCATGCAGCGCCGCCGCAGGCGGGTGTGTGGAGGGCCGGCAGTCACGGATTGCCGCCGGGCGGGGCGGTTGATATGATGTTTGCCATGCGCCTATCAGTTTTCCACCGGGCATGGCCCTGACCCTCAGACAGCTCAAGTACTTCGTCGCGACCGCCGAGCTCGGACAGATCTCGCAGGCCGCGATCCAGCTCACGATCTCGCAGTCGGCCGTGACGAGCGCGATTAAGGAGCTGGAGGACAGCCTCGGCACGCAGCTGTTCCTGCGCACGTCGGCGGGCGTGACGCTCACCGACACCGGGCGGCGCTTTCTCAATCACGCGTACACGATCCTGTCGTCGGTCGACGAGGCGATGCGGATCCCGAACCTCGAAAGCACGCTGACCGGCACGCTCGCGATCGCCGCGAGCTACACGGTGCTCGGCTACTTCCTGCCGCATCACGTGCTGCGGCTGAATACGCTCTATCCGCGCCTGACGATCCACCTGCATGAACTGAACCGAGAGTTGATCGAGGAAGGGCTGATCGCGGGCCGCTACGACATGGCCGTGCTGCTGACGTCGAACGTGTCGAATCCCGAGCTCGTGCTGGAGCCGGTGATCCATTCGGTGCGCCGGTTGTGGGTCGGCGCGCATCATCCGCTGCTCAGGCGCGAAAGCGTCACGTTCGCGGAGGTCGCGCACGAGCCGTTCGTGATGCTGACGGTCGACGAGGCCGGGCAGACGGCGCTGCGCTACTGGAACGAGACGCCGTACCGGCCGAACGTGATCCTGCGCACGTCGTCGGTCGAGGCCGTGCGCAGCATGGTCGCGAACGGCAGCAGCGTCGCGATCCTGTCGGACATGGTGTATCGCCCGTGGTCGCTCGAAGGGCGGCGCATCGAGACGATCGTGCTGCGCGACCCGGTACCGCCGATGAGTGTCGGCCTCGCGTGGCGCAAGAACATCGAGCTGAGCCCCGCGATGCACGCGGTGCGTGACTATTTCCGGCACACGTTCATGGAGCCAAGGGCTGTCACCATCGGCGAACGAACGTAGCTAAATAGGATAGTCGTACCTTTTGTGCCGAAAATGGCGGTGGCCACCCGGATAGCCGCCTGCAGCATGGTTCCGCGCCTCCCCTTTTATGGCGCGACCGGCACTATCGCAACTTCCTAATCCATAGAGATCTTTAAGACCAAACCGCAAGAATTTGCGCAAAAAGTACGACTACCTCCATGTGGGTAACTGCACGCCGTCGCGATTGCTGCCGGCATAAGCCAGCCCCAGATCAAGCCGACTGCTATCAAATGCAGTCAAACCGACAGGATCGCACGCGTGTGCGGTGCGCCGTATTCCGCCTACTGCGCCATCTTCTGCCGTCGAGATTGTTTGCCGGAATTCGTCCCATCGCTCTCGGCCTGCTCAGCAACCGGCAGGCCAAGTGCCGTCTCCCGCAATAGCGCGCGCAACCAGGAGATGGCCGGGTCGCGCTCCTGATATTTGTGCCACTGCACCTTCTCCACGAACTTGGGGATTTTGATCGGGCATTGCAGAATCCGTAATGGAAACCGCTGTGCCATCTGAAGGGCCAGCCGCGTGGGCAGCGTCGCGATTTTCGACGTACCGAGGAGCAGTTCCGGAACCAGGGTGAAAGTCGGCGAAATGACATCCTGGCGGCGAACCTGTTTGCCGGTGGAGACCGTCCGCGCGTCCAGCGTCACGCGCCTGCCGCCTCCCCATTCGACACCGATATGCGCCAGCTCGAAATATTGATCGGCGGTGATCGTACTGCCTTTGGCCGGGTGGTCCGAGCACACCAGACACGAAAACGTGTCTTCAAACAGTTTCTCGGCCGGGTGCCCCGCAACCGTGTTGGACTCGGGGGCGATCAGCAGCTCCACCTCGCCGCCTTCCAGATGCTCCGGCGACTGCGGGCTGAGCGCTCTCAGGTCGAACTGCATCAATGGCGCAAGCGTGGCCGCTTTTCTCACCACTTCAGAAAGAAACACACTGATCACGTAATCGGACGACTCAATCGTGAAGCGTCGCGTCGAGGTCGCGGGATCGAACGTCGGTCTGGCGCGCGTGATGGTCTGGATTTGCAGCAGAACGTCTCTGACAGGTTTGACAAGCTCCGTGGCTAGCGGTGTCAGAACCTGTGTCTTCCCGACGGGCACCAGAAGCTCGTCTTCGAAGTATTCGCGTAGGCGGGCGAGGGAGCAGCTTGTTGCCGGTTGGCTGAGAAACAGCCGTTCGGCCGCGCGGCCCACGCTGCGGGTGGAGAGGATCGCATCGAGCACGACCAGCTGATTGAGGTCCAGTTTGTTGAAGCGCATTTCCGCGTGACATTTACGAGATAGATGCTCGACATTTAAACAATAAATTTTGTAAATGTCTTGCGAAATCTATACTTGCTGCACATAGCGACACTTTGTGGCGCGCACAAAAACCTTTGGAGACAGAGACTATGGAGGACCGCCGTAACGGCCAGTCAATCCTGCGGCAGTGGGGCTTGGTTGCCTGCCTGACCGTGGTGAGCATGCTGGCTCAGGTCGACAAGAACATTCTTGTGCTGATGGTAGGGCCGATTCAACGGGACTTCGGCGCGAGCGACGTCCAGATCAGCCTTCTGATCGGCGCGGCGTTTGCCATTGCCAACATTGTGGTTGGACTGCCCGCCGGCTGGTTGGCGGACCGGGTCAACCGACGCGTCGTGATTGCCTTGGGCGTGGCGGTCTGGTCGCTCGCCGTGACGTCCAACGCAGTCGCGTCGGCGTTCGTGGCGCTCCTGGCGGCGCGCATCATCGTGGGTGGCGCGGAAGCGTTGATTCCACCTTCGTCATACTCGTTGATTCGTGACGGGGTCGACGAACAACGTCGAGCGCGCGCATTGTCCGTGTACACGATGTCGCTGATGCTCGGAACCGGGCTGTCACTCGTACTCGGCGGCCCGTTGCTTGGTGCCATCCAGTCCGCCGGTATCCGCTCGATCCCCTTCATCGGCACGGTCTCGCCGTGGCAGGTCACGTTGTTTCTGATCGGAGTCGTCGGGCTGCCCATGAGCCTGCTCATTTTTCTGGCGAAGGAGCCAGGGCGGCAAGAAGAGGCATCGGCGGATGCGAGCCGGTGTCTGTCCGGCGTCGGCCGCTATCTTGTCGCTAATCGGGCGATATTCTTGCCACTGACCTTGTTCGCCGTCTCCCACGCGATGATTACCTTCGGTCTTGGGAGCTGGATGCCGACCATGACCGCGCGCCGCTTTCATCTCGGTCTGCGGGAAATCGGCCTGATGCAGGGTGGCCTGCTATTGACGATGGGTCCGCTTGGTCTGTGGCTCGCCGGCATGGCGATGGATCGGAAAGGGGGCAGGAGCCTGTCGGGTGTTGCGCTTGTCGGCGTGCTCGTGACGATTGCCGTGACGGCGCTGACAGTCACGATGTGTCTGATCGGATCGGTGAGCGCATTCTGGGTCGTCGATGCCATGGTGGTGCTGTTCTCGTGGACATTCATGGCGGTCACATCGACTGTCGTTGCGAAAGCCGCGCCTGCATCCATCGTAGGCGCCGTCATGGCGATTGTTCTCGTTCTCGATGGGCTGATTGGACAAGGCGGCTCTCCCACGTTGATCGCACTGGTCAGCGAGCGTGGCTTTGGAGGCGGCCCCGATGCATTGCCGCGCGCGATGGCTTCGGTATTCGCCGTGGCGGGAGCCGTCGCGCTTTGGGCCGCAATCGCACTTTACCGCACGTTCCTGAGACGGGACGGCGTACTTGGCCCCGTCGCCTTAGGCGTTCACATTGGTGACGCGCGATGAAGATCGAACCATAGACAGAAAGTCCTGTAGACGATCTCGGCCGGATAAAGCGATAAGTGTGATCCCTGTTCGTGCTGCGAATCGCAGTTATAGCGGTCGTACCTGAACAGGGTTTGTGGAGGAGGTCAGGAGACATGGAAATGAAAACAAAATTATTAATTAGTATAACGATATATATGGCTATTTCAGGCAGTGCTTATGCCAAATCGAGCGTGACCCTATCGGGGTTGCTCGGAACCGGCATTGCATACAGCAACAATGCGGGCAAGGGCCGTAGTCTGTATCAGATGACCGGAACCCATGCGGTGCCGTTCTGGGCATTATCTGGCAGGGAAGAACTGGATACGGATGCATCCGCGTTCTTCCGGTTTAGTCAGTATGTTTTTCTCAACAACGGCACAAGCTCGCCTTTCGAAAGCTACCTTGGTCTGAGATCCAACAAGATGGGGACGATCACGCTCGGCTCCATGTATGACCTGCTTTCCGATCTTGTTCCGTTCACATCTGAACGCTTCACGTCCTTTCTGGCGACCCATCCTGGCAATCTGGATCGGACCGTCGGCAACTCGCTTAACAATCTGATCAAGTACAAATCGCCTGTCTTCGGCGGCGTCCTTCAGTTTGGCACCCAATATGGATTTGGACAGCAGAGTTCGACCACCAATACGGGTCGCACGGTCGGCGCTGAAGCCAGTTTCACAAGTGGGCCGTTCCAGTCGCTGCTGGTGTGGGAATCGGTAGACGGTGTCCCGTATGCGCCCTACACCCGGCTGGGTGTGAGTGAGTTGTATCGCATCAATTTCGCTGCCAATCCTTCGCGGACCGTTAGCCAAAACCAGAATACGACGACACTCGGCGTGGCCTACGCAGGTGACAACGTGCGCGTCATGGGCAACTACAGCTATACGCGCCTGACGGCCGCCGGCCAGTCGGAAACGGCGCAGACCATCGACGTGGGTGCCTACAAGTACATCACGACGCAAATGCGAATCGGCGGTGGCTATTCGTACACGAAGCTCGATACCTACAAATGGAACCAGCTTCACGCCCACCTCGACTACGCGCTGTCGAAGCGCACGAGTCTTTATCTGCTGAGCGTGCTGCAAATAGCCGGTACTGGCCAACTGGCAGTCCTTAGGAATCAGGCACCGGCAACAACGTCCAGACAACTGGAGATGGAAGTTGGGATGACGCATCTTTTTTAAGTAGAGGACGGCTGATGGGCACGCCTCGCGCATTCGCCTGGGCGGCTCGGTCGAGCCCGGCGTTACAGGATCGCGGTGCGGGATCCGAATCCACCAAGTAGACGGAGAAATACGATGCAGTGGGATGTCATAGTGGTCGGCGGCGGTCCGTCGGGCCTTACTGTCGCGGCGGAATTGGCGGGAGCGGGCGTTAAGACGCTGGTGCTGGAGCGCCGCACCGAAGGTGTCCAGTCGCGCGCCGGCACGATCCTGCCACGCGTGCTGGAGTTGTTCGACGCGCGAGGCATCGCGAACAGGTTCATCGAGAAAACTCGCAAGATCGCCGACTACCCGTTCCGAGCGTCCCACATCTGGGCAGGCTTCCATCCGATCGACTGGAAGTATCTGGAAACCCGCTTTGGTTTCACGTTGGGATTGCCGCAGAACCTGACCGAAGAGGTGTTGTGGGACTGGGCCGTGGAAAGCGGTGTGCATGTGCAGCGTGGCTCTGAAGTACGGGACGTCCGCCAGCAGGATGATGGTGTCGAGGTCGACGTGGCCGACGCCTCCGGTGCCAACTCGACGCTGCGTGCGCAGTACCTGATCGGCGCCGACGGTGGCCGCAGTACCGTCCGCTCGAAAATCGGTCTGCCGTTCGAGGGCCGCGCCGGTACGTTCCGCGGCATCGTGCTCGATGCAGAGTTGAAGGCGCCGTGGCCTGGCGGGCGGATCAATGTCGACAACGAAATGGGCTGGGTGCGTGGCTATACGTTCGGCGAAGGAATTACCCGTTTCAATATCGTGCACCGTGACCGCCGTCACGCGCCGAAAGACGAGCCCGTTACGCTCGAAGAAGCATTGCGGTGCATCCGTGATGTTCATGGAACCGATTACGGCATCGAGAACTATCGCTGGGCGTCGCGGTTCGACGACCAGATGCGTGCGGTGCCGAGGTTGCGCGAAGGACGTACGTTCCTTGTCGGCGAATCCGCGCGCATTCATTACCCGGCCAGCGGCGTGGGCATGAATTTCTGTCTGCAGGACGCGTTGAATCTCGGTTGGAAGCTCGCGAACGTGATCAACGGCGTGGCGGATGTTGCCACGCTCGACACTTACGACACGGAACGTCTTCCCGTCATGCATGCGCTGCTCGACAGCGTGAAAGCGCAGTGCGCGCTGCAGTTCAATTTCGAACCGGAGGCGGTGGCCCTCAAGCGTCGCATGCAGGCGCACATCGTTCCGCTGCCTGACGTGCAACGCAAACTGGTGCTGGAACTATGCGGTCTGGAATCGCCTTATCCGCGCGATGCGGATAGCCATCCGCTAACGGGGTTGCGTTGTCCCGACTTCGATCTCGTGTTGCTGGATGGACGTTCCGTCGCGGTGACGGAAACCCTGCGCAGCCGGCACTTTGTGTTGCTCGATCTGGAGGGGTTTAGCCGTCAGTTCGAGACGCTCGATGTTTCCGGGTTGCCGGTCACCGTGTTGCAGGCGCGCGCCGCGCGTCTCCCCGCGTCGATGGACGGCGTGAGGGCTTTGCTGGTGCGCCCGGACGGCTACGTGGCGTGGGCCAGCACGGAGGTGGGGCGCGCCGGCGAAGCCGAAGCGCAAATCGGCAAATGGCTGAAGCGGTGACATCATGAACGAGCAACGAATTCTGCTGACGGGTGGCTGGATCCTGAGCATGGACCCCGCAATCGGCGACCTGCGCCACGGTGACATCCTCGTCGAGGGGGCAAACATCGTTGCCGTCGAGCCCCAAATCGACGCCCCCGACGCCGAGCACGTCGACGCGTGCGGCATGATCGTGCTGCCCGGGTTCATCGATACGCATCGTCATACGTGGCAGACCTGTGTGCGCCATCGCTATGCGGATATCAATCCGCAGATTTACTTCGCCGAGATGCTGGGTGCCAAAGGCGCCGCGTTCCGGCCGGAGGATGTCTACATCGGTACCCTGCTCGGCGCAGTTTCCGCGCTGGACGGCGGGATCACCACGATGCTCGACTGGTCGCATGTGCAGAACACGCCGGACCACTCCGACGCTGCTATTCTGGGCTTGCGCGATGCAAACATCCGCGGCGTGTTTGCTCACGGCTGGCCGCTGGTGGATGGTGCTTCGTGGATGTTCGACAGTCAGCGTGGCCACCTGGACGACATTCGTCGCCTGCGCGAACGGTTCTTCTCGTCCGACGATCAACTGCTCACGCTGGCGATGGCGGCGCGCGGCCCGGAGATGGCGCAGCGCGACGTCTGGCTCGCCGATCTGCAACTCGCCCGCGAACTCGATATTCGCTCGACCATCCATATGGGCGCCTATGCACGCAATGCATCCGTGAGGGCCATTGCACAGATGCACGACGCCGGCGTACTGAGCGACGACCTGACGTTCGTGCATTGCTGCTTCTGCGGCGAGGATGAAATTGCAATGATGGCCGATGCGGGCGTCAGCGCCTCGCTCGGCGTGCATTGCGAACTGAACGCGCAAGGCATAGGCGACATTCCGCTCGATCGCCTGCTGGCAGTTGGCATCCGGCCCAGTCTGAGCGGCGACACCGAAACGAAATGCTCCGGCGACATGTTCACGCAGATGCGGCATGCGTTCGCCTACTACCGTTCGTGGATGGGCGGCAATCATTCGAGTGTGGCGAATGCGCCGGCCACGCTGTCGATGCGTGACGTGCTCGAATTCGCCACGGTCGCGGGCGCGCGCGCGAATGGTCTCGATCACAAAGTCGGTTCGCTCACGCCTGGCAAACAGGCCGACATCATCATGATCCGAGGCGATGACCTCAATCTCACGCCGGTTTCCGATGCGGTAGGCGCTGTGGTGCTGGCTGCCCATCCGGGCAACGTCGATACCGTCTTTGTCTCGGGGCGGCCCGTGAAGCGGCATGGCCACATGCTGGATATCGACCTCGACGCGCTGCGGCAACGCGCGTTTGCCTCCCAGCACTACATTCTCGGATTGCAATGAGAAATACCATCATGCCCGCGTCGCTCGATCCTGAACTGGCGGCCATTGTGTCGGCAGCGCGTGCCGCCAGCGCACCGCCACCGTTCTCCGGCACACCGGAGCAGGCCCGCGAGCGGATGCGGCGCGCGATCATGGCGGCGCGCGAACGTTTTCCATTGCCCGTCGTCGGCGCGGTTGAGGATGCGCTCGCCGAATTCGACGGTGCTCGTGTGCCGGTGCGCGTTTATCGCCCCCAGGATGCTCGACCGGATTTGGCGACGGTGGTGTTTTTCCACGGTGGCGGATTCGCGCTCGGCAGCGTCGAACTGATGGACGACATCGCACGCAAGCTATGCCGTGACATGAGCGTCGTGGTCGTGTCGGTCGAGTACCGGCTGGCGCCGGAGCACCCGTTTCCTGCCGCGCACGACGACGCGTTGACGGCCACGCTATGGGCTATCCGCAACGTCGCGGCTCTGGGGGGCGATGCGTCGCGTATTGCGGTAGCGGGGGAAAGCGCAGGGGGCAACCTCGCGGCTTCGTCCGCGCTGACGCTGCGTGACCGGGGAGTCCGCCTCGCGGCACAACTGCTCGTGGTGCCGGGTGTCGATCTGTCCCGCGACATCTCCCTGATCGAGGCGAAGCGGAGCGACTTCCCGATGCTGTCGCCGTCGGACTTGCGCGACATTTCGCGGCTTTATATGGGGGCCAACTTGGCGCAGGCCGCAACGTTTCCGCCATCACCCCTGCACGCCGCGGATTTCACGGGCTTGCCGCCCGCGCTGATCGCCGTTGCCGGACAGGACCCGCTTCTTGAAGAAGGTCTCGTCTACGCAGAACGACTTTGTGCTGCGGGCGTTCCGGTACAGGTGCATCGATTCGACGACATGTTCCATCCATTCTTCGCATTCTTCGACGCTTCGGCGGCGGCGCGCCGCGCGAGTGATGAAATTTGCCACGCCTTTGCAGCGTGGCTTGAGCAATACGCGTTGCCTGTCGCTTAGTGACAGGCACACACCTTTTCATTTCAATGTACTGGAGATCGTTATGCGGTATGTGTCCTTTGTTAAGGATGGGAAATCGTGGCTCGGCGTGCGCGAGGGCAATGACATTCGCGTGATCGGAGACGATTCACTCGAGTCTCTGCTTGCACGCGGTGTCGACCTCGCCACTTATGGGCGCGACCGGATGAGTGCGGAAGTCGTGAGCGCAGACGACGTGACTTTTCTGCCGCCGCTTACCCGTCCACCCAAGATCATCTGCATCGGCCTGAACTACGCTGACCACACCAGGGAAAGCAAATACGAGCAGCCTGACTACCCGACAATCTTCTTTCGCGTCCATACGAGTCTGATCGCCCATCGGCAGCCGATGATCCGGCCGAACGCATCCGATTCACTCGATTTCGAGGGCGAGATCGCTGCGGTGCTCGGCAAGGGTGGCCGGTATATCAGCAGGGAAGACGCATTGTCCTGCGTGGCGGGCTACGCGCTCTTTAACGACGGCTCGGTGCGCGAGTACCAGTTCAAGTCTCCCCAATGGACGGTAGGCAAGAACTTTGACGGAACAGGCGCCTTTGGTCCGGATCTGGTGACGGCGGACGAACTGCCTGCCGGCGCCAAGGGGCTGCGGCTCGAGACGCGTCTGAACGGCGAAGTCGTCCAGTCGGCCAGCACCGACGACATGGTGTTCGATGTCGCCAGTCTCATCAGAATCCTGAGCGAGGCTATAACACTCGAGGCGGGAGACGTGATCGTGACGGGTACACCATCGGGCATCGGTTGGGCGCGCGCGCCGAGACTGCTGATGAAGGCGGGTGACGTGTGCGAGGTGACGGTCGAGAAGATCGGCACACTCAGGAACGTCGTCGCTGACGAAGCCGCCAACTGAGCAGCACGACCCGCGTGAGCCGTCCTCAGAGCCGGCGCGTCAACCCACGGATGGAGACGGTCATGTCTAACCCGGTATTTACTGCTTCCGGTGTGAGTGTGCATTCGATTGATCACTTCGCGCTTAATGTTCCTTCAATCGGCGACGCTGCTCGTTTCTTTCACGCCTTCGGGCTCGACGTTGCAACGGCGGGTGTGCAAGGACAGGAACTGGAGCTCCGGGCGGCGGATGGCCACCGCTGGGCGCGCATCCTGCCGGCATTGACCAAGCGCCTTGCGTGGCTGAGTTTCAACTGCTTCGAGACGGATCTCGACACGCTGCGTGCGCAGGTGCAGGCAGCCGGTGTCGCGATCGAAACGGACCTTGCACCCGACTCGGTCGGCTTCTGGTTTCGCGATCTTGATGGCAATCTCATCCAGGTCAAATCGGGCCCCAAAACCAGTCCATCGTCCAAGATTCAGTGCGTATTAAGCAGCAGCGCGGCGGACGAGCGCGGTTCGCATACCCGCTCGGAGTCAAAGACCGTGCGGCCACGTCGTTTGTCACACGTACTGCTCTTTTCTCCTGATGTGCCGCGTATAGTTGAGTTCTACGGCAAGACGTTGGGCTTGCGACTTTCCGACCGCTCGCTCGACATCATTGCGTTTACCCATGCCCCGCACGGTAGCGATCACCATCTGGTCGCGTTCGCGAAAAGCAGCGCAAGAGGTTGGCACCACTCGGCATGGGACGTGGACAACATCAACCTGGTGGGCGAAGGCGCGTCGCAGATGGCGGCTGCGGGCTACACGAAAGGCTGGGGTACGGGCCGGCATGTGCTGGGTTCGAACTATTTCCACTATGTCGAAGACCCCTGGGGCTCATTCTGTGAGTACTCAGCCGACATCGATTTCGTTTCGGCGGGTCACCCATGGCTTGCGGGTGATTTTCCCCCGGAAGAATCGCTCTACTTGTGGGGACCGGCGGTTCCGGAGAACTTCGTTCGCAACACGGAGGTTTTACCGGAGGCGTACTGCGGAGAGTATCCGCCGCCGCACAACTGAACCGCCCCGGGAATCGTAGAGGCTGGTTGGTCTAAGTTGATGCGAGTTCAGCGGCAGCTGTTTCAAGCTGCCGGTAGTAGTTTGCCTCAGCTTCGGCGGGCGGGATATAGGCGAGGAGTTCCATCAACCGATGATGATTGAACCAGGCCACCCACTGCAGCGTTGCCAGTTCAACGGATTCGCGCGTTTTCCAAGTGCGGCGATGAATCAGTTCAGCCTTGTACAAGCCGTTGATCGTTCCAGCCAGGGCGTTGTCATAGCTGTCTCCCCGGCTGCCGACAGACGGTTCGATGCCCGCTTCGGCCAGCCGTTCGCTGTAGCGAATGCTGACGTATTGCTTAGGTTCAAGGAGTCGTCGCAACACTCATCGTTATGTTGCGGATAACAGTTCGTGGAATGCTTCCGCTGGCGTCTTCCATCCGAGCGTTTTACGTGGTCGACAGTTCAGTGTGTTCGCGACCGCGTCGAGTTCACGCTCGGTATATCGACTCATGTCTGTGCCTTTCGGAAAGTACTGTCGCAGTAGGCCGTTCGTGTTTTCATTCGTCCCGCGTTGCCATGGACTCTGGGGATCACAGAAGTAGATTTCAAGAGCCGTGTCGATTCGTAGCTGTACGTGCTGGGCCATCTCTGCGCCTTGATCCCATGTCAGTGATCGGCGCAAATGCTCGGGTAGTAGCGCGATCTTTGTCGCGATAGCGTTGCGAACAGCCTCTGCCCCGTGACCTGCCAGCGCTGGCCCGTTCTTGGCGCGCACCCCGACTCCATGGCCCTCCATTGGAGGAAGATGCAGCAGCATCGTGAACCGGGTGGTGCGCTCAACCAGAGTGCCAATCGCCGAGCGGTTAAGGCCAATGATCAGGTCGCCTTCCCAATGCCCTGGAACAGCACGATCAGCGATTTCTGCAGGGCGTTCACTGATCATAACCTCCGGAGTGACGAAGTGCTTTCCGCGCTGTTGCGTCCTGGCCCGCGGCACGCGAAGTGCGCGGCCCGAACGCAGGCAAGCAGTAAGCTCTCGTCGCAAAGCGCCCCGGCCTTGAATGTAGAGTGCCTGATAGATGGCTTCGTGGGAGATCCGCATAGATTGATCATCGGGATAGTCAATCTGAATTCGCCGACTGATTTGCTCCGGACTCCAGCAGGTGCCCCAGCGGCGGTCCGCACGACGTCCTTGTCTTCGTCCTTTCCACGGAACGTTAGGTCCGGGAATTGGCTTGCCCCGAAAGTCAGTGACCGTTCCAGCCAGGCGATCCTGCACATATGTCCTCAACTGGTCGTTCTCGGCCAGTTTCGAAGCCCTCGGACGCTCGGCCGCGCGTTCAGCTTTCCATTGGGCAACCGTTGCCCGATACACCAGAGTACCACCGCGGGTCGCTGCGTTACGACGTAGCTCGCGTGAAATCGTTGACGGTGACCGTTGCAGCCTTCGCGAGATCTCGCGAACACTGCAATCTTGCGCCCACAGCAGCGCGATCTCCTCGCGCTCCGAAAATGACAGGTAACGCCCAGAGTGTGGCGCCAGGTCGATCGGTGCCATGCCGCCCGCTTCACGAAACCATCGCGGCCCCAACGGTTGCGATACGTTACACGCCAGCGCTGCGGCCTCGGTCTCCATACCTTGTGCGATGCACTTCCAGAATGCTCGCTTCGAATCGAGTTGATTGACACTCGGTCTGCCAGGTGATCGCATGACGGGCCTTCCCGTTTGTTCCGAGCCCCATCCCAGTGGTCGTCCCATTCAACACCTTCAATCTGGAGATGTTGCGACGACCAGTTGAATCCGCCTTGGGACCCTCTGTCGGAATGGTGTATCAAGGTTCCGCCGTCGCCCGGGCGCCGCGCGTAAAGCGCCTGTTCAAGGGCATCCAGAACAAAGTCCGTGGTCATCGAACTGCTGACTCGCCAGCCCACGATACGGCGAGCAAACACATCGATCACGAAAGCCACATACAGCCAGCCCTGCCACGTCGAAACGTAGGTGAAATCAGATACCCAGAGCTGGTTCGGCCGTGCCGCCTTGAACTGGCGATTGACCCGATCCAGCGGGCGCGGGGCTATGGCATCAGGAACAGTCGTGCGAACACGCTTGCCTTGCATCACGCCGCGCAAACCCAGTTGCTTCATCAAACGTTCGACCGTGCAGCGCGCCACCGCGATACGCTCCCGGTTCATCTGCTTCCAGACTTTATCCGCGCCGTAGACCTGCATGTTGGCCTGCCACACACGCCTGATTTCCGGCCGCAGACGTTCATCGCGGATTGCGCGAACAGAGCGCCGCGATGGATCACGAAGCTGCGCGGCATGGCGTCGGTAACCCGACGGGGCAATCCGCAAGACCTTGCAGATCGGCTCGACCCCGAAGGTGTCGCGATGCTGATCGATGAAGGCCTTCAGGACTTGAAACGGCGGTCGAGCTCCGCCTGGGCGAAAAACGCGCTCGCGACCTTGAGAATCTCGTTGGCACGACGCAACTCCTTGACTTCGCGCTCCAAGGCCTTGAGGCGCTCGCGCTCGTCTGTGGTCACGCCATCGCGCTCACCGTGGAAGGGGCGCGCGCAAGTACCGCGAGAGCATGATCTTCAGTTCGCGCCGCAGTTCGTATCCGAACAGATCTTCCGTGTAGGTAATAGACCGGTGGATCAGCGCCTCGCCGGTCGATTCAAGCACGAACGCGGCCAAATGGATGTTGGGGCGCGCGACGGGCTCACCGCAAACGTTCAGTGCCTGCTCGAGCAGATCCGCGAATGCAAGGGACACGCGCTTCATGTGATGCAACCGGCTGACCCGTCCCATGTGTTCAAGTAACACGCGTTGCAGCGCGATGTTCTCTGCATACGCATCGGCCGTCGTGTCGACCCATGTGTCAACGACGGCGTCGATGCCTTGGCCCTCGACTGCCTGGAATGCCTTGCCGTACAGATTCATCAGGTGTTCGCAATGGCACTTGATCAGCTTTGCGATCAATGCATCCTTGCTGGTGAAATACTCATACAGCGAGCCGACGCTGACGCCGGCCGCATCGGCTATGCGCGTGGTGCTGGTCGCCTCGAACCCGTCTCGCGCGAACAGCGTCTTCGCCGCTTCGAGGATTGCGTCGACCGTCATCACGGAGCGACTCTGGCGCGGCCGGCGCCTGACCGCGATCTGTGAAGTCATGCGCGTGTTTTTGCCGAATGACACGACTTGCTCCTTTCAACAATCCTGACTTTTCCGCGATGCCGTCTGCGCTGCGTCCGGCATCCGGTCCCGGGCATCGATTTTAATCACGCCGGCCGCCGGTCGGCGACGATTGTGCAGCACGATATCCCGCGATATCCGAACAATTCCGAAACGCCGCCGGTAAACGAGCCGGAAGCCATGCCGGACAAGGCTCGCGGCGATTCCGGCGAATCCGAATGGCGTGGCGGCGGCCCGACTCATTATGATGTTCCGCAGGGATTTCCATATCAACGAGGGGACATGAGCGGAACCATGATGAAAGCGCCGCTGCGGGTCATCGACCTGTTGCGGCATGCGAACCGCAATCATCCGCGCACGGAAGTCGTCAGCCGTCGCGTCGAGGGCGATGTTCATCGCTATACGTATGCGGATGCGTATCGGCGCGTATGCCAGCTTGCGCGCGCGCTGGACCGGCTGGACATCGGCAGCGATGCCCGGGTCGGAACGCTCGCGTGGAACGGCTATCGGCATCTGGAGCTTTACTACGCGTGTGCCGGCCTCGGTGCGGTGTGCCATACGCTGAACCCGCGCCTGCTTCCCGAGCAGTTGGCCTGGATCGCCCGTCACGCGGCGGACGAGATCCTGTTTTTCGACGCGACGTTCGTGCCGCTGGTGTGCGAGCTGCGCCAGCAATTGCCGGGCGTCCGGCATTGGGTGCTGATGGGAAGCCGCGACAGCGATGCGGGTCGGGACGCGTCCGTGCAGATCGAAGGGTTGCTGTTCCACGAAGATCTGATCGCCGGCGAGCTGGCCGATGAACTCGACTGGCCGCTCATCGACGAAGACCAGATTTGCGGCCAGTGCTATACGTCGGGCACGACCGGTGACCCGAAAGGCGTGTGCTATTCGAATCGGTCGACCGTGTTGCATGCGTATGCGGCCGCGCTGCCCGATTCCTTCGGCCTGTCGGCACGAGACAGCGTGATGCCGGTCGTGCCGATGTTTCACGTCAATGCGTGGGGGCTGCCGTATGCGGCGCCCATGGTCGGCGCGAAGCTCGTGCTGCCGGGGCCCGCGCTCGACTCGAAGAGCCTGCACGCGCTCTGCGAGGCCGAGCGCGTGACGATCGCGGCCGGCGTGCCGACCATCTGGCTCGGCGTAATCGATCACCTGCGCGCCACCGGCCGTTCGTTCGCGTCGCTAGAGCGGATCGTGATCGGCGGCTCGGCTGCGAGCGACGCGACGATTCGCGAATTCGAGGACGTGCATCGCGTGCGCGTCGTCCACGCGTGGGGGATGACGGAGGTCAGCCCGATCGGCGCCGTCAACCAGTTCAAGCCCGTGCACGACGCGCTCGACGCGGATGCGCGGCGCCGCTTGCAGACGAAACAGGGACGTGAGCCGTTTGGTATCGAGATGCGCATCGAGACAGAGTCCGGCGCAGCGGCGTCGCGAGACGGCGCAACGCCGGGCCGGCTGCTGGTGAAAGGGCCCTGGGTGGTCGGAACCTATGCGGGCGGATCACCGGGCGAGCGTGCCGACGGCTGGTTCGATACCGGCGACGTGGCGACGATCGACGCAGAAGGCTACATGGCGATCGTTGACCGGACCAAGGACGTCATCAAATCGGGTGGCGAATGGATCAGCTCGATCGAGCTCGAGAATGCCGCGATGGGGCACCCCGCGATCCAGGAGGCCGCGGTGATCGGACGGCCGCATCCGAAATGGATCGAGCGCCCGCTGATGGTCTGCGTGCTGCGGCCCGGCCAACAGGTATCGGCGGCCGAATTGTCCGCGTGGCTCGGCGAACGCGTCGCGCGGTGGTGGTTGCCCGATGCGATCGAGTTCGTCGACGCATTGCCGCACGGCGCCACCGGCAAGCTGCTCAAGTCGCGCCTACGCGAGCAGTTTGCCCACATCCGTTTCGATCAGGTATCGATTTCCAGGGAGAATCATTGATGAGCTCGGTATTCAGAGCCAATTTGCTGAGCGGCCAGCATGCCGTCATCACGGGTGCCGGCAGCGGCATCAACAAGCGGATCGCCGAGCGCTTCGCGATGCAGGGCGCGCGCATCTCGATCATCGGCCGCAACGCGGAGAAATGCGCCGCGGCCGCCGCAGCGATCCGTGCGATGGGCGGCGATGCGGCCGGTTTCGCCGCCGACGTGCGTCATGCGGACGAACTCGGCCGCGCGTTCCAGGATGCGCATGCGCAGTTCGGGCCGATCGACATCTCCATTGCCGGCGCCGCCGGAAATTTCGTCGCCGAGGCTGCGGCGATGTCGAGCAACGGCTTTCGCACGGTGATCGACATCGACCTGATCGGCACGTTCAATACGTTTAGCGCGGCGCTGCCACTCCTGGCCCCCGAGCGCGCGAACCTGCTGGCCATTTCCGCGGTGCAGTCGGTCTTGCCGACGGCCGCGCAGGCGCATGTATGCGCCGCGAAGGCCGGGATCGACATGCTGGTGCGCACGCTGTCGATCGAATGGGCGGGCCGCGGCGTGCGCTGCAATGCGATCGCGCCGGGGCCGGTCGCCGATACCGAAGGCATGAAGCGTCTTGCGCCCGACGGCGAAGCGAGCTGGGCGCGCCTGCTCGACGGGATCCCGATGCGCCGCGCCGCGGAGCGCGACGAAATCGCGGATCTGGCGCTGTTCCTGTGCAGCGGCGCCGCGAGCTACATCAACGGCACGGTGATCGCGATCGACGGCGGGCAGTCGAACCTCGGATCGCTGCCGTTCGGCGACATGCTGGTCGATTCGCTGCAGGCCGCGTAGCGCGCGCTGCGCCGGACCACCGATAACCCATGAGGAGACAGAATGACAACGACCGAATCCACATTCCGGATCGATGCGGCCGGCGGGCATCACATCGAGGCATTCCGCTGGCAGGGCGCGCTGCCGGTGCGCGGCGTCGTGCAGATCGTGCACGGCATGGCGGAGCACTCGCGGCGCTATCGGCACGTCGCGCAGGCGCTGGTGAACGAAGGGTACGTGGTGTATGCAACCGAGCACCGCGGCCATGGCCAGGCGGCGCTGGACGACGGCACGCTCGGCGATTTCGGCCCGGGCGGATTCAACGCGCTCGTCGACGACATGGCGACCGTCAGCCGCCATCTGCGCGAGCGTCATCCGGGCGTGCCGCTCGTGATGCTCGCGCACAGCATGGGTTCGTTCGCCGCGCAGATCTACCTGCTCGATCACGGCGCACTGCTCGACGGGCTCGCCCTGTCGGGCACGAGTGCGCTCGAACTTCTCGACCCGCGGCGTTCCGGCTGGACGCTGGAAACCGCGAATGCGGCGATCGCGGCGCCCGACACTGTGGTCGACTGGCTGAGCCGCGAGCCTGCCGTGCCGGCCGCGTACCTCGCTGATCCGCTGTGCGGCTTCGCGCTGACGGAAGCGTCGCTGTTCTCGATTTTCGATCACGGGCTGCGCACGTCGGATCCCGCGCAGTTCGAGCGCTTACCGAAGCAGTTGCCGCTCTATCTTTTCACGGGCGACCAGGATTCGGTGAACGGCTATCTTGCGTGGTTCGATCCGCTCGTGGCGCGGCTGCGCCAGGTCGGCTTCCGCGATCTGTCCACGCACGTGTACGGCGGCGCGCGACACGAAGTGCTGAACGAAACGAACCGCGACGAGGTGATCGCGAACCTGATCGCGTGGGTCACGCGCGTGACGGGCTAGGGCGGGCCTCGTTCAGGGGCAGACAATGATCTGATGCCGCGTGAAGCGGCATCGAAGGAGGAAAGAAGTCGAAAAATAAATAAGGTATGCGAAATATAAAAACGAATTGATCGGTTAGGAGACAGGTTATGAAAAATCATGGCAGTCGGACCATCGCGCTTGCCATCGCGGCATCCGGCATGGTGGCTTCATCGGCATACGCGCAGAGCGCCGTCACGCTGTACGGCATACTGGACGCGGGGCTGCTCTATACGAGCCGCACCGCGGGCGGCGGCGCGCATCAGTTCTCGATGATCGACGGCGGCACGGCCGGGTCGCGATTCGGCATGCGGGGCACCGAGGATCTCGGCGGTGGCCTGAAGGCGATCTTCGCGCTCGAGAGCGGCATCAGCATGGCGAACGGCGGCATCGCGAATTCGAACGGCAATTTCTTTGGCCGCCAGGCCTGGGTCGGCCTGACGAGCGACCTCGGCACGGTGCAGGCCGGCGTGCAGTATTCGCCGTTCGTGCTGTCGCTGATCAACACCGACCCGCGCAACGTGTCGTATTTCGGCAGCGCTGCGGTCATCTACGTCGGCAACGTGCTCGATACGGGGTTGTTCAACCCGAACGCCATTTCCTATACGAGCCCGGTCATCGCCGGCCTGCAAGGCAGCGTGATGCTCGCGCTGGGCGGCGAGCCCGGCAATTTCCAGGCGGGGCGGCAATACAGCGCGCGACTGAAATACGAAATCGGCGGATTGACGGTCGATACGGCGCTCTACAGCGGCAACGCGGGCGGCACGGCGGCGTCGACACCCGTACCGACCACGGTCGCTTTCACGGGACGCACGATCGGGGCAGGCTACACATACGGCCGCTTGACCGCGAAAGCGTCGTTCGTGAACTACAAGCTGGCCGGCTCGTTCGACAACCGCGTATACGGCGGCGGCCTGAGCTTTGCCGTCACGCCGGCGCTGAACGTGGACGCCGGCGCGTGGTACACGAGCGACGGCAACGACACGGCCAACCATTCGATCCTGACCGGCGTCGGCGTCGAATACTTCTTGTCCAAGCGCACGACGCTGTACGGGCAATTCGCGTTCGTCAACAACCACGGAAAGATGAATACGGGGCTTTCCCTGAACGGTGCGCTCTACGCAAGCGAAGGCTCGACGAGCGGGGCCGTCGTCGGCATCCGCCACGCGTTCTGAAGGAGACGAACATGAATGTCGTGATGAGAAAACTCGCACTCTCGCTGGGTGGCATGTTGATCGGGTGCGCAGCGTTCAGCGCGCACGCTGCCGACATGCAATTGCTACCGGGCGATCTGCTGTCCCCGACGTCGACGCAGCAGACACCGCGCGACGCGTTCAAGAAGGCGCCGCCGTGGCGCATCGGCGTGTCGTTCGCCGGCGTCGGCAACAGCTGGATCGTGCAGATGATCCAGGAAATGCGCGACGAGGCGGCGCTGCACAAGGAGATCGGCCAGTTCATCTTCACCGAGGCCGACTGGAAGGCGGCGAAGCAGGTGTCGGACGTCGAGGATCTGCTGACGCGCAAGATCGACCTGCTGATCATCGGGCCGATTTCCGAAGCGATCGGTGCACCGTTGATCGCGGAGGCGGCGCAGCGCGGCATTCCGGTCGTGACGTTCGGCGCGTACGGCGGCAACACGAAGTCGACGGTGGAGATCATGGGCGGCGGACGGGTGTTCGGCCGCCAGGGCGCGGAATTCCTCTGTAACGAACTGCACGGCAACGGGAGGATCTGGGCGTTTCGCGGCGTGGCAGGCGTCGACGAGGAGCAGCTTCGCTACGACGGATTCCGCAAGACAGTCGATGGGTGCGGGCTGAAGATCACCAACGAGGTATTTGGCGACTGGAGCTACGTGAAAGGCAAGCAGCTCTGCGAGAACCTCGTGCTGTCGGGGCAGCCGGTGGACGGCATCTGGTTCTCCGGCGCCGAGATGACGCGCGCGTGCATCGACGTGTTCAAGGAAGCCGGCAAGCCGCTGGTGCCGATGACCGGCGAGGCGAACAACGGCTTTCTGCGCGTCTGGAAGCGCTCCGGCGTGAAGAGCGTCGCGCCGATCTTTACGCCGGGGCTCGGGGCGGCCACCGTGCGCGCGGCGGTCGCGCTGCTGCAGGGCCAGCCGCTGTACCGCGCGTATTTTTCCGCACCCGCGCCGATCACGAACGCGACGCTCGATCGCTATCTTCGTCCGGACCTGAACGACGGCTACTGGTTTCCGTCGACGCTGCCGGACGCCAGGCTGACCCAGTTGTTCCATCGTTGAGGCGCGCGATGACCATTCAACAGGGAACGACGCCGCGTCCGGCGCGCGTCGCGCTGACCGGCGTGTCGAAGGCATTCGGCCGCACGCATGCGCTGACGGACGTCACGCTCGCCGGCGAGCGCGGATCGATTCATGCGATCACGGGCGAGAACGGCGCGGGCAAATCGACGCTGATGAAGCTGCTGTCGGGCGTCCACCTGCCCGACACGGGCGAGATCCGTGTCGACGGCGAGCGCGTGAGGCTCGCGACGCCCGCGCAGGCAAGACGCGCGGGTGTATCCACGGTGTTTCAGGAGCTGGCGATCCTGCCGAACCTGACGGTGGCCGAGAATCTTTGCCTGGGGCGCGAGCCGCGGCGGTACGGCGCGCTCGACCGTCGCGCCATCGTGCGCAATGCCGTCGAGGTGCTCGAACGCGGCGGCGTCGCGCTCGAGCCGAAACGGCTCTGCGGCGATCTGACGATCGCGGAGCAGCAGATGCTGGAAATCGCGAAGGGGCTCGTCGACGACGCGGGCGTATTCATCTTCGACGAGCCGACTGCGCCGCTCAACCGCGCTGAGATCGACACACTCGAAGCGGTGCTCGTGCGGCTCAGGCACGAAGGCAAGCTGGTGTTCTACATCAGCCATCGGCTCGACGAGATCTTTCGCTTCTGCGACACCGTGTCGGTGCTGAAGGACGGCCGCCACGTCGCGACTCACGCCGCTGCCGACCTGTCGGAGCGGCGGCTGGTTCAGCTCATGGTCGGGCGCGAACTGACGGCGCTGTTTCCGCCGCGTCGGCGCGCCAGCTGCGCCGAGCCGGCGCTCGACGTCGCGTCGCTGTCGGTGCGCGCGGGCGGCCCCGACGTTTCGTTGTGGGTCGGCCGCGGCGAAATCGTCGGCATCGCGGGGCTCGAAGGGCATGGCCAGCGGGAGATCCTGCGGACGCTCGCCGGCATCGACGTACCAGCGAAGAGCGAGATCCGCATCGCGGATCGGCACGGCGCGATGGCGCGGCACGACCCCGCGCGCGGCGTGCAGGCGGCGGTGCGGCAAGGCATTGCGTTGATGCCGGAAGACCGCAAGTCGGAAGGGTTGTATCTCGGCCTCTCGGTACGCGACAACATCGCGCTCGGCTTCCTGCGCGGCCGGCCGCTCTGGCGGCGGGCGCACTGCGCGCCGTCGGTCGTCGCGGCATGGATCGACAGGATCCGGCTGCGCGGGCTGCCGGCCGACGCCGTGCAGTCGCTGTCGGGCGGAAACCAGCAGAAGGTGATGCTTGCGCGCTGGCTCGCGGCTGGCGTGAACGTGCTGCTCGTCGAGCAGCCGACGCGCGGCGTGGACGTCGGCGCGAAGGCCGAGATCTACGCGTTGCTGCGGCGATTCGCGGAAGAGGGCGGAGCCGTGCTCGCCGTGTCGGGAGACCTGCCGGAACTGATCGGTATGTGCGACCGCATTCTGGTGGTGCGCAACGGCGCGTTCGTCGCGGACGTGCGTGCCGCGGAGGCCACCGAGGAGCAGTTGCTCGCATTCGCGTTGACGGAGCCGGCGCCGGATCGCGGCAGTCGCGCATCCGTGAACGGGGAGGAGGCATGAAGGCCACTCGCACCGGGGTGACGCGTTACGCGGCAAGCCTGCCGCTATTGCTGTGCATCGCGCTGATGGTCGCGGTGCCGGATTTCCGCCAGATGCAGAACGTCGTCAACTTCAGCGGGCAGATCGCCGCGTTGCTGATGGTCTCGCTCGGGCAGATGTTCGTGACGCTCGCAGGCGGCATCGACCTGTCCGTCGGCTCCGTCGTGAGCCTCGCGAGCTGCATCGTCGCGATGCAGCCCGATCCCGCGTCGGGCGTGCTGCTCGCGCTGTTGGCGGGTGCGTCGGTCGGGTTGCTCAACGGGGTCGGCGTGGCGATCGGCAACGTTCACCCGTTCGTGACGACGCTCAGCACGGCCACGATTCTCCAGGGGGTGTGCTATCTGGTGCTGCCGGTTCCGGGCGGGCAGATTGCGCCCGCGCTCGGCTGGCTTGCGTCCGGCAACCTGTACGGCGTGCCGCTGTCGCTCGCGTGGTGCGCGGTGTCGATCGGTTTTGCGTGGCATGTCGTCGCGCGCTGCCGTCTCGGCCTGCATTTCCATGCGATCGGCGCCGGCGCGCACAGCGCGCACTTGAACGGCGTGCGCGTCAGGGCGACGACGATCGCGGCGCACGTGCTGTGCGGGCTGATGGCGGCCGCGGCAGGCATCTACCTGGCTGCGCGCGTGTCGGCGGGCGATCCGACGATCGGCGCGGAGTTCGCGCTCGAGTCGGTGGCGGCGGTCGCGCTCGGCGGCGTGCAACTGACGGGCGGCGTAGGCGGAGTCGCGGCCGTGCTGGTGGGCGTGGCGACGCTGGGCTTGCTGACCAATGGACTGAATCTGTTCGGCATCTCGCCGTTCCTGGCCAGCGTGGCGGTCGGGATGCTCCTGCTGCTGGCAGTCGGCGCGCAGCGCAGAAAAACCGTGGGGTTATGACATGAGATCGATGGTTTTGGCACGCTCGCCCGTGGTGGCGCCGTTTCAACGCAGCGTGCGCTGGTGCCTGGCATTACCGCCCGCGTATGCCGGCACCGCGTGTCTGGTCGGATGCGCGTATCTCGTGCGCCCGAACCTGCTTTCGCCGCTGCTGTTCCTGCTGATCTTGCGGCAGGCCGTCCCGCTCGGCATCGTCACGATCGGGCAGTCGTTGACGATGCGCTGCGGTTCGCTCGATCTGTCCGTGGGCGGCGTGATGGCGGCCGTATCGTGTTTGCTGACGAGCGGGATACTGACGATGCCGACGCCGCTCGCGTGTGTGCTGTGCGTGCTGTTCGGCGCGGCGGTCGGCGCGTTCAACGGCCTGTTGATCGCTTACCGGCGCGCTTCGGCTGTCATCGTCACGTTGTCGGTGTCGATGATTTTGTCGGGCATTGTCATCGCGATCAGCCAGTTCCGTGCATCGGGCGATGCGCCCGAGCTGTTGACCACGATCGGCGCGGCCCGGCCGGGCGGGGTGCCGGTCGCGCCGCTGGCGTGGCTCGCGATCCTCGTTGCGGTGGCGCTGTTCATGCGGCGGTCCGTATTCGGGCGGGTGGTGGATGCGGTGGGCTCCAGTCCGCGCGCGGCGGAGCTGTCGGGGCTGCCGCATCTGCGTGTGATTTTCATCGTGCATGTCGTGTCGGGCGTCATGTCGGCGTGCGGCGCGTTGCTGCTGCTGAGCTTCGTCGGCGTCGGCAGTGCGACGCTCGGCAAGGACCTTGCGCTCAATTCGCTCGCGGCTGCGGTGCTGGGTGGCGTGACCTTCGGCGACGGGCGCGGCGGGATGGCCGGGCCGGCGATCGCTGCGTTCATGGTCGTTTTCCTGTTCAATTTTCTGACGAGCTTCGGGCTCGGCGAAGCAGGACACCTGATGCTGCGGGGAGCGATCATCGGCTTCGCGGCGCTCGCGTATTCGTTACGTGGCGGAGGCGCGTGATGCGTACGACAGGAGAAAGCGAATGAGCGGGTACAAGGTACTGCCGCTGGTATCGGTCGCATTGACAATGGCTGCGGTCGTTTGCGCCGGGCTCGCGGATAACGGCGAATGGACGAGGACACTCGGTTGGCTAGTGACTGTGGGGCTGGGTGCAGTTCTGGGGCAATCTAGATTGCTACGCCGCCGGCGCTTGGAAAGTCGCACTCGCCAAGGAAATGCCGGTAGCCGGGCGACCGATTGAGATGAATCGCCTCATACGGAGGGTCATGCGCCGACACCAGCCGGTAGGTATCTTAGCATAGTCGATCAAGCGTTGCGGAGTTATGGAAAAGCTGCCCGTTTTAAAACCTGTTGAATATAATGTCGCTTATTTATTATGATTTACGACGTTTTTCGAGGCAATTGATAGGAAAATCTTTATCGGTCAATTGGTGAACATTCTGTATAGTGTATGGCAGACGATCATTGCCGCCAAGATACTTAGTTAGCCTGATTTAATTGTCAGATGTATAAAGAATTATCCGGCAAGAGGTGCCACATGTTCATCAGCAAAAAAGCATTGATTCTAGTATTCACGAGTGTCGTGACCGTTGCGCTGACTCAAGCGCGTCTGCTCAAGCCCAAGGCATTGTCGGGTCGGCGCTCGGTGGAGCTGCCAATATAACTGGTGCGGCACTGGGAGGAGCAGCCAATGTCACCGGTGCCGCGCTTGGCGGTGTGGCAAACATTACATATTGACAGTACGAGTGTGCGATTGAGGGCAGCTCGATGCGGTGCATTTTAAATCTTGGGTTCGTCGGCGATTTTCTTCGGTCGCATTGGGTTTTTATTTATTCATTGAAGCCGCATCGGCAGAGCCAAAATGCGGCTTGTCGCTCCGGGAGCGCCTCGATGCTGGCACATATATAGCGTGCCAAAGCCGTAGCGCGCCTTGTTGACGCAGGTGGGTTGCTATCGAATACACCTGACGCAAGCGGAAGGCGGTAGCAATGAGGCCAGATCCCTCTGGCAACAGTTGCGGCTTGTCGCTGTGACGGGCGGTGGTAGACGCTGCTGCTGCGGGGATCCGTGCCGATCTTGGTAACGTCGATGACGTTACTGCTGGGCATCGTGTCGCTCGTACAGGCGATGGGCGTGGGAAAGGAAAGGTGGCGGTTGATCGGCGCGGGGGGTGCCCCGATGTTGTTCGTCAAGCGTTAGAGGCTGACTTGGGTTGGTAAATGGTTCCGTCGCGCAGCATTGGGAACAGGACGTCGCAGCGTCGCCGTGCCAGCGCGATGAGTGCTTGGTTGTGGCGCTTGCCTTGCTGGATCTTGCGGGACTAATAGGCCCGTGAGACTGGGTCTCGTAAGGCCGCGAAGGCGGATAGGAACAAGGCGCGCTTGAGTACCTTGTTGCCGCGTCTGGACGGATGCTCACCGCGGATGGATGAGGTCTGGCCGGGATTCGTAAAAAATCCGCCACATCTCGATCTAAGCAGCTGATCTAAATAAAAAAAGTCGATGGTCGGATCGAGCGGTGGACCGGGGCGTTGAAGATCCAGCAGATAGTCCACGAGCCGGTTAATGCGCCCCCGCCCGTACGGGGTGTGCTCAAGATTCGGATTTTTCGCACGCCAAGCGATGTCGCTTGCCGGCCGATACTGTTGAAAAACTCTTCTATCGCGGGCTCCGCCTGGTTTTCAGGGGTCCTCTTACCCGTAACCGATGCTCATGAGTGGCGTATAGGTCGATCTGAACGGTCGATTTTTAGCTAAGCGGTCCCATCACGGCGAGAAGCGAGTTTTTCAACAGAATCGGCCACGAAGCAGTCAGTCCAAGGAGCGTTCGGCAAAATTCCGGATGTCCAAGCCCCAATACCGAGCGGCCGCTCGGACCTATGTCGAAGTGCCGACTTCGTGGCTTCTGCGCCAGCGCGCATAGGACGCCATCATCCGGCAGCACCGTGCGGCATCATTTCTATTCGCGTGGCAAAGCTACCGATCGGCGATGGCAGGTGCGAACAAATGTCCGGGCTGAATGCTCCGGCCGCCGGACAGCGAAATTAATGTGGCTCAATTTCATGAGCCAAATAGATTGTGCTGGATCTGCCCCAGGTGTTCTGTCAGAACCTTGGCAGCCGCCTCTGCGTCACGGTCTCGTAACGCCTCAACAATCGCGCGATGCTGAGCCTGATACTCTTCGCGACGACCTGGTGTCAACGAGAGGCGCTTGAGCCGCCCCCATTCGCCTTGCTCGCGGACACGATTCATCAGCTCAAGAATCTGCATGAAGAATGAGTTGTGCGTCGCAATACTGAACGCACGGTGCAGTTCGCCGTCCCAGTGTTCGAACTCTTCGACCGTTTCCGCCGCCTCCGAGCGCTCAATGCACTCCGCCATCTTCGCAAAGTCTGCGCTGGTGGCATTCCGCGCGATCAATTTCGGCATCAAGGGCTCGATAAGCAGACGAGCCTCCATGAGTTCAGCTGGGCTGGTTTGATGCACCGAGACGCCTTGTTCATCAGCTTGCGCTTGCGTCCGGACCGATTTTGGAAGTGCAAGGGCGGCTCCTGCCTTGACGTAGGTTCCGCTACCCACGGACTGAGTGATCAGCCCGCGATCCTTTAGATCTTGAAGGACGCGCCTCACTGCACCGCGGGAGGCGCCGAATTGCTCACTGAGGTGCCGCTCTGCGGGCAATTTCATGCCATCGCCCATACGACCGGTCGCAATCTCCTCGACCAGGTAAGCAGCTAATGCC
The DNA here is from genome assembly GCF_055810675.1 of Burkholderia sp. YHN3-13. Lineage (NCBI taxonomy): Bacteria > Pseudomonadati > Pseudomonadota > Betaproteobacteria > Burkholderiales > Burkholderiaceae > Burkholderia > Burkholderia sp. YHN3-13. The sequence continues at coordinate 12,037 of NZ_JBVVNQ010000031.1, read as the reverse complement.
CTTGCACCCGCTGCTCGTACAGAGCTGGTTGCTTCTACCTCGCTCATTACCTTCCTCCGGGATTTCGTGGTTGCCATTCTAGCTCATGTAGTACCAATTGGACAGGAGTTTGGTTTACCCGTACTTGCGTTCGGTCCACTTTGGTTCTACAGTGTGAGCACTTTCAACCAATTGGACTCGCGAACAGGAGTGATCTCATGAAGCTGGCTAACCTTAATGTGGCGGGAAAGAAGACAATTTCGATTGTGGATATCGTTCATTCTCGATTCTGGCCGGTCCAATCGTTGGTCCCCCAATTTGACGGCGATATGGTCCAATTGGTCCAACAATTTGAAGAAGTCAAACCGCATCTGAAGCCAACGGGGAACGGTTTGTCGCTCGCGGAGGCCACCATCTTGGCCCCGATCGATCAGCCGCGTCGCAACATCTTCTGTGTCGGCAAGAACTATCACGAGCATGCGGCCGAGTTCCAGAACTCGGGATTCGACAGCAGCGCAAAGAACGGCGAGCACGCGCCGGAGGCGCCGGTCATTTTCACCAAGCCGGCGTCGACGGTGATCGGGCCGTCGGCAAAGATCCCACGACATGTCGGCGTGACCGCTCAGCTCGACTACGAGGCCGAGCTGGGTGTCGTGATCGGCAAGGGCGGCCGGGGTATCAAGAAGGCGGACGCAATGAATTACGTCTTCGGCTACACCGTGATCAACGACTTCACCGCTCGGGATCTTCAGAAGCTTCACCGCCAGTGGTTCCTCGGAAAGTCGCTCGACGGCTTCTGTCCGATGGGGCCGTTCGTGATCACGTCGGACGAAGTCAACGGCCAGAACATCGACATCAAGTGTTGGGTGAACGGCGAATTGCGTCAGAACTCCAACACGTCCAAGCTGATCTTTGATATCCCGACGCTGATCGAAACCCTGTCGGCCGGCATCGAACTTCAGCCGGGTGATGTGATTGCGACCGGTACCCCGGCCGGCGTCGGTATCGGCTTCAATCCACCCAAATTCCTGCAGAAGGGTGATGTGATCCGAATCGAGATCCAGAACGTCGGTGTACTCGAGAATGAGGTGGGCGAATGACGACGACCCTCATCAGAGATATTGCCGTCGAGATAACCGGGGAAGGTCAGCCCGTCGTGTGCATCCACGGACTCGGTGGCTCCTCGAACAACTGGACCCCGGTTCTGGAAGCCTTTGGGGGCATGCGTGTCGTCCGACTCGACTTGCCCGGTAGCGCGCGTTCAGCGCTAGCCAACGAGCCGTTGTCCATCGAACTGTACGTGTCCCGGGTGGCCGATGTGCTGAGCGAACTCGGTATCGAGCAGGCCCACATCGTTGCACACTCGATGGGTACCATCGTGGCTCAGCATCTCGCAGTCCAACATCCTCATCTCGTCCGCAGCCTCGCGCTCTTTGGGCCGTTGCTGGCGCCACCAGACCAAGGCCGGCCCGCGATACGGGCGCGCGCAGCGCTGTGCCGCGATCGAGGCATTGCCGGCCTCCAAGAGATCGCGGATGCGATCGTCAAAGGCGCTACCAGCGTCGAGACCAAGTCCGTGCGGCCGGTGACGGTCGCGCTTGTTCGCGAAAGCGTCATGCGTCAGTCCCCGGAGGGGTATGCACAAAGTTGCTTGGCCCTGTCCGAAGCGAGCGAGGCAGCAATTGATCAAATCTCGGTCCCGACGCTGCTCGTGACGGGGGACGAAGATGCGGTTGGTCAGCCCGCGCTGGTCAAAAATATGAGCGAGCGAATTGACGGGAGTACGTTGACGGTTCTTCGCGGCTGCGGCCATTGGACCACGTTCGAGAAGCCCGCCGAGTGCATCGCCGAACTCAAGGCGTTCTACGACAACGACAAGTAATTCGCTGAGGCTTTGGAGGAGACATGAGCAAGATCGTATTTACGAACGTCAACATTTTCGACGGGAGCGGAGCAGATCCCTATAAAGGCGAAGTCCTCATCGAAAATGATCGAATCAAGTCTGTGTCGAAAGGCGGCGACGTCATGCGCCCCGCAGACGCGCAGATCGTCGATGGTCGAGGCAAGTTCGTCATGCCCGGCATGACGGAAGCACACACCCACTTCTCGTGGAACGACCAGCCGACGCTTGCGGCTATCCAGTTCATGCCGCCGGAGGAGCATATTCTCTGGTGTGTACGGGTCGCAAAGCGCTATCTGGACATGGGCTTTACGTCGGCGCTCGGAGCCGCGGCGGCCAAGCCGCGCCTCGACGTCGTGTTGCGCAACGCTATCAACGCGGGCGAATTTCCCGGCCCGCGTTATCTCGCGGGCAGTCAGGAAATCACGACGTTGGGCGGCTTGGGCGACAACACGCTTCCGCACCTCCCGTATCGTGAGCTCAACTTCGGGGAGGTTGTCAGCGGTCCGGAAGAGGTCCGCCGCGCGACTCGCATGTTTGTGAAGTACGGCGTTGATCACCTGAAAATCAACCTTTCCGGCGAGTATATCGCCGGCATTCCGGCCGAAGCATCGCCGTTCTCGGAAGAAGAAATCGCGATGTTGAGCGCCGAAGCGAAACGTGCCGGCAAACGTGTAGCAGCCCATGCCCGTTCGAGCGAGTCAGTGAAGCAGTGTGTCCGACACGGCTTTGAACTGGTCTTTCACGCAAGCTTCGCGGACGAGGAAGCCCTGGACATGCTGGAAGCGAACAAGGACAGGCATATCGTCGCCCCGGGGATCGGCTGGCTCGTAAGTACGCTTTACCACGCGGAGCAGTGGGGTATCACCGAAGCGATCGCAACGAAGATGGGCTATGCACGTGAACTGGAGATAGCTTCCGAGACGCTCACCAAAATGCACAAGCGTGGAATTCGCATCGCGCCGGGAGGCGATTACGGGTTCGCGTGGATGCCGCATGGCACCAACTCCCGCGACCTCGAACATTTCGTCAAGTACATCGGCATGACGCCGAAAGAGGCCTTGCTAGCCGCGACCCGCCTGGGAAGCGACGTCATGATGCACTCCGAAATCGGGCAAATCCGCGACGGATACGTGGCCGACATCGTGTTCGTCGACGGAAATCCACTGGACGATCTGAAGGTTCTGCAAGATCCGGCCAAGATCGTCGCGGTGCTGCAAGCAGGCGAGTTTCGTAAGGGCGGGTCCGGGCTTCAGCATCAGCTCGAGCAACTGTAATCAAGACTGGAAGCACGATGCAGCACGAGCGCGTCAGGCACGCTCGTGCTCGCGCACGGTTCTCAGAAGCTGACTAATCAAGCGGCGGAATCCCGCATGTAGGTAAGGCAAAGATCTCACCGTGGGACGTGATACAGCGCGGCGCGTTTAATACATTAGTTATACTAATAAATTAAGGAGACGATATGGACAAGAATTTTGGATCATGGATGAGGGTGCTCATCACGATGCTGGTTGGCTTCCTCAGTACGTCCGCGATGGCCCAGAATTTCGCCGTCAACAACTTCAACTTCCTGTACACGAATCGTTCTAGCCCGGATCCTATCTATGGCTATGGAACAGGCAACGGGAACCTGCAGACGTATCAATTTGAACACTTCAGCGGCAATCAGTTTGGCGATATCTATTTCGACGCCGAGCTTTACCATGGCAACAACGTTGGCGCTCCGTTCAGTAACGCGAACTTCCAGAACCTTCTGGTGTTTAACCCGCGACTTAGCTTCGGAAAAACGCTCGGGAAAGACTTGTCCGTCGGTCCGATTTCCGACGTATCGCTCATCGCCCGATGGGAGCGGGGAAGCTATCCCGATACGGACCATTTCGAGTCTCAGAACTACGGCTTGTCGCTCAATTTCAAGGTCCCGGGTTTCGCATGGTTCGAGTCAGGTATGCTTTACCGAAACACGAACTTCGATAAGCATACGTGGCTGTGGCGATCGGTGCTGCTCTCGAACCCTATCGAAGTAGGTGGTCAGAAATTCCACTTCAACCTTCTGTCGCTCATCAATGGTTCTAACCATAACGGGACCGAGGTATTCGAGCGAGCGGAGCTTCTGTGGGAGATCTTCGGCAAGCCGCAGTACCAACTCGGTGCTCGCTTCGAGTTCATGCATTACAACAACAATCCCGTCGGCGGTGGGACCTACAACAAGTACATGCCGGAAATAATGTTTAAGTATACGCTTTGATTTAACTAGTTGACCGGCGAACATGCCGGCCGATGAGGTGATCAACGCTATTCCACCGAGGTGGGTCGAATTCTGGCTTTCACAGTTGGTCCACCCTATCAATGACGCTGTACACGTACTCGGCATCCAATATCATTCCACCCCATGTCCATGACGAGGCGTTGAATTTCCAGCGCGAATGTCGGCTACGCATTTTGGAACGGTATTTAGAGCGTCGTCAAATTGATTGTCTCCTTCGGGGCACTCAGAGTCATTTGAGACATCCGCGCTGGACGCTTGGCGTACGAAAAAAAATCCGGGTCCTGAGGGCACCCCAAGACGCACGCGCGAGATTGAAAATCCGACGAGCATCAAGATGTATCGCTATCGCTAACCTTTATTATCGATAGGGTCACATTTTTAGATGAAACTGCCATTTCGCAAAACGCGTCACACCTGAGCGGCACGCCGTTGTCATCCCACCGCCTATAATTTTTGGATGCCGAATAATCTGTCACCACCATCGTTTCCCGAAGCCGCGTCCCTGTCCGCAGTGCGTGCGTGGTATGCGGGCGTTGGCTCGCGTGAGGCGATTGAGCGTTATTGTCCGCACGCGCTTGGAGGGGGTCAGTCGGCGCGCGGTGTGATCGGCCGGATGCGCCGGCAGATCGCCGATTTCGCCCTCAGCCGTCATCGCGCCGATTTGGCCCGGCCGTTCCTGTGTGCGGCCGGCGAACGGAGCCGTCACCGCAAGGCGGCGATCCAGGCGCTGGACACACTGCCGTCGCTGCCGGTCCCGCACCCGCAGGTGAGCGATCCAGTCGATGCCTGGCTGTCGCCTCGTGTTGTCGCAGTGCTGCACCGGCACGGCATCCGGACGCTGGCCGATCTGACCGTGCGCATTCCCCGTCGCCGGCGGTGGTGGCTTGTGATTCCCGGACTCGGTGAACGAAGCGCGCGCTGGATCGAAGGCTTCTTTGCCGCTCATCCGGCGCTCACTGAGCGGGCTCGCGCACTGGTCGCGGTGGCGACGCCAGAACCCGTGGTGCCGTGGGAACGCATCCACGTACCTCATGAAGTCGATGGGTCGCGCGGCACTTTCCGCGCGCCGAAGCGAATGTGCGCGCTCGAGGCCGATAATGACTATCAGGCGATCAACGCGTGGCTCGAACGATACGAAGCTGCTGAAACACGACGCGCCTATCGCCGGGAAGCCGAACGCCTGATGCTCTGGGCTATCGTCGAGCGCGGCAAGGCGTTGTCCTCACTCACGAGCGAGGATGCGACCGCCTATCGCGCCTTCCTACGCCATCCAACGCCGCGTGCCCGCTGGGTCGCGCCGGCGCGGCCGCGACCTTCGCCCGAGTGGCGTCCGTTCACGGGCGCGCTGTCGCCGGATTCGATCGCCTACACCCTGTCGGTGCTCAGTGCGATGTTCCGCTGGCTGATCGAGCAGCGCTACGTACTGGCGAATTCGTTCGCGGGTCTCAGGGTGCGCGGGGCGCAGCGCAACGGGGAACTCGACATCTCGAGGGCCTTTACGGCCGGCGAGTGGGAACTGGTCCGAACCATCGCCGACGGGCTCGAACGGTCGCACGGCTGGACGGTACCGGCCGCACAGCGTCTGCGCTTCGTGCTCGACTTTGGTTACGCGACCGGCCTGCGCGCGAGCGAGCTGGTCGGCGTCACGCTCGGCGGCATCGAAACCGGCGCGCGCGGCGAGCGTTGGCTGCATCTCACCGGCAAGGGCGCGAAGGCCGGCAAGGTGGTGTTGCCGCCGCTGGCAACGCACGCGCTGGACCAATATCTCGTTCAGCGTGGACTACCGGTAACCTCAGCCCGCTGGCAGCCGGACACGCCGCTGCTCGGCCATCTCGATGCGCCCGGCGGCATCACCACGCCGCGCCTAAGGGAGGTGCTGCGCCGGTTCTTCCATGCCGCCGCCGACGCCATCGAGGCGGACCACCCGGCGCTCGCCGGCAAGCTGCGGCGCGCGACCCCGCACTGGATGCGCCATACGCACGCGACACACGCACTTGCCAACGGCGCGACGCTTACCACCGTGCGCGATAACCTGCGTCACGCGTCAATCACGACCACCTCGATCTACCTGGACGACGACGAAGTCCAGCGGACCCGGCAGATCGAGCGGATTTTTGCGCGACGGCCGCCGGCATGAGCACCGTCCACGAGACCATCTATCCGGTGCTGCCTGCCGAGCCGGGCGCGGCGGAGCTGAAAGCTGCGTTCACGCCGAGCACCGCGGAAATCCGATTCGTACGCCGGCAATCCCGTCAAGAAGCGACCGCCGTCTTGATCATGGTGCAACTGAAGTTGCTGCAGCGTCTCGGGTACTTTCCAATGCTCGCGGATGTGCAGTCCGTCATTATCGATCACATCCGGATCGCGATGCGGGTCCGCACCTTGTCCCGGGCAACGATTGCGCGGTACGACGTGTCCGGCAGCCGCATCCGTCACCAGAAACTGCTGCGCGTCTGGCTCGACATCCGAGCGTTTGATGCGGGTGAGACGGCGTGGCTGACTGAACTCGCGTCAGCGGAGGCCCGGACAAAGATCGAACTGCCCGACATCATCGATGTGCTGATCGAGGACCTGGTCCGCCGCCGGTACGAGCTGCCGCCGCTGGCGACGCTGCAGCGCATCGCCACGCAGGCGCGCAACGATCTGAACGCGGCGATCTATGAAGCCATCACCGGCGCACTCGATGCAACCCTCATCGAACGGATCGAGGCGCTGCTCGTCGTCAAGGCCGGCAAGTCTGGTTGGGACGATCTGAAACAGGAGCCGAAGCGACCCGCCGCGCGGGCGATCGCCAGCTTCCTCAAACATATCAACGGGATCAGGAAACTGGCGGAAGGCTTGCCGGCGCCGCCCGCGATCGTCTCTGTCAGCAAGCGGGCCCAACTGGTCACCGAAGCGCGGGCGCTCGACGTCGCGGAACTGCGTTCGCTCAAGGCCGCGAAGCGTCATGCGCTCGCAGTGCTGTTCATCCAGGCGCAGTTGCAGAAGGCGCTCGATGACGTCGCCGAGATCTTCATCAAGGTGGTGCGCAAGCTCGAGTCCTACGCCAAGGTCCGGCTGCAGAAATACCAGCTTGAACACGCCGATGTGCTGGAGGGGCTGGTCGGGCAGTTCCGGGATGTCCTGCAGATTCTCCAGGACGAGGGCGTATCGGAGCGCAACCGGTTGCCGAAAATCCGCGAGGCGCTCGGCGACCCGGCCGAAGCGCTCGCGCAATGCAACGAGCACATCGCTTATGCCGGGCAGTTCGATCTGCCGTTCATGCTCGTGCCGTACCGCACCCAGCGCTCGCTGCTGTTCCAGTGCCTGGACGTGCTGCCGCTGCAATCGAGCTCGCAGGACCGCGCGGTGCTGGTCGCGCTCGCGTGGCTGCAAGGTTTCCGCAACGCGCACCGCGAATACCTGCTGCTGACCGACAACGACCTCGCGAACCTGCCGCTGGACTGGTTGCCGGAGAAGTGGGAGCGCGCGGTGTTCCCGCACAGACGGGACAGCCGGATGCTGCACCGCCGGTTCTTCGAGCTGGGTGTCTTCAGCCAGATCATGCGGGAACTCCATTCCGGCGACCTCTATGTGGAGGGCAGTGACCGCTTCGACGATTATCGGGTGCATCAGGTCACCGACGAGGAATTTCGGCGTGAACTGCCGCGCTACTGCGAGATCGTGGGCTTGCCCGCGGACGGCAAGAGCGTAGCGAAGGATCTGCGAGACAGGCTGAACGCGGCGCTCGACGAGGCCGATGCGAACTTCCCCGCAAACGACAGCATCGAGTTCGTCAATGAGGAACTCGTCATTCACAAGCCGGGCAAGGAGCCCGAACCGCCGAACCGGTCGCTGATCGATCAGGCCATCACGGCGTCGATGCCGCAGGTCAGCATCCTGGATCTCCTCACCGAAACCGAGCAGTGGTTCGACCTGCATAAACTGTTCGGCCCGCTGTCCGGGTTCGACGCGAAGGTCGACGATCCGCGCAAGCGTTTCATCACGACGCTGTTCTGCTACGGCTGCAACCTCGGTCCCAGTCAAACCGCACGCTCGGTGAAGGGACTCAGCCGCAAGCAGGTCGCCTGGCTGAATCTGAAGCACGTCACCGAGGAGCGGCTCGACAAGGCGATCGTGAAGGTGATCAACGCGTACAACCAGTTCGCGTTGCCGAAATACTGGGGCAGCGGCAAGCGCGCGTCGGCGGACGGCACCAAGTGGAGCCTGTACGAGCAGAACCTGCTGTCCGAATACCACGTTCGTTATGGCGGATACGGCGGGATCGGCTACTACCACGTGTCCGACATGTACATCGCGCTGTTCAGCCACTTCATCCCGTGCGGCGTTCATGAAGCCGTCTACATCCTCGACGGCCTGATCCAGAACGGTGCAGACATCAAGCCGGATACGATCCACGGCGATACGCAGGCGCAGAGCGGTCCCGTGTTCGGCCTGTCTTACGTGACGGGCATCAACCTGATGCCGCGCATGCGCAACATCAAGGATCTGGTCTTGTACAAGGCCGACCGGCGTCGCAAGTACGCGCACATCGACAGCCTGTGCCGCCGGGCGATTGACTGGGATCTGATCGAGCGGCACTATCCCGACATGATGCGCGTCGCGGTGTCGATCAAGGCGGGCAAGATGACGCCGTCGACGATCCTGCGCCGGCTAGGCTCGGAAAGCACGAAGAACAAGCTCTATTTCGCGTTCCGGGAGCTGGGGCGCGTGATCCGTACGCTGTTCTTGCTGAAGTATCTGAATGACCCCGACCTGCGTCGTACGATTCACGCGGCCACCAACAAGAGCGAGCAGTTCAACGATTTCGCGCAGTGGCTGATGTTCGGCGGCGAAGGCATTATCGCGGAAAACGTCCGGCACGAGCAGCGCAAGGTCATCAAGTACAACCACCTCGTCGCGAACATGGTGATCCTGTACAACGTGCAGTGGATGTCGCGCAAACTGAAAGAGCTGCAGCAGAAGGGGCATCCGGTCGACGCCGAGGTGCTCAAAGTGCTGTCACCGTATCGGCGGGAACATATCAATCGACTTGGGGACTATCTGCTGGATCTGCAACGCCCCGTTCCACCACTCGATCCGAGCATCGATTTCGCTTTCAAATCAGCAGCTTAATTCGAGATGTGGCGGATTATTTGCTTTTCCCGGCCAACCCTCACATCCTGCTTGTTAGCGAACTGGACGGACAGATTATCGGTCGACCGTGGCTGTCTGTGGCTCTCGACGTTGCTACGAGATGTGTGCTTGGCTTTTATGTCGCAATGGAGAGGCCGGGGGCTGCGACGGTAAGCTTGCTCCTCTCGCGCGTAGTTCTGCGGAAAGAGCCGTGGCTCGAAAGACTAGGCGTTGAGGCTGACTGGCCGATGCGCGGTATCCCTCGAACGCTGCATCTTGATAACGCGGCCGAATTCAAAAGCCGTGCCCTTCGCAGTGGATGCCGCGAGTACGGCATTGAACTGATGTACCGACCGGTGGGCAAGCCGCACTTTGGTGGCCACATCGAGCGGCTGAACAGGACCTTGATGGAGCGCGTGCGTGGCCTCCCTGGTTCGACTGGATCGTCAGTCAAAGGGCGCAAGGCGCGCCAGGCCGAAAAGACAGCTTCACTTACGTTGAAGCAGTTCGAGCAGTGGCTGGCTGTCGAGATCGGCAGGCGTTATCACTGCAGCCCCCACCGCGGTTTGTTGGGACTTCAGCCCGCGCAAAAGTGGCAGGAAACATGGCGAGCAGCGGATTCACGATGCTTGCCAACTCAACCGGATGCCGAACTGAAGTTTCTGATCCGGTTCCTGCCAGTCGCATCCCGGACCATTCAACGGGACGGCCTCAAGCTCTTCCTGATCCGCTATTGGCATCCCTTGTTCGCGGCATGGCGGGAAACACGCCGGTCCGTGACGATCCGCTATCACCCAGAAGATCTCTCGCGCATCTTCGTAAGCGCTGGCAGAGGCAGTTTCGTTGAAGTGCGATACGCGGACTTGCGTCGGCCTCCCATCTCGCTATTCGAACAGCGGGCAGCTTTGCGAGCTATCCGGGCTAGGGGACAACGGGCAGTATCGGAGAGGGAGATATTCGAGACTGTTGAGCAGCAGCGACAACTGGTCGTCACTTCCCAGCGGGCTACTCGAGCGCGGCGCCGCATGGCACGTCAAGCTGGCGGTTTGGTTCCGAAGAGCAGCATCGAAGATCTTTCACTCACTGAACAGCGGCAGGTCGAGCAGGTGAACTACGACGCACCAGTTACCGCGTATGACGTTGAACAGTGGTAGGGGGGGCCAGCATGAAGCAAGATGATTTCGCGCATCTGCTACCCGCAGCAAGAGATCAGGTCCTACTCGGAAAAGAGGATCGCATAAAGAGTCTGCTACGTGACCGGTGGATCGACTATCCCCGAGCGACTGAAGCCTTGCAGCTACTGCAGCGGCTCTATGACACGCCGAGACGAGAGCGCATGCCGTGTCTTCTGCTGCACGGCGACTCGAACATCGGGAAAACCAAGATAACGGCCAAGTTCAGGCGAGCGCACCCCAGTGAGTTCGACGAGAGAACCGGGGTAGAGCGGTGTCCGGTCGTGAGCGTACAGATGCCTCCCACCCCCGATCAGCACCGCTTTTACGCCGCCTTGCTCTTTGAGCTCGGTGCGCCACATAATCCCGCCGCGGGGCTTGCCACACTCGAGCGGCTTGCGCGCGACATCTTGCGGCGGATGTCGCCGCAGATGCTAATCGTAGACGAGGTTCATCACCTGCTCGCCGGAACGTACCGTGAGCAACGCGCCTCTTTGAACCTTCTAAAATACTTGGCCAACGACCTGCAGATTAGCAGGGTCCTTGTCGGTACGCGCGATGCCGTTCTAGGGCTGCAGACCGATTCACAGATGATCAGCCGCTACAGACCATTCGAGATCCCAAGGTGGAGGGAAAGTGAAAGTCTTCGCAGGCTCATGGCTGCGTTCGAGAAAGTCTTGCCGCTACGAAAACCATCGAATCTGTCGCGACGTGAGATTGTCCAGCTCGTTCTCGAGATAAGCGGAGGGCTGACTGGCGCCATATCTACGATCCTCAACGAAGCAGCAGAGTTGGCGATCAGGAACGATGACGAGTGCATCGATATCGCTCACCTTGAACGAGTTGCCCGCGCGCATGTCTGACACCCACAGGCCGTGGCCTATCGCACCTCGCCCCTTCCTGGAAGAGGCGTTTGGTAGCTGGTTGGGTCGAATCGCGGCGCGGTATCAGACGAGCGTAGACTTGATCTGGGAATCGGGCACCGGCGTAGCGATGCCTAGCCTGACCAAGGCCGGCTGGATCCTCTTTCCCCCAGTTCCATCCCCAACCTTGAGCCGTCTATCTCGCGTAGCGCGGCTCAACGACGGCATTCTGAGCATGATCCAGACGCCGCATGAGTGGGTCTTCGACCAGAAGTACTTGGTGTATTGCTTCAGATGTCTTGTTCTGAACGACGCCGATGTCACTGCATCACGGTGGAAGAGGGAGTGGCTCGATCCGTCAGCCGACTACTGCCGGGTGCACCACAGCCTGCTCGACACTGTTCCGCAATCGATTTTTGCCAGAGCTCCGAATTTCGACGCCGCGCTGCGGGCGATATCACGTTATCGATGCCCACCGCTTAGGCTGAGCAAAACACTAAGCTAGCAGTATTAGTGAACATTGCTAGCACTCCTTTGGGCACGGCTAGCATTGATTGTGAACTCCTACAGCATTCGCCGCGTTGCCGGCCGGCACGGTGCAGACGTTATTGAAGCCGGAGAACAAGGCCGTGCTCGTCAAGGTGTTGACGTATCACGTTGTATCCGGACGACTCACGGCATTCGACCTTGCCAGGGCGGTCGAGCAAGGCGGCGGCAAGGCAACGCTGAAGACGGTCGAAGG
>NZ_JBVVNQ010000030.1:0-56344 GCF_055810675.1 Burkholderia sp. YHN3-13 | reverse complement strand
CCCCGCTGGCGACGACGACAAACGCCCGTCCTATCGCGACAAGGCTGCCGGCGAAGGCGCAAAACGCAGCTTCGGCGACCGCCGCCCGTCGTCCGACCGTCCGCCGCGTCGTGACGACGATGCCCGCCCGCGCCGTGCGGGTGGCGACGACGACAAACGCCCGTCCTATCGCGACAAGGCTGCCGGCGAAGGCGCAAAACGCAGCTTCGGCGACCGCCGCCCGTCGTCCGATCGTCCGCCGCGCCGCGATGACGATGCGCGCCCGCGCCGCGCAGGCGCCGACGACGGCAAGCGTCCGTCCTATCGCGACAAGGCATCCGGCGAAGGCGCGAAGCGCAGCTTCGGCGACCGTCCGGCCCGTCCCGCACGCGATGGCGAGCGCCGCTCGTTCGGCGCGGTCAAGACCGCGCAACCGGTCAAGCGTGCGTCGGCCGACGTCGACTACGGCGACGAAACGGGCCTGATGCGCCTGTCGAAGCGGATGTCCGAGCTCGGCATGTGCTCGCGCCGCGAAGCCGACGAATGGATCGAAAAAGGCTGGGTGCTCGTCGACGGCGAACGCATCGACACGCTCGGCACCAAGGTCCGCGCGGACCAGAAGATCGAGATCGACGAGCGCGCGAGCGCCGCGCAGGCCGCGCAGGTGACGATCCTGCTGCACAAGCCGGTCGGCTACGTCTCGGGTCAGGCCGAAGACGGCTACGAGCCGGCGGCCGTGCTGATCACGCGCGCGAACCGCTGGAGCGGCGACCATTCGCCGGTGCGCTTCTCGCCGCAACACCTGCACGCGCTCGCGCCGGCCGGCCGGCTCGACATCGACTCGACCGGCCTGCTCGTGCTGACGCAGAACGGCGTGATCGCGAAGCAGCTGATCGGCGAGCAGTCGGACATCGACAAGGAGTACCTGGTGCGCGTGCGCTTCGGCGAGCGGCTCATCGACATCGACCAGCACTTCCCGGCGGAATCGCTCGCGAAGCTGCGCCACGGCCTCGAACTCGACGGCGTCGCGCTGAAGCCCGCGATGGTCAGTTGGCAGAACGGCGAGCAACTGCGCTTCGTGCTGCGCGAAGGCAAGAAGCGCCAGATCCGCCGCATGTGCGAACTGGTCGGCCTCGACGTGATCGGCCTGAAGCGCGTGCGCATGGGCCGCGTGATGCTCGGCGCGCTGCCGCAAGGCCAATGGCGCTACCTGTCGGCCGACGAGACGTTCTGAGCGCGGGCACACCCGGTGCGCCATGCAATGAAAAAGCCCGCGCAAGCGGGCTTTTTTCTTGTCCGCCGGACGCGGACGATCAGTCGTCGTCGGTCGGGTCGAGCCCCGGGAACAGCACCTCGGTGAAGCCGAAGCGCGTGAAGTCGGTGATCCGCATCGGATACAGCTTGCCGATCAGGTGATCGTATTCATGCTGGACCACGCGCGCGTGGAACCCGTCGGCGACGCGGTCGATCTTCGCGCCGAACTGGTCGAAGCCGCTGTAGCGCACCTTCGCGTAGCGGCTGACGACGCCGCGCATGCCCGGCACCGACAGGCAGCCTTCCCAGCCCTCTTCCATGTCCGGCGGCATGTACTCGACCTTCGGGTTGATCAGCACGGTCTCCGGCACCGGCGGCGCGTCCGGGTAGCGGTTGTTGTTGCCGAAGCCGAAGATGATGATCTGCAGGCCGATGCCGATCTGCGGCGCGGCCAGCCCGGCGCCGTTCGCGTGATGCATCGTCTCGAACATGTCCGCGACGATTTCGTGCAGTTCGGGGGTATCGAACTGCTCGACCGGCTTGGCGATGTCGAGCAGGCGCGGATCGCCCATCTTCAGGATCTCGCGAATCATGGCGTATTGCCCTCCAGGAGTTGGTGCAGACCGTCTTCGTCCAGCACGGGGATGCCGAGTTCCTCGGCCTTCGCGAGCTTGCTGCCGGCTTCGGCGCCCGCGACCACGTAATCCGTCTTCTTCGATACCGAGCCCGCGACCTTCGCGCCCGCCGCCTCGAGCATCTCCTTCGCGGCATCGCGCGTGAGGTTCGGCAGCGTGCCCGTCAGCACGACCGTCTTGCCGGCCAGCACGCCCTGCGGCGCCTTCGGCGCGGGCGGCCCTTCCGGCCACGTGACCTTGCCCGGCGCGCGCAGCTGCTCGATCACCGTCCGGTTGTGCGCTTCCGCGAAGAACTGGTGGATCGACTCGGCGACGATCGGGCCGACGTCGTTGACTTCGAGCAGTTCCTCGATCGACGCGTCCATGATCGGCGTCAGCGAGCCGAAATGCTTCGCGAGATCCTTCGCGGTCGATTCGCCGACGTGGCGGATGCCGAGGCCGTAGATGAAGCGCGCCAGCGTCGTGTGCTTCGCCTTCTCGAGCGAGTCGAGCAGATTCTGCGCGGACTTCTCCGCGAAGCGGTCGAGCTCGGCCAGCGTCGCGAAACCGAGATTGAACAGGTCGGCCGGCGTGCGCACGAGATTCAGCTCGACGAGCTGGTCGATGATCTTCTCGCCGAGCCCGTCGATGTCGAGCGCGCGGCGCTGCGCGAAGTGCCACAGCGCCTGCTTGCGTTGCGCCGGGCAGAACAGGCCGCCCGTGCAGCGGGCGATCGCCTCGTCCGGCAGGCGCTCGATCTTCGAGCCGCACACCGGGCATTCGGTCGGCATCACGAATTCGGCCGCGTCGGCCGGACGCCGGTCGAGCAGCGCGCCGACCACCTCGGGAATCACGTCGCCCGCGCGGCGCACGATCACGGTGTCGCCGATCCGGATGTCCTTGCGGCGCACTTCGTCCTCGTTGTGCAGCGTCGCGTTGGTCACGGTCGCGCCGCCGACGAACACGGGCTCGAGGCGCGCGACCGGCGTGATCGCGCCGGTACGGCCGACCTGCACGTCGATCGCGACGAGCTTCGTCAGCGCTTCCTGTGCGGGAAACTTGTGCGCGAGCGCGAAGCGCGGCGCACGCGACACGAAGCCCAGGCGCTCCTGCTCGTCGCGCCGGTTGACCTTGTAGACGACGCCGTCGATGTCGTACGGCAGCGACTCGCGCTTCTCGCCGACCTGGCGGAAGAAATCGAGCAAGCCCTCGGCGCCGTGCACGACCGCGCGCTCGCGGTTCACGGGCAGGCCGAGCGACTCGTACCAGTCGAGCAGCGCGCTGTGCGTGTCGGGCATCGGCATCCCGTCGAGCACGCCGATCCCGTACGCGAAGAACGACAGCGGACGCTGCGCGGTGATCTTCGAATCGAGCTGGCGCAGGCTGCCGGCCGCCGCGTTGCGCGGGTTCGCGAATTCGCGCTGCTCGGCCGCGCGCTGGCGTTCGTTCAGGCGTGCGAAATCGCGCTTGAACATCAGCACCTCGCCGCGCACGTCGAGCACGGCCGGTACGTGCTTGCCCTTCAGTTTCAGCGGAATCGAGCGGATCGTGCGCACGTTCTCGGTCACGTCCTCGCCCGTCGTCCCGTCGCCGCGCGTCGAAGCCTGCACGAACACGCCCTGCTCGTAGCGCAGCGAGATCGCGAGACCGTCGAATTTCAGTTCGCACGCGTATTCGACGGGTTCCGTCACCGAGCCGGCGAGATCGGTCGGCTTGTCGAGCGCATCGGCGACACGCTTGTCGAATGCGACGATGTCCTCGTCGGCGAAGCCGTTGTTCAGCGACAGCATCGGCGCGTCGTGGACGACCGGCGTGAAGCCGCCGGCCGCCTCGCCGCCCACGCGCTGCGTCGGCGAATCGGGCGTCACGAGTTCGGGATGGTCGGTTTCGAGCTGCTGCAGTTCGAGGAACAGCCGGTCGTATTCGGCGTCGGGCAGATCCGGCTGGTCGAGCACGTAATAGGCGTGGTTCGCCCGCTCGAGTTGGTCGCGCAGCCACGCGGCACGCGCGTCGGGCTGGCTGGCTGGCGGTTCGGCTTGGGTTCGGGCCATGCTGGCGGCAGATTCGTTCTGAAAAATCGGATGCCCGATTATCTCAGTTTGACGCCGCGACGGGGCGTGCAATGCAAGCCCGACGAGCGTGTTGCGGCGCACACGGAAGGGGGTGCGCCGCGGCGGCGAACGGTGGCGCGCACGCCCGCCGTCCGCGCCGTCGCGTTACTGGCTGAAGAGGCGGCGCGTGACGGCCGAACCGGCCGGGATGCCGGCTTCCTCGAGCTTCGCGTACAACTTCATCAACTGCTGCTCGATCGCGAGCAGCGTCGATTCCGGCAACGGCCGGCGCGAATCGTCGACGACGCGCGCGCCGATCCGTTCGGACAGCGATTTCGCGTAGTCGCACATCAACCGGAACGGCAGGATGTCCTCTTCGGCAACCGGCACGTCGAGCACCAGCGTGATCATGTTGCCGCCCTTGTAGGTCAGGTCGTCGCGCAGGAAGTTCGTGTCACCGAACTGCAGCATGAACACCGGGTTCTGCTTCGCGTCGAGCTTCACGAACCGCGTGCCGTCACGCGACAGCAGCAGCCCGTCCTGCGACGCGACCGCCTGCACGTAGTTCGCCGACCACGGCGCGCCGTCCGACATCACGTTGATCGACAGCTGCGCGTCGCACTGCGCGGCGAACGCGTCGAGCTCGCGCGCCATCGCGACCGTTTCCATCATGTCCGGGAATTCCGGGGCGCCGTCGATCGTGTCGGCGAACTGCTGGACGCCCGTCACGAATTCCGAGAATTCGAGTTCGTTGAGCGCGCCGCTGCGGTTCGCGAGCTGCGCGGCCGCGCGCAGTTCCTCGTAGCGCACGCCGTTCTGCAGCAGCTCCCACTGGCCGCCTTCCGGCTTGCCTTCGATGTGCACGGGCTTGCTGCCCGCGCGGCGCAGCCGCTGCGCGGCCGGCAGGATCTTGTCGCCCGGCAGCGGCCCGGCGAGGCGGATCGGCACGATGCAATCGATCCGGCGATCGACGATCGCGGGCGGCGCCGACGAAATCGTCGTCGCGGCCGGGATCACGGGTTCGGTCGGCTCGACCGGTTCGGCCGCCTCGCCGGTTGCCGCGTGCTCGGCGGCGTGTGCGGCCGCTTCACCGGCGGCCGGTTCGATCGCCTCGGACGGCGTATCGCCGCCGGTCGCCTCGGCCTGCAGATCGGCCGGCGTGTCGGCCGGTGCGACCCCGCCGAACGTCGGTTCGACGCGCGCGACATCCGCCGACGCAGCGGCGGCGGCCGCGACCGGAGCCGCGGGCTCGCGGCGCACCGGCTGACGCACCGGCTCGATGAACGGCAACTCTTCGTCGCGCTCGGGGCGGTTCATCGCCTCGGCCGCTTCCTCCGGCATCGGGCGCGGCATCCTGCGCCGTACTTTCGCGCCCTGCCACGCGTTGTAGACCACGACGCCGCCCACCACGACAGCACCCGCGCCGATCAAACCGAGTGTCAACTCGTCCATGCACGCTCCATCAGCAATTCTTTTTGTCGGGACCGCGAACGGGCGCGTCATGCGCCGCGCGAACGCGATCCGGTTTCGTCAAACGTCAATTCTGGGCAAAACCCGCGGCCGTTTCCATGTCCACCGCGACGATCCGCGACACGCCCTGCTCCTGCATCGTCACGCCGATCAGTTGCTGCGCCATTTCCATCGCGATCTTGTTGTGCGAGATGAACAGGAACTGCGTCTTGTCGGACATCGCGCGCACGAGATTCGCGAAACGCTCGGTGTTCGCGTCGTCGAGCGGCGCGTCGACCTCGTCGAGCAGACAGAACGGCGCCGGGTTCAGCTGGAACATCGCGAACACCAGCGCGGTCGCGGTCAGCGCCTTCTCGCCGCCCGACAGCAGGTGAATCGTCGCGTTCTTCTTGCCCGGCGGCTGCGCCATCACCTGCACGCCGGCATCGAGAATCTCGTCGCCCGTCATGATCAGCTTCGCCTGGCCGCCGCCGAACAGACGCGGGAACAGGTCGCTGAAATGGCGGTTGACCTCGTCGAAGGTGCCCTGCAGCAGCGTGCGGGTTTCCTGGTCGATCTTGTGGATCGCATCCTCGAGCGTCGTGATCGCGTCGATCAGGTCGGCCGACTGCGCGTCGAGGAACACCTTGCGCTCGCTCGCGGCCTTCAGCTCGTCGAGCGCGGCCATGTTCACCGGGCCGAGCGCGTTGATCGCGTTGTTCAGGCGCGTGACTTCGCCCTGCAGGTACGACGGCTTCAGGTCCGGCGTCAGCTTCGCGGACAGCGCGGCCTCGTCGACCTCGGCCGTCGCGAGCTGCTCGGCGAACTGCTCGACGGACAGGCGCGCGGCCTGCTCCTTCAGCTGCAACTCGGTGATGCGGTCGCGCAGCGGCTGCAGCGAGCGCTCGGCCACGAGGCGTTGCTCGTCCGACGCGCGCAGCTTCGCGGTCAGGTCGTCGAGCTCGATCCGTGCGGCCTGCAGCGCCTCTTCCTTCACCGCGCGAATCTCGAGCGCGTCCTGCAGGCCCGTGTGCGCGGTCTGCTCGTTGATCGTCTCGAGTTCGGCGCGCGCGTCTTCGAGCGACCCGGCGACGCGCTCGCTCTGCTCGTGCGCGACCTGGATGCTGCGCTTGAGCTCGTCGATCCGCGTCACCGCGTTGCGCGCGGCGAAGCGCGCGTCGTTCGCGCCGCGCTCGAGGTCGCGCGATTCCTGGCGCGCCTGCGTCAGCGATTCGTCGAGCGATTCGAATGCGAGCTGGTTGTCTTCGAAGCGCGCCTGCAGCTCCGCGAGCTCGCCGTCGAAGCGCTCGAAATTCGCTTCCGATTCCGCGCGCAGCGCGCGCTGCTCCTCGATCTGCGCGCCGATTTCCTCGAGTTCCTCGCGGATCTGCGTGCTGCGCTGCGTGTAACGTTCGTGCGCCTGCGCCAGCTTCAGCACGTCCATCTGCAGCGCGTGCACGCGCTGGGTCGCACGTTCGGCCTGCGCGCGCACGTCGCCGAGCGCCTGCGTGGCCTGCGTGTGCGCGGCTTCCGCACGCACGGCGGCCGTGCGCGCCTCGTCGGCGAGCAATGCCTGCGCACGCACCTGGCGCGTCAGGTTTTCGATTTCCTGCTGGCGGGCCAGCATCCCGGCCTGCTCCGAATCGGCGGCGTACAGCTGCACGCCGACGCGCGTGACGATATGGCCGGCCTTCACGACGAACGCGCCGCCTGCCGGCAGCTGCGCACGCGCGGCAAGCGCCTGCGCGACGTCGTCGGCGACGTACACGCTGCCGAGCCAGTCGTTGAGCACCGCGCGGATGCCCGCGTCGTCGATGCGCACGAGCGACAGCACCGGACGCAGCCCGGCCACCGCGGCGGGCGGCTCACCGGCCGCGGGCGGCGCGTAGAACGCGAGCTTCGCCGGCGGCGCATCGGTCGCGAACGCCTTCACCCAGTCGAGATTCGACACTTCGAGCGCCGCGAGGCGCTCGCGCAGCACGGCCTCGAGCGCCGCTTCCCAGCCGGCCTCGACGTGCAGCTTCTTCCACAGACGCGGCAACGCGCCCAGCTCGTGCTTGTCGAGCCACGGCTGCACCTTGCCTTCGGTCTGCACGTTTTCCTGCAGCTGCTTCAGCGCGGCGAGGCGCGCCTCGAGCTGGTGGATCTGCGCGGCTTCGGCCTGCACGCGCTCCTGCGCGGCGCGGCGCTCGCCGTCGAGGCGCGGCACGGTTTCCTGCGCGTCGGCCAGGCGCGCCTGCGCTTCGGCGAGGATCTCTTCCTGCTCGGCCAGCTGCATGCGCAGCTCCTCGAGCTGCGCCTCGTCCGGCGCGTCGAGCCCGCCCGCTTCGCTCTTCAGGCGCTCGTGGCGCTGCTGAAGCTGCTGCAGCTGCTGGTCGGCGTTGCGCTGGTGCGCCGCCTCGAGCTTCAGCGACTGCTCGGTCTGCGCGATCCGCGCGCGCTCGTCGTTGAGCTGCGCCTGCGCGTCGCGCCACTTCGCTTCGAGCGCCGGCAGCGCATCGTGCTTCGCGGCCGCGTTGTCTTCGGCGAGCGCGGCCTTTTCGTCGGCCATCGCGCGGGCCTCCTCGGCCTCCTCCAGCTCGTCCTGCGACTTCTCGGCCTGCGCGCGCCATTGCTCGCGCTGCGCGTTCAGCGCGGCGATCTGCGCCTGCACGCGATTGCGCGATTCGACGATGAACTTGATCTCGGCTTCGAGGCGGCTGACCTCGGCGTTGGCCTCGTAGAGCGCGCCCTGCGCGCCCTGCATCGCGTCGCTTGCCGAGTAGTGCGCGACGCGCAGCGTCTCGAGCTGCGCCTCGACTTCGCGCAGCTTCGCCGTCTGCGCCTCGAGGTCGATCTGCGCCTGCTCGATCGCGCGCTGCTGCTTCTGCTGCTCTCCGGCGGCCTCGTTCTTGCGCAGCAGCCACAGCAGGCGCTGCTTCTCCTCGCCGTCGGCGACGAGTTCCTTGTACCGGGTCGCGACGACGGCCTGCGCCTCAAGCTTCTCGAGGTTCGCGCCGAGCTCGCGGACGATGTCCTCGACGCGCGTCAGGTTCTCGCGCGTGTCGTGCAGGCGGTTCTCGGTTTCGCGGCGGCGCTCCTTGTACTTCGACACGCCGGCGGCTTCCTCGAGGAACACGCGCAGCTCTTCCGGCTTCGCCTCGATGATCCGCGCGATCATGCCCTGCCCGATGATCGCGTAGGCGCGCGGCCCGAGGCCCGTGCCGAGGAAGATGTCCTGGATGTCGCGGCGGCGCGCCGGCAGGTTGTTGATGTAGTAGCTCGACGTGCCGTCGCGCGTGAGCACGCGCTTCACGGCGATCTCGCCGTACTGGCCCCACTGCCCGGCCGCGCGGCCGTCGGAGTTGTCGAAGATCAGCTCGACGCTGGCCCGGCTGCCGGGCTTGCGTGCGGTCGAGCCGTTGAAGATCACGTCCTGCATCGACTCGCCGCGCAGCTCGGAGGCGCGCGACTCGCCGAGCACCCAGCGCACGGCATCGATGATGTTGGACTTGCCGCACCCGTTCGGGCCCACCACGCCGACAAGCTGGCCCGGAACCTGGAAATGCGTGGGATCGACGAAGGATTTGAAGCCAGCGAGTTTGATCGAGCTCAGACGCACGGCGGTATCGGATGTGAAGAAGGTGTGAAACGGACGAGGCCGCACTGCGCGGGGCCGGAGGGCCCCTGCGCGCGACGCGCCCCGGAATTCAAAAACGGGGCCGCGCGCATCCAGCGTTGGGCCCCGCAAACGGCTTCCATCATACCATCGCGCGTGCGCCGTCCCGACCGTCGCCGGGTTTGCCCGATGCGGGCGCGGCACGATGGACCCGGCTCGACAGCAGCGTGGCCAGCACGATGCACGCGCCGCCCGCCCATTCGCGCGCGGTCGGCAGCTCGCTGGCGAACACCCACGCCGACAGCGCGGTGATCACGATCTCGAACAGCATGATGATCGACGCGCGGTTCGCCGGCACGCGGGCGAGGCCGTATTGCACGAGCAGGTTGTTCGACGCCATCGTCACGCCGATCGCGGCGATGATCAGCGCGGCCACGCCGAGCTGGCCGCCTGCCGGTGCGGCCGGCAGCCCTTCGAACAGCGACGCGATCGCGCCGAACACGGCCGCGCCGCCGAACAGCGTCGCGGTGCGCATTTCCGCGCGCATCTCCGGCAGTTCGCGGCTTGCCTTGATCACGAGCACGTTGCTCATCGCGAAGCTCAGCCCGGCCGCGAGGCCGGCCCATTCGGCCGGGTTGGCCGGCAGCGGCAGGCCGAGCTTCGGCGACCACAGCATCAGCATCGCCCCGCCGATCGACAGCGCCGCGAGCCCCGCGCCGGCCCAGGTCAGCCGCTCGCGCAACAGGAAGTGCGCGTAGACCGCGGTCCAGGCCGGGGTCAGGTAGAACAGCAGCATCACGCGCAGCACCTCGCCGTGGATCGTGCCCCACACGAAGCCGAGGTTCGTCACGCCGGCCGTCAACGCGATGCCCGGCAGCACCCAGTGCCAGCGCAGCGTCGCGATCGTGCGGCGCCGCGCGACGACCACGAACAGGAAGGCGACGAGGCTCGTCAGCGCGCTGGCCAGCGTACCCGTCACGCCGAGCGACGCGAGGATCCGCAACGGATACCAGATCAGGCCCCATACCGATGCGCCGATCAGGATGGCCAGCGTCGGCAGGCTGCCGCGTACCGCGTTATTCATTTGGTTCAATACCCTTCATTCCCTTTATTCGGCGGGCCTGGCCGCCGTTCCGGCCGGCCGTGACCGCATTCCGTCACGCTATAATCGTCCGTTGCGACCCGCGCCGTCGGCGCCCGTTCGCAGCCGTGCGGCACGCCCGCCGCTTCTTTCGCTCCAACCGGCCGCGATGGCCGCTTCGCCCGTGAACCCTCGACTCGACTCGCTCCAGCCCTATCCCTTCGAAAAGCTGCGCGCCCTGTTCAAGGACGTGACGCCTTCCGGCGACCTCAAACCGATCAGCTTCGGAATCGGCGAGCCCAAGCACGCGACGCCGGCGTGGATCCGCGACGCCGTGGTGGCCGCCCTCGACGGCCTCGCGTCGTACCCGGCCACGGCCGGCTCGGACGCGCTGCGCACGTCGATCGCGCACTGGCTCGAGCGCCGCTACGGGCTGCCGGCGATCGATCCGGCCACGCAGGTGCTGCCCGTGTCGGGGTCGCGCGAGGCGCTGTTCTCGCTCGCGCAGACGGTGATCGACGCCCGCCCGACCGCGCACGGCGAGAAGGCGATCGTACTCTGTCCGAATCCGTTCTATCAAATTTACGAAGGCGCGGCGCTGCTGGCCGGTGCCGAACCCTATTTCGCGAACAGCGACCCGGCCCGCAACTTCGCGTGCGACTACGCGGCCGTGCCGGATGACGTCTGGGCGCGCACGCAGCTGCTGTACGTGTGCTCGCCGGGCAACCCGACGGGCGCCGTGCTGACGCTCGACGACTGGCGCGAACTGTTCGCGCTGTCCGACCGCCACGGTTTCGTGATCGCGTCCGACGAGTGCTACTCGGAAATCTATTTCGACGAAGCCGCACCGCCGCTCGGCGGCCTCGAGGCCGCGCACCGCCTCGGCCGCGGCTTCGAGCGGCTCGTGATGCTGTCGAGCCTGTCGAAGCGCTCGAACGTGCCGGGCATGCGCTCGGGCTTCGTCGCCGGCGACGCGGCGTTGCTGAAGCAATTCCTGCTGTACCGCACGTACCACGGCGCGGCGCTGTCGCCGGTCTGGCAGCACGCGAGCATCGCCGCGTGGAACGACGAGGCGCACGTGCGCGAGAACCGCGCGCTGTACCTGCAGAAGTTCAATACGGTCACCCCGATGCTCGCCGACGTGATCGACGTGAAACTGCCCGACGCCGCGTTCTACCTGTGGGCCAACGTGTCGCGCACCGGCCTGTCGGACACCGAGTTCGCCCGCCGCCTGTACGCCGACTATAATGTGACGGTTCTGCCCGGCTCGTACCTGGCGCGCGATGCGCACGGCACGAATCCGGGCCGCGATTTCATCCGGATCGCGCTCGTCGCGGGCACCCCCGAATGCGTCGAGGGCGCGCAACGCATCGTCGATTTCTGCCGGGCTCTCGCGCGGTAATCGTCCATCCCGATCAATTCCATCCATCTCCTGCGAAAACGAACATGTCGCAACAACTTCAGCAAATCATCGATACCGCCTGGGAAAACCGCGCCGAGCTGTCGCCCAAGGCCGCGCCCGCCGACGTCCGCGAAGCCGTCGCTCACGCGATTGAGCAACTCGACCGCGGCGCACTGCGCGTCGCCGAGAAGATCGACGGCAACTGGACCGTGCACCAGTGGCTGAAGAAGGCCGTGCTGCTGTCGTTCCGCCTGGAAGACAACGCGCCGATGCCGGCCGGCGGCTACTCGCAGTTCTACGACAAGGTGCCGTCGAAGTTCGCGAACTACACGGCCGAAGATTTCGCCGCGGGCGGCTTCCGCGTCGTGCCGCCGGCGATCGCACGCCGCGGCTCGTTCATCGCGAAGAACGTCGTGCTGATGCCGTCGTACACCAACATCGGCGCGTACGTCGACGAAGGCACGATGGTCGATACGTGGGCAACGGTCGGTTCGTGCGCGCAGATCGGCAAGAACGTGCACCTGTCGGGCGGCGTCGGCATCGGCGGCGTGCTCGAGCCGCTGCAGGCGAACCCGGTCATCATCGAAGACAACTGCTTCATCGGCGCACGCTCGGAAGTCGTCGAAGGCGTGATCGTCGAGGAAAACTCGGTGATCTCGATGGGCGTGTACCTCGGCCAGAGCACGAAGATCTACGATCGCGAGACGGGCGAGGTCAGCTACGGCCGCATCCCGGCCGGCTCGGTCGTCGTCGCCGGCAACCTGCCGTCGAAGGACGGTTCGCACAGCCTGTACTGCGCGGTGATCGTCAAGAAGGTCGACGCGAAGACGCGCGCGAAGGTCGGCCTGAACGAGCTGCTGCGAGGCGACTGATGGCCAAGCCGCACACCGTGGTCGTCTACGGCATTCCGAACTGCGACACCGTGAAGAAGGCCCGCGTGTGGCTCGACGATCACGGCGTCGAGTTCGAGTTTCACGACTTCAAGAAGCTCGGCGTCAGCGCGCCGCTGATCGAGGACTGGCTGAAGGACGTGTCGCTCGACGCGCTCGTGAACAAGCGCGGCACCACGTGGCGCGGCCTGGACGACGCCATGAAGGCGGCCGCCGAAACGAAAACCGGCGCGGTCGCGCTGATGACCCACAAGCCGTCGGTGATCAAGCGCCCCGTGCTCGTCGTCAACGGCCGCGTGAAGTCGCTCGGCTTCGTGGCCGATCAATACGCGGCGCTGTTCGCCGCCTAGGGCCGCCCGCGCTGCGCCCGTCGGCGCAGCCCGACGTCCCGTCGCTGCCGGCCACCGCGCCGGCATTTTTTATCGAAAGTGGTCCGAACCATGTCCGCCACCCTAGCCCTTACCGAACAGCTGATCGCCCGCGCGTCCGTGACGCCCGACGACCAGCACTGCCAGCAGATCATGACCGAGCGCCTCGCCGCGCTCGGCTTCGAATGCGAGACCATCGCGTCGCACGGCGTGACCAACCTGTGGGCCGTCAAGCGCGGCGCCGACGGCCGCGCCGGCAAGCTGCTCGCGTTCGCGGGCCACACCGACGTCGTGCCGACCGGCCCGCTCGAGCAATGGACCTCGCCGCCGTTCATTCCCGCCCATCGCGACGGCAAGCTGTACGGCCGCGGCGCGGCCGACATGAAGACGTCGCTCGCGGCGTTCGTCGTCGCGTCCGAGGAATTCGTCGCGGCCCACCCCGGCCACCGCGGCGCGATCGCGTTCCTGATCACGAGCGACGAGGAAGGCCCGGCCACCGACGGCACCGTGAAGGTCGTCGAATTGCTGCAGGAGCGCGGCGAACGCCTCGACTACTGCATCGTCGGCGAGCCGACGTCGACGACCGAGCTCGGCGATGTCGTCAAGAACGGCCGCCGCGGGTCGATGTCGGGCGAACTGGTCGTCAAGGGCGTGCAGGGCCACATCGCGTACCCGCATCTCGCGAAGAACCCGATCCACCTGCTCGCGCCGGCGCTCGCCGAGCTCGCCGCCGAGCAGTGGGACGAAGGCAACGAATATTTCCCGCCGACCACCTGGCAGGTGTCGAACCTGCACGCCGGCACCGGCGCGACCAACGTGATCCCCGGCCACGCCGACCTGATGTTCAACTTCCGCTTCTCGACCGCCAGCACGGTCGAGGGCCTGCAGGCACGCGTGCACGCGATTCTCGACAAGCACGGCCTCGAATACACGCTGAAGTGGTCGGTCAGCGGCCTGCCGTTCCTCACGCCGCGCGGCGAACTGTCGGGCGCGCTGGAGAACGCGATCCGCACCGAGACCGGCATCACGACCGAGCTGTCGACGACGGGCGGCACGTCGGACGGCCGCTTCATCGCACGCATCTGCCCGCAAGTGATCGAATTCGGCCCGCCGAACGGCAGTATCCACAAGATCGACGAGCACATCGAGGTGCGCTTCGTCGATCCGCTGAAGAACGTGTACCGCCGCGTGCTCGAACAACTGATCGCCTGATGGAGCCTCGCATGACGACACCTTTTGCCACCGTTCGCGACCTGCTGCGCTACGCGGTCACGCGTTTCTCGAAGGCGAAGCTCGCGTTCGGCCACGGCTCGGACAATGCGTACGACGAAGCGGCCTACCTCGTGCTGCGCACGCTCGACCTGCCGCTCGACACGCTCGAACCGTTCCTCGACGCGCGCCTGCTGCCCGACGAGATCGCGGCCGTGCTCGCGGTAATCGAGCGGCGCGCGGCCGACCGCGTGCCGGCCGCGTACCTCACGCATGAAGCGTGGATGCACGGCCACCGCTTCTACGTCGACGAACGCGTGATCGTGCCGCGCTCGTTCATCGGCGAGCTGCTCGACGACGGCCTGCAGCCGTATGTCGCCGACCCCGAGCAGGTCGGCGCGGTGCTCGAACTGTGCACGGGCTCGGGCTGCCTCGCGATCCTCGCCGCGAGCGCGTTCCCGAATGCCGAGATCGACGCGGTCGACCTGTCGGACAAGGCGCTCGAAGTCGCCGAGATCAACGTGCGCGACTACGGCCTCGAGGACCGCATCGGGTTGTACCGCGGCGACCTCTACGCACCGCTGCCCGCCTTCCGCACCGACCCGGGCTCGCGCTACGACGTGATCCTGACGAATCCGCCGTACGTGAATGCGGCGTCGATGGCCGCGCTGCCGCCCGAATACCGGCACGAGCCGGAGATGGCGCTCGCGGGCGGCGACGACGGCATGGACATCGTGCGGCGCATCGTCGCCGAAGCGCACCGCTGGCTGCACGACGACGGCGTGCTCGTCGTCGAGATCGGCAACGAGCGCGAGCACGTCGAAGCCGCGTTCGGCGGCCTCGAACTCACGTGGCTGCCCACCAGCGCGGGCGACGACGCCGTCTTCCTGATCCAGGCGTCGGACCTGCCGCGCAAGGCCTGAGCCTTTCCGGCCCGCCCGCCGTGCGGCGCACCATTGCGCCGCACGGTTGGGTAAGATGCGCGTAGGCGGCCGCCCGGCCGCCCGACTTCAGGAGTCCGTCACGCGCCCATGACCCTCGACTGGCTACATCTCGGCACCCTGATCCTGACCGTCCACGTGCTCGGGATCGTCGCGGCGTGCCACGCGATCATGAACACGCGCACATCGCAAGGCGCGATCGCGTGGGCCGTCTCGCTTGCGGCCATGCCGTACCTGACGCTCGTTCCGTACCTGTTCCTCGGCCGCAGCAAGTTCTCCGGCTACGTCGACGCGCGACGCCACGAGCTGGAAATGTTGCGCATGCACACACCGCGCTCGCCGTGGCTCAGCACCGACGCGACCGACGGTCCGGCCGCCGACGCGCTCGGCCAGTCCGCCGTGCTCGCGCTGACGCGGCTCGGCGGCATGCCGTTCCTCGGCGGCAACTCGGTGCGCACGCTCGTGAACGGCGACGCGACGTTCTCGGCGATCCTGTCGGCGATCGACGCCGCGCGCGACTACGTGGTCGTCCAGTTCTTCATCGTGCGCGACGATGCGCTCGGCCAGACGCTGCGCGACTCGCTGCTCGCGCGCGCGGCCGCCGGCGTGCGCTGCTGCCTGCTGTACGACAGCATCGGCAGCTTCGACCTGCCGCACAGCTACGTCGACGCCTTGCGCCGCGGCGGTGTCGAGGTCCATCCGTTCGCGACCAACCGGAAGTTCGTCAACCGCTTCCAGCTGAACTTCCGCAACCATCGCAAGATCGTCGTGGTCGACGGCAATCGCGCGTTCGTCGGCGGCCACAACGTCGGCGTCGAGTATCTCGGCGCGAAACCGCGCCTGTCGCCGTGGCGCGACACGCACATCGAGATCCGCGGCCCGGTGGTCGCGAGCATCCAGTACGTATTCGCCGAAGACTGGCACTGGGCGACGCAGAAGCTGCCGCCGATCGCGCTGCCGCCGCCGGCCGAGCCCGGCGACGGCATGCATTGCCTCGCGGTGCCGATGGGGCCGGCCGACAAGCAGGAAACCGGCTCGCTGTTCTTCGTCGAGGCGATCAATGCCGCACGCGAGCGGGTCTGGATCACCACGCCGTATCTCGTCCCCGACGAGGCGGTGATCTCCGCGCTGAAGCTCGCGGTGATGCGCGGCGTCGACGTGCGCATCCTGATCCCGAGCCGGCGCGATCACTACGTGGTGTTCGAGGCGTCGAAGCTGTACGCGCGCGACCTCGTCGATGCGGGCGTGAAGGTATTCCGCTACCGGCCCGGCTTCCTGCACCAGAAGGTCGTGCTGATCGACCGCATCGCCGCGGCGATCGGCAGCGCCAATCTCGACAACCGCTCGTTCCGGCTCAATTTCGAGATCATGGTGCTGACCGTCGACCGCGCGTTCGCCGGCGAGGTCGAGGCGATGCTCGAGGCCGACTTCGCGCAGGCTTACGAGGTCGACGCGAACGAATACCGCCAGTCGCCCGCGTGGCGGCGCATCGCGATGCACGTCGCGCGGCTGTTCGCGCCGATCCTGTAGCGGCCCGGGCAACATCGGAGCCGCCCGGCCGCCGCCCTCACAGCAGCTTGTCGATGTCGGCGGCGATTTCCTCGGGCTTCGTCGACGGCGCGTAGCGCTTGACGATGCGCCCGTCGCGATCGACCAGGAACTTCGTGAAATTCCACTTGATCGCCTTGAGGCCGAGAATGCCCGGCGCCTCGTCGGTCAGGTAGCGGTACAGCGGATGCGCGTGATCGCCCTTCACGTCGATCTTCGCGAACATCGGGAACGTGACGCCGTAGTTGCGCTCGCAGAACGCGCCGATCTGCGCGGCGTCGCCCGGCTCCTGCTTGCCGAACTGGTTGCACGGGAAACCGAGCACGAAGAAGCCGCGCGCCGCGTACTGGTCGTACAGCTTCTGCAGGCCCGCGTACTGCGGCGTGAAACCGCACTCGCTCGCGGTGTTGACGATCAGCAGCACCTTGCCGCGATACGCGTCGAGCGGGGCCGGCGCGCCGGCGAGTGTCTCTGCGCTGAACGAATACAGGGTGGACATCGGGCACTCCTTTTACGAAACCGGATCGACGTGGAGTCTAGGCGAAATTGCGCGGTTGCGGCATTCGCCGAGCGGCCGATGCCCGGCGAGCGCGGCGCGCAGTCTAGAATAGCGGTTTTGGCCAGTTATTTCCGCCGTGATCCGTTTCAATCAGTTCAGTCTTGCGCGCGGCACCAAGCCGCTGTTCGAGTCGACCTCGTTCGTGCTCAATCCCGGCGAGAAAGCCGGCCTGATCGGCGCGAACGGCGCCGGCAAGTCGACGCTGTTCGCGGTCCTGCGCGGCGAGCTGCACTCGGACGGCGGCGATTTCTCGATGCCGCCGTCGTGGCGAATCGCCCATGTGTCGCAGGAAACGCCCGCCGTCGACCGCTCGGCGCTCGACTACACGCTCGACGGCGACGCCGCACTGCGCGAGATCGAAGCGCGCATCGCCGCAGCCTCCGCCGCGCATGACGGGGCGGCGGAAGCCGACGCGCACGCGGCGTTCGCCGACGCCGACGGCTACACCGCGCCGGCCCGCGCCGAAGCGCTGCTGCTCGGCCTCGGCTTCACGCTCGCGCAGACGCGCGAATCCGTCGCGAGCTTCTCCGGCGGCTGGCGCATGCGCCTGAACCTCGCGCAGGCGCTGATGTGCCGTTCCGATCTCCTGCTGCTCGACGAACCGACGAACCACCTCGACCTCGACGCGATCGTCTGGCTCGAAGACTGGCTGCACCGCTACCCCGGCACGCTCGTCGTGATTTCGCACGACCGCGAGTTCCTCGATTCGATCTGCAACGTCACGCTGCATCTGGAAAACCGCCAGGTGAAGCGCTACGGCGGCAACTACTCGCAGTTCGAAGTGCTGCGTGCGCAACAACTGGCGCTGCAGCAAAGCGCATACGAAAAGCAGCAGAAGACGATCGAACACCTGCAGAGCTTCGTCGACCGCTTCAAGGCCAAGGCGACCAAGGCCAAGCAGGCGCAGAGCCGGATGAAGGCGCTCGAGAAGATGGAGCTGATCGCGCCCGCGCACATCGCGTCGCCGTTCACGTTCGAATTCCGCACGCCCGACGCCGCGCCGAACCCGATGATGGTGATGGAAGACGTCCGCTGCGGCTACCATGCCGACGACGGCGCGGACATCCCGATCGTCGAGCGCGTCGCGCTGTCGATCCAGAACGGGCAGCGCATCGGCCTGCTCGGCGCGAACGGCCAGGGCAAGTCGACGCTGATCAAGACGCTGGCCGGCACGCTCGCGCCGCTGTCGGGGCACGTCCGCGACGGCAAGGGCCTGACGATCGGCTATTTCGCACAGCACCAGCTCGAAACGCTGCGCGAGGACGATTCGCCGCTCGCCCATCTGGCGCGGCTCGCGCCCGACACGCGCGAGCAGGAACTGCGGGACTTCCTCGGCGGCTTCAATTTCTCGGGCGACATGGCGACGAGCCCGGTCGGCCCGTTCTCCGGCGGCGAAAAGGCGCGCCTCGCGCTGGCGCTGATCATCTGGCAGAAGCCGAACCTGTTGCTGCTCGACGAACCGACAAACCACCTCGACCTCGAAACGCGCCACGCGCTGACGATGGCGCTCGCGCAGTTCGAAGGCACGCTGATCCTCGTGTCGCACGACCGCCACCTGCTGCGCGCGACGACCGACCAGTTCATGCTGGTCGCGAAGCACCGGCTGCAACCGTTCGACGGCGACCTCGACGACTACCGCGACTGGCTGCTGCAGCACGCGGCCGAGCAACGCGCGGCCGCGAAGGCCGATAGCGCGGCTTCGCCGGGCGCCGGTGCCGCGGCCACCCGCAAGGACCAGAAGCGGCAGGCCGCCGAGGAACGGCAACGCCTGTCGGTGCTGAAAAAGCCGCTGCAGACGCGCATCACGAAGCTCGAAAAGGAAATGGAGACGCTGCACGCGGAGAAGGCGCGGCTCGACGCGTTCGTCGCCGATCCGGCCAGCTACGAGGCCGAGCGCAAGACGGCGCTGACCGACGCGATCCGCAAGCTCGGCGACGTCAACACGCGTCTCGAAACGGTCGAGGCCGACTGGCTCGCCGCACAGGAAGAACTCGAGCAGATCGGCTGATACACGCGCGCGGTGCGCCGGCTGCCCCGGGGCGATTCGACACGTCGCCGGGCACGCTCCGACCCCGGATACGACAAGGCCGGACGCACCGGCCCGGCCTTGCAGACTGGATTGCCGCAGCCCGGCGGTTCGCCGCGCCGCCGGCTCAGCGCCGCGGCAACGTATCGCGCGGCATCTGCTCGTCGTCACTCATCAGGTATCGGCGCCCTTCGGTCGGCCGCCGGATCGCGGCAGCGACTTCCGCTTCCGTCACGTCCTCGGACACGACCTTGCGCGCGAGGCGCCCTTCGTCGTCGATCCATTCGACGATCCGGCATCCGCCGCCCCACGGCTGGCGAATCGGCTCCGACACGCGGCAGCCGCGCAGGTTGTAAAGGCGTCCGCCCGGCGCTTCACCATACGATTTCAACATAGGTTCCCTTCGCATTGCGCGGTTCGACAACCCGGCAAAGGATAGGGAAAAGCGATGTCCGGCGGGTTACAGGAGCCTACATATTCTTTACAACGAATTACGCGCCAGATCGCCGGGCATGCCCGGCCCGCATGCCTGCCCGGCCGGTCACTCGAGATCGCGCACGCGGTCGATCGCCTGCTCGAGGCGATCGACGGCCATCACGTTCAGCCCGTCGATCGGCTGCTTCGGCGCATTCGCCTTCGGGATCAGCGCGGACGTGAAACCGAGCTTCGCGGCCTCGCGCAGCCGCTCCTGCCCGCGCGGCGACGGCCGGATCTCGCCCGCCAGCCCCACTTCGCCGAACACGATCAGCCCCTTCGGCAGCGCCTTGTTGCGCATCGACGAATGGATCGCGAGCAGCACCGCGAGGTCGGCCGCCGGCTCGGTGATCTTCACGCCGCCCACCGCATTGAGGAACACGTCCTGGTCGAAGCACGCGATGCCCGCATGCCGGTGCAGCACCGCGAGCAGCATCGCGAGCCGGTTCTGCTCGAGGCCGACCGCGAGCCGTCGCGGGTTCGGCACGTGCGCGGTATCGACGAGCGCCTGGACTTCGACGAGCAGCGGCCGCGTGCCTTCCTGCGTGACGAGCACGCACGAGCCGGGCACGACCTGCTCGTGCTGCGACAGGAACAGCGCGGACGGATTCGCGACGCCGCGCAGCCCGCGCTCGGTCATCGCGAACACGCCGAGTTCGTTGACCGCGCCGAAGCGGTTCTTGAACGCGCGCACGAGCCGGAACGACGAGTGCGTGTCGCCTTCGAAGTACAGCACGGTGTCGACGATGTGTTCGAGCACGCGCGGGCCGGCCAGGTTGCCTTCCTTCGTCACGTGACCGACCATGATGATCGCGGTGCCCGACTGTTTCGCGATGCGCGTGAGCTGCGCCGCGCACTCGCGCACCTGCGCGACCGAGCCCGGCGCCGACGTGAGCGCTTCCGAATAGACGGTCTGGATCGAGTCGATCACGGCCACGTCCGGCCGTTCCGCATCGATCGCGGCCTGGATCTTCTCGAGCTGGATCTCGGCGAGCAGCTTCAGCTCGTCGGCCGGCGCGCCGCCGTCGAGCAGCGCAAGCCGTTGCGCGCGCAGCGCGATCTGCGCGGCCGACTCCTCGCCGCTGATATAAAGCGCGCGCCGCTCGCTCGCGATATCCGCGAGCGACTGCAGCAGCAGCGTCGACTTGCCGATGCCGGGATCGCCGCCGATCAGGACGACACCGCCCG
Organism: Burkholderia sp. YHN3-13; assembly: GCF_055810675.1. Taxonomy (NCBI): domain Bacteria; kingdom Pseudomonadati; phylum Pseudomonadota; class Betaproteobacteria; order Burkholderiales; family Burkholderiaceae; genus Burkholderia; species Burkholderia sp. YHN3-13. The sequence goes on along the minus strand of NZ_JBVVNQ010000030.1, from coordinate 35,713 downwards.
GGACCAGGCCACCGCCAAGTACACGGTCGAATTCGCCGATGCCGGTCGAGAAGCGCGGCACGTCGGCCGCTTCGATATCGACGAGACGCTGCACGGGCGCCCGCTTCGCGAGCGACTGGAAACGATGGGCAGCCGGCGATTCGGCGACCGATTCGACGAGCGTGTTCCAGGCCTGGCACGACGGGCACTGGCCCTGCCACTTCGGGGTCTGTCCGCCGCACTCGCTGCAGACATAAACGGTTTTCTGTTTGGCCACGCGCGACGCCCTTATTCCGCTCGCACGGGCACGCGGCCGGCGACCGCGCACATCAGCTCGTAACCGATCGTCCCGCAATGGCGCGCGACGTCGTCGATCGGCAGCGCGTTGCCCCACAGCTCGACACGCGCGCCGACGCCGGCCTGCGGGCACGGGGTCAGGTCGACCGTAATCATGTCCATCGACACGCGGCCGACGATCCGCGTGCGGATGCCGTCGACGATCACCGGCGTGCCTTCGGGCGCGACGCGCGGATAGCCGTCCGCGTAACCGCACGCGACGACGCCGATCCGCATCTGCGCCTGCGCGGAGAAGGTCGAGCCATAACCGATCGCCTGGCCCTTCGCGATCGTCTGCACGGCGATCAGCTCGGACGCGAGCGTCATCGCGGGCTTCAGCCCGGTGTCGGCGATATCGGACGACAGCCCGGACGGCGACGCGCCGTACAGCACGATCCCCGGCCGCACCCAGTCGAAGTGCGTATCCGGATGCCACAGCACGGCCGCCGAATTCGCGAGGCTGCGCGCGCCGGCGATGCTCTCCGCGCCGCGCTCGAAGGTCGCGAGCTGCTCGGCGACGCCGCGCTCGTTGTCCGCATCCGAAAAATGGGTCATCAACGTGATCTGGCCGATGCCGGGACACGCCCGGGCACGCTCCCACGCCGCACGATATTTTTCCGGCACGTAGCCGAGCCGGTTCATCCCGCTGTTCATCTTGAGCTGCACGTTGACGGGCTTCGACAGCCGCGCCGTTTCCAGCATCCGCATCTGCTCGTCGTTGTGGACGGTCGTGGTCAGGCTGTAGCGGTCGATCACGTCGATGTCGGTCGACCGGAAGAAGCCTTCGAGCAGCAGGATCGGGCCGGCCCAGCCGAGCTCGCGCAGCTTCACGGCTTCGTCGAGGTCGAGCAGCCCGAAGCCGTCGGTGCCGCGCAGGCCCGGAAACACGCGGGCGAGACCGTGCCCGTACGCGTTGGCCTTGACGACCGCCCAGACCTTGGACGGGCCGGCAAATCGACGGACGACGGAGAGATTGTTCGCGAGAGCGGCGGTGTGGATGGTGGCGGAGATCGGGCGCGGCATGGGAAATTTACGTAAAGACGCTTGCGAATCATCAGCTTACCGCGCCTTTTGAGCACCGAAGCCGACAATTTGCGGAACGATCGGGGAATCTTGCTAGTCCGAATTGGCGTATTTTCATGTTATAAAGCCGTGCGCACAACCCATTTCGAACGGAATAAGCCGATCGCATACCAGGCGGCCTACGCGGCCCTGCCGCAGCGACGAAAGCATCGCATCAGATGAAAAAAGGTTTTTACACCATCATGGCCGCGCAGTTTTTCTCGTCGCTGGCCGACAATGCGCTCCTCATCGCCGCCATCGCCCTGCTGAAAGACCTCCACGCCCCCAACTGGATGACACCGCTGCTGAAGCTGTTCTTCGTGTTGTCGTACGTGGTGCTGGCGGCGTATGTCGGTGCGTTCGCGGATTCGCGCCCGAAGGGCCGCGTGATGTTCATCACGAACTCGATCAAGGTGATCGGCTGCCTGATCATGCTGCTCGGCGCCCATCCGCTGATCGCGTACGGGATCGTCGGCTTCGGCGCGGCCGCCTACTCGCCCGCCAAATACGGGATTCTCACCGAGCTGCTGCCGGCCGACCGGCTGGTCGCCGCGAACGGCTGGATCGAAGGCACGACCGTCAGCTCGATCATCCTCGGCACCGTGCTCGGCGGCGCGCTGATCAGCCCGCACATCGCCTCGCACGTGATCGCGCACACGCCCGCCTGGATCGGCACGCCCGCCGAAGCGGCGATGGCGATCATCATGGCGATCTACGTGGTCGCCGCGCTGTTCAACCTGCGCATTCCCGACACGGGCGCCCGCTACCCGAAGCAGGAACGCGGCCCGGTCAAGCTCCTCACGGATTTCGCCGACTGCTTCATGGTGCTGTGGCGCGACAAGCTCGGGCAGATCTCGCTGGCCGTCACGACGCTGTTCTGGGGCGCGGGCGCGACGCTGCAGTTCATCGTGCTGAAGTGGGCCGAGGTATCGCTCGGCATGTCGCTGTCGGAAGGCGCGATCCTGCAGGCCGTGGTCGCGGTCGGCGTCGCGGCCGGCGCGATCGCCGCCGCCGCCCGGATCCCGCTGAAGAAGTCGCTGACCGTGCTGCCCGTCGGCATCATCATGGGCATCGCGGTGATGCTGATGGCGTTCTACACGCGCGACCTGTTCCCAGCGCACTGGGCCGTGCACGTCGGCCACCTGCGCATGCCCGTCTACCTGATCATCGCGTATCTCTTCCTGATCGGCGTCGGCGCGCTGTCGGGCTACTTCGTCGTGCCGATGAACGCGCTGCTGCAGCATCGCGGCCACGTGCTGCTGTCGGCCGGCCACTCGATCGCGGTGCAGAACTTCAACGAGAACCTGTCGGTGCTCGTGATGCTGTGCCTGTACGCGGTACTCGTGTGGCTCGACGTGCCGGTCGGCGTCGTGATCGTGCTGTTCGGCACGTTCGTCTGCCTGACGATGTGGCTCGTGATGCGCCGCCACCAGGCGAACCAGCGTCAGTTCGACTCGGTCGCGCTGATCGGCGAATCGCGGCACTGACGCTACACTTCCCGTTTCCGTCCGCCGGCGCCGGTCTTCGAACCGGCGCGCTGCCCTCATGACGCAACCGATACCCAACCTCCTGACGATCGCCGGCTCCGATTCGGGCGGCGGCGCGGGCATCCAGGCCGACCTGAAGACCTTTTCCGCGCTCGGCGCGTACGGCGCGAGCGTGATCACCGCGCTGACCGCGCAGAACACGCGCGGCGTGACGGGGGTACACGCGCCGGACGCCGCATTCGTCACCGCACAGCTCGACGCGGTGTTCGACGACATCCGCATCGATGCGGTCAAGATCGGCATGCTCGCGAACGCGGCGATCGTCCACGCGGTCGCCGACGCGCTGCGGCGTTACGCGCCGCGCTTCGTCGTGCTCGACACGGTGATGATCTCGAAGAGTTCGCACGCGCTGCTCGCGCCCGATGCAGTCGATGCGCTGCGCGACGCGCTGCTGCCGCTCGCGACGGTCGTCACGCCGAACCTGCCCGAAGCGGCCGCGCTGCTGGGCGATGCGCCCGCCACCACCGAGGACGACATGGTCCGGCAAGGCCACGCGTTGCTGCAAACGGGCGCGCGCGCGGTGCTGATGAAAGGCGGTCACCTGCCCGACGCGTCCGCGAGCCCCGACTGGCTCGTCGAGGCGGCGCGCACCGTGCGGCTCGACGGCGCGCGCGTGCCGGTCAGCAACACGCACGGCACCGGCTGCACGCTGTCGTCGGCGATCGCCGCACTGCTGCCGCAGCAGCCCGACCTCGAAAGCGCGGTGCGTGAAGCCAAGGCCTACCTGACCGGCGCGATCGCCGCGAGCGGGCACCTCGACGTCGGCCACGGCGTCGGCCCCGTCCATCACTTTCATCGCTGGTGGTAAGCGCCCGCTGACGCGGCGTCAGTGATCCTGCGCGGCGAACGCCCGCGCACGCGCCGGCCAGTCGTCGGGCACGACGAAGCCGCGCGCCGTTTCGCGCCACGTGCCGTCGCTGCCCTTTTCATGGATGCCGATCAATGAGGGCGCCTCGCGCGTCAGCACGGGCGGCAGTTCCAGGGCCGCCGCCAGCGGTTCGGGTTCGAAGCCGGCATCGGCGGCAACCCGCCGCGGCGCGAGCCACGCCAGCCGCGGCAATACACTCCACGCGAGACCGGCACGCTGCGCGGCCGCCCACGCCTGCCACTGCGCGTGCGTCAGCCAGAATCCACGCGGATGATCCGGCGCGATTTCCGCTGAAACCGGCGGCAACGGCGCGCCGTGCGGATAGAACAGCCAGCCCTTGATGAACATCTGCGCGTCGGACGGCGCGCCATAGCCGAGCCGCGCGAACCCGTCGTGTTCGCCGAGCCGCAACTGGTGATCGAGCAACCGGCCGCGCTTGCGGTCGAACCGGTCGACGAGATTGGGGCCGACGAAATCGGCGAGCGTCGCGCCATCGTGCACCGGTGCGCACAGATAGCACTTCACCGCGAGTTCCCAATGCAGGCGCTGCCCGTCCGGCGCATCGACGAGGAAATCGACTTCGCCGAGCGTCCTGCCGTTGCTGCGCAGCGGGAGATTGGCCGCGACCAGCCGCAGCGACGGGCCGTGCGTGAGGAAATATTCGAGCAGGCATTCCGCGTAACGGCCGAGCCGGGTCGGCCGGAACCCATCGAGCGCGCGATGCAGCGGCTCGGGCTGCGCATCGAGCGCGGCGAGCCACGCTTCGACGGCCGCTCGCCCGGCCGCATCCGGCCACGGCCGCGCAAGCGGCGCGCCCGGCACCGCGGTCAGCAGGCTCGGGCTGGCCAGCAGCCAGCCGAGATCGCGAACCGCGGTATCGCGCAGCGTATCGACGAATGCGTACGCCGCGCCGGTCGTCATTGCCCGGCCGGCCCGCTCGCGTCGGCGCCTTCCGTACGCTGGAACGTGTCGCGCGCAAGGCACAGGTCGGCCCACGCCTTCGACTTGTCCTGCAGGCTGCGCAACAGGTACGCCGGGTGATAGGTGACGATCACCGGCACGCCTTCGTAGGCATGCACGCGGCCGCGCAGCGACGCGATGCTCGCGTCCGTCTTCAGCAGCGTCTGCGCGGCGAAACGGCCGAGCGCGACGATCAGCTTCGGCTTCACGAGCGCGACCTGGCGCTGCAGATAAGGCTCGCAGCTGGCGACCTCGTCCGGCTCCGGGTTGCGGTTGCCGGGCGGGCGGCACTTGATCACGTTCGCGATGTACACGTTGTCGCCACGCTTGAGGGACAGCGACTGCAGCATGTTGTCGAGCAGCTTGCCGGCCTGGCCGACGAACGGCTCGCCCTGCTTGTCCTCGTTTTCGCCCGGCGCTTCACCGATCAGCATCCAGTCGGCTTCGCGGTCGCCGACGCCGAACACCGTGTTGGTCCGCTTCTCGCACAGCCGGCACAGCGTGCAGTCGGCCACGCGCGCGGCCAGCGCCTCCCAGTCGAGGGTGGCGACCGGCGGGCCGGCGGGACGCGCTTCGGCCACCGGCGCGGGATTGCCCGGCGGCGCCGCGTCGAACCACGCGAAATCGTCGGCGCCGGCGGGCGGCACGTCGTCCATCGGCGGGATCGTGTCGGCCGAGGCAACCGGCGCGGGCGCGCGATCGCCCGCGGCAACACGGCGCGCCGGTGCAGCATCGTCTGCGCTTACCGCTGCAGGCGATGCATCGTCTTGTACCGGCGGGCGCGCCGTGCGTCCCGGCCGCTCGGCCGCGGCGGCGGACACCCCGTCGTCCGGCCCGGCTTGCGCAAGAACGGGCGCTTCGGCCGCCGCACCGTTATCCGCGCGCTGCCCGCGTCGCACCCAGATCTGCGCGAGGCCCAGTTCCTCGAGCGCCGCTTCAGCCCATGCCATGCGCGTTCCCCTCGTCCTTGTTCAGCGTCAGACGCATCACGATCGCGTCCTCCCGGCTGCGATGCTTCGCCGGATAGTAGTTCTTGCGGCGGCCGATCGTCACGAAGCCGAACCGTTCATACAGATGAATCGCACGCGGATTGGACGGCCGCACCTCGAGCAGCACCCCGTCGAGCCGCTCCGCGCGCGCAATGCGCACGGCCTCGCGCAGCAGCGCAAGGCCCGCGCCCGCGTGCTGCGCGGCCGGCGCGACGCACAGGTTCAGCAGGTGCATCTCGTCGATCACGGGCATCAGCACGCAATAGCCGACGAGCGTCCCCGTCACGTGCCGCAGGCACACGCCCAAGTAGCCGTTGCGCAACGAATCCTCGAAGTTGCCGCGGCTCCACGGGAATTCGTACGCGACGTGCTCGATCGCGACGACCTCGTCGAGATCGGCGTCCGTCATCGGCGTGAGATAGCGGTCGCTCAGCAAAACCCCTGTCATCCCTTCGCTCCGCCCGTCTGCGCGGCCCGTGCCGCGACGCGCTCGGCGGTCGTCTGCGCGACCTTGTCACGTACGTATTCCGGCGCGGCCTGATCGGCCGGCACCACCCGCCCGGCGCGGAAGGCGCGCAGCGCGGCATGCGCGACGGCCAGCGCATGCGGCATCGCGTCGCCGTCGATCACGGCCGCACGCGCCGCGGCCGGCAACTGCGCGCCGAACGCGGCGGCCGCGTTGCCCGCGAGCGTGAACGGCACGTCGGGCACACCGACGGCACCCGGCGCATCGAGCGAAGCCGGATGCAGCGTGCGCCAGTCGCCGGCGGCGGCGTCCCATTCGAAATCGGCCCAGTAGGCCTCATCCATCCGCGCATCCAGCGCGGCCAGCACGCGGGTCGTGCCGGGTGCGCGCAGTCGCGCGTGCTCGGCGCACGCGAGCAGCGTGCCGATCGGCACGACCGGCAGCCCGCCGCCGAACGCGAGGCCTTGCGTGATGCCGGTCGCGGTGCGCAGGCCCGTGAACGAGCCGGGGCCCGCGCCGAACGCGATCGCGTCGCAATCGGCGAGCGTCAGCCCCGATTCGGCGAAGAGTTCCTGGATCGCCGGCAGCACGCGCGTGCTCGACACGGCGCCCGTCGGTTCGTGGCGGACCCAGGTTTGCGGGGAGGAAACGGCGTCATCGGCATGGGCCGAGCGCAGCAGCGCGACCGAGCAGTATTCGGTCGACGTATCGATGGCGAGGAGCACTGTTTGCGTCATGGCCGACATTGTAATGCGGCGCCCCGCTCCCACGGGCGATCGGGACCGATCCGTGCGCATACGCGGCAGCGGCGGCGGTTTGGAAGGATCGCTCGACCCCGCGCGGCGGTCCGCTTGTTAAGATCGCCCGATCTGAAACCCTTACGGAGACACCCGATGAGCGAACTCGCCGCCCAATTCGACCAGGCCCAGATCGACGTCAAGCAACTGACCGAACGCCCGGGCAACCTGACCCTGCTGCGCCTCTACGCGCTGTTCAAGCAGGCCACCGACGGCGATGCGCATGGCGACAAGCCGGGCTTCACCGACATCGTCGGCAAATACAAGTACGACGCGTGGGACGCGCTGAAGGGCACGTCGCCGGATGCGGCAAAGCAGCAGTACGTCGAACTCGTCGAATCGCTGAAAAACGGCACGGCTTCCTGAGCGGATCGCCCGCCGCCGCAATAGGCAATCAAATCAGTGGCGCAGCGCAGCAAATATCTTTATAATGCTGGCTGCGTCACCTCCCGCGCTCGGCTCGCAAGCCGTTCCGGCCAGACGCCTCGTAGCGTTAAGCTCCAATCCGGTTTAGAACCTGTCCCCTCCTGCTTCGACCTTCGCGGTCGTCACTTATCAGGCTGGCGGCCCCGCTCCTGAAGCGCGCCGCACCCAAAACAGCTTCTAATGCCTCATCCGCCGACGGTTCGGCGGATTGCACCCGTTTCCCGATTTGCTCGCTGAATCCGACGACTTGGGTATGCGCGATTGGCGCCGACGTTTCACCCACTGTGTTTCAAGGATTGTTATGACTTCGAGCATCAACTCCAGCCCGCTCAACGCGATTGCCGACCAAGCGCTCGGTCTCGACGACGCCGCCGCACCGGCCGCGGTCGAACCGGCGTCGGACGAGCCGAGCTTCGCGTCGCTCGGGTTGTCGCCGGAGATCGTCTCCGCGCTGCAGGCCGCCGGCTACGTGAAGCCGACGCCGGTCCAGCAGCGCGCGATTCCGGCCGGCATCGCCGGCCGCGACCTGCTGGTGTCGAGCCCGACCGGTTCGGGCAAGACCGCCGCATTCATGCTGCCCGCGATCGAACGTTTCGCGCAGCTCCAGAAGACGCTGGCGCAGCAACCGCGCGCGCCGCGTGAACCGAACCAGGGCGACCGCCGTGCGCGCCGCCCGCAACCCGTCGCGCGCCCGGGCCTGCTCGTGCTGACGCCGACCCGCGAACTCGCGATGCAGGTCACCACGGCCGCATCGACGTACGGCAAGCACCTGAAGCGCCTGCGCACGGTCAGCATCCTCGGCGGCGTCGCCTACGGCCAGCAGCTGATGCTGCTCGCGAAGAACCCGGAAATCCTGGTCGCCACGCCGGGCCGTCTGCTCGATCACCTCGAGCGCGGCCGTATCGACCTGTCCGAACTGAAGATGCTCGTGCTCGACGAAGCCGACCGCATGCTCGACATGGGCTTCATCGAAGACATCGAAACGATCGTCGACGCCACGCCCGCGTCGCGCCAGACGATGCTGTTCTCGGCCACGCTCGACGGCAAGATCGGTTCGCTGACGAGCCGCCTGCTGAAGGATCCGGAACGCATCGAGATCCAGCAGCGCCTCGAGTCGCGCGCCAACATCGCGCAGACCGTGCACTACGTCGACGACCGCGATCACAAGGATCGCCTGCTCGATCACCTGCTGCGCGACGACGCACTCGACCAGGCCATCATCTTCACGGCAACCAAGATCGACGCCGACCAGCTCGCCGGCCGTCTTGCCGATGCAGGCTTCGAATCGGCCGCGCTGCACGGCGACCTGCCGCAGGGCGCGCGCAACCGCACGATCCGTGCGCTGCGCGAGCGCCGCGTGCGCGTGCTGGTGGCCACCGACGTCGCGGCACGCGGCATCGACATCCCGGGCATCACGCACGTGTTCAACTACGACCTGCCGAAGTTCGCGGAAGATTACGTTCACCGTATCGGCCGTACCGGCCGCGCAGGCCGTTCGGGCACGGCAGTGAGCCTCGTGCACCACGCCGAGCAAGGCGCGCTCAAGCGCATCGAGCGCTTCGTGCGCTCGCCGCTGCCGGTCAACGTGATCGAAGGGTTCGAGCCGCGCAAGGCGCCCCCGCGCAACGGCGCCACCGGCGGCCGCGGCCGTCCGGGCGGCGGTAACGGCGGCGGTCGTCGCTTCGGCGGCAAGCCGGGCGGCGGTTACGCCGGCAACGGCAGCGGCGGCCGCAGCTACGGCGGCGGCAATGGCGGCGGCTGGAGCGGCAAGCCGGGTGGCAGCCGTGACGGCGGCCCGCGTCGCGACGGCCAGCGCAGCGGCGGCCCGCGCCGCAGCAACTCCGCGTCGTAAGCACGCACGGGCGGCGCCTCGCCGCCGCCCCATGGATGGGCCCCACCCGTCCAGCCGACCGGCGCACCTGCGCCGGTTTTTTTTCGCCTCGCCCGACATTTCACGATGCGAAAAATTTTTTTGCGTCGTAAAAAATCATGTTGCACGGCACAACCGGTGCGATTGCGGGATGGGAAAAAGCATTTCTTATCTCGAAATGATAAATATAAATCGTTGATTTAAAACGGTTAAAAATTTACCCGATCCCGTGCAAAGCCCCCTGTTTCGCGCCTGCCGATTTGCCTAGACTCTTATACAAGACTTCACGAAACGGAATGGCACGCGCCCCGCTTCGCGAACCGCATCACGACCGTCAGATTCGGCGCATTCGGCAATACACCGCATCAAGGAGCTCATCATGTCGCGTCAGCAACAGGCACTGGAACTGCAGAAGCAATGGGAAACCGATCCGCGCTGGAAGGGCATCAAGCGCGGCTACTCGGCGGAGGACGTCGTCCGCCTGCGCGGCTCGGTCCCGATCGAGCACACGCTGGCCAAGCGCGGCGCGGAAAAGCTGTGGGGCCTCATCAACAACGAACCGTTCGTCAACGCGCTCGGCGCGCTGACCGGCAACCAGGCGATGCAGCAGGTGAAGGCCGGCCTGAAGGCCATCTACCTGTCCGGCTGGCAAGTGGCCGGCGATGCGAACGTCGCGGGAGAAATGTACCCGGACCAGTCGCTGTACCCGGCGAACTCGGTGCCGCTCGTCGTGAAGCGCATCAACAACACGCTGACGCGCGCCGACCAGATCCAGTGGTCGGAAGGCAAGAACCCGGGCGACGAAGGTTATGTCGACTTCTTCGCACCGATCGTCGCCGACGCGGAAGCCGGTTTCGGCGGCGTGCTGAACGCGTTCGAGCTGATGAAGGCGATGATCGAGGCCGGCGCATCGGGCGTCCACTTCGAGGACCAGCTCGCGTCGGTGAAGAAGTGCGGCCACATGGGCGGCAAGGTGCTGGTGCCGACGCGCGAAGCCGTCGCGAAGCTGTCGGCCGCGCGTCTCGCGGCCGACGTGATGGGCACGCCGACTGTGCTGGTCGCGCGTACCGACGCGGAAGCGGCCGACCTGATCACGTCCGACGTCGACGACAACGACAAGCCGTTCCTGACCGGCGAGCGCACGGTGGAGGGCTTCTTCCGCACCAAGCCGGGCCTCGGGCAGGCGATCTCGCGCGGCCTCGCGTACGCGCCGTACGCCGACCTGATCTGGTGCGAAACCGGCAAGCCGGATCTCGAGTACGCGAAGAAGTTCGCGGAAGCGATCCACAAGCAGTTCCCGGGCAAGCTGCTGTCGTACAACTGCTCGCCGTCATTCAACTGGAAGAAGAACCTCGACGACGCGACGATCGCGAAGTTCCAGAAGGAACTCGGTGCGATGGGCTACAAGTTCCAGTTCATCACGCTGGCCGGCTTCCACGCGCTGAACTACTCGATGTTCAACCTCGCGCACGGCTATGCCCGCACGCAGATGAGCGCGTTCGTCGAATTGCAGCAGGCCGAGTTCGCGGCCGCCGACAAGGGCTTCACGGCCGTCAAGCATCAACGCGAAGTCGGCACCGGCTACTTCGACGCGGTGACGCAGACGGTCGAGCGCGAAGCGTCGACGACCGCGCTGCACGGCTCGACCGAGGACGAACAGTTCTTCGACGGCAAGAAGGTCGCGTAACACGCGCAAACGCCGCGCCGGGGCGCGCCTCGTCACGGCGCGGCGCCGGCCACCGGACAACAATCAGGGAGGAGACGGCAGGCGCGCGATGCGAATCGCGCGACCGGCCGCGCGGCCTGCGGGCCGCCTGCAACGATGCGCGCCGGCTTCGTCCGGCGCGCCCTTTTTTGCGACGCTGCCCGCCCGGCCGAGGGCGGCACCGCCCTACCGATAAACGATCACCGGAATTTTCGTATGGGTCAGCACGCGCTGCGTCTCGCTGCCGATCAGCAGGCTGCCGAGCCCGCGGCGTCCGTGGGACGCCATGAAGATCACGTCGCAACCGCCGCGTTCGGCCGCCTCGATGATGCCGAGATACGGCGACGGATGCACGCTCGTCCACGTGTCGCAGACGACACCGGCCGCCCGCGCGGCCGCTTCGACCTCGCCGAGATGCGCGCGTGCCTCGCGCTCGCTGCGCGCGCGGAAATCCGCGGGCGGTTCGATGATCACTTCGGAAAACGGCGAGTACGGGTACTGCGGCAGGCACGCGTAGGCCGTCACGCGCGCGCCGACCGCGCGCGCCAGGTCGATCGCGCCGTCGATCGCCTTCTGCGACAGTTCGGAACCGTCGGTTGGAACGAGGATGTGCCGGAACATCGCGCCCTCCTTCGTCAATCGCACGCCGCGCGCCGCGAACCCGTCCGGACCGGCCGCGACGCATCGGAGATGCCTCTTACGATTGTAGTGCGCGAAATCGCCCGACCGGCACCGGCAGCGGGTTCGCCCTCATATCGGAAACGCGCGGGCGCGCGCCGCCTGCTCGCCCCAATAACCGGGCTGCTCGTAGGTGTGCTTCAGGTAATCGAGAAACAGGCGCACGCGCAGCGGCAGATGACGGCGCTGCGGAAACACCGCGTGGATGCCGATCGGCGGCGCGGCAAACGCGTCGAGCACGCTGACGAGCCGGCCGGCCGCGATGTCGTCGCCGACCTCCCACCACGAACGCCATGCCAGGCCGTAACCTTCGAGGCACCACTCGTGCAGCACCGCGCCGTCCGAGCATTCCATCGTGCCGTTCACGCGGATCGACACGACCTTGTCGCCCTCCTGGAACGTCCAGCCGCGCTGCTGGTTCGCGTTCGCCGCGAGCGCGAGGCAGTTGTGCCGTGCCAGCTCCGCGAGCGTGACCGGCGTGCCGCGCCGCGCCAGATAGGCGGGAGACGCGACGCAGACGCGGCGGTTCTCGCCGAGCTTCAGCGACACGAGCGACGAATCGGGCAGCTCGCCGAGCCGCACCGCGCAATCGAACCCCTCGTTGACGAGGTCGACCATCCGGTCGGACAAGTCGAGCGTGACCGATACGTCCGGATGCCCGACGCTGAATTCGGGCACGAGCGGCGCGACGTGCCGCCGGCCGAAGCCGGCCGGCGCGGAAATCCGCAGGTGGCCGCTCGCCTTGACGCCGCCGGCCGACACGCTCGCCTCCGCGTTCTGCATGTCGTTGATGATCCGCTGGCAATCCTCGAGAAACGCCGAGCCTTCGAACGTCAGCGTGAGCTTGCGCGTGGTGCGCACCAGCAGCTTCACGCCGAGCCGCTCCTCGAGCGCGTCGAGGCGGCGGCCGATGATCGCCGGCGCGACCCCTTCCGCGTGCGCGGCCGCCGACAGGCTGCCCTTCGCCGCGACCGCGGCGAACGTTTCGATCTGCTTGAACCGGTCCATGAGTCGCAAGGACGGCACCGCCGTCCGTCAAATAGCTTGAGCCGCTCGAGATTAGGTATATGAAAGTAAAAGATCAAGTGATGAATAGCGTCTTTTTTAGACCATACGATCACGAATAGAATCGATCCGACCTCTGAAACTGGAGCGCAAGGCTATGTCGGCCACAACGACACTCTCCTCTCCCGACGCCATCCTCTTCGACGCATTCGGCACGTTGTTCGACGTCCGGGCGGTCCTGGCCGCGGCGGAGCAGATGTTTCCCGGACACGGGGAACGGTTGTCGCAGCTGTGGCGACGCAAGCAAATCGAATACTCGCAGCTGCGCACGCTCGCCGATCCGGGCGGTGCGCACTATCGCCCGTTCCGGGACGTCACGCTCGACGCGCTGCGCTTCGCCGCGCGTCGGCTCGGGCTTGCGCTGAACAGCGCGGCCGAGAAGCGGCTGATGGACGAATACGCGTGCCTGTCCACCTATCCCGACACCGTGCCCGCGCTGCGCAAGCTGCGCGCGCTCGAACCGCGCCCGCCGCTCGGGATCCTGTCGAACGGCACCCCGCAGATGCTCGACATCGCGATCAAGAGCGCCGGCATGTCCGGACTGTTCGATCGCGTGCTGTCGGCCGACACGGCGCGTGCGTACAAGCCGAGTCCGGCCGCCTACGCGCTCGGCACCGCCGCGTTCGGGTCGAACCCGCGCGGCATCGTGTTCGTGTCGTCGAACGCGTGGGACGTCGCCGGTGCCGTCTGGTTCGGCTACACGACGTTCTGGCTCAACCGTACGGGCGCGCCCGCCGAGGAACTCGGCGCGCCGCCCGACGGCACGGGCACCGGCATGGCCGATCTGCTCGCCTTCCTCGCCGCCCCGGCTCCGTCCGGCAGGCCCGCAAACCGCACGCGCCCCGGCCCGGGCGCATGACGTTCGCGGCGCTGCCGCCTTCCCCCTTCACCGAAACCGCAACTGACCGACCAAGGAGATGAGACTCATGAGCACCCCGATCACGCTGCCGCAAGGCATGACGATCACCGGCGAAATCAAGCCGGGTTACGAAGCGATCCTGACGCCCGCGGCACTGGAACTCGTCGCCGCGCTGCACCGCGCGTTCGAACCGCGTCGCCAGACGCTGCTGCAGGCGCGCGTCGAGCGCACCAAACGCCTCGACGCGGGCGAGCGCCCCGACTTCCTGGCCGAAACGAAGTCGATCCGCGAAGGCGACTGGAAGGTCGCGCCGCTGCCGGCCGACCTGCAATGCCGCCGTGTCGAGATCACGGGGCCCGTCGAGCGCAAGATGATCATCAACGCGCTGAACTCGGGCGCCGATTCGTACATGACGGACTTCGAGGACTCGAATGCGCCGAGCTGGACCAACCAGATCGACGGCCAGATCAACCTGAAGGACGCGGTGCGCCGCACGATCTCGCTCGAGCAGAACGGCAAGTCGTACCGGCTGAACGACAAGGTCGCGACGCTGATCGTGCGTCCGCGCGGCTGGCACCTCGACGAGAAGCACGTGACGGTCGACGGCCAGCGCGTGTCCGGCGGCATCTTCGATTTCGCGCTGTTCCTGTTCCACAACGCGAAGGAACTGATCGCGCGCGGCTCGGGCCCGTACTTCTACCTGCCGAAGATGGAAAGCCATCTCGAGGCGCGCCTGTGGAACGACATCTTCGTCGCCGCGCAGGAAGCGGTCGGCGTGCCGCGCGGCACGATCCGCGCGACGGTGCTGATCGAGACGATCCTTGCCGCGTTCGAGATGGACGAGATCCTGTACGAACTGCGCGAACACAGCTCGGGGCTGAACGCCGGCCGCTGGGACTACATCTTCTCGGCGATCAAGAAATTCAAGAACGACCGTGACTTCTGCCTCGCGGACCGTTCGAAGATCACGATGACGGTGCCGTTCATGCGCGCGTACGCGCTGCTGCTGCTGAAGACCTGCCACAAGCGCAACGCGCCGGCGATCGGCGGGATGAGCGCGCTGATCCCGATCAAGAACGATCCGGAAGCGAACGACAAGGCGATGGGCGGCGTGCGCTCGGACAAGCAGCGCGACGCGACCGACGGCTACGACGGCGGCTGGGTGGCGCACCCCGGCCTCGTGCCGATCGCGATGGAAGAGTTCGTCAAGGTGCTCGGCGACCGGCCGAACCAGATCGCGAAGCAGCGCGACGACGTGCAGGTCGAAGGCAGCAACCTGCTCGACTTCCAGCCGGAAGCGCCGATCACCGAGGCCGGCTTGCGCAACAACATCAACGTCGGCATCCACTACCTCGGTGCATGGCTCGACGGCAACGGCTGCGTGCCGATCCACAACCTGATGGAAGACGCGGCCACGGCCGAGATCTCCCGCTCGCAGGTGTGGCAGTGGATCCGCTCGCCGAAGGGCGTGCTCGACGACGGCCGCAAGGTCACGGCCGAGCTCGTGCGCGCATTCGCGAAGATCGAGCTCGACAACGTCAAGCGCTCGGTCGGCGGCAACACGCAGCCGTACGAGCGCGCCGCGGCCATCTTCGAACAGATGTCGACGTCGGAAGGCTTCACCGAATTCCTGACGCTGCCGCTGTACGAGGAAATCTGACGCCGCGACACGCAGCGACCGGCGGCCTGCCACGCGTCGCCGCCCGTCCCCTGCGATGACCGCAAAAAAGCGCCCTGCGGGGCGCTTTTTCATTTGACGCGAATCCGGCTGCCGCCGGAACGCTCACGCGGTTTCCTGCTCGCGTCGGTGCTGGGCCCAGTCACCCGATTCGATACGCGGACGCCCGGCGACCGCATGCGCGGCGATCGGATAATACAGGCATGCATACTGCCGGCCGCCCAGCGCGACGGTCACTTCTTCCGGCTTGAACAGCGAGTCGACGCCCGGATAGACGCGCTCGATCTCGTCGAGCACGGGGACGAGTCGCTCGTCGACCTCGTAGACATCGCCCCAGACCAGCGACTTGCCGGACACCGGCCCGGCGATCATTCCCGGATACGTGCCGAAATCGTACAGCTCGCCCGGCAGCGCGGCCGCGCCCAGCAGCGTCGGCGCCGCGATTCCGTGCCGTGCGGCCGCATGGCCGATGTCGTTGGCTTGTCCGGCACGCAAGGTGCCGTAGACGAATACGTAACGCATCGTGGTTCTCCTCTTCGATTCGTGATTGCCGTGTTCGCGCGCTTTACATGAAAATGCGCCTGCCACGATAGACCGCGATACCGGCCGGATGGTTCGAAGCCGCCGGCGCTCGCAGCGGCGGCCCGCTGCCCGGGAAGCGCCGGCGCCCACACAACGTTCATTTGAACACGGCATGATCGCCCGGGAAACCGCCGCATGCGCACGCGCTGCGCCTTCTAAAATAACGGCATCGCCGCCGCGCTGCCCGAACCGCCCATGAATCCGCCCGTCCAAGCCGACGCATCGAACCCGTACGACGTCATCGACATTCCGCCCGAATTCGCGCCGACCGCCGTCCATCCGATGCGCGTGCGCGCGCGGCAGGTCGACGCCGGCCGCCGCATCCCGCTGCATACGCACGCGTGGGCGCAGCTCGCGTATGCGTCGCGCGGCGTGCTGCGCGTCGCGACGACCGGCACGACGTGGATGGTGCCGCCGTCCCGCGCGATCTGGGTGCCGCCGCACGTGACGCACGAGGTCGTGATCGTCGAGGAGGCCTATCTGCGGACGCTGTATATCGACGAGTCGATCGTGCCGGACGGGCTCGACGCGTGCCGCGTCGTCGAGGTGACGGGGCTGCTGCGCGAGCTAATCGTCGCGCTCGACGCACGCGACCTGAGCGCCGCGCGCGAGCGGCTGCTGTGCGGCCTCGTGCTCGACGAGCTGAGCCACGCCGAACCGCTGCCGCTCGCGGTGCCGATGCCCGACGAGAAGCGTCTGCGCATGCTGTGCGAATCGGTGCTCGCGCACCCGGCGCATGCGGAGTCGCTCGAACACTGGGCGAGCGAGGTCGGCGCGAGCACACGCACGATTTCGCGGCTCTTCAAGCAGGAGCTGGGCGTGAGCTTTTCGCAGTGGCGCCAGCAGGCGCTGCTGGCGCGGGCGATCCCGCTGCTGAACCAGGGGCGCCCGCTGTCGCATATCGCGCGCGAACTCGGCTACCAGAGCCAGAGCGCGTTCTCGGCGATGTTCCGCCGTGCCTTCGGTCAAAGCCCGCGCGCGTTCATGCTGCGCGGCTACGAGCATCGCGGCGCGGAAGGCAGCCTCGCGGAAGACGAAACACCCGACGACAACGCGATCGACGCGGCTCGCTGACCGCGCGCCGCATCGCCAGACCTTCAGACCGGCCGCACCATGTGGCGGATCGAGCCCAGCTGCGAGAGCCGCGGCCCGGCGACCCGGTAGCCCATGCGCAGGTAAAGGCGCGCGGCGGGATTGTCGACGAACACGCGCAGCTGCAGTTCGTGCAGCCCGCGCGCACGCGCCCAGCGATGCGACATGTCGAGCATGTAGGTGCCGGCCCCCTGCCCGCGATGGCCGGCCGCGATCTGCACGTCGCGGATGTGCAGCGAATCGCCTTCCTCGGTCACGCGCAGCACGCCGATGCGCTCGCCGTCGGCCTCGAGGATGAAGTTCTCGGATTCACGCCAGCTCGCGTAGAACAGGTCGCTGCGCCACACGAGTCCATGGCGCTTGTAATAGCCGCCCATGTTGCCGTGCGTCAGCGCTTCGGCGAACGGGAAATCGCCGGGTTCCGCGGGCCGGAGCTGATACAGGAGTCGCAGGTCGGTCGGGTCGAGCATCACGCAGGGGTCAAGAACGCATCCCGCCACGATAACGCAGTCGCGCGCGGATGCAATCGCGAATTTCTCGTAGCGGTGGGCGGGTGCGCGACCGGTGATATGCGCGACGACGATGCAAATGAAAAAGCCCGCGCGAGGCGGGCTTCTTCATTTTTTGGCGGAGCGAACGGGACTCGCCTACATCCTGCAGGCCGCGGATGCGCGTGCACGCGCATCCCTTCGAGTCCCGCCGGAAGCCGCGCAGGCGGCTTCCTCCGCTCCGCGGTCACGCGCCCGCCAGCGGGCGCGACGACGATGCAAATGAAAAAGCCCGCACGAGGCGGGCTTCTTCATTTTTTGGCGGAGCGGACGGGACTCGAACCCGCGACCCCCGGCGTGACAGGCCGGTATTCTAACCGACTGAACTACCGCTCCAGTCTTGCTGCTTGCCTGGCAGGCGTCGGTTACTTCCTGCCGGCGCATCGTTTGTTCGAACGACGCCGAAATCTGGCGTCCCCTAGGGGATTCGAACCCCTGTACTCACCGTGAAAGGGTGATGTCCTAGGCCTCTAGACGAAGGGGACAACGTACTGCTTACATCCTTAACGAGAAAGCCCGTTCAAAAACGTTCTTTGAACGGGCTTCGTTCTGGCGGAGCGGACGGGGCTCGAACCCGCGACCCCCGGCGTGACAGGCCGGTATTCTAACCAACTGAACTACCGCTCCAGCTTTCTGCACCACCGCCTGCAGGATCTCGTCACGTTCCTGCACGCGTTGCGACACTTCGATGAAACGCCGCTGAATCTGGCGTCCCCTAGGGGATTCGAACCCCTGTACTCACCGTGAAAGGGTGATGTCCTAGGCCTCTAGACGAAGGGGACAACGTACTGCTTACATCCTTAATACAAAAGCCCGCTCAAAAACGTCTTGAACGGGCTTCGTTCTGGCGGAGCGGACGGGACTCGAACCCGCGACCCCCGGCGTGACAGGCCGGTATTCTAACCGACTGAACTACCGCTCCAGCTTTCTTACCCAACCCGCAGGACGTCGGTTACGTTCCTGCAAGCCTCGCGACACTTCTACGACGAAACGCCGCTGAATCTGGCGTCCCCTAGGGGATTCGAACCCCTGTACTCACCGTGAAAGGGTGATGTCCTAGGCCTCTAGACGAAGGGGACATGATCTTTTCAGATCCGTCTGACTTTCGCTATTCACTTCTGGTCAACAGCGAAGGCCGAAATTCTAACTGCTTTGAATCATTTTGTGAAGCATTTATTACCACCACTGCTTCGCAAATCAACTCAGCTTGTTCTGTTGGTGGAGGTAAGCGGGATCGAACCGCTGACCTCTTGCATGCCATGCAAGCGCTCTCCCAGCTGAGCTATACCCCCTTGCAGAACAGAAATGAGATTATATGGACCTACTTTGAACTTGTAAATACCCTTTTTGCGATTCGCGCGAAATATTTTGCGAAGCTGCCGCGCACCCGCACGCGGACAGCTTCGTCGACGCACGACCTCAGGCGAGCGCGGCCTCGATGCGCGACACCACGACGTCGCGACCGAACAGCACGAGCACCGCATCGATCGACGGCGTATGCGTCGTGCCCGCCACCAGCAGACGCACCGGCATCGCGAGCTGCGGCATCTTCAGCTTGTGCGTGGCAAGCGTCGCCTTCAGCGCGGCCGACACCGCTTCCTTCGTCCAGTCGGCCGCCTTCAGCGCGGCGGCGAGATCGGCCAGCGCCGGGCGCACCGCATCGGTCACGTGCTGAGCAAGTGCGTCGGCTTCCGGTGCCGGCACCCGGTAGAACATCGTCGCGCCTTCGGCGATCTCCTTGACCGTCGTCGCGCGATCCTTCATCAGGCCGACCACCGCGTCGAGCGCCGGACCCGTCGCGATCGCCGCGTCGTCGATGCCGAGCGCGTCGAGGAACGGCTTCGCGAGTTCGGCAAGGCGCGCGTTGTCGGCTTCCTTGATGTAATGCGCGTTCAGCCAGCTCAGCTTGCTGTGGTCGTACTGCGCGGGCGACTTGCCGAGATGCTCGAGATCGAACCATTCGACGAACTGCTCGCGCGAGAAGATCTCGGCGTCGCCGTGCGACCAGCCGAGGCGTGCGAGATAGTTGACGACCGCCTCCGGCAGGAAGCCCGCGTCGCGGTACGCCATCACGCTCATCGCGCCGTGCCGCTTGCTCATCTTCTCGCCCTGCTCGTTCAGCACGGTCGGCAGGTGCGCGTAGACGGGCGGCTCGCCGCCGAGCGCATTCAGGATGTTGATCTGGCGCGGCGTGTTGTTCACGTGGTCGTCGCCACGGATCACGTGCGTGATGCCCATGTCCATGTCGTCCACCACCACGCAGAAGTTGTAGATCGGCGTGCCGTCGGGGCGCGCGATCACGAGGTCGTCGAGTTCCTCGTTCGAGATCTCGACACGCCCCTTCACCGCGTCGTCCCACACGACCGTGCCCGTCAGCGGATTGCGGAAGCGCAGCACGGGCTTCACGCCGGCCGGCGGCTCCGGCAGCACCTTGCCGGGCTCCGGACGCCACGTGCCGTCATAACGCGGCTTCAGGCCGGCTTCGCGCTGGCGTTCGCGCAGCGCGTCGAGTTCCTCGGCCGACATGTAGCACGGGTAGGCGAGGCCCTTCTCGAGCATCTGTGCGAGCACTTCGCGATAGCGGTCCATCCGCTGCATCTGGTAGATCGGGCCTTCGTCGAAATCCAGGCCGAGCCATTGCATCCCCTCGAGGATCGCATCGACCGCTTCCTGCGACGAACGCTCGACGTCGGTATCCTCGATGCGCAGCACGAACGTGCCCTTCATCTTGCGGGCGAATGCCCACGGATACAGTGCGGAGCGGATGTTGCCGAGGTGAATGAAGCCGGTGGGACTCGGCGCGAAGCGGGTACGGACAGGACGGGTCATAAACGGTAACTCGAACGCCTGGGGCGCATGAATGATTCGACGCGGGACGGCGGCGGCAGCCCGGACAGCAACGGAGCCGGCGACGCCCGGAACGGGAAAGAAGCCGGAATTATACTCGCGCCGGACATCGCGCCAAGCGCGCCGCTTGCTTTATGATGTGCGCGCCGCGGCCGCCAGCCGGCGCGGCGCCGGCCGCCCGGAACCTGCCGCGCGGCCGCTCGAAACCTATCGCCGCCGCGGGCCGTGTAACCCGCCGCCAAGCCGCCGGAGAACCATTCGATGTCGTCCCCTCGCCTGTCGCGCCGCCACTTCACGATCGCCTGCGCGTCCGCCAGCCTCGCCGCCTGCACGTCATTCGGCGACAAGTCCCGCCCCAACCCGGCCCAGTCGCAGGAAAAGCCCGTGAAGATCGGCATCGCGCTCGGCGGCGGTGCCGCGCGCGGCTTCTCGCACATCGGTGTGCTGAAGGCGCTCGAAGCGCGCGGCATCCCGGTCGAGATCGTCGCCGGCACGAGCGCGGGATCGGTGGTCGGCGCGCTGTATGCGTCCGGCATGAGCGCGCTGCAGATCAACAAGATCGCGCTCGACATGGACCAGGCGGCCATCAGCGACTGGGCGCTGCCGTTCCGCTCGCGCGGCCTGCTGCAAGGCGTCGCGCTGCAGAACTTCCTGAACAAGACGCTCAACAACCGGCCGATCGAGAAGATGGCGAAGCCGCTCGGCGTCGTCGCGACGGATCTGCAGAGCGGCCAGCCGATCCTGTTTCAGCAGGGCAACACGGGCCTCGCGGTGCGCGCGTCGTGCAGCGTGCCGTCGGTGTTCGAACCGGTGAAGATCGGCAATCGCGAATATGTCGACGGCGGCCTCGTGAGCCCGGTGCCCGCGTCGTACGCGCGCAAGATGGGCGCGAGCTTCGTGATCGCGGTCGACATCTCGGCGCGGCCGGACGGCGCGGCAACCAACAACCCGATCGAGATGCTGCTGCAGACCTTCACGATCATGGGCCAGACGATCAAGACCTACGAGCTCGACAAGTACGCGGACGTCGTGATCCGCCCGAACCTCGCGGCGATGGGCGGCAGCGACTTCAACCAGCGCAACGCGGCGATCCTCGCGGGCGAGGAAGCGGTCGCGCGGATCATGCCGGAACTGCAACGCAAGCTCGCGGCCGCGCGCGGCGTGGCTGCCGCGTAAGCCCGGCTGTCGCCGCAACGGGCGGCCCGGGCCGCCGCCCCGCGACCCGCCTCGCCACCAACGCCGGCCCCAAAAACGAAAAACCCTGCCGCCTTTCGGTGACAGGGTTTTTCCGGTCCGACCGACCGGCGAACGTCAGTTGTTGCCGTTCGCCGAATCGTCGCCGATCGTCGCGCGCACGCGCCGCAGGTCTTCCGGCTTCATCGCCGGGAATTCCGATTCGATGCGGCGCGCGCCGGTGAACCGCTTTTCCCAGTAGCCGCTGTCGAGATCGTCGACGCGAACGGTGCTGCCCGTCGACGGCGAGTGCACGAACTTGTTGTCGCCGATGTAGATGCCGACGTGCGAGAACGTACGGCGCATCGTGTTGAAGAACACCAGATCGCCCGGCTTCAGGTTGCTCATGCTCACCTTCTCGCCGACGCGGCTCATCTCTTCCGCGCGACGCGGCAGCGACATGCCGAGCGTGTCCTGGAACACGTAGCGGACGAAGCCGCTGCAGTCGAGGCCCGAATCCGGCGAGTTGCCGCCCCAGCGATAACGCACGCCGATCATGTTCAGCGCGCCGACGACCACGTCGCCCGCCTTGCCGGCCATGCCGGCGAGGAACGACTTCGCGCCGCCGCTCGACGGCTGCGTGCTGGCCTGCTGGAGGGAGGAACCCGACCCGATCTGAGTCGAATTGGTGACATTCTGGTTAAAACTGCTGACTTCGTCGGCGAACGCGCCGGGAGCTGCTGCGAACAGGGCGCCGATGAATAGCCCGGCGATGGTGCGCGCGCATGCCTGGGTCAGGGATCGATGCTGCATTGGTCGATGGAATGTGCTTAAAAATCAGCTGATTGGCGGAAAATTTCGGTCGATACTAGCCAGCGCGTAATCGTTTGTCAAAACAAATTAATAAATACAATCGAGATGATCAGACCATTGGACGCCTATCACGCTTTCCAGACCGCTTTCAACAGCTTTTGTGTGTAAGGATGTGACGGTCTCGCGAAGATGTCGGACACGTCCCCCGACTCGACGACGGCGCCGCCCTGCATCACCGCGACGCGGTGCGCCATCGCGCCGATCACCTCCAGGTCGTGGCTGATGAACACGTAGCCGAGGTTGTATTTCTGTTGCAAATTCGCGAGCAGCTTCAGCACCTGCTGCTGGATCGACACGTCGAGCGCCGACGTCGGCTCGTCGAGGATCAGGATCCGCGGCTCCAGCACCAGCGCCCGCGCGATCGCGATCCGCTGGCGCTGGCCGCCCGAGAATTCGTGCGGATAACGCTGCAGCACCGTGCGGTCGAGGCCCACCTCGCGCAGCACCGCGAGCGACTTCGCGCGGCGCGCGTCGGGCGTCATGTCCGGGCGATGCAGTTCGAGCCCCTCGCCGACGATCCGCTCGATCGTGTGACGCGGCGAAAGCGAACTGAACGGATCCTGAAAGACCACCTGCATGTTCGAGCGCAGCGCGGTCTGCTCGCGGCCGCGATAGCTCGACAGCGCGCGCCCCTGGAATTCGATCTCGCCGCCGGCCGTCTTCTGCAGCCCGAGCAGCGCCATCGCGAGCGTCGACTTCCCCGACCCGGATTCCCCGACGATGCCGAGCGTCTCGCCCTGCCGCACCGACACCGACACGTCGGCGACGGCCGTCACCGGCACCGTGCCGAACCAGCCCGCGAAACCCGGCCGCTTGCGCGCGAACTGCACGCTCACGTGCCGCGCGTCGAGCACGACGGGCGCGATCGGCATCACCGGCATGACCGTGCGCTGCGGCCGGCTGTTCAGCAGCCGCTGCGTATATGGATGCTCGGGTTGCGCGAAGATCCGCTCGACCGGCCCGCTCTCGACGAGCCGGCCATGCTCCATCACCGCGACGCGCTCGGCGAAATGCCGCACCAGATTCAGGTCGTGCGTGATCAGCAGGATCGCCATCCCGCGCTTTTCCGCTTCCTCGCGCTGCAGCTCCAGCAACAGGTCGACGATCTGCGCGCGGATCGTCACGTCGAGCGCGGTGGTCGGCTCGTCGGCAAGCAGCAGCCGCGGCCGGCACGCGAGCGCCATCGCGATCATCGCGCGCTGCCGCTGGCCGCCCGACAACTGGTGCGGATAGCTGTCGACGCGCCGGTCCGGCTCCGCGATGCCCGTGCGCGCGAGCAGCGCGATCGCGCGCTTGCGCGCCTCGACGGCCGAGACGCCGTCGTGCAGCACGATCGTCTCGCCGATCTGCACGCCGATCGTATACAGCGGGTTGAGCGCCGTCATCGGCTCCTGGAAGATCATCGCGATGTCCGAGCCGCGCAGCCCGCGCATCTCGCGCTCGCTCCTGGTCGAAAGGTCCTGCCCCGCGAAGCGGATCGCGCCGCTGACCTCGGCGTCGCGCAGCAACCGCAGGATCGACAGCGCGGTCACGCTCTTGCCGGAACCCGACTCGCCGACGAGCGCGACGCGCTCGCCGCGGCCGATCGCCAGCGTCACGTCGTCCACCGCGACCGTGTCGCCGAAGCGCACGCGCAGATGCTCGAGCGACAGCAGCGGCTCGCGCTGCGTCGATACGGTCGGCTCGCTCATCGCTGCCCTCCCGCCGCGCGCACCGAATCGGCGATCCGCGTGTCGAGCGCATTGCGCAGCGCATCGCCCATGAAGGTCAGCAGCAGCAGCGTCGCGACCAGCACGCCGAACGTCGACAGCGAGATCCACCACGCGTCGAGGTTGCCCTTGCCCTGCGCGAGCAATTCGCCGAGGCTCGGCGTCGGCGGCGGCACGCCAAGCCCGAGGAAATCGAGGCTCGTGAGCGCGAGGATCGAGCCGCTCATCCGGAACGGCAGGAACGTGATCACCGGCGTGAGGCTGTTCGGCAGCACGTGGCGCCAGATGATCTGCCAGTTCGTGAGCCCCATCGCGCGGGCCGCGCGCACGTAGTCCTGCGTGCGGTTGCGCAGGAACTCCGCGCGCACGTAGTCGGCGAGCCCGATCCAGCCGAACAGCGACAGCAGCACGATCAGCAGCAGGAAGCTCGGCTCGAAGATCGACGCGAAGATGATCAGCAGGTACAGCTCGGGCAGCGAGCTCCAGATCTCGATCAGCCGCTGCCCGACGATGTCGATGCGCCCGCCGAAGAAGCCCTGCACGGCACCCGCGGCGATCCCGAGCAGCGTGCCGATCACGGTCAGGATCAGCCCGAACTCGACCGAGATGCGAAACCCGTAGACGAGCCGCGCGAGCAGGTCGCGCCCCTGCGCGTCGGTGCCGAGCCAGTTCTCGCGCGACGGCGGCGCCGGGTTCGGCACGTTCGAGAAGTAGTTCAGCGTGTCGTAGTAATAGCGGTTCGGCGGATAGACGACGAAGTTGCCGGGCGCCTCGAGCCGCTTGCGCACGTACGGATCGAGGTAGTCGGCCGGCGTCGGGAAATCGCCGCCGAAGGTCGTTTCCGGATACGCATGGAACATCGGGAAATAGGTCTGGCCGTCGTAGCGCACGACGAGCGGCTTGTCGTTCGACCACAGCGGCGCCGCGAGGCTCGCGGCGAACGCGACGACGAAGATCACGAAGCTCCAGTAGCCGAGACGCTGCTGCCTGAAGCGCTGCCACACGCGGCGCGCGGGCGACGGCGACACGCGCGCACGCGCGGCGTCGATGCGGGATGACGCGACGGCCCGGTTCATCGCGCCCCTCGCCCGATCACGCCGGGCATGCGAATGGATCGTTTCATGTCAGCGTTCCAGGTTGTCGAATTGAATGCGCGGATCGACCCACACGTAGCAGAGATCGGAGAGCAGCTTGGTCGCGAGCCCGATCAGCGTGAACAGGTACAGCGTGCCGAGCACGACCGGATAGTCGCGCCGCACGACCGACTCGTACGACAGCAGCCCGAGGCCGTCGAGCGAGAACAGCGTCTCGATCAGCAGGCTGCCGGTGAAGAACGCGCCGATGAACGCAGCCGGGAAGCCGACGATCAGCGGCAGCATCGCGTTGCGGAACACGTGCTTCCACAGCACGCTGCGCTCGGAGAGCCCCTTCGCGCGCGCGGTCAGCACGTATTGCCGGCGGATCTGGTCGAGGAACGCGTTCTTCGTGAGCATCGTGACGACCGCGAAGCTGCCGACGACCGACGCCGTGATCGGCAGCGCGATGTGCCACAGGTAGTCGAGCACCTTGCCGACGAGCGACAGCTGCGCGAAATTGTCCGACGTGAGGCCGCGCAGCGGAAAGAGCTGCCAGAACGAGCCGCCGCCGAACAGCACGAGCAGCAGCACGCCGAGCACGAAACCCGGGATCGCATAACCGACGAGCACGACGAGGCTGGTCGCGACGTCGAACGGCGAACCGTTGCGCACGGCCTTCGCGATGCCGAGCGGCACCGAGATCAGGTACGTGAGGAAGAAGGTCCACAGCCCGATGCTGATCGACACGGGCAGCTTCTGCACGACCAGCGACCACACGCTCTGGTGGCGAAAGTAACTGTCGCCGAGATCGAAGCGCGCGAAGCGCTTGAGCATCAGCCAGTAGCGTTCGAGCGGCGGCTTGTCGAACCCGTACAGCGCCTTGAGCTGCGCGAGCTGCTGCGCGTCGACGCCGGTGTGCGCGCGCATGCCGAACGGCACCGCGCCCTGCTCCGTCGCGCCCTTGCGCAATTCCTGCACGGCCTGCTCGACGGGGCCGCCCGGCACGAACTGGATCACCGCGAACGTCAGCGTCAGCACGCCGACGAGCGTCGGGATCATCAGCAGCAGGCGTTTGAGGATGTAGCTCCACATAGGGCGTCGACTCGTGATCGGTTGGGCGATTGGACGAAAGGCGGGTGCGGGTCAGTGATCGGGCTTCGCCCACCAAGTCGACACGACCCAGCCTTCGGCCGAATAGTACAGCGGCAGCGTCTGCGGATAGGCGAGCGAGCGCTTGTAGGCGATCCGGTGCGTCGTGCTGTACCACTGCGGCACCGCGTAGTAGCCGTGCATCAGCACGCGGTCGAGCGCGTGCGTCGCGTCGAGCAGATCCTCGCGCGTCTGCGCGGTACCGAGCGCGTGCAGCAATGCGTCGACGGCCGGCGACTTCAGCCCGATGAGGTTGTCGGAGCCCGGCTCGTCGGCGAACTTGCTCGCGTAACGCGAATATTGCTCGGCGCCCGGCACCTGCACGCCCGGCAGGCGGATCGTCGTCATGTCGTAGTCGAACGCGTCGAGACGCTTCTGCAACAGCGCGAAATCGGCCGTGCGAAAACGTACGGCGATGCCGAGCTTCGCGAGGTTGCGCTGGTACGCGGTCACGACGCCTTCCATCGCGCCCCCCGCATCGTCGAGGATCTCGAACGCGAACGGCTCGCCCTTCGCGTTGCGCAGCGCGCCGTCGCGATAGGTCCAGCCGGCCTGCGCGAGCAATGCGCGCGCCTTCAGCAGGTTCGCGCGCAGCGAACCCGGCGGATTCGTGTCCGGCTGCGTGACCATCGGGCCGAACACGGCCGGATCGAGCTGCGCGCGCAGCGGCTCGAGCAGCTTCAGCTCGCCCTCGCCCGGCATGCCGGTCGCCTGCAGGTCGGTGTCGGCGAAATAGCTGTCGAGGCGCGTGTACGCGCTGTAGAACAGCTGGCGGTTCAGCCATTCGAAGTCGAACGCGAGGTCGAGCGCCTGGCGCACGCGCGCGTCGCGAAACAGCGGACGGCGCAGGTTCATGAAGAAACCCTGCATGCCGGCGCCGTTGTGCTGGCGAAATTCGCGCTTGACGAGCTCGCCGCTGTCGAAACGCTTGCCGACGTCGCGCCGCGTCCAGTTGCGCGCGATGTACTCGACGAGCACGTCGTATTCGCCGGCCTTGAACGCCTCGAGCCGCGCGACGCCGTCGCCGTACAGCTTGTAGACGATCCGCTCGAAGTTGTTGGTGCCGATCCGCACCGGCAGGTCGGCGCCCCAGTACGCGGGGTTGCGCCGATAGGTGATCGTGCGGCCATTGTCGTAGCGCTCGATCAGATACGGGCCGCTGCCGATCGGCTGCTCGAACGCGAGCTGGTCGAACGGGATGCGCGAGCCGTCCGCGCGCACGCCCCACTTGCGCGAGAACACCGGCACGCCGCCGGCGATCAGCGGCAGCTCGCGGTTCGAGCTGCGGAACTCGAAGCGCACGGTGGCCGGATCGACCACCACGGCCTTCGCGATTTCCGCGAAATACGCGCCGAACTGCGGCGCGGCCTGCTTGCTCTTCAGCGTATCGAACGAAAACTTGACGTCGTCGGCCGTGACGCGATCGCCGTTCGAGAAACGCGCGCGCGGATTCAGGTGGAACGTGACCGCACGACGATCGGGCGCGACGTCGATGTCGTCGGCCAGCAGCCCGTAGGCGGATGCCGGTTCGTCCGAGCTGCCGGTCGCAAGGCTCTCGAACAGCATGTCGATGCCCGGCGCCGGATTGCCGCGCATCGTGAACGGATTGAACTTGTCGAACGACGTCAGCCGGTTCGGGTTCGCGAGCACGAGCGTGCCGCCCTTCGGCGCATCGGGGTTGACGTAGTCGAAATGCTTGAAACCCGGCGGATACTTCGGCTCGCCGTACTGCGCGATCGCATAGGCCGCGTGCGCGGCCGGCGTGGTCAGCGCGGCGCATAGCGCAAACGCCGCGGCCGCGCGGCCGGCAGCCCGTACGGCACGCAGCGCGCCGGAACCGGCCCGCACGGCGGCGGCCCGGGGCGAACCCTTCGTCATAGAGGCCCTGTCGGTCGAATGAGGGTAGTAACGTGGGACGATTCTACCCATTCAATCGGCCGGGCCAAAAGAAAACCGCCACGCGGGCGGTTTCCGGTCTTGTTGACGGGCAGACGGCGCGCACGCGTCACGCGCGCACACCGCGCCATATCAGCGCCAGCCGTTGTGGCGACCGTTGTCCCAGTGACCGTGACCGCGGTCCCAGCCGGGACGCCCGCCATGGTGGCGATACCAGTCGTCGCGGCCCCAGTAGCGGCGGCCGTCCCAGTAGCGGTCGCCGTGCCAGCCGATCACGATCGCCGGTCCCGGCGCGTACACGGGCGCCGGCGCATACACCGGCGCAGGCTGGTAGACGACCGGCGGCGGGGGCGGCGGCGCATACACGGGCGCGGGCGCGACGTAGACCGGCGCCGGCACGCCGACGTTGATCCCGACATTGACTCCCGCCATTGCTGCGCCCGACACGAGCAAGGCCGTCATACCGGTCAAGAGCGAGGCAACACGCAAGGTCTTCATGGATTCCTCTTCTGGTTGTGTCATGTGTGACTGGACTATAACGGCAAGCCCCGCCTCCGCATATTTCAAGTTTGTAAGAACTGATGCGTCACATCGCAACGGAAAGCCCGCGCTAACGTCTTGTAACAATCGGCGCCCGTCCGCCCCCGCCGTGCCCTTTCCTAAAACTTCTTTCATCCTGCCTCGCGCCCGGCGTTAAGCGCCGCCTCGCACACTGCGCGAGCCGGATCGGGCGCCCGCCACGCTTCGGCACTTTGCTGACAGGCCGGCGCCCCGCGCCGGCGGAGACCTCGCCGATGCTGAAACTCGTCCGACTCGCGCTCGCGCGCCCCTACACGTTCATCGTCCTCGCGCTGCTGATCCTGATCGCGGGGCCGCTCGCCGCGCTGCGCACGCCGACCGACATCTTTCCCGACATCCGGATCCCGGTCATCAGCGTCGTATGGAACTACGCGGGCCTGCAGCCGGCCGACATGTCCGGGCGCATCGTCACGTATTACGAGCGCACGCTCGGCACGACGGTCAACGACGTCGCGCACATCGAGTCGCAATCGTTCCGCAGTTTCGGGATCGTCAAGATCTTCTTCCAGCCGAGCGTCGACATCCGCACCGCGACCGCGCAGGTCACGTCGATCTCGCAAACCGTGCTCAAGCAGATGCCGCCCGGCACCACGCCGCCGCAGATCCTCAACTACAACGCGTCGACGGTACCGGTGCTGCAGCTCGCGCTGACCAGCGACACGCTGAACGAACAGCAGCTCGGCGACTACGCGACCAACGTGATCCGGCCGCAGTTGCTGTCCGTCGCGGGTGTCGCGATTCCGTCGCCGTACGGCGGCAAGGTGCGCCAGGTGCAGATCGACCTCGACCCGCAGGCGCTGCAGGCCAAGGGGCTGTCCGCGCAGGATGTCGCGACCGCGCTCGCGCAGCAGAACCAGATCATCCCGGCCGGCACGCAGAAGATCGGCGGCTTCGAATACAACATCCGCCTCAACGACAGTCCGCTGACCATCGACCAGCTCAACGCGCTGCCGATCCGGACGGTTAACGGCGCGGTGATCTTCATGCGCGACGTCGCGCATGTCCGCGACGGCTTTCCGCCGCAGGGCAACATCGTGCGCGTCGACGGCCGCCGCGCGGTGCTGATGAGCGTGCTGAAAAGCGGCTCGGCGTCGACGCTCGACATCATCGCGGGCGTCAAGGCGCAGTTGCCGCGCATCGAGGCGACGCTGCCGCCGTCGCTGCGGCTCGTCGTGATGGGCGACCAGTCGGTGTTCGTCAAGGGCGCCGTGAGCGGCGTCGCGCGCGAAGGCCTGATCGCCGCGGCGCTCACTTCCGCGATGATCCTGCTGTTTCTCGGCAGCTGGCGCTCGACGCTGATCATCGCCGCATCCATCCCGCTCGCGGTGCTGGCGGCGATCGCCGCGCTGGCGGCCGCGGGCGAGACGCTCAACGTGATGACGCTCGGCGGGCTCGCGCTCGCCGTCGGCATTCTGGTCGACGACGCGACCGTCACGATCGAGAACGTCAACTGGCACCTGGAGCAGGGCAAGGACGTGCGCAGCGCGATCCTCGACGGCGCGTCGCAGATCGTCGCGCCGGCCTTCGTGTCGCTGCTGTGCATCTGCATCGTGTTCGTGCCGATGCTGCTGCTCGACGGCGTCGCGCGCTTCCTGTTCGTGCCGATGGCCGAAGCCGTGATCTTCGCGATGATCGCGTCGTTCGTGCTGTCCCGCACGTTCGTGCCGATGATGGCCCGTTACCTGCTGAAACCGCATGCCGCCCATCCGGCCGCCGTGCTCGCGCCGCACGGCGCGCCGTTCGCGCCGCCGCGCGCACGCAATCCGCTCGTCGCGTTCCAGCAAGGCTTCGAACGCCGCTTCGCCGCGCTGCGCGCCGGCTACCGCGTCGTGCTCGGGCTGGCCCTCGCCCACCGCGGCCGCTTCGTCGCACTATTCCTCGCCGCGGTCGCCGTGTCGTTCGTGCTGGTGCCGGGGCTCGGCCGCAATTTCTTCCCATCGGTCGACTCGGGCGAGATCGCGATCCACGTGCGCGCACCGATCGGCACGCGCATCGAGGAAACGGCCGCGCTGTTCGACCGCGTCGAGCGCACGGTGCGCGGCGTCGTGCCGCCGCGTGCGCTCGCGAGCATCGTCGACAACATGGGCCTGCCGAACAGCGGGATCAACCTCACGTACAGCAACAGCGGCACGATCGGCCCGCAGGACGGCGACATCCTCGTGTCGCTCACCGGCGACCACGCGCCGACGGCCGGCTACGTGAAGCAACTGCGCACCGCGCTGCCGCGCGCGTTTCCGGGCGTGACGTTCTCGTTCCTGCCCGCCGACATCGTGAGCCAGATCCTCAACTTCGGCGCCCCCGCGCCGATCGACGTGCAGGTGACCGGCCCCGACCGGGCAGCCAACCGCGCGTACGCGACCGAGTTGCTGCGCCGCATCCGCACGGTACCGGGCGTCGCCGATGCGCGCGTGCAGCAGGCGTCGACCTATCCGCAGTTCACGGTGTCGGTCGACCGCGCGCGCGCCGCGCAGCTCGGCGTCACCGAGCAGGACGTCACCAATGCGGTGGTCGCCAGCCTGTCCGGCACGAGCCAGGTGTCGCCGACCTACTGGCTCGATCCGCACAACGGCGTGTCCTATCCGATCGTCGCGCAGACGCCGCAGTACCGGATGACGTCGCTGTCGGACCTGCGCGCGTTGCCCGTCACGGGCCGCACGGGCGCCCCGCAACTGCTCGGCGGCCTCGCGACGATCGTGCGCGGTCAGACCGACGCGGTCGTCTCGCACTACGACATCGCGCCGCTGTACGACATCTTCGCAACGACGCAGGATCGCGATCTCGGCGCGGTCAGCGCCGACATCGAACGCGTGCTGCGCGCGAATGCCGCCGGCCTGCCGAAGGGCTCGCGCGTGACCGTGCGCGGCCAGGTGCAGACGATGAACGGCGCATTCGGCGGACTGCTCGCCGGCCTCGCCGGCGCGGTGCTGCTGATCTACCTGCTGATCGTCGTGAACTTCCATTCGTGGCGCGACGCGTTCGTGATCGTGAGCGGGCTGCCCGCGGCGCTCGCCGGCATCGTCTGGATGCTGTTCGTCACGCGCACGCCGCTGTCGGTGCCGGCGCTGACGGGCGCGATCCTGTGCATGGGGGTCGCGACCGCGAACAGCATCCTCGTCGTCACCTTCGCGCGCGAACGGCTCGCGCACACCGCCGACGCGGCCGTCGCCGCGCTCGAGGCCGGCTTCACGCGCTTTCGGCCCGTGATGATGACCGCGCTCGCGATGATCATCGGCATGGCGCCGATGGCGCTCGGTCTCGGCGACGGCGGCGAACAGAACGCCCCGCTCGGCCGCGCGGTCATCGGCGGCCTGCTGTGCGCGACCGTCGCGACGCTGGTGTTCGTGCCGGTCGTGTTCAGCCTCGTCCACCGGCGCGATCGCGCGCCGCGCCCCGAATCCCTTTCCGTCACTCCGGGAGAACAGCATGTCCACTGAATTCGAAGTCCGTCCCCCCGGCACGCCGCGCTACCTGAAGCCGCTCGCGATCGCAGGCGCCGTCGCCGCGCTCGCGGTCGCGGCCGCCGGCGTCCTCGCCCGCGTGCACGACGCGCACGCGGTCGCCGCGTGGACCGCGCAGCAAGCGATCCCGACCGTCGCCACGGTCGCGCCGCAGCCGGCCGCGGCCGACGCACTCGTGCTGCCGGGCCGGCTCGACGCCTATGTCGACGCCCCGATCTACGCACGCGTGCCGGGCTACCTGCATGCGTGGTACGCGGACATCGGCGCGCACGTGAAGGCGGGCCAGCTGCTTGCGTCGATCGACACGCCCGATCTCGACCAGCAGTTGCAGCAGGCCCGCGCGGACCTGCAAAGCGCGAGCGCGAACGAGCGGCTCGCCGCGATCACGGCCGCCCGCTGGGCCGAGATGCTTGCGCAGGATTCGGTGTCGCAGCAGGAGGCCGACGAGAAACGCAGCGACCTCGATGCGAAACGCGCGGCCGTCGCCGCGCGCACCGCCGACGTACGGCGGCTCGAAGCGCTCGAATCGTTCAAGCGGCTCACCGCGCCGTTCGACGGCGTCGTGACGGCCCGCAAGACCGACGTCGGCGCGCTGATCGACGCGGGCAGCGGCAACGGCGCCGAGCTCTTCACCGTGTCGGATGCGCGGCGACTGCGGCTGTACGTCCACGTGCCGCAGGACGACGCGGCCGCGATCCACGCGGGCATGCAGGCCGTGCTGACCGTACCCGAGCGCCCGGGCCAGACGTTCGACGCCACGCTCGCGGATTCCGCGCAGTCGATCGACCCGGCGTCCGGCACGCTGCTCGCGCAGTTTTCGATCGCCAATCCGGCGGGCACGCTCTTTCCCGGCGAATACGCGCAGGTGCGGCTTGCGATGCCCGGCGCCGCGCATGCGCTGACGATTCCGGCCAGTACGCTGATCTTCCGCCACGACGGGTTGCAGGTCGCTGTGCTCGACGCGAACGGGCATGCGAGGTTGCGCAACGTGTCGATCGCGACCGATCTCGGCACGCGCGTCGAGATCGCCTCGGGACTCGCGGCCGGCGATCGCGTGATCGACAATCCGCCCGATTCGCTCGCGGACGGCGACCCTGTACGCATCGCCGGCACCGCCACGACGGAGCACGCGCATGGCTGACCGACTGCTTGCCGCATGGCTGGGCAGCATCGCGCTGCTCGCCGGCTGTTCGCTCGCACCGGCCTACCGCGTGCCGGCCGTTCCGGTGCCGGCCGCGTTTCGCGAAACGGGCCCGTGGGTCGATGCCGCGCCGGCCGACCGCCTGCCGCGCGACGGCTGGTGGCGCGTGTACGGCGACGCGACGCTCGACCGGCTCGAACCGCTCGTCGCACGCGCGAATCCCGACCTCGCGGCCGCCGTCGCGCGGCACGACGAGGCGACCGCGCTGTTCGACGAAGCGCATGCGGCGTTGCTGCCGAGCGTGGGTATCGAAGCCGAACCCGACCGCGACCGGCAGTCGGCGCGCCGGCCGCTGCGCGGCAGCGGCCAGCCCGACGTCTACGAGTCGAACACGCTCGAAGCCGGCATCGGCTACGACGTCGATCTGTGGGGCAAAGTCCGCAATACGGTCGCGGCCGGCCGCGACGACGCGCAGGCGGCCGACGACGATCTCGCGTCGGTCCGGCTCAGCCTGCAGGCCAGCGTGGCCGCCACCTACTTCGACCTCGCGGGCCTCGACCGCGAAGCGGCCACGCTCACGCAAACGATCGACACGTATCGCCGCGCGTGGCAACTCACGGTCAGCCGTCATCGCGGCGGCCTCGCGTCGGGGCTCGACGTGTCGCGCGCACGGACACAACTCGCGCTCGCCCGGGCACGCGCCTCCGACATCGCCGCCCGCCGCGCACTCGACGAACACGCGATCGCCGCGCTCGTCGGCGCATCCGCGTCGACGTTCACGCTGCCGCCCGTCGCGGCGCTGCCCGGCGTGCCGGCGATTCCGACCGGCCTCGCGTCGACGCTGCTCGAACGCCGGCCGGACATCGCCGCCGCCGAACGTCGCGTCGCGGCGGCGAACGCGCGAATCGGCGTCGCCCGCGCCGCCTATTTCCCCGACCTGTCGCTCGGCCTCGCTGCCGGCTTCCAGAGCGATACGTTCTCGCCATGGCTCGCCGCGCCGAACGAGATCTGGTCGATCGGGCCGCGTCTCGCGGCGACGCTGTTCGACGGCGGCCTGCGCGCCGCGGGCGTACGCAAATCACGTGCGCAATTCGCCGAGCAGGGCGCGCGCTATCGCGCCGTCGTGCTGCAGGCATTCCGGGAAGTCGAGGACGATCTCGCGCTGCTGCACCGCCTCGGCGACGAATCCGACCAGGACGACGCGGCGCTCGTCGCGGCGCGGCAGTCGCTCGCACTCGCGATGTCGCGCTATCGCGACGGCGCGGTCAGCTATCTCGACGTGGTCACGGCGCAGACGACCGAACTCGATACGCAGATCGCGTCGCTCGATGCCGACGCGCGACGCCTGCAGGCATCCGTCGGGCTCGTGCGCGCGCTCGGCGGCGGCTGGCACGGCACGCATTCATGAACGTTTCTTCATCGGCGCGCCCGGCGCCCGCACGGGCGCGCCCGATAACGTGGTGCCTGCCGGCATCGCCATCACGTCACCGGCTACTGTCACTTGAAAAGGACCACGCCATGAAGACCCTGATGTTCACCTCCCTCCTCTGCGCCCTCTGCGTCACGTTGCCCGGCCGGGCCAGCGCGATGCCGCCCGCCGCGGCGACCGCACCACACACGTTCGCGTCGGCCGCACCCGCACCGCTGCCGTCGCGACCGGCATGGACGGCCTCGCCAGCCGCGCCGCTCACGCGCGCGCAGGTCTATCGCGAACTCGTCCACGCCGAACGCGACGGGCAGCTCGCGCAACTCAACCGCGAACTGTATTCGCACTGACTGCACGCACACGGACGTGTCGCGCGACGCGCGGCACGCCTGCGCTCGTGGCACACAACGCGCTACCGCGCCGTCATCCGCCCGCGTCGAACCTGAACCCGAATCGCGCGACGGTCTCGATGCGGGCGGTGAATGCGTGGGCGGCCAGCTTGCGCCGTAACCGCACGACCAGCGCATTGACCGTTTCGGGTTCGATATCGGCGTCGCCCCATGCATAACGCAGCACGGCGTCGCGCCCGACCGGCCGGCCCGATTCGCGCAGCAGGCATTCGACGAGACGGAATTCCCGCGCACTGAGCGCGAGCCGCCTGCCGTGCTCCTCGAGCGCTCGCGTCGCCGCGTCGAGCCGGACCGGCTCGCGCGTCCCGATCGCGCCGGTCCGGCGCCACAGCGCGCGCAACCGTTCGTGCAGCTCGACGAACGAACACGGATGGGCAAGACACACGTCGCACCCGGCCTGCAGCATCCGCGCGCGCTGCACGGGCGTGGCGCCGGTGACGATCGCGGCGATCGTCGCGCCGCCGGCCGA
>NZ_JBVVNQ010000029.1:0-58511 GCF_055810675.1 Burkholderia sp. YHN3-13 | reverse complement strand
CCGGCCGCCGAGATCCTCTACAACGATGATGGCTCGGTCAAAGGCGTCGCCACCGGCAACATGGGCGTGGGCAAGGACGGCGAGCCGACCGAGAACTTCCAGCTCGGCATGGAACTGCACGCGAAGTACACGCTGTTCGCCGAAGGCTGCCGCGGCCATCTGGGGCGGCAACTGATCGCGAAGTACAAGCTCGACGCGAACGCGGATCCGCAGGCGTACGGGATCGGCATCAAGGAACTGTGGGAAATCGATCCGGCCAAGCACAAGCCGGGCCTCGTGATCCACACGGCCGGCTGGCCGCTGAAGTCCGACACCTACGGCGGCTCGTTCCTGTATCACATGGACAACAACCAGGTCGTGGTCGGCTTCGTGGTGGGCCTGGGCTACACGAACCCGTACCTGTCGCCGTTCGAGGAATTCCAGCGCTACAAGACGCATCCGTCGATCCGCGCGTTCCTCGAAGGCGGCAAGCGCGTGTCGTACGGCGCGCGCGCGATCACGGCGGGCGGCCTGCTGTCGCTGCCGAAGACGGTGTTCCCGGGCGGCGCGCTGATCGGCGACGACGCGGGCTTCCTGAACGCATCGCGGATCAAGGGCAGCCACGCGGCGATCAAGACCGGCATGCTGGCGGCGGACGCGGCGTTCGACGCGGTGCAGGCCGGCCGCCAGTCGGACGAGTTGAACGCGTACCCGGACGCGTTCAAGCAGTCGTGGCTGTACACGGAGCTGTACCGCGCGCGCAACTTCAAGCAGTGGATGGCGAAGGGCCTGTACCTGGGCACGCTGATGGTCGGGCTCGAGCAGAAGGTGATGGGCGGCAACGTGCCGTGGACGCTGCACCACAAGCATGCGGATCACGAGATGCTGAAGCCGGCGTCGCAGTGCGAGCCGATCGAATACCCGAAGCCGGACGGCAAGCTGACGTTCGACCGGCTGTCGTCGGTGTTCATCTCGAACACGAACCACGAGGAGAACCAGCCGGCGCACCTGACGCTGAAGGATGCGAGCGTGCCGGTGAACGTGAACCTGCGCACGTATGCGGGGCCGGAGGGGCGTTTCTGCCCGGCGGCGGTGTACGAGTTCGTGAAGAACGACGACGGCAGCGACCGGCTGGTGATCAACGCGCAGAACTGCGTGCACTGCAAGACCTGCGACATCAAGGACCCGACGCAGAACATCGTGTGGGTCACGCCCGAAGGCGGCGGCGGGCCGAATTACCCGAATATGTAATCCGCCACGACGCGCCGCCGCGAGCAGCGCGTTTTTGTCGGTCGCCACGAACGAAACGGGGCGCTGCCTGAAGCAGCGCCCCGTTTTGCCTTCCCTGCGCGTTCGCGAGGCGCGCCGCGCCCCGCCCGCTTGTGTCAGGTCGCGCTACCGGCGATCTTCGGCGTCGACGTCTCGACGTCGCCGCATTGTGCGCGATGGCGCAGCGCGTGATCGATCAACACCAGTGCGAGCATCGACTCGGCGATCGGCGTCGCACGAATGCCGACGCACGGATCGTGACGGCCGAACGTTTCCACCGTCGCCTCGTCGCCTGCCTTCGTGATCGAACGACGCGGCGTGCGGATGCTCGACGTCGGCTTGATCGCGATCGACACGGTGATGTCCTGCCCCGTCGAAATCCCGCCGAGCACGCCGCCCGCATGGTTGCCGACGAAACCACCCGGCGTCAACTCGTCGCCGTGCGCGGAGCCGCGCTGCGCGACGCTGTCGAAGCCCGCCCCGATCTCGACGCCCTTCACCGCGTTGATGCTCATCATCGCCTTCGCGATATCGGCATCGAGACGGTCGAACACGGGCTCGCCCCAGCCGACCGGCACGCCCGACGCGACGACGTCGATGCGCGCACCGATCGAATCGCCCTCCTTGCGCAGCGCATCCATGTACGCCTCGAGCTCCGGCACGACCGCCGCATTCGGCGAGAAGAACGGATTCTCGCGCACGTGCGACCAGTCGACGAACGGCACGTCGATCTCGCCGAGGCTGCTCATGTAGCCGCGCACTTCGACGCCGAAGCGCTCGCGCAGCCACTTCTTCGCCACGGCACCCGCGCCGACGAGCGGCGCGGTCAGCCGCGCGGACGAGCGGCCACCGCCGCGGTAGTCGC
This sequence comes from Burkholderia sp. YHN3-13, assembly GCF_055810675.1. NCBI lineage: Bacteria > Pseudomonadati > Pseudomonadota > Betaproteobacteria > Burkholderiales > Burkholderiaceae > Burkholderia > Burkholderia sp. YHN3-13. Next base: position 56,398 of record NZ_JBVVNQ010000029.1, on the reverse strand, counting down.
GGATGCCGTACTTCTGCCAGTACGTGTAATCGGCATGGCCGGGACGGAACGTCTCGACGATGTTGCCGTAGTCCTTGCTGCGCTGGTCGGTGTTGCGGATCAGCAGCGCGATCGGCGTGCCGGTCGTCACGCCTTCGAACACGCCCGACAGGATCTCGACCTCGTCCGCCTCCTGCCGTTGCGTCACGTGCCGCGACGTGCCGGGCTTGCGGCGGTCGAGCTCGAGCTGGATGTCGGCTTCGGTCAGCCCCATTCCCGGCGGGCAGCCGTCGATCACGCAGCCGATCGCGGGACCGTGCGATTCGCCGAAGGTCGTGACAGTGAAAAGCGTGCCGAGAGTATTGCCGGACATGATGGAACCGCCCAAAGATAAATGGGCAAACCGATGCGCTGCCGTGCCGCGGGCAGATCGATCGTTTGCCGGTCGAGAAAAAGAGGTAAACCGCTATTATGCCAGCCGTCCCGGAACCGCGGGACGCGTGACACGCCGGTCAGGGCGCACGGTACGTGCCGGTGCGGCCCGATGGGGGCGGCCGGCGGCCCGTTCCACCCGGACAGCAGCCGCATGCCGGCACGGCGCCGGCCGGCGCCCGCCTACTTCCGCGCGCCGCGCAGCTCGGTCACCGCCGCCTGCAGCGACTCGGGCGTCGCGACCGACGCCGGGACCGGCTCGCCGACTGCCAGCGTGAGCCGGCTCATCACGCCGCGCTTGATGGGGCGCGGCATCCGCGCATCGGAATGCCGCGAGAAATAGCTGCCCCACAGTCCGCGCAGCGCCATCGGGATGACCGGTGCCGGGGTGCGGCTCAGGATCTCGGTGATGCCGTGGTGGAACGTATTGATGTCGCCCGTCTTGGTCAGCTTGCCCTCGGGGAAGATGCACACGAGTTCGCCGTCCTTCAGCGCGGCCTCGCACAGGTCGTACGCACGCGCGAGCATCGCCGGATCCTCGTGGCGCGGCGCGATCGGGATCGCCTTCGCATGCCGGAACACCCAGCTCGCGAAGCGCGTCTTGAAGATCCGGTGATCCATCACGAAACGGATCGGGCGCGGGCTCGCGGCCGCCAGCACGAGCGCATCGACGTAGCTGACGTGGTTGCACACGAGCACGGCCGCGCCTTCCGCCGGAATCCGCTCCGCGTGCACGAGGCGGATCCGGTAGAAGGTGTGCACGAGCACCCACGCGACGAAACGCAGCAGGAACTCGGGCACGAGCAGGTAGATGTACGTCGCGACGATCACGTTCAGCAGCGCGGTGGCGAGGAACAGCCCCGGGATGTCGACACCGGCCTTGGTCAGCCCCATCGCCATCACGGCCGACAGGATCATGAACAGCGCGTTCAGGATGTTGTTCGCGGCGATGATCCGTGCGCGGTGCGTCGGCGCGCTGCGGCTCTGGATCAGCGCGTACAGCGGCACGCTGTAGAAGCCGCCGAACATCGCGAGCAGGAACAGGTCGGCGAGGATGCGCCAGTGCCGCGCGCCGGCCAGGAATTCGCCGACCGACAGCAGATGGCCCGGCGACGGCAGCGCGCGGCTCGCGAAATACAGCTCGATCGCGAACACGCTGATGCCGATCGAGCCGAGCGGCACGAGGCCGATCTCGACGCGCCGCTGCGACAGCCGCTCGCACAGCAGCGAGCCGAGGCCGATGCCGACCGAGAACGTCGCGAGCAGGATCGTGACGACGTCGGGGCTCGCGGACAGCACGTCCTTCGCGAAATTGAAGAACGACGTGAGGAAGGTCGCGCCGACGAACCACAGCCACGAGATGCCGAGCAGGCTGAGGAACACGGTGCGATTCTGGCGCGCCAGCCCGAGGTTGCGCCACGTTTCGCTGACCGGATTCCAGTTGATCACGAGATCGGGCTGCGGCGCCGGCGTCGACGGCACGCGCTGCGCGACGAGGCGCCCCGCGAGCGCGATCACGACGACGCTCACCGCGAGCACGCGTTCGCCGGCGCCTTCGATGCCGGCGGCCGCGCCGCCGATGATCGTGCCGATCAGGATCGCGATGAACGTGCCCATTTCGACGAGGCCGTTGCCGCCGACCAGCTCATGCTCGCCGAGATGCTGCGGCAGGTACGAATACTTGACGGGCCCGAACAGCGTCGAGTGCATCCCCATCATGAACGTGCACAGATACAGCAGCGTCGCGCTGTGCGTGACGAAGCCGGCGGCGCCGACGAGCATCAGCACGATCTCGAAGGTCTTCACGAAGCGCGTGAGGGTCGCCTTGTCGTATTTGTCGGCGATCTGGCCGGACGTCGCCGAGAACAGCACGAACGGCAGGATGAAGATCGCGGAAATCAGGAACGCGGCCGTCTTGGCGTCGACGCCGGCGAACCGCGCGGTGTGATAGGTGACGAGCGACGTGAAGCCGATCTTGAAGACGTTGTCGTTCAGCGCACCGAGGAACTGGGTCGTGAAGAACGGGGCGAAACGGCGCTCGCGCAGCAGGTCGAACTGCGACGCGTGGGCACGCCGTTCGTCGCGCCGCTCCGAAGTGGCTTGCGTGTGATCGCTCATGCGGAATACGCGCGCGTCGTCTCGGCGAAGCTGCGCGGGCCTCGTGTTGTCGTTGAAAAAAAGGCGGCGCAGGACAAGCCTGCGCCGCCGCATGCCGGATGGCGGCGCCCATGCATCGAGGTGCCGGGCGCGGCGCGGTTCACGGCTTGTGCGCTTCGGCTTCCGATTCCGGCCAGTCGCGGATGTACGCCTTCAGCATCCGGTTCTCGAAGCTCTGCGCCTCGACGACCGTCTTCGCGACGTCGTAGAACGAAATGACGCCCATCAACACCTTCTTGTCGAGCACCGGCATGTAGCGTGCGTGACGCTCGAGCATCATCCGGCGCACTTCGTTGACGTCGGTTTCCGGCGTACACGTGAGCGGCTCGTCCATCACCTTGCGCACCTGGACGTCGCCGATCGCGCCGCCGTTCACGTGCAGGCGCAGGATGATCTCGCGGAACGTCAGCATCCCGACGAGATCGCCGTACTCCATCACGACGAGCGAACCGATATCGTGTTCGGCCATCGTATCGACCGCTTCGCGCAGCGGCTTATCGGGCGTCACCGTAAACAGCGTGTTGCCCTTCACTTTCAGAATATCGCTGACGCGCATCGTAGTCCCCTCATGCTTGAATGCAAAATCTCTTTCGATCCTATCGGAAAGCCTGTCAAAAGGAAAGCGCGGCCCCGGCGCGGCGGCCGCGCCCCCGCTTGCGGACATGGGCCGCCCGCCGCACAATGAAGCCATCGACAGCGGCCCGAGGAGGCAGCGATGGCGCATACGCATTCGGAGCAGTTCGCCCGCTTCGCCGATTTCTACCCGTATTACCTGAACGAACACCAGAACCTGACGTCGCGCCGGCTGCACTTCATCGGCTCGCTCGGCGTGATCGGCTGCGTCGCGATGGCGATCGCGACCGGCAACTGGCTGTGGCTGCCGGCGGCGATCGTCTGCGGTTACGGCTTCGCGTGGGTCGGGCACTTCTTCTTCGAGAAGAACCGTCCGGCCACGTTCCGGCACCCGATCTACAGCCTGATGGGCGACTGGGTGATGTTCAAGGACATCTGCACCGGCAAGATCCCGCTGTAGCCCGCCGGCCCCGCCGTCACGCGGGCCGCGGCGGCCGCGCGTGCGGGTCGGGCACGGCGCCTGGCGCCTGCCCGGCGTTCCCCGCCGGCTGCGCGCCCGCGAGCCGGTGCGCGGCGATCAGCGTCGCAAGCGACACGTCGAAGCGATCGCTCGACAGCACCGCGAGCAGGGCCGCGCCCTCGACGTGGCTGCGCCGCCGCTCCAGCTGGTAGGTCAGCTCCGCGCGGTCGATCACCAGCACGTCGAACAGTTGCGCGAGCGTCAGCTGCTCGGGGTTCGCGAGCATGATGTAGCGCGGCGTGGTCTCGGCGCCGCCGTCGAGCCGCGCGATCCACTCCCGCTCCTCCATCGTCGTCAGCAGCCGCTGCGCGGTTTCCATGTCGCAGCGCAACATGGTCGCGAGCCGCATCGCCGTATAGCCGCGCTTGCCGGCCGCACGCGCCTCCGCCAGCCGCGCGAGCAGCTCGAGCGCGTCGAGCAGGTCGCTGCCCGGATAGTGGATGCGGTGGAACTGGCCGACGCGGATCGCCGGCAGCGCGGACGCCACCATCGCCCCGAGCAGCGCGATGAACCAGCTCAGGTACACCCACAGCAGGAACACCGGCAGCGCCGCGAACGCGCCGTAGACGGCCGTATAGGTCGGAATGCGCCGCACGTAGTAGCCGAAGCCGCGCTTGGCCAGCTCGAACGCGACGGCCGCGAACAGCCCGCCGATCACCGCGTCGCGCCAGGCGACCGTACAGTTCGGCAGGTACACGTACAGCAGCGTGAACGCGAGCACCGTCAGCGGCAGCGACGCGAGCGCGAGCAGCCATTCGACGATCGACGTGGTCGGCGCCGCGCCGGTGAACGCGAGCGACTGCGTGAACAGGTACGACGAGATCGACAGGCTCACGCCGAACAGCAAGGGCCCGAGCGTGATCAGCGCCCAGTACGCGAGCACGCGCTGCGCGAACGGCCGCGGCTTGCGTACCCGCCAGATCAGGTTGAACGCCGATTCGATCGTCATCATCGTCATCACCGACGTGACGACCAGCACGATCAGGCCGGCCGTGGTCAGCCCCTTGGCCTTCGACGCGAACTGGTTCAGGTACTTGAAGATCTGGATGTTGAACTGCGCGGGCATCAGGTGATCCGCGAGGAACCCCTGCAGCGAGATCTGGAACGACGCGAACATCGGGAACGCGGTGAACAGCGCGAACGCGACCGTCACGAGCGGCACGAGGGCCAGCATCGTCGTGAAGGTCAGGCTGCCCGCCACTTGCGGGATGCGATCCTCGGCGCTGCGCCGGGCCGCGAACTGCGCGAGGCGCTTGAGGGTGTCGAGATCGACGCTCAACTTCGGCAAACGGCTTCTCCTTCTTGATGCCGCGCGCCTCTCGGCGCGCCGCCGCCGCGCTGCGCGACGGCTTCAGCCCCTATAATAGCCGCTCGATTCCAGCAGGGGCCGACTGCACCGGGCACGCGCGCGGCCGCATGCGGCTCCGTCGCCCATGAAAGACATCCTCGTCCTCTATTACAGCCGTCACGGCGCCACGCGCGATCTCGCGCTCGCGATCGCGAACGGCATCGACAGCGTGCCGGGCATGCAGGCGCGCATCCGCACCGTGCCGCCCGTGTCGACCGTCTGCGAAACCACCGCCCCCGACATCCCCGCCGACGGCCCGCCGTACGCGGAACTGCGCGACCTCGAGGAGTGCGCGGGCCTCGCGCTCGGCTCGCCGACGCGCTTCGGCAACATGGCCGCGGCACTCAAGTATTTCCTCGACGGCACGACGCCGCAATGGCTGTCGGGGGCGCTGACCGGCAAGCCGGCGAGCGTATTCACGTCGACGGGCAGCCTGCACGGCGGCCAGGAATCGACGCTGCTGTCGATGATGCTGCCGCTGCTGCATCACGGGATGATGATCGTCGGGATCCCGTACACCGAATCGGCGCTCAGCACGACGCGCACCGGCGGCACGCCGTACGGCGCGTCGCATGTCGCGCAGCACGACCGTAGCGCGCCCGGCGGGCTGTCCGCGGACGAAAAGGCGCTCGCCGCCGCGCTCGGCGTGCGGCTGGCGCGCGCGGCCGCCGCGCTGTCGGCCGCCCAGGCTGCCGAGACCGCATGAACACCCCCGCCCGCCCCGCCGTCGCGGCCCGGCCGCGCTACGCGCTGGCCGCCGCCGCGTGCCTCGTCGCGCTGATCGCGCTGTCGCTCGCGTGGGAGCTGTGGCTCGCGCCGTTGCGCCCGGGCGGCTCCGCGCTGATGCTCAAGGCCGTGCCGCTCGCGCTCGCGCTGCCCGGCGTCTGGCGGCGTAACATCTATACGATGCAGTGGGCGAGCATGCTCAGCCTCGTCTATCTGGCCGAAGGCATCGTGCGCGGCATGTCCGATCGCGGGCTGTCCGCCACGCTCGGCTGGTGCGAGACCGCGCTTGCCGTCGGCTTCTTCGTGGCGGCGCTGGCCTATGTCGCGCCGTACAAGCGCGCGGCAAAAAAGTCGCGCGCCGCGTCCTGACCCTTACGCGACAAGGTGATGATGTCTTCCGAAGCTTTCGTTTCCGCGTGCCGCGACGCGCTCGGCACCGACCACGTGCTGACCGATCCGCACGATACCGAACCGTTCCTGACCGACTGGCGACGCCGCTACAAGGGCGCCGCGTGCGCGGTGCTGAAGCCCGCGAACACGGCCGAAGTCGCCGCGCTCGTGAAGCTGGCCAACGCGCACGGCGTCGCGCTCGTGCCGCAAGGCGGCAACACGGGCCTCGCCGGGGGCGCCACACCCGATGCGAGCGGCAGCCAGGCCGTGCTGAGCCTCGCGCGCCTGAACCGCGTGCGGGCGCTCGATCCGCACAACAATACGATCACCGTCGAGGCCGGCGTGATCCTCGCCGACGTGCAGGCGCGCGCCCGCGAAGGCGGCCGGCTGTTCGCGCTGAGCCTCGCGGCGGAGGGCAGTTGCACGATCGGCGGCAACCTGTCGACCAATGCGGGCGGCACCGCGGTGCTGCGCTACGGCAACGCGCGCGAGCTGTGCCTCGGGCTCGAGGTCGTGACGCCGCAGGGCGAGATCTGGGACGGCCTGCGCGGACTGCGCAAGGACAACACGGGCTACGACCTGCGCGACCTGTTCATCGGCGCGGAAGGCACGCTCGGGATCATCACGGCGGCCGTGATGAAGCTGCATCCGCTGCCGGCCGCGCAGGTCACGGCACTCGCCGCGCTCGAATCGCCGCACGCGGCGCTCGACTTCCTGTCGCTCGCGCAGCGCGCGGCCGGGCCGCTCCTGACCGGCTTCGAGCTGATGTCGGATTTCTGCATGCAACTGGTCGGCAAGCACTACCCGCAACTGCGCTACCCGTTCGCGCAGACGCACGCGCAGACGGTGCTGCTCGAGCTGTCCGACAACGAAAGCGAAGCGCATGCGCGCGCGCTGTTCGAGAAACTGATGGAAGAAGCGTTCGAGGCCGGGCTCGTGGTCGACGCGGTGGTCGCCGAGAATCTCGCGCAGTCGCGCGCGTTCTGGGACCTGCGCGAGCACATCCCGCTCGCGCAGGCCGACGAAGGGCTCAACATCAAGCACGACATCGCGGTGCCGATCTCGTCGATCGCGCGCTTCATCGACGAGACCGACGCGGCGATCCAGCAGGCCGCGCCGGGCGCGCGGATGGTCACGTTCGGCCACCTCGGCGACGGCAACCTCCACTACAACGTGCAGATGCCCGAAGGCGGCGACGCGAAGGCGTTCCTCGCGGCGTTCCAGGCGCCGATCAACCGGATCGTCTACGACAACGTGCACCGCCACCACGGCACGATCAGCGCGGAGCACGGGATCGGCCAGCTGAAGATCGACGACGCGCAGCGCTACAAGTCGCCGGTCGAAACGACGCTGATGCGCACGCTGAAGACCGCGCTCGACCCGCGCGGCCTGATGAATCCCGGCAAGATCCTGCACTGAAGCCGCCCACTTCGGAGCCCCGCCCGTGAAAATCCGCGTCCTGTCCGACCTGCATCTCGAAAGCAACCTGCCCGATGCGATCCCGCACGCCGACGCGGATCTCGTCGTGCTGGCCGGCGACATCCACAATCACGCGGAAGGCCTGCGCTGGGCCGCCGAAACGTTCGACCCCGCCGTGCCCGTGATCTACGTGCCGGGCAACCACGAGTACTACGACGGGGAATTCGGCGCGCTGGAGACGGCGATGCGTGACGCCGCGCACTCGCTCGACAACCTGCATTACCTGAACAACGGCGTCTACGTCGATCCCGGGCAACGCTTCCGCGTGCTCGGCACGACGCTCTGGGCCGATTTTTCGCTGTTCGGCCAAGACGAAGCCAGCCAGGCCGGCGCAATCGAGGCCGCGCTGCGCGTGATGCTCGATTTCAAGGGACTGATCCAGGTGACGTGGCCGCACGACGCGGCGCTGCATGCGGCGCCGGGTGCGCCTGAACGGGATTTCTCGCCGGCCGACGCGATCGCGCTGCACCGGCAAAGCCGGACCTGGCTGGAAACGCGGCTCGCGACACCGTTCGCGGGCAAGACGATCGTCGTCACCCATCATGCGCCACATCGGCGCTCGCTGGCTGAACGTTATGCGACGGATCTCGCTTCGGCGGGGTTCGTGACGGACATGGCGGAACTGGTGCGGCCGCCGGTGGATCTGTGGCTCCACGGCCACACTCATACGTCATTCGACTATGTTGCGGACGGCGGCACGCGCGTGGTGTGCAACCCGCGCGGCTACCTTCACCGTCGTACCGGCGAACGGGAAAATCCCGCGTTCGCGTGGGACAAGGTGGTCGAGCTCGGCTGAACACCGGCTCGCCAGGCCGCCTTGCGCGGCCTGCCCGCCTCCCCGCGCGTACGGCAGGATCAGCGGCCGGGGCGGCGCGGCTCGCGCACCCGTACCGGAACCGGCTTCATCTGCGCCTTCGCCTTCATCGCACGCAGCAGGTCGCGGGTCGCCGCGGCGGCAGCGGCTGCGCCCAGCAGGACGCCAAGGCCGATCATCAGGTGCGTATCCATCGCTACTCCGGGGTTGCGTATCTCGTTAATCCCTACAGTATCAAACTGTCTGACACGCGTTCGTAAAAAAATGTTGCGTGAAGGACAAATCTCGTCAGATGGCGGCCAACCGCGCCGTCATGTCGCACGCGTGTATTGCTCGAGCGCGGCCTCGTCGGCCTTGAGCGTGACCGGCAACTCGTCGCGCAGGAAATCGACCCAGGTGCGGATTTTCGCGTCGAGGTACTGGCGCGACGGGTACAGCGCGTAGATGTTCATCACGTGCGACCGGTACTCCGGCATCACGCGCACGATGTGCCCGCTGCGCAGCCAGCCGATCGCCGAATAGAGCGGCAGCCCGCCGATCCCCATCCCCTCCCGCACGGCCACCGCAAGCGCCTCGGCGACGTTCACGCGAAACGGCGGCGCCGCGATCGGGACGACCTCGTCGCCGTTCGGCCCCGCCAGCGCCCATTCGTCGAAGTGAAAGCCCGGCGCGACCATCCCGAGGCACACGTGCTGCGCGAGATCGGCCGGCCGCTGCGGCACGCCATGCGCCTCGACGTAGCCGGGCGACGCACACACGACGCTGTAGCTCTCGCCGAGCCGCTGCGACACGAGCCCCGAATCGGGCAGGTCGCGGCCGACGACGATCGCCACGTCGTACCCCTCGTCGAGCAGGTCGGGCATCCGCTGCGCGAGCGTCAGCTCGACGTGCACGTCCGGATAACGCTCGCGGTAGCGCGCGATCGCCGGCACCAGGTAGTGCTGGCCGAGGCTCGTGAAGCAATGGACCTTCAGCTTGCCCGACGGGCGCGCGTGCGCGTCGCCGGCCTCGGCTTCGGCCTGGTCGACGTACGCCAGGATCTGCTCGCAGCGCTGCAGATAGCGCTCGCCGGCTTCGGTCAACGCGATCCGGCGCGTCGTGCGGTTCAGGAGACGCGTGCGCAAGTGCGCCTCGAGATCCGAGACCGCGCGCGACGCGTAGGCGGTGGTCGAATTCATCTGCTGGGCGGCCGCGGTAAAGCTTCCCGCGTCCACCACGCGGACGAACACCCGCATGTTTTGTAGCGTATCCATCCCATTACCCGTTTGAATCCGGACGGATTGTTGCACAGGGGCCAACAAATATTATCTCAGGATTCGTAAAAATGACTTGCACCGTTGTCCATTTATTCAGGAATCACTGAAAAATATAATCGCATCCGACTCATCTATATCCGAAAGGGAGAAAATCGTGCAGTCTCCGGCGACAAAAGGGACGCTCGCACTGGCGGTTCTTGCAGTCTCATTAATAATGGCCGGTTGTGCGAGCATGGGCGACAACAAGACCCAGTCCACGCGTATCGAAGCGAACACGCTCGACGCCGGCGCGGCCATCCGCGCGGCCGACCGCGACGCCGGCTGGCCCGCCGCCGACTGGTGGCGCGCATACCGCGACCCGCAGCTCGATGCATGGATCGCCACCGCCCAGGCCGGCAATCCGACCCTCGCGGCGGCCGAGGCCCGCGTGCGCGAAGCGCAGGCGATGGCGCGCGTCGCCCGGTCGGCCGAACTGCCGCAGATCAACGGCAATCTGTCGCTGATGCGCCAGCACTGGCCGGACAACGTGTACTACGGCCCGGGCCCGCTCGCGAACACCGACACCTGGAACAATACCGGCACCCTCGGCCTGTCGTACCACCTCGACCTGTGGGGCAAGGACAAGAACGCGACCGAGCGCGCGCTCGACACCGCACATGCGACCGCCGCCGACGCGCGTGCGGCGAAGCTCGAACTCGAAGTCAACGTGGTGCGCGCGTATGTCGGCATGTCGATGAACTATGCGCTGCTCGACCTCGCGCATGAAACGTTCGAACGCCAGCGTTCGCTCGCCGATCTCGCGCGCAAGCGGCTGCAGGCAGGCCTCGGCACGCAGCTCGAAGTGAGCCAGGCGGAATCGACGCTGCCCGACTACGAGCGCCAGATAGACAGCTATGAGGAAGCGATCCAGCTCGCGCGCCACCAGCTCGCCGCACTGGCCGGCAAGGGCCCGGGCGCCGGCGACGCGATCAAGCGGCCGCGACTGTCGCTCGATGCGCCGGCCGGGCTGCCGTCGGCGCTGCCGGCCGACCTGCTCGGCCGCCGCCCCGACGTCGTCGCGGCGCGCTGGACGGTCGATGCGCAGGCACGCGGCATCGACGTCGCGAAGGCATCGTTCTACCCGAACATCGACCTGCTCGCGACGGTCGGCGGCTTCGGCGTGACCGCGCCGTTCACCGACTTCCTGCGCGCGATGAACGGCGGCTGGACGGCCGGCCCCGCGCTGTCGCTGCCGATCTTCGAAGGCGGCCGGCTGCGTGCGCAGCTCGGCGCGGCGAACGCCGGCTACGACCAGGCGGTCGAGCGCTACAACCAGACGATCGTCGGCGCGCTCAAGGACATCGCCGACCAGGTCGTGCGGATCCGCTCGCTCGATACGCAGAAGAAAGACGCCGCGCGCTCGGTGGCGGCCAACGACCGCAGCTACCAGTTGTCGCGCGAAGGCTTCCGTCGCGGGCTGACCGATTACGTGAACGTGCTGGTCGCGCAACAGCAGTTGCTGCGCGCGCAGGAGACGGCCGCCCGCATCGATGCGGAACGCCTCGCCGCGCATGCGCAGCTGATGGCCGCGCTCGGCGGCGGCGTCGAGACGGGCGAGGATGTGCCGCACGACGAAACGCCGGCCGCCGGCACGCCGGAAAACGGCGGCCCGCAAGCGCCTTCCGGCGCACCGGCCACGAAACCGTCGGCGGCCGTCGCGCGGCCCGCAACGGTCGCGACGACCGGCACGTCCGGCTCGCCGGCCGCGCGGTAACGCGGAGCAACCGCCATGTCAGCCTCCTCCCCCGCTTCCACGCCCGCCGGCGGCCCGTTCGCGGCCTGGTCCGCCGCGTTCGGCGACTGGGCCCGCACCGACGGCGCCGCGTGGCTCTATCTGTTCAAGGCGCTGCTCGCCGCGTTCATCGCGACCGGCGTGTCGATGCGGCTCGACCTGCCCGCGCCGAAAACGGCGATGACGACGGTGTTCATCGTGATGCAGCCGCAAAGCGGCGCGGTGCTCGCGAAGAGCTTCTACCGCGTCGCCGGCACGATCTTCGGGCTCATCGCGACGCTCACGTTCGTCGGGCTGTTCCCGCAGCAACCGCAGTTGTTCCTGCTGGCCGTCGCGCTGTGGGTCGCGCTGTGCACGGCCGGCGCCGCGCGCAACCGCAACTTCCGCAGCTACGGCTTCCTGCTGGCCGGCTATACGACCGCGCTGATCGGACTGCCCGCGTCGCAGCACCCGGACGGCGCGTTCATGAGCGCGATGACGCGCGTGGCCGAAATCATGGTCGGAATCGTGTCGGCCGGTGTGGTCAGCGCGCTCGTGTTTCCGCAGACCACCGGCGAACAGATGCGCACGACGGTACGCAAGCGCTTCGGCAGCTTCGTCGACTACGTTGCGTCGGCGCTGTCGGGCAAGCTCGATCGCGCGCATATCGAAACCATCCATACGCGCTTCGTCGCCGACGTGGTCGGGTTCGAGGCCGCGCGCAGCATGGCCGTGTTCGAGGATCCGGACACGCGGATGCGCAGCGGCCGCCTCGCGCGACTGAACAGCGAATTCATGAGCGCGTCGAGCCGCTTCCATGCGCTGCACCAGCTGATGAACCGGCTGCATGCGGCCGGCGCGCAGGCCGCGATCGACGCGATCGAGCCGTATTTCCGCGAAATCGCGCCGCTGCTGCTGACGCAGGCCGGCGAACCGGTGCGCACGGCGGCCGACGCGGGCCACGCGGCCGAGCAACTGCTCGCCTGGCGCGACGCGCTGCCGCGCCGCATCCGTGCGACGCGCGCGACGCTCGAAACGCAGCCGGACTTTCCGCTGCTCGACTTCGACACGGCCGCCGAGCTGCTGTACCGCTTCATCACCGACCTGCACGAGTACGCGGCCACCTACGCGTCGCTGTCGACCGCGACGCACGAGCGCGAACGCTGGATCGAGCGCTACGAGCCGCGCACCAACCTCACCGCGATGGTGATCGCGGCGATCCGCACCGCGACCGTGATCCTCGTGCTCGGCTGGTTCTGGATCGAGACCGCGTGGCCGAGCGGCGTGACGCTCACGCTGACGGCGGCGGCCACCTGCGCCCTCGCGTCGTCGACGCCGCGCCCGACCGCGATGTCCGCGCAGATGGGCATGGGCACGGCGCTCGCCGTCTGCACCGGCTTCCTGCTGACGTTCGGCATCTATCCGCACATCGACGGGTTCCCGCTGCTGTGCGTCGCGCTCGCGCCGCTGCTCGCGATCGGCATCTTCATGACGCTGAAGCCGAAGCTCGCCGGGTATGGAATGGGCTACCTGATTTTCTTCAGCTTCCTCGCCGGTCCGGACAACATCACGCACTACGATCCGACCAGCTTCATGAACGATGCGCTCGCGCTCGTGCTGTCGATGCTGGTGTCGGCGATCGCGTTCGCGGTACTGTTCCCGCCGACCGCGCCGTGGCTCAAGAAGCGGCTGTTCGCCGACCTCCGCCACCAGGCCGTCGCGGCCGGTCATGCACGGCTCGCCGGCTTGCGCACGCGCTTCGAAAGCGGCGCGCGCGACCTGATGTACCAGGCGCACACGCTGTCGGCCGACCAGCCCGACGTGCAGCGCGACGCGCTGCGCTGGATGTTCGCGGTGCTCGAAGCCGGCAACGCGACGATCGACCTGCGCCACGAGCTGGCGACGCTGCCGCCCGACCCGCGCTATGCGCCGGCGATGCCGTGGCGCCGCGCGATCGAGACGATGCGCACCGCGCTGGCCGCGCTGTTCTCGAAGCCGAACGCCGCGCGGTTCGACGCGACGCTCGCCGCGACCAATGCGGCGATCGACGCGACGCGGCAGACGCTCGATGCGTTCGAGCCGTCGCGCGAGGAGCGCCACCGGCTGCAGCGCATCCTGAGCCACCTGCATTTCGTGCGTACCGCGCTGCTCGATCCGGAATCGCCGCTCGAGCCGCTTCACCGCAACCGCCCCGTGCGTCCCCAACCAGGAGCCTCGTCATGATGCCGCGTGAAATCGCCATTCTCGATGCCTACATGCCCACGGTGGTGCTGATGTTCGTCCTGGGCGCGCTCGCGACCTGGGCCGTCGACCGCCTGCTCGCCTATACGGGCCTCTACCGCCTCGTCTGGCACCCGTCGCTGTTCCGGGCCTGCCTTCTCGTCTGCATTTGCGGCGGACTGAGTCTCGCCGTTTACCGTTGATTCCGAACCATCATGATTCTCAGAAAACTCTTCGGCTTCGTCGCGACCGCCGTCATCCTTCTCGTCGCGATCCTGATCGGGCGCTCGCTGTGGGTGCACTACATGGACGATCCGTGGACGCGCGACGGGCGCGTGCGCGCCGAGATCGTCAACGTCGCGCCGGACGTGTCGGGCGCGATCGTCGAGCTGCCCGTGCATGACAACCAGCTCGTGAAAAAAGGCGACCTGATCATGCAGATCGACCCGTCGCACTACCAGATCGCGGTCGAGCAGGCGCAGGCGGCCGTCGCCGCCCGCCGCGCGGAACTGCAGATGCGTCGCGACGACGCGGCCCGCCGCGCGGACCTCGACGCGCTCGTCGTGTCGAAGGAAAACCGCGAGAATGCCGCGCACAGCGCGTCGAGCGCCGATGCGCAGTACCAGCAGGCGATCGCCGCGCTCGACGCCGCGAAGCTCAACCTCGAGCGCACGCGCGTCGTCGCGCCGGTCGACGGCTACATCACGAACCTGCAGACGTTCAAGGGCAACTACGCGGTGGCCGGCCAGGCGAAGCTCGCGATCGTCGACAGCCACTCGTTCTGGGTCTACGGCTACTTCGAGGAAACCAAGCTGCCGCGCGTGAAGATCGGCGCGCCGGCCGAGATGCGGCTGATGAGCGGCGGCGTGATGAAGGGCCACGTCGAGAGCATCTCGCGCGGCATCTACGATCGCGACAATCCGCAAAGCCGCGACCTCGTCGCGGACGTGAACCCGACCTTCAACTGGGTGCGCCTCGCGCAGCGCGTGCCGGTACGCATCCGGATCGACGAAGTACCGGCCGACGTGGTGCTGTCGGCGGGCACGACCTGCACGGTCATCATCGATCCGGACAAGCAGAAGAAGTCGTAACCGCCGCGCGCCGCGCGGCGCTCAGGCCGCGAGGCGGAACCGCCCGACCAGCCGCTTCAATGCCTGGGCCTGCTCGTCGAGCGCGTTGGCGGCAGCGGCCGCCTGCTCGACGAGCGCCGCGTTCTGCTGCGTGCCGGCGTCCATCTGCGTGACCGCGCGGCCGATCTCGTCGATCCCGGCGCTCTGCTCGTCCGACGCCGCCGAAATCTCGCCGATGATGTCGGTCACGCGCTTGACCGCGCGCACGACGTCGCCCATCGTGCGGCCGGCGTCGTGCGCGAGCGCCGCGCCGTTCGCGACGCGCTCGACCGATGCGCCGATCAGCTCGCGGATCTCCTTCGCCGCGGTTGCCGAGCGTTGCGCGAGCAGGCGCACCTCGCCCGCGACCACCGAGAAGCCGCGCCCCTGTTCGCCGGCGCGCGCGGCCTCGACCGCCGCGTTCAGCGCCAGGATGTTGGTCTGGAACGCGATCCCCTCGATCGTGCCGATGATGTCGCGAATGTTCTTCGCGCTGTCGTCGATCTCGCTCATCGTCGCGACCACGCGCCCGACGACTTCCCCGCCCGTTTCCGCCACCGACGACGCATTGGCCGCGAGCGCGCTCGCCTGCCGCGCGTTCTCGGCGTTCTGCCGCACGGTCGACGTGAGCTGCTCCATGCTGGCCGCGGTGCGCTCGAGCGCGACGGCCTGCTGTTCGGTGCGCCGCGACAGGTCGAGGTTGCCGGTCGAAATCTCGCCGGACGCGGCCGCGATGGCCTCGGCGCTGACGGCGATCTCGCCGACGGTCGCCGCAAGCCCCGTCTGCATGTCGGCCAGCGCGCGCACCATGCTGTCGCGATCGTGCCGGCCGAGCGTGATCGGTCGCGTGAGGTCGCCGCGCGCGATGTCCGCGGCGATCGCCTTCGCGTGCGCGGGCTCGCCGCCGAGCTGCGATGCGAGGCGCCGCACGACGCGCTCGGCGATCACGATCGCGAGCACGATCAGCGCGGCCGTCATCGCGGCGATCATCGCGAACGACGACGAGAAGATCGTGGCCGACGCATCGAGCGTCGCCTTCGACTTCTCGCCGCGCGTCTTCACGAGGTCGGCGACGAGTTTCTCGAGCTTGCCGGTCTCGACCAGCAGCGATACGTCCTGCGTGCCGACCTGCCAGTTCATCTGCGACAGGTCGAGCGGCTGCGCGCGCACGAGCGTGACGAAATCACGCAAATGCGTGCTCCACGTGCCGACGGCCGTCGAGAATGCGCGCAGCCGCGCCGAATCGTCGGCATCGGCCGGATCCGCGTAGCGCTGCAGCGTGCCGAGCGCCTGGCCGATCGACGCGAGCCCCGCACCGACGTCAGCGCCGAGGTCGTCGCGCTCCTTCGCGGTGGTGGCGGTCAGCAGCATCTTCTGTGCGCGGCTCGCGCGCAGCACCTCGGCCCGAACCTCCTGCGCCGCGCGGCTCGCGACGTGCCCCTGCTCGTAGACCGACGCGATCGACGCGTTCAGGCGGCTGATCTGCCACAGCGAAAACACGCCGATCACGAGCGTGCCGGCCAGCAGGATCGCGAATGCGGCGCGCAACGTCGCCTTGACGGTCCACGGCCGGCGCTCACGCCGCGCCGCATGCGCGCGTCGTGCGGCGCGACCGGCGGCAACGTCGGGTGCGGCGGCCGCCGCACCGGGCTGTGGATGCAAAGATGCTGCTTTCATCGAACTATCCCCGTATGGATCACGCAGCCGGAAAGGTCGGTCCCGGCATTCCCGCGATGGCTGGCCATGCCGCGCGTCCCGAGCCCGCCCGGCGGGTAGCCGGTGCCGGGCGCCAAGCGCGCCTGTTGTCGTTACGTCGTTCTACGGCTGCCACCGCCGTTTCTTGAGTCCGATGAAACACCGACCGGACTCGCGCCCCCGCCGACGGAGCGAGCGCGCCGCCTGCGTTATACCCGGCCAAAAAAGCGGATACCGGCCGATCCATCGGACGAATGTCCGAATCACGACAAAACTTGGCAGGACATTCTCGATGCGCCAAATTACACTTCTTTGACGCAACAACGATTGAAAACGCGCCGATCCCCATCAGAGCGCGCCCGCCACCTCAACTCGCTCAGCTCACATGGAAACCAGCCTCGACACGGGAACCGCCGGCGCAGCCGCCGCCCAGCCGTCCGCCCCGCCCGCGCCGCGCACCGTCTACCCGGTGCTCGGCGCGATCAGCTTCTCGCACATGCTCAACGACATGATCCAGTCGTTGATCCTCGCGATCTATCCGATGCTCAAGAGCCAGTTCGCGCTGTCGTTCGCGCAGATCGGCCTGATCACGCTCACCTACCAGATCACCGCGTCGCTGCTGCAGCCGCTCGTCGGCCTCTATACCGACAAGCGTCCGAAACCGTATTCGTTGCCGGTCGGCATGGGCTTCACGCTCGCCGGGCTGCTGCTGATGTCGGTCGCATCGAGTTTCCCGATGCTGCTGGTGGCCGCGGCGCTGGTCGGCTGCGGCTCGTCGGTGTTCCATCCGGAGTCGTCGCGGGTCGCGCGGATGGCGTCGGGCGGCCAGCACGGGCTCGCGCAGTCGGTGTTCCAGGTCGGCGGCAACGCGGGCTCGGCGCTCGGGCCGCTGCTCGCCGCGCTCGTGATCATCCCGCACGGCCAGCACAGCATCGCGTGGTTCTCGGCCGCCGCGCTCGTCGCGATGATCGTGCTCACGCAGATCGGCCACTGGTACAAGAAGCATCCGTCGATGAAGAAGAAGGCCGTGTCGGCCGGCCATCCGACGCTGTCGCGCGGCCGCGTGATGGGTGCGATCGGCGTGCTGGTGCTGCTCGTGTTCTCGAAGTACTTCTACCTCGCGAGCATCAACAGCTATTTCACGTTCTACCTGATCGACAAGTTCCACCTGTCGGTGCAGGCCGCGCAGATCCACCTGTTCGTGTTCCTCGCGGCCGTGGCGGCCGGCACGCTGATCGGCGGGCCCGTCGGCGACCGGATCGGCCGCAAGTACGTGATCTGGGTATCGATCCTCGGCGTCGCGCCGTTCACGATGCTGCTGCCGTACGCGAACCTGTTCTGGACGAGCGTGCTGACCGTGATCATCGGCGTCGTGCTGGCGTCGGCGTTCGCCGCGATCCTCGTCTACGCGACCGAACTGATGCCCGGCAAGGTCGGCATGGTCGCGGGCCTGTTCTTCGGCTTCGCGTTCGGCCTCGGCGGCGTCGGCGCGGCGGTGCTCGGCCAGCTCGCCGACGCGACGAGCATCCCGTTCGTCTACAAGGTGTGCTCGTTCCTGCCGCTGATCGGCGTGCTGACGGTGTTCCTGCCGAACCTCGAAAGCAGCCGGCGCAAGCAGGCGTGACGCGCCGGCCGCGGCGTGCGCGCCGCGGCCGGTCAACCGGCTCGAAGGGGCAATACGACGGCGGCTTCAGGCCGCCGTCGTCGCATGCAGCGTCAGGAAACGCTTGAGGATGCCGGACGAATAGCTGCTCGCGATCGCCGACAGGAAGTGCGAGAACGACTGCGTCGCGTGATCGTCGGCCGTGTCGGAGATCGTGCGCACGAGCGCGAACGGCACGTCGTGTTCCGCGCACACCTGCGCGATCGCGGCGCCTTCCATTTCGACCGCGAGCGCGTCCGGCAGCGCGTCGCGCAGCGCGACGACCTCGCGCTCGCTCGACACGAAGCGGTCGCCGCTGATGACGAGCCCCGCGTGCAGCGCCGCGCCGGCGAGCCCGAAGCGCTCGGCGAACCGCGCGCCCTCGTCCGCGACGAACAGCGTGCAGGCGTCGCGCAGGCGCGCCGTCAGCGCCGCGTCGGTCGCGAAGCGCGTGATGCCGAGCAGCGGCACCTCGTAACGCGGAAAGAGCGGCGACGCGTCGAGATCGTGCTGCAGCAACGTATCGGCCACGACAACGTCGCCGACCCGCACCGTGCGCGACACGCCGCCCGCGACGCCGGTGAACACGACGCCCGACACGCCGAACACGTGGATCAGCGCGCTGACCGTCGCGGCGGCCGCGACCTTGCCGACCCGCGCGAGCGTGACGACGCAGGCCGCGCCGTGCACGGTGCCGACGTGATAGTCGCGGCGCCCGAGCATGACCGTCTTCATCGCGCCCTCGGCGCGCATCGCGGCGATCAGGTCGCCGAGCTCCTCGGGCAGCGCGGCGAGAATGCCGAGCGGGCGAGCCGAAGGCGTGAACGCTCCGTCGACGCCCATCATTCCACCGCCTGCAGTTTCGCGACCGCGAGCGCGAGCCATTTCTCGCCATGCCGCTTGAACTTCACCTGCGCCTTCGCGTCGGTGCCGTTGCCTTCGAGCGCGGTGACGGTGCCTTCGCCGAACTTGGTATGAAACACCTGCTGGCCGACCCGGAAGCCGGTGTCGGCTGCGCGCTGCTTGTTCGCGAACGCGGGCAGCGGCGCGGATACGGCCGCGTCGACGATCTGCTCGCGGCTGCCGCCGCCCGGCCGCGCGAACCAGTCGCGCCCGTACCCGGCGTTGTCCGAACGCCCGCCCCAGCGCGAGCCGGCCTCGACCTTCGGCGTCAACCACTTCAGCACGTGCTCCGGCAGTTCGTCGAAGAAGCGCGAGCGCACGTTGTAGCGGGTCTGGCCATGCAGCATCCGGCTCTGCGCGAACGACAGGTAGAGGCGCTCCTTCGCGCGCGTGATCGCGACGTACATCAGCCGGCGCTCTTCCTCGAGGCCGTCGGATTCGAGCACGCTGTTCTCGTGCGGAAACAGCCCTTCCTCGAGGCCCGTGATGAACACGGCCGAGAATTCGAGCCCTTTCGCCGCGTGCACCGTCATCAGCTGCACGGCGTCCTGGCCGGCCTGCGCCTGGTTGTCGCCGGCCTCCAGCGACGCATGCGACAGGAAGCCCGCGAGCGGCGTCATCGTGTCGGGGTTCTGCGCCGGGTCGGCGGGCGATGCGGGATCGAGCACGTCGAGCGCCGGATCGTCCGTCGCGGTGCCAAGCTCGGGCGCCGCGATCGCACCCGCGCGCAGCGGGATCGAGCGGGCCGGCGTGTCGAGCCCGTAACCTTCCTCGGCGATGAACGCGGTGGCCGCGTTCACGAGTTCCTGCAAGTTCTCGAGGCGGTCCTGGCCTTCGCGCTCGCCCTGGTAGAAATCGGCGAGACCGCTGGCGCGCACGATGTGCTCGACGGTGTCGGGCAGGTTCATGTGCTGCGTATCGGCGCGCATCTTCGCGATCAGGTTCGCGAACCCGCCGAGGCTCGTGCCGGCCTTGCCCGTCACGTACGGAATCGCGGCGGCCATCGAGCAGCCGTACAGGCGCGCGGCGTCGGCGAGCTGCTCGACCGAGCGCGCGCCGATCCCGCGGGTCGGGAAGTTCACGACGCGCGCGAACGCGGTGTCGTCGTTCGGGTTGTCGATCAGGCGCAGGTAGGCGAGCGCGTGCTTCACTTCCTGCCGCTCGAAGAAGCGCAGGCCGCCGTACACGCGGTACGGGATGCCCGACGACATCAGCGTGTGCTCGATCGAGCGCGACTGCGCGTTGCTGCGGTACAGGACGGCCACTTCGCTGCGCGCCATCCCGGTGTTGATCAGCGAGCGGATCTCCTCGACGATCCAGCCGGCTTCCTGCGAATCGGTGCTCGCCTCGTACACGCGCACGGGCTCGCCGTGTCCGGCGTCGGTACGCAGGTTCTTGCCGAGGCGGTGCGCGTTGTTCGAGATCAGCTGGTTCGCCGCGTCGAGGATGTTGCCGTGCGACCGGTAGTTCTGCTCGAGCTTGATCAGGTTGCGCACGCGGAATTCGTCTTCGAAGTCGCGCATGTTGCCGACGTTCGCGCCGCGGAACGCGTAGATCGACTGGTCGTCGTCGCCGACCGCGAAGATCGCGTTCTCGCCGCCCGCGAGCATCTTGAGCCACGCGTACTGCAGCTTGTTGGTGTCCTGGAACTCGTCGACGAGGATGTGCCGGAAGCGCGCCTGGTAGTGCGCGCGCAACGGCGCGTTGTACGCGAGCAGCTCGTAGCAGCGCAGCAGCAGCTCGGGGAAATCGACGACGCCCTCGCGCTGGCACTGCTGGTCGTACGCCTGGTACAGCTCGACGAACTTGCGGTTGAAGTTGTCGGTCGCGTCGACCTTGTCGGGGCGCAGCCCCTGCTCCTTCGCGTTGTTGATGAAGTACTGGACGTTCTTCGGCGGATACTTTTCGTCGTCGACGTTCGCGGCCTTCATCAGCCGCTTGATCGCGGACAGCTGGTCGGCCGTGTCGAGGATCTGGAACGTCTGCGGCAGGCCGGCGTCGCGCCAGTGCGTGCGCAGCATCCGGTTGCACAGGCCGTGGAACGTGCCGATCCACATCCCGCGCGTGTCGATCGGCATCATCGCCGACAGGCGCGCCATCATCTCGCGCGCGGCCTTGTTCGTGAAGGTGACGGCGAGCACGGTGGGCGGCGATGCGTAGCCCTGCTGGATCAGCCACGCGATGCGCGTGATCAGCACGCGGGTCTTGCCGCTGCCCGCCCCTGCAAGGATCAGCGCCGGTTCGTTCGGCAACGTGACGGCGGCGAGTTGTTCGGGGTTCAGATTGGCGAGCAGATCGGGCATGGAGCGGCAGCTGACGGGCAAGAAAAATGCGGACCCGACATTATAAGTCGGCCGCGCGATGCCGTTCCCGATCCGTTCGGCCGCATGTTGCGCACGCGTGGCGGGCCCGTCGCGACGGGCCCGTGCGGGCAAGGCGATGGCTGGGCGATGGGCATCCATTTATAATTGTCGGATTCGGCATCCAATTCACGCATTTTTCGGCAGATTTCCAACATGAGCGACAACACGCTTGCGAAGAGCTTCGAGCCCCATACCATCGAGTCCCAATGGGGGCCGGAGTGGGAAAAACGCGGTTATGCCGCCCCGGCATTCGATCCGTCCCGCCCCGATTTCGCGATCCAGTTGCCGCCGCCGAACGTGACGGGCACGCTGCACATGGGCCACGCGTTCAACCAGACGATCATGGACGGCCTCGCCCGCTACCACCGGATGCTCGGCGAGAACACGCTGTGGGTGCCCGGCACCGACCACGCGGGGATCGCCACGCAGATCGTCGTCGAGCGCCAGCTCGACGCGCAGGGCGTCTCGCGCCACGATCTCGGCCGCGAGCAGTTCGTCGAGCGCGTGTGGGAATGGAAGGAAAAGTCCGGTTCGACGATCACGGGCCAGGTGCGCCGCCTCGGCGCGTCGACCGACTGGTCGCGCGAGTACTTCACGATGGACGACAAGATGTCGGCCGCCGTGCGCGACGTGTTCGTCACGCTCTACGAACAGGGCCTGATCTACCGCGGCAAGCGCCTCGTCAACTGGGATCCGGTGCTGCTCACCGCCGTGTCGGATCTCGAAGTCGCGAGCGAAGAGGAAAACGGCCACCTGTGGCACATCCGCTACCCGCTCGTCGACGGCTCGGGCTCGCTGACGGTCGCCACCACGCGCCCCGAGACGATGCTCGGCGACGTCGCGCTGATGGTCCATCCGGAAGACGAGCGTTATGCGCACCTGATCGGCAAGCTCGTCACGCTGCCGCTGACGGGCCGCGAGATCCCGGTGATCGCCGACGACTACGTCGACCGCGCGTTCGGCACGGGCGTCGTGAAGGTCACGCCCGCGCACGATTTCAACGACTACCAGGTCGGCCTGCGCCACCACCTCGCGCCGATCGAGATCCTGACGCTCGACGCGAAGATCAACGACAACGGCCCCGAGCAGTATCGCGGCCTCGACCGCTTCGACGCGCGCAAGGCGATCGTCGCGGACCTCGACGCGCAGGGCTTCCTCGATTCCGTGAAGCCGCACAAGCTGATGGTGCCGCGCGGCGACCGCACGGGCGTCGTGATCGAGCCGATGCTGACCGACCAGTGGTTCGTCGCGATGACGAAGCCGGCGCCGGAAGGCACGTTCAACCCGGGCAAGTCGATCACCGAAACGTCGCTTGACGTGGTGCGCAACGGCCAGATCAAGTTCGTGCCGGAAAACTGGACGACCACCTACTACCAGTGGCTCGAGAACATCCAGGACTGGTGCATCTCGCGCCAGCTGTGGTGGGGCCACCAGATTCCCGCGTGGTACGGCGAGAACGGCGAGGTGTTCGTCGCGCGCAACGAGGAAGAAGCGCGCGCGCAGGCCGCCGCGAAGGGTTATGCGGGCGCGCTGAAGCGCGACGAGGACGTGCTCGACACGTGGTTCTCGTCGGCGCTCGTGCCGTTCTCGTCGCTCGGCTGGCCGAACGAAACGCCCGAACTGCAGCACTTCCTGCCGTCGTCGGTGCTCGTCACGGGCTTCGACATCATCTTCTTCTGGGTCGCCCGGATGGTGATGATGACCACGCACTTCACCGGCAAGGTGCCGTTCCATACCGTCTACGTGCACGGCCTCGTGCGCGACGCGGAAGGCCAGAAGATGTCGAAGAGCAAGGGCAACACGCTCGACCCGATCGACATCGTCGACGGCATCGACCTCGAGACGCTGGTCGCGAAGCGCACGACGGGCCTGATGAACCCGAAGCAGGCCGCGACGATCGAGAAGAAGACCCGCAAGGAGTTCCCGGACGGCATCGCCGCGTTCGGCACCGACGCGCTGCGCTTCACGATGGCGTCGATGGCCACGCTCGGCCGCAACGTGAACTTCGACCTCGCGCGCTGCGAAGGCTACCGCAACTTCTGCAACAAGCTGTGGAACGCGACGCGCTTCGTGCTGATGAACTGCGAAGGCCACGACTGCGGCACCGACAAGCCGGAAGTGTGCGGCGCGGGCGACTGCGGCCCCGGCGGCTACCTCGACTTCTCGGCGGCCGACCGCTGGATCGTGTCGCTGCTGCAGCGTACCGAGGCCGACATCGCGAAGGGTTTCGCCGATTACCGCTTCGACAACATCGCCAGCAGCATCTACAAGTTCGTGTGGGACGAGTACTGCGACTGGTATCTCGAACTCGCGAAGGTGCAGATCCAGAACGGCACGCCGGAACAGCAGCGCGCGACGCGCCGCACGCTGCTGCGCGTGCTGGAAACGGTGCTGCGCCTCGCGCACCCGGTCATCCCGTTCATCACCGAGGCGCTCTGGCAGAAGGTCGCGCCGCTCGCCGGCCGTTATCCGCAGGGCAAGGCCGAGGGCGAGGCGTCGCTGATGACGCAGGCGTATCCGCTGGCGAACCTGCAGAAGATCGACGAGGCGTCCGAGCAATGGGCGGCCGACCTGAAGGCGATCGTCGACGCCTGCCGCAACCTGCGCGGCGAGATGAACCTGTCGCCGGCGACCAAGGTGCCGCTGCTGGCTGCCGGCGACGCCGAGCGCCTGCGCTCGTTCGCGCCGTACGTCCAGGCGCTCGCGCGCCTGTCGGACGTGCAGATCCTCGCGGACGAAGCGACGCTCGACAAGGAAGCGCACGGCGCCCCGATCGCGATCGTCGGCCCGAACAAGCTGGTGCTGAAGGTGGAAATCGACGTCGCGGCCGAACGCGAGCGCCTGTCGAAGGAAATCGCGCGCCTGACGGGCGAGATCGCGAAGTGCAACGCGAAGCTCGGCAACGAGGCCTTCGTCGCGAAAGCGCCGCCGGCCGTGGTCGAACAGGAGCAGAAGCGGGTCGCGGAATTCCAGAGCACGCTCGAAAAGCTGCGCGCGCAGCTCGATCGGTTGCCTGCGTAACAAACGGTAAGGTCGTTTGCGTTCACTATAATGCGAACGTGAACATAAGCCGTCTGACAAGTCGATTACAGGAATAAAGGTTCGATCATGTTGAAAGTCACCAAGGCAGTATTCCCCGTCGCCGGCCTCGGCACGCGGTTCCTGCCGGCAACGAAGGCGAGCCCGAAGGAAATGCTGCCGGTTGTCGACAAGCCGCTGATCCAGTACGCGGTGGAGGAAGCGATCGCCGCGGGCATCACCGAGATGATCTTCGTCACCGGACGCAGCAAGCGCGCGATCGAGGATCACTTCGACAAGTCGTACGAGGTCGAGGCCGAACTCGAGGCGCGCGGCAAGGAAAAGCTGCTCGAGCTCGTGCGCAGCATCAAGCCGAGCCATGTCGACTGCTTCTACGTGCGCCAGCCGGAAGCGCTCGGTCTGGGCCACGCGGTGCTGTGCGCGGAGAAGCTGGTCGCGGACAACCCGTTCGCGGTGATCCTGGCCGACGACCTGCTCGACGGCAACCCGCCGGTGATGAAGCAGATGGTCGACGTGTTCGACCACTATCACAGCTCGGTGATCGGCGTGGAAGAGATCCCGCCGTCGGAAACGAAGTCGTACGGTATCGTCGACGGCAAGGAGTGGGAAGAGTCGATCGTCAAGATGTCGGCGATCGTCGAGAAACCGGCGCCGGAAGTCGCGCCGTCGAACCTCGGCGTGGTCGGCCGCTACATCCTGAAGCCGCGGATCTTCGAGCACCTGCGCGCGCTGAAGCCGGGCGCGGGCGGCGAACTGCAGCTCACCGACGCGATCCAGGCGTTGCTCGCCGACGAACAGGTGCTGGCCTACAAGTACCAGGGCACGCGCTACGACTGCGGCAGCAAGCTCGGCTACCTGAAGGCGACGGTCGAATTCGCGCTGCGCCACCCGGAAGTCGGCACCGAGTTCGACGCGTACCTGCGCACGCGCGGCATGCAACCGGCCGCCTGACCGCGGCAAGGGCTCGCCACGGCGAGCCCGCCCTCACCTCGCCGGCCGGCGCTCAGCGCGTGTCGGCCGGCTTCACCGAGACGACGCCCGGCATCCCGCCCGCGTCGTCTTTTTTCGTCTTGACGAGCCAGCCGCTGGCGTCGTCGAACGGCAGCTTCGCCAGCGCGCTCTTCACGAGCGCCGGCGCGGCCTGCTGCGTGCCGGGATCGCGATCGCGCAGCGCAGCCGATACACGGTACACGTCGGCCCCCGAGCGCGCGTCGACGAAACGCAGCGTGAGCACGTGGCGATACACGGTGCCCATGAACGGCAGCGCGAACGGCGCCGGCCCGTCGACCGTCACGCACGCGCTGCTCGCGGCACCGCACCGGTCGGCGATTGCCGCGACCGACGCCGGCTGCGTCGCGTACGCGATCGACAGCCGGTAGCGCGCGTCCTTGAGCGGCCGCGCATCGAAGCCGCGGCGCGCGAGTTCGTCGCGCACGAGCGTCTCGATCTGCCGGTATTCGGTGTCGCCCGCCTGCGCGGCCGTCCGCACGAAATCGTAGCCGTGCGCACCGGATGCAAACGCGTTCGGCTGCCCGACCGTACTCACGCCGCTCGTCACGCCGGCGCAACCCGTCAACAGCGACGCCGCCAGTGCGGTCGCTGCCCATTCCTTTCTCATGGCTTTCCCCAAATACCTGCCGTCGTGCCCGGCCCTGTCAGGCGGACGGCTCGTCGATCGCGGGCAGCGACACCGTCACCGCGGTGCCGACACCCACTTCGCTGTCGACCGACACGCTGCCCCCATGGCGCGTGACGACCGTCTTCACAAACGCCATGCCGAGCCCGGAACCCGAGATCTCGGGCCGCTCGCCGGCATGGAATCGCTTGAAACGCTCGAACAGATGCCGCTGATCTTCCGGCGCAATGCCGTACCCCTGATCGCAAATCGTACAGAACATCCGTTTCGATGCGTGCTCGACCGTCAGCGTACACGTGATTACGGTGTCGGACGGACTGTATTTGACCGCGTTGTTCAGCAGGTTCACGAAGGCGCGCGTGATCAGCGAGCGGTCGGCGCGCACCCAGCACATGTCGGTGCCGACCTCGGTGTCGATGCGGATGTGCTTCGCCTGCGCCTGCGGCCACACCTCGTCGCTCGCGTCGATCAGCACGTCGACGAGACTCGTCACCTCGAACTGGTACGCCTGCGACTCGGCGCGCGCCAACTGCACGAACTCGTCGGCGAGCGACAGCGCGCGGTGCGCATAACGCTCGATCCGCGCGAGCAGCCCGCGCATCGCGTCGCTGTCGACGCGGTCGCGCTCGATCTCGACGAGCGCGAGGATCGACGCCTGCGGCGAGCGCATGTCGTGCGACAGCAGGTGCAGCGCTTCCTCGCGATGCCGCTCGGCCGCGTGCAGCTCGGTCACGTCGACGAGGCCGGCGATCCAGCCCGTCACGCGGCCCTGCGCGTTCGTACAGGCCGCGTAGCGCAACAGATGGTCGAGGCCGTCGCGATCGCGCACCTCGATGCCGCGCGCCATCGCGTCATGCTCGGCCTCGAGCGTCGGGTCGAGCGCGGCCGGCCAGTGCTCGCGGATCGCCGCGTCGTGCTCGGCGTTGCCGTCGACGGTCTTCATGAAGGTCAGCTCGCCGAGCGCGGTGCGCAGCGGCCGCCCTTCCGGCAGCGGCAGCGACAACCGCGACCCGTAGCGCTTCGCCGCGTGGTTCGCGATCAGCACGGTGCCGGCGAGGTCGGTCACGAAGATCGGCTCGGGCATGCTGTCGAGGCTGTCCCACACGAAGCGCTTCATGTCCTGCACACGCTGCGCGGCCTGCGCCATCAGCGCCATCTGCCGCTCGAGCACGTCGCCGCCGACGCTGCGCGTGCGCGGCGCCTCGGGCAGCAGGTGCGGCTCGTCGGCGAGCCGCTGCAGCTCGCGGCGCAGGTACGACATCGTCATTTCCAGGCGCCGCCAGTTCCAGATCGGGTAGACGGCGATCAGCCCGAAGATCGCCGGCGCCGGCGTCAGCCAGATGCGCGCCTCGAACAGCAGCGCCAGGCTCGCGACCGCGGCAAGCGCGGCGAGACTCATCGTCAGCAACAGCGCGCGCCACGGCGACAGCATCAGGAAACCGCCGAGCAGCGCGGCGAGCGGCAGCAGCGACGCGGCGAACAACCCCACGCGCGACGCGGGCGAGATCGCACTGCCGGTCGCCAGCATGTCGAGCACGTTCGCATGGATGTACACACCGGCCAGCGGGCCGAACTCGCCGGACACGGGTGTCGCGAAGCGGTCGTACAGCCCGGACGCCGTCACGCCGACGACGACGATCTTGCCGCGCAGCGCATCGGGTTTCACGCGCCCTTCGAGCACGTCGTCGAACGACAGCGTCGGATACGCCGGCGTGTTGCGGCTGAACGGGATCAGATAGCGGCCCTCGCCGGCCGCATCGCGCGACAGGTCGTGCGCGTTCGCGCCCGGCACGCCGCCGACCGGATGCAGCCGGCCGGCCTGGATCGCGCGGTACACGGGCACCATCAGTTGCGGCCAGCGCACGCGGCCGTCGCTTTCGAACAGCGCCACGCTGCGCACGATGCCGTCGCGATCGACTTCGAGATTGATGTGACCGAGCCCCGTCGCGCGCGCCGCGAGCGCGGCGACCGGCGGATCGACGCTGCGCGTGCCGTCCGCTTGCTCCGGGCTCAGCAGCACGGGCAGGAAGGTCGGCACGCGGCTCATCGCGTCCGCGAACGCGCGATCCTCCGGCGACGGTTCGGTGAACAGCACGTCGTAGACGACGGCGGCCGGCTGCGCGCGCGCCAGCGTGTCGAGCAGCCGCGCATGCACGTTGCGCGACCACGGCCAGCGGCCGAGCGCGGACACGCTCTGGTTGTCGATGTCGACGACGACGACGTCGGGCGACAACGGCAGGCTGCGCAGCATCAGCATCCGGTCGTAGATCAGCCCGTCGACGCTCGACGACAGGCGGCCGAGCGCGCACGCGAGGATCACCGCGATCCCGAGGCAGCCGATCGCGATCCATTCGATGAGGAAGCGGCGGCCGAGGCGCCGCCGCGGGGACACGGAATCGGGTTTCATGCGCCGCGGGTCAGCGCGACAACGTGAACGCGCTGACCGGACTGGTCTTCTCGTAGAACTTGCCGCCTTCGAACTCCTCGACGGTCACGGCCCAGAAATAGTCGCCCGGCGGCAGATGCGCGACGGTGAGCTGGCGCGCCTGCAGGCCGACCTGGTCGACGACCGGCGCGCTCAGGTCCTTCGAGCGCGACAGCACGAACCGGTAGCGCGCATCCTTGCCCGAACCGTTCGGCGACCAGCGGAACGCGTAGCCGCCGGCACCGGGCGCAGCGCTCGCGTCGAGCCCCATCACGCGACGCTCGAACGCATAGGTGCGCGGCAGCCCCTCGAGGCCGTTCGCATCGATCGCGGCGATCCGCAGGAAGTAGTTGCCGTTCGGCACGTCGCGAAACACCGCGCGCGGCGCATCGGTGCGCGTTTCGCGGAACAGGTCGAGCAACCCCGCGTCGTGCGCGAGCTGGACGTGGTAGCCGCGTGCCTGCGCGAGCGGCGCGACGTCGAACGTGACGTCGGGCTCGTCCTGCACCTTGTCCGGATGCGCGAGCGCGGGCGGGGCCAGCAGCTCGACGGGCGCCCCGACCGCGCCGGACGCCGTCGACACGCTGCCGAAATTCGCGTGCACGAGCGTCGCGTCGGCCGCCTGCCGGTGACCCGCGACGCCGACGGTGCCGTCGAGCACTTCGACACGCGTCGACGCATTGCCGGCCGCGTCGTAGTTCACGCGAAAACGCGTGCCGCGCACACCGGCCACAACGGACGGCGAGCGGATCTGGAAGCGGTCGTCGCGTTTCTTCAAATGGGTGACTTCGCTGTCGACCGAGCCGCGCGTGAGTTCGAACTCGCGATCGAGCGTGCCGGTCAGCACGGTGCGGCGCAGCGACTTCAGGTCGAGCTGGCTGTCGGGCGGCAGGCTCATGTGCGTACCATCGGCCAGCTCGATCGTCACGAAACCGTTCGGGCCCGTGCGCACGCGGTCGCCTTCCGCGAGCGTCGCGTCGTTTGCAAGCGCCGTGAAAGCGCCGCCGGACGCGCGTTCGGCCGTGCCCTGCACCGCGATCACGCGTGCGGTCAGCTTTTCCTTGCGCAGGCGCGCGACCGGCAGCTTCAGCGCGACGCCGGGCTGCAGGTGCTTCGGCGCGGGCACGCCGTTGATCTGCTGGAGCAGTTGCCAGTCGTCCGCGCCCTGCAGATAGCGCGCGGCGACGTCGTACAGCGTGTCGCCCGCCTGCGTGCGGTATACGACCGTCTTGCCCGCGGCGGCGGGCGGCTGCGCCGCCGCGTGCTGCGCGGCGAACGCACACGCGACCGCACAGGCCGCGCGCAGCGCCGCCGTGCGCAGGGTCGCCGTGCGCTGCGTGATTCCCGTCATCACTCCGGTTCTCCCTGGCCGACCCGTTCGAGCCGGTAGCCGTAGCCGTAGATCGGCGCGAGGCGATAGCCGTTCTCGGGCCGCAGGCCGAGCTTGGTGCGCAGCATCGAGATGTGCGTGTCCATCGTGCGCGACGGGATGTCGGTCGCCTGCTTCCACACGAGATCGAGGATGTGCGCGCGCGACAGCGGCCGGTCGAGGTGCTGGAACAGCAGCAGCGCGAGCTCGAATTCCTTCTGCGTGAGGCTCACGGCCTTGTCGCCGACATACGCCTGCTTCAGGTTCACGTCGAAACGGAACTGATCGAACTCGCGGACGGTGGCCTCGGCGTTGACCGGATACGCGCGGCGCAGCAGCGAGCCGATGCGCGCGCGCAGGATCGGGCCGGACACGGGCTTGACCACGTAGTCGTCGGCGCCGGCGTTGAGGATCTGCGTGATCCCCGCCTCGTCGTCGCGGCTCGTCATGAAGATGATCGGCAGGCTGTGCTCGGTCTGGTTCGCACGCACCCACTTGAGCACTTCCTCGCCGGACATGTCGGGCACGTTCCAGTCGAGCACCAGCAGATCGAACGTCTCGCGCTGCAGGCGCTTCTTCAGGGCCTTGCCTTCCTTGAACGCGTAGCATGTGTGGCCAACGGCCGTCAGCGTTTGACTGACGAAATCCGTCTGGGCCGGATCGTCATCCAGTACAGCAATTCTCATAGCACCCCGCAAATCGAAATCGATTCGTCCATTCAACTCCCGCGCCTACCCCGGCCGCGCACCACGTGCGCGGCGCCCGGATATCGGCCGGCGAGCCGTCGTTGGCCGTTCGCGCCGCCTGGGCAAACCGGCGACCCCGGTCAAATATCTCAAAAACGGGGCACGGACGAACCGGCGATTTCATCATAGTAGTATGAAATTCGCCAAGAAATTGCGCGGACTACCGTCCTTTCTTCGAATAATCCTTCCGGCCGCGCAATCGGACGCCTAATCCGCGCCCGCGATGCCGGTCACCGGCTGGGCAACATCGTCGGCCGGCGCGCGTGGCGACGGCCGTTCGGACAGCGGCGGTTGAACCAGCATCCGCTGCAGCTGGCCGCGCACGCGCTCCCACGCAGCCGCTGCGTAGTCGGGCTGGGCTGCCGCCCACGCCTGCGCCACATCGAACACGCGCTCGATCGTCGCACCGCAGTAGGTCAGGCCCGCGCCGTCGTCCTGCGCGGCATCGCGCAGCCGTTCGTCGAGCCACTCGGCCAGCCACGGCATCTCGGCCGCGGCCGAATCCGCATAAGCCTCCAGCGCGGCGCGCGCATGGCGATCCTGACGCGGATCGAGCTCGATCCGGCTCAATTCCGACGCGCGTGCGGGCGCCATGCATTCCGCTCCGGACGGACTTCGAAGGGTCCCTGGTCTGAAGGACATGTCCTCTCCCCGTTGTACGACGGTAGCGTCAGGCAAGGCCCCCGTGCCCGCCTTGCGACGTACCGTGGCCGGCGCGTCGCTGGGAGCGGACGACCGGCCGGGTCAGTATACGCAGCCCGTCACGCAACGAGGTTTAAGAATTGTCAGAGAGGCCCGGCCGGCGCGGCGGCACGGGCGAGGCGGGCCGTCAGCGGCGGCGCATCAGGAATACGAAGGTCTTGTCCTGCGTCGTCGATTCGACGATCTCGTTGCCCGTCTGCTTCGCGAACGCGGCGAAATCGCGCTGCGAGCCCGGGTCGGTCGCGAGCACCTTGAGGATCTGCCCGCTTTCCATATCGGCGAGCGCTTTCTTGGCACGCAGGATCGGCAACGGGCAATTGAGCCCGCGCGCGTCCACTTCCTTGTGAATCTGCATCGGATGTCGACCTTCGAATGACGCGCCACAGGCGGCGCGGGAGGAAGCCGCGATTTTACCGCAGCGCCGCCGCGCCTGCCCGCCCCGCCCGCGGCGCGACGCGCGCGGGTGCCGGGCTCACGCGCCCGCGAAGCCGCCCGCGAGCCGTTCGCGCAGGTGCCGCACGAGCGCGCGCACCGCGCTCGGCACGACCGGACTGTACGGCCGGATCGCGAAGATGTGGTCGCCGAACGCGCCCGAGGGCCGCCAGCCGTCGAGCAGCGCGACGAGCCGGCCGGCGTCGAGATCGCGCCGCGCGCTGAAATCCGGCAGCAGCGCGATGCCGAGCCCGCCGAGCGCGGCCTCGCGCATCGCCTCGCTGTTGTTCGCCGCGAAACTGCCGCGCACGGGCACGCTCACGCGCTCGCGCCGCCGGCCGTGCAGCTCGAAGCTCCACGCGGCCGGCTCGTGGTCGCGCAGGTAGCACAGGCAGCTGTGGTCGACGAGTTCGTTCGGATGGCGCGGCGCGCCGCGCGCATCGAGATAGTCGCGGCTCGCGACCAGCAGCGAGCGCGTGTCGCACAGCTTCCACGCAACGTGGGTCTGCGGCGCGGTGGTCGTATGGCGAATCGCGAGATCGAAACCCTCCTGCGTCAGCGAATGCAGCCGATCCGACAGGTCGAGCTCGATCTGCACGCCCGGATGCTGCCGCAGGAAATCGGGCAGGTGCGGCACGACCTGCTGGCGCCCGAGCGCGACCGGCACCGTCAGGCGCAGCAGGCCGCGCGGCTCGCCGGCCAAGTCCTTCACGCGCGCGAAGTGCTGCCCGATCGACTCGAACGCATCGCGCGTGCTGTCGACGAGCGTCTGGCCCGCATCGGTGAGCCGCACGCTGCGCGTCGTGCGGCGCACGAGCGGCACGCCGGCCGCCTTTTCGAGATCGGCGATGCGCTGGCTCATCGCGGCCTTGCTGATGCCGAGCCGCTGCGCGGCCGCCGTGAAACTGCCGGCCGCGGCCAGCACCGTCAGCGAATGGATGTGCGGCCAGAGCGCCTGGACATTTTGCTGATTCATTCGCCGATTATTCAGAATTCTGAACAGTGAATCAAGTTTCGCGGCCTTCTCCCGCCCTGCCGGTTTCCCTAGACTGGGCCCTGTTCCCCCCCTCATCCCCAGGAGACACGATGAATCCGGTTCCCGCCTACACGTCCGACGCCGACGTCGGCCACTATGTCGACGGCGCGCCCGCGGCCGGCCGCAGCGGCCGCTTCCAGGACGTCCTCAATCCGTCGCTCGGCCGCGCGGTGCGCCGCGTCGCGCTCGCCGACGCCAGCGAAGTGCAGCGGGCCGTCGCGTCGGCCCATGCCGCGTTCCCGGCCTGGGCCGCGACGCCGCCGATCCGCCGCGCACGCGTGCTGCACCGCTTCCTGCAGCTGATGAACGAACACCGCGACACGCTCGCGGCGATCATCACGGCCGAGCACGGCAAGGTGTTCTCCGACGCGCAGGGCGAAGTCGCGCGCGGCATCGACATCATCGAATTCGCGTGCGGCGTGCCGCAACTGCTGAAGGGCGACTTCACCGACCAGGTCAGCACCGGCATCGACAACTGGACGATGCGCCAGCCGCTCGGCGTCGTCGCGGGCATCACGCCGTTCAACTTCCCGTGCATGGTGCCGTGCTGGATGTTCCCGGTCGCGATCGCGACGGGCAACACGTTCGTGCTGAAGCCGAGCGAGCGCGACCCGTCGGCCGCGCTGTTCATCGCCGACCTGCTCACGCAGGCCGGGCTGCCGGCCGGCGTATTCAACGTCGTGCAGGGCGACAAGGGCGCGGTCGACGCGCTGCTCGACCACCCCGACGTGCAGGCCGTCAGCTTCGTCGGCTCGACGCCGATCGCGGCCTACGTCCAGCAGCGCGCGGTGCAGTCCGGCAAACGCGTGCAGGCGCTCGGCGGCGCGAAGAACCATCTGGTCGTGATGCCCGATGCGAACCTCGAGCAGGCCGTCGACGCGCTGATCGGCGCTGCGTACGGCTCGGCCGGCGAGCGTTGCATGGCGATCAGCATCGCGGTGCTGGTCGGCGACGTGGCCGACCGGATCGTGCCGGCCATCGCCGAGCGCGCCCGCAAGCTGGTGATCGGCGACGGCATGTCGCCGGAAGTCGAGATGGGGCCGATCGTCACCGGCGAGGCGCTGAAGCGCATCGAGGGTTATATCGAGCAAGGCGTGAACGAAGGCGCGCAACTGGTGGTCGACGGCCGCGGGCTGCGCGTGCCGGGCCGCGAGTCAGGCTTCTTCACCGGCGGCACGCTGTTCGATCACGTGACGCCCGGCATGCGGATCTACAAGGAAGAAATCTTCGGGCCCGTGCTCGGCTGCGTGCGCGTGAAGGATTTCGGCGAAGCGGTCGACCTGATCAATGCGCACGAGTTCGGCAACGGCGTGTCGTGCTTCACGAGCGACGGCGGCATCGCGCGCGAATTCGCGCAGCGCATCCAGGTCGGCATGGTCGGCATCAACGTGCCGATCCCGGTACCGATGGCATGGCACGGCTTCGGCGGCTGGAAAAAGAGCCTGTTCGGCGACATGCACGCGTACGGCGAGGAAGGCGTGCGCTTCTACACGCGCCAGAAATCGGTGATGCAGCGCTGGTCGTCGAGCATCGGCAAGGGCGCCGAATTCGCGATGCCGACCGCGAAGTAAGCCGGCCGGCGCGCCGCCCGCCGATCGAGATCGCGGGCGGTGCGCCGCCGCAACACGTCAGCCGGCCTTGGTGCCGTGCGCGCCGTCGGCGGTCGGCCGGTACGACAGCTCGAGCCGGTACGCGAGCGCGACGAACAGGCTCTGCGCGAGACCCATCGTGGCCGTCAGCGCACGAAAACCGAACGTCTCGCTGTCCTGCACCATCAGCGTCACCTCGGCCTCCCGCGCAAGCGGGCTCATCCGGCTGTCGGTGATCGCGATCACGCGCGCGCCGCGCTGCACGGCCTGCTGCGCGACCTGGACGGTTTCCTCCGCATACGGCATGAACGAGATCACGATCATCACGTCGCCCGCGCGCACCGAGCGGATCTGCCCGAGATGCATGCTGCCGAGCGCGCTGAAGAGGCCGATGCGCTTGTCGGTGTGCTGCAGCGCGTAGTCGAGATACACGGCGATCGGAAACGCGCGACGCGAGCCCGCAATCCAGATCGCCTGCGTATCAGCGAGCAGGTCGACGGCCTGCGCGAGCGCCCGAGAATCGAGCGTCTGCCGCAATTGCTGCATGCCCGCGATGCTGCCCTTGATGAATTCGTCGGCGATCTGTTCGGGCTGCAGGCTCGACGAGCCCGCTTCGATCACGTCGCGCAGCCGCAGGTTGTACGCTCGCCCGGGCGCGATCTGCTGCGCGAGCCCTTCGCGGAACAGCCGCTGCATCTCGGAGAAGCCGGAGAAGCCGAAGTGCTTCGCAAAGCGGACGACGGCCGACGGCTGGACGCCGCACGCCTCCGCGAGCGACTGGATGCCTTCCAGGCCCAGCTGGTCCCGATGCGTTTCCACGTGGCGCGCGATCACCTTCAGGCGATTGCTGAGGCCGTCGTACTCCTGCGTCAGATGCTGCAGGAACTGCTCGACGGTGGCGGGAGGTTTCTCGGATGAACTCATCGGATAGCGCGAAGTTGACGGCCCCGATGCGCGCGCGATGCTGGCGGACGCGGCCCGGAACTCACCTGGATACATGCATGAAGGGCGAATTTAATCACGTTTGCGGCACGGCCCGCGCCGCACGCTCGCTCCCACGCGCTCGATCATCACTTGCACACGCTCCACGGCAAGGCTGGAAGCGATTGTCCAACGCGCTCGCGGCGTCGTAAAGATTAGGGCGTGTACCGAGTACCGGGGCCGGCCGCCGGTGCGCACGTGACGCAGCCCGCGCGGCCGGCCCGCCCCGCTCACCGATAGTCGACCCACACGCCGCCCGCGTCGGCGGAGCGCACGCAGTGCTCGACCCAGCGTACGCCCTCGACGCCGGCGTGAACGTCCGGATAACGGATCTGCTTCAACGCGTCGGCGTCGCCGCGATCGGCCGCATCCATCGCACGCGCGAACCGCGCGTAGAGATTCGACCATGCCTCGAACAGCCCTTCCGGATGCCCGGCGCCGATGCGGTCCTCGTGCAGCGCCTGCGGATGCAGGTAGCCCATCCCGCGATCGAGCACCTGCGCGGGCTGGCCCTGCACTTCGTAGCGCAACTGGTTCGGATGCTCGTCCCACCATTCGATGCTCGCCTTCGAGCCGATCACGCGCACCTTCTGGCCGTGCATCGAGCCGGCGTTCACCGCGCTCGACCACACGTAGCCGACCGCGCCGGTGTCGTACTCCATGATCGTGAATGCGTTGTCCTCGAGCGGCGCGCGGCTCTTCACGAAGCTCTGCCGCGAACACATCAGCCGCCGGATCTTCAGTTCCGGCGCCATCACCTCGGAGATGTACAGCGGATGCGTGCCGATGTCGCCGAGCACGTAGCTCGGGCCCGCGAACTTCGGGTCGACGCGCCAGCGCGCGGCCGCGCTCGCGGCCTCGACGCCTTCGCTGTGGAAGCCGTGCGCGAACTGCATCTGCACGATGCGGATCTCGCCGAGCTCGCCGCGCGCGATCATCTCGCGCGCCTGCTCGATCATCTGGTGTCCCGAGTAGCCGTACGCGACGCCGACGATCCGGTTCTTCTCGACCGACAGCCGCTGCAGCGCCTCGGCCTCCTCGGTCGTGAAGCACAGCGGCTTCTCGCAGACCACGTGCAGCCCCGCGTTCAGCGCGGCGCGGCAGATCGCGAAGTGCGTGTTGTTCGGCGTCGCGATCGACACCGCGCGGATGCCGTCCGGGCGCCGCGCCTCGGCGTCGAACATCGTCGCGTAGTCGGGATAGCAGCGTTCGGCCGCGACGCCGAGCTTCACGCCGAACTGGCGGCCGCGTTCGGGATCGAGGTCGAATGCGCCGGCAACCAGCTGGAAGCTGCCGTCGCGCAGCGCGGCCGACCGATGGCTGTAGCCGATCTGGCTGCCGAGCCCGCCGCCGACCATGCCCCAGCGAATCGAATGTCCAAGCAGAATCTGTCCGTCAATCATGATGGTGGTGTTCCTGGTGCGGGTTCAGTGGGTCAGGCAAAGCCGGCCGACGCGAGAAACGCGCGGCTCGCGGCGACGTCGCGCAGGCTCGTGGCGGCGTTGCGCGGGTCGCGCTCCTGCTCGATCGTGATGTAACCCGCGTAGCCGATCTCGTCGAGCGCCTGGCGGATCGCGCGGTAATCGAGCACGCCGGTGCCGATCGGGCACATCACGCCGCGCGCGCAGGCAGCGAAGAATGCGATGTGCTCGCCCATCACCGCGTCGTACACGGCCGCGTCGATATCCTTGAAATGCACGTAGTCGAGGCGCGCCGCGTGGCGGCGCAGCCAGGTTTCCGGGTCCATGCCCGAGTAATGCAGGTGGCCGGTATCGAGACACAGGCCGGCCGTCTCGGCCGGAATGTCGGCGACGATCCGGTCGATCTCGTCCGCGAACTCGATGTAGCCGCCCGCATGCGGATGGATCACCGCGCGCACGCCGAACTCGTCGCGCGCGATCGTCGCGATCTGCCGGATATGGTCGACCATCCGCGCCCAGTGCTCGGCGGACAACCGCGGCGCGCGATCGCCGTGGCCGGCCGCGTAGTCGCGCACTTCGTGGCCCCAGTCGATCACGACCAGGTACGGCGCCGCGTAGCGCTGGCCGTCCTGCGTCGGCAGCCTGGGCAGCCGCGTGATCAGCGTGCAGATGTCGCGCGTCTGGCGCAGCAGGTTCGGCAGGTTCTCCGGCGACACGAGATCGTCGAAGATCGTGCCGGCGGTGATGCTCAGGCGTTGCCGCTCGAGTTCGGCGCTGACCACGTCGAGTTCGAGCGGGATGTAGCCGTACGGCCCGAGCTCGATGCCCGAGTAACCGGCCTGCGCGGCTTCGGCGAGCACGTGCCGCCACGGCGGCAGGTGCGGGTTCTTCACGTCGTCGACGCCCCAGCAGCAGGGCGCGCAGCCAATCTTCATCGTCATGTCGGTCGCTCCGTCAGGTCAGCCGCGGGTCAGCCGCGATAGAACGCGGGACGGCCGGCCATCGCGATCGGTTCGACCGCGCCGCTCTTCTGCGCCCGCACGCACGCATCGGCCGCGACCGCCGCCGCGTAGCCGTCCCATGCGGACGGCCCGGTCAGCGCGCCCTGCCGCACGCCGTCGATGAACGCCTGCAGCTCGACGTCGTACGACGCGATGAAGCGCTCCTTCCAGTCGGTCATGATCTCGACCGACCGCCGCGCCGCGTGCTTGAGCCCGACGGCCGGCGGATCGGGCAGCTTCGCGATGCCCTGCTCGCCGACCACTTCGCACTGGATGTCGTAGCCGTACTGGCAGTTCACGAAGATCTCGACGTCGATGCGCACGCCGCTCGCGGTTTCGAGCAGCACGATCTGCGGATCGGCGAGATGCGCGGACGCGTGCCGCGTCTTCTTCGGATAGACGACCTGCGCGCTCGTGTAGTCCTCGCCCAGCAGCCAGCGCAGCACGTCGAGTTCGTGGATCAGCGTGTCGGTGATCGCCATGTCGGTCGTGTAGCGCTCGCCGACCGACTGGTTGCGATGCGCGCAATGCAGCATCAGCGGTGCGCCGATCTCGCCGCTGTCGATCACGCGCTTGAGCGCGCGATAGCCTTCGTCATACGGCCGCATGAAGCCGACCTGCACGAGCCGCTTGCCGTGCGCGACCTCGGCTTCGACGATCCGCATGCAACCGTCGGCCGTGACGGCCAGCGGCTTCTCGCAGAACACCGGCTTGCCGTGCGCGATCGCGTCGAGCACGAACGCTTCGTGCGTCGGCCCCCACGACGTGACGAGCACGGCCTGCACGTCGGCGGCCGCGACCACTTCGCGGCCGTCGCCGTAGATCTCGGCGTCGAGCCCGTACTTCGTCACCGCGTCGCGCGCCTGCTGCGGGTCGATGTCGTTGACGGCCACGACGCGCGCGCCGGACAGCGTGCGGGTCAGTCTGCGGATGTGGTCCTGGCCGATCGCGCCGCAGCCGATCACGCCGATTTGCAAGCTCATCTACAAGTCTCCAGTCGTTCATCAGCGGCGCGGCCCCCGCCGCGCCGGTCGGGAATCGGTCAGCGCGCGCGGCGATCGAAATGGCGATCGACGTAGCGCTGGATCGTGTCGCGCATGTAGCGCGACGAGGCTTCCGCGCGGTCTTCCCAAGCGAACACGCACGACGACATCACGCCGTCGAAGCCGGCGGCGCCGAGCGCGCCGAAGAACCCGTCCCAGTCGATCTCGCCCTGCCCGATGTCGAGATGCTGGTGCACGCGGATCTGGTTCGAGCCGGGCGGGTTCACGATGTAGCGCAACTGGCTGCTCTTGCGGTGGTCGAACGTGTCGGCCACGCGCACGTGCGCGAGGATCGGCGCGGCCTGCGCGATCATCGCGGCCATGTCGTCGCCGTAGTAGAACGTGTGCGGTGCGATATACGACAGCTTCAGCGACGGCGAACCGAGGTTCGTGACGATGTCGATCGCCGGTTGCAGCTGTTCGATCCAGTCCTCGGGATGCGGCTCGACCGACAGCACGATGCGTTCGCGCTCGAGGATCGGCAGCAGCTCGTCCATCGACCGGAACCACGCGGCTTCGCACAGCTCCTTCGGGTTCGCGCCCGGCCGCTCGCCGACCGAACGCTCGGGCGACGCGCCGCGCCCGAATTCCGACACCATCAGCGGGCATTCCATCTCGACCGCCACCTCGATCGCCTTGCGCCAGCAGCGCACGGCCCATTGCCGCTCGTCCTCGAACGGGCTCGCCCAGCGGTACATCGGCTGCAGCGACGCGAGCCCGACGCCGCTCGCGCGCATCGCCTGACGGAACCCGGCCATGCGCGCCCGCGTCGCGCGCGGCATCACCCACCAGTCGAGAAAGTCGCTGCGCGGCGACAGCTCGATCTGGTCGTAACCCAGCTCGGCTACCGCATGCGGCAGCCGGTCGAGCGGCAGGTGGCGAATCATGTACGGGTCGAGTGCGATCTTCATCGGGCGTCCTTCGTGAAGGCGGATGTCGGGCTCACGCGCGCGCTCAGCGGCGCTTCTTCTTGTTGCGGTACTGGTCGGCGATCACGGCCGCGACGATGATCGCGCCCTTCACCATCTCCTGGTAATACGCGTCGATCCGGATGAACGTGAAGCCCGACGTCATCACGCCGAGGATCAGCACGCCGATCACGGTGCCCGTCACGCGGCCGAGGCCGCCCGACAGCGACGTGCCGCCGATCACGACGGCCGCGATCGCATCGAGCTCGTACATCACGCCCATGCCTGACTGGCCGGAGATCGCGCGCGCGGCCGTCACGGTGCCGGCGATCCCGCTCAAGAGGCCCGCGATCGCGTAGACGAACACCAGGTGGCGCGTGACGTTGATGCCCGACACGACGGCCGCGTGGCGGTTCGCGCCGATCGCGTAGGTGTACTTGCCGAAGCGCGTGTAGCGCAGCACGACGTGGAAGATCGCCGCGATCACGAGAAAGATGATCACCGGATTGGCACCCGCGCCGATCGCCGCGAACTGATCGGTCAGCATCGACACCGGCATCCCGTTGGTGAACCACTTCGCGAAGCCGCGCGCGGCAACCATCGTGCCGAGCGTCGCGATGAACGGCGGGATGCCCGTCATCGCGATCAGCGTGCCGTTCAGCAGGCCGACCAGCAGCCCGACGCACACGCCGGCCAGCACCGGCCAGATGATCGGCAGGTCGGTGAGGTGCGGAAACACCGCACGCGGGAAGTCGGACACCTGCGCGAGGCTCGCCGACACGACGGCGGCCGCCGCGACGACCGACCCCGACGACAGGTCGATCCCGCTGGTGATGATCACGAGGTTCACGCCGACCGCGATGATGCCGATCACGGCCATCTGCAGCACGATGATCTCGAGCCGCTCGGCGTTGAACAGGAAGCTCTGGCCGACGACGATCCAGCCGACGATCTCGAAGAACAGGCTGATGCCGACCAACACGAGGAAGATGCTCAGCTCGGGCGGCCACTTCGTGTGCCGCGACTTGAGTGTGATGGTCTGCGCATCCGCGACCGGATTCAGGTTGCCCATTTCAGTTGTCTCCAATCTTGTTTCGGCTCAGCGCGACGCGAGATCCATGATGCGGACCTGGTCGGCGTCCTTGCGATCGACGATGCCGGTCATGCGCCCTTCGTGCATCACCATCACGCGATCGCTCATCCCCAGCACTTCCGGCATTTCCGACGAGATCATCAGCACCGCGACGCCCTTGCCGGCGAGCGCGCTGACGAGCCGGTGAATCTCGGCCTTCGCGCCGACGTCGATGCCGCGCGTCGGTTCGTCGAGGATCAGGATGCGCGGCTGCGTGAGCAGCCAGCGGCCGATCAGCACCTTCTGCTGGTTGCCGCCCGACAGGTTCTGGATTGCCTCGTGCAGCCCCGGCGACTTCACGCGCAGCATCCGGCTCATTTCCTCGCAATCGCGCTTCAGTTGCGCCTGCTGCACGAAATTGAACTTCACGTAGCGGTGGCTGAGCACGGCCGCTTCCATGTTCGCGAGCAGGTCGAGATTCAGGAAGCAGCCGCTGTCCTTGCGGTCCTCGGTGAGGAACGCCATCCCGTGCTTCATCGCCTGCGCGGGCGTCGCGATCCGCACCGGCTTGCCGTCGATCCGGATCTCGCCAGACGTGGCCGGCACGACGCCGAACAGCGCCTCCGCGACGTTCGAGCGCCCCGAGCCGACGAGGCCCGCGACGCCGAGGATTTCC
Organism: Burkholderia sp. YHN3-13; assembly: GCF_055810675.1. Classification (NCBI taxonomy): domain Bacteria; kingdom Pseudomonadati; phylum Pseudomonadota; class Betaproteobacteria; order Burkholderiales; family Burkholderiaceae; genus Burkholderia; species Burkholderia sp. YHN3-13. The sequence goes on along the minus strand of NZ_JBVVNQ010000029.1, from coordinate 14,966 downwards.
CCCGCGCGCAGCTCGAAGCTCACGTCGCGGAACACGCCGTCGACGCAGAGATCCTTCACCGACAGCACGACGTCGCCGATCGGCACGTCTTCCTTCGGGAACATCTGCGTGATCTCGCGCCCGACCATCATGCGGATGATGTCGTCGCGCGTGACGTCGCTCGATGCATGCGTGCCGATGTACTTGCCGTCGCGGAACACCGAGAACTCGTCGGCGATCTCGAACAGCTCGTTCATCTTGTGCGTGATGTAGACGATGCCCTTGCCCTGCTCGCGCAGCTGGCGAATGATCCGGAACAGGTGCGTGACTTCCTTGTCGGTCAGCGCGGAAGTCGGCTCGTCCATGATCAGCACGTCGGAGTCGAACGACACGGCCTTCGCGATCTCGACCATCTGGCGGCTCGCGACGGTCAGCGTGCGCACGTCGGTTTCCGGATCGATGTCGATCGACAGCCGTTCGAACAGCGCGGCCGTGCGGCGGCGCAGCTCGGCGTGATCGATCAGGCCGAAGCGGTTCTTCGGTTCGCGGCGGATCCAGATGTTCTCCGCGACCGTCATGTACGGCATCAGGTTGAGTTCCTGGTGGATCATCGCGATCCCGCGCTCGAGCGCATCGAGCGGGCCGTTCAGCACGACCGGTTCGCCGTTGATCAGGATTTCGCCCTGGTCGGGCGTGTAGACGCCCGCGATGATCTTCATCAGCGTGGACTTGCCCGCGCCGTTCTCGCCCATCAGCGCGTGGACGGTGCCGCGGCGCACGCGGAACTGCACGCCGTCGAGCGCGACGACGCCGGGAAAGGACTTGCCGACGCCGCGTACCTCGAGCACGCAGTCGGCCGCGAAAGAAGCCGGCGCGGCGGACGACCCGCCGGACGAGGCGGCCGGTGCATCGCCGCCGGCCATCGGGCGCGCGACCCTGGCTGTAAACATGGACGTTCCTCGACAAAGCGCGCGCGAACCCGGCAATGCCGGGCCCGCGCAGTTCAACGGACCGCCGGTCAGTGCTTGGCGTACTGGTTCATGTTCTCGGGCGTCACGAGCTCGAACGGCACGTTCACGTAGCGGTCGACCGGCTGCTTCTTCGCAAGCTTCAGCGCGGCGGCCACCGACTGCGCGCCCTGCCCGATCGCGTTCTGGTACACCGACACCTTCAGCTCGCCGGCCTTCATCGCCGCGAGCCCGTCCGGCGTCGCGTCGATGCCGGCGACGACCGTCTTCGGCGTCAGCTTGCGCGCGGCCTTCAGCGCGTTGATCGCACCGATCGCCATCTCGTCGTTGTTCGACACGATCGCGTCGAACTTGGTCCCGGAGCTCAGCCAGTTCATCGTGATGTCCTGGCCCTGCGTGCGGCTCCACTTGCCTTCGCGCTTGTCGACGATCTTCATGCCCGCGCAGTCCTTGGTCGCGATCACGTCCTCGATGTCCTTGGTGCGGGCACGCGCCGATTCGTTGGACAGCTCGCCCATCAGCACGAGAATGTCGCCCTTGCCGCCGAGCAGCTTGCACACCTGGCGCGCCTGCAGCGTGCCCGACTGCTTTTCGTCGGACGCGACGACCGCGACGCCGGCCGGCAGCTTGTCGAAATCGACCGGCTTGCGGTTGACGTAGACCAGCGGGATCTTCGCGGCCGTCACCATCTTCGTGATCTTCGGCGTCGCGTCGGTATCGACCGGGTTCACGATGATCGCGTCGACCTTCTGCGCGATCATGTTCTGGACCTGGCTCAACTGCTTGCCGACGTCGTTGCCGCCGTCCTCGATCTGCACGGTCACGCCGTCCTTCTTCGCCGAATCGGCGATGCTGTTGCGCAGGATGGTCAGGAACGTGTCGTCGAACGACGCCATCGTCACGCCGATCTTCTCGGCATGCGCGAGCGGCGCAGCCAGGATCGCGGCGGCCGCGACGGCCATCAGCTTGGTCTTCATGATCAATCTGTCTCCTCATCTCCGGGGGGCGGAAGACGGCGCGTTGCGCGCCGCCGGGCCGAGTCCGATACGGACTGAAGCATCCGGATGGAACTGTAGATCACTTCCTCGAACATTTGGAAATTTATTTCTACGTGATTTCACCTAGGGAACTGGATTTCCAAAAAGTCTAGACTGCGTCCGTAGCCCGATTCCCCGCGGCAGGCAGTCCCGCGTCGTGCAGCGCACGTCACGGCGTGCGGCCAGAGGATCGGTCCCCCAATCCGCCGGCAACGTCGACCGCCGGCCGCGAGCGTGACACGTGATATGAGCCAGCTGAACTTTCCGAGTGACCGCCCCATCGATCTCGCCTGCCTCGGCCGCGTGGCCGTGGATCTCTATGCGCAGCAGTACGGCAGCCGCCTCGAAGATGCCCGCAGCTTCCAGATGTATCTCGGCGGCTCGTCGGGCAACGTCGCGTTCGGCGTCGCGCGGCTCGGGCTGAAGACCGCGATGATTTCGCGCGTCGGCGACGAACAGATGGGCCGCTTCCTGCGCGAGACGCTCGAGCGCGAAGGCTGCGACACGAGCCAGCTGCAGACCGACCGCGAGCGCCTCACCGCGCTGGTGCTGCTCGGGCTGAAGGATCGCGACACGTTCCCGCTGCTGTTCGTGCGCGAGAACTGCGCGGACATGGCCGTGCGCGCCGACGAGATCCGCGAGGACTTCATCGCCGGCTGCCGGGCGCTGGCGATCACCGGCACGCACCTGTCGACGCCGGGCACGCGCGAGGCGTCGCTGACCGCGCTCGGCTACGCGCGCCGCCACGGCGTCGTGCGGATCCTCGACATCGACTACCGGCCCGTGCTGTGGGGGCTGACCGCACGCGGCGCGGGCGAGAACCGTTACGTGCCGGACGCGCAGGTCACGCGGCAGCTGCAGCAGGTGCTCGGCGAATTCGACCTGCTGGTCGGCACCGAGGAGGAATTCCTGATCGCGGGCGGCGTGCCGCACGACCTGATCGGGTCGCTGCGGGCCGTGCGCGCGATCACGAACGCGACGCTGGTCGTCAAGCGCGGCGCACTCGGCTGCTGCGTGATCGAAGGCGACATTCCGGCCGGCATCGACGCCGCGCCGACGTTCGTCGGCGAACGTGTCGAGGTGCTCAACGTGCTCGGCGCGGGCGACGCGTTCCTGTCGGGCCTGCTGTCGGGGCTGCTGCGCGGCCGCGACTGGGCCGAATCGACGCGCCTCGCGAATGCGTGCGGCGCGATCGTCGTGTCGCGCCACGCATGCTCGGCCGCGATGCCGACGCCGGCCGAACTCGCGCACTGGTTCGACGGCAGCCGCAATCCGGCGGTCGATGCCGACCGCACGCTCGCGCACCTGCATCGCGTGACGGTGCCGCGCCGCGAATGGGACGACCTGTGCGTGATGGCGTTCGACCACCGCAGCCAGTTCTACGAACTCGCGGTGCAGGCCGGCGCGGACGAAGCGCGCATCAGGACGTTGAAGCGCCTGCTCGTGCGCGCGGTCGAGCAGGTCGAGCGCGAGCGCCGGATCGAAGGCCACGTCGGCGTGCTGATCGACGGCGGCGCCTACGGCAGCGACGCGCTCGCGTCGGCCACCGGGCGCGGCTGGTGGGTCGGCCGCCCGGTCGAGCTGCCGGGCTCGCGGCCGCTGCGGTTCGACGAGACACGCTCGGTCGGCTCGTCGCTCACGCACTGGCCGACCGAACAGGTCGTGAAATGCCTCGTCCACTACCACCCCGACGACGACGTCGACCTGCGCGTCGAGCAGGAGCAGCGCGTGCTGGAACTGTGGGAAGCCACCCGCGCCAGCGGCAACGAGCTGCTGCTCGAGATGATTCCGCCGCGCGCGGTCACGCCGGCCGGCACCGAGGACGACGCGGTGCTGCGCACGATCGCGCGCTTCTACAACCTCGGCGTGAAGCCCGAATGGTGGAAGCTCACGCCGCTGAGCGCGGACGGCTGGACGCGGCTCGCCGCGCTGATCGCCGAGCGCGACCCGCATTGCCGCGGCGCGGTGATCCTCGGGCTGAACCAGCCGCTGCAATACCTCGTCGACAGCTTCCGCGCGGCGACCAACCCGATCGTCAAGGGCTTCATGGTCGGGCGCACGCTGTGGGCCGACGCGTCGCTGAACTGGTTCGCGGGCCGCATCGACGACCAGGCGCTGATCGACGAAGTCGCCGGCAACTTCACGCAACTGGTCGACGCATGGCTGGGCCGCCGTGCGGCCGCGCGCACCGCCGCCGCGGCCTGATGCCCGTGCCCGTGACGACCACCCGACTCCTCTCTATCGACCGACGATGACCCACACCGTGAGACTGACCGTCAGCCAGGCGCTCGTGCGCTACCTGGCCGCCCTGCGCGCCGAAGTCGTCCAACCCGACGGCCGCACCGACATCCTGCCGTACTGCGGCGGCGTATTCGCGATCTTCGGCCACGGCAACGTGGCCGGGCTCGGCGAAGCGCTGCATGCCGAGCGGGACCGGCTGCCGACGTTCCGCGCGCACAACGAACAGGGGATGGCCAACGCGGCCGTCGCGTTCGCGAAAGCGCATTTCCGCCAGCGGATGATGGCCGCGACGTCGAGCATCGGCCCCGGCGCGACCAACATGCTGACCTCCGCCGCGCTCGCGCACGTCGGCCGGCTGCCGCTGTTGCTGCTGCCCGGCGACGTGTTCGTGTCGCGGCTGCCCGACCCCGTGCTGCAGCAGGTCGAGGATTTCGAACAGGGCGACGTCAGCGCGAACGACTGCTTCCGGCCCGTGACGCGCTACTTCGACCGCATCACGTCGCCCGAGCAACTGCTCGTCGCGCTGCCGCGTGCGATCCAGGTGATGACCGATCCCGCGCAGTGCGGCCCCGTCTGTCTCGCGCTGCCGCAAGACGTGCAGACCTTCGCGTTCGACTGGCCCGAGGATTTCTTCGCGCCGCCGGTGATCCGGATGCGCCGGCCGCCGGCCGACGCGCTCGAACTCGCCGACGCCCTCGACGTGCTGAAGGCCGCGAAGAAACCGCTGATCGTGGCCGGCGGCGGCGTGCTGTACAGCCAGGCGTGGGACGCGCTGCGCGCGTTCGCCGACACGCACGGCGTGCCGGTCGCCGAATCGCAGGCCGGCAAGGGCAGCCTCGCGTGGGATCACCCGCTGAACCTCGGATCGATCGGCGTGACGGGCTCGCCCGCCGCGAACCGCGCGGCCGCGCAGGCCGACGTCGTGTTCGCGGTCGGCACGCGGCTGCAGGATTTCACGACCGGCTCGCATGCGCTGTACGGCGACGCGACGCTGCTGAGCCTGAACGTGCAGCCGTTCGACGCGGGCAAGAAACGCGGCCGGCAACTGATCGCCGACGCACGCACGGGCCTCGGCCAGCTGTCAGGCGCGCTGGCCGGCTGGCACGCCGATCCCGCGTGGACGGCCGCGAACCGCGACCAGGCCGCCGCGTGGAACGCGCGCGTGACCGAGCTGACGACGCGCATCCCGAAGGACACGCTGCCGTACGACGCGGAAGTGATCGGCGCGGTGCGCGACTCCGCGACCGACGCGGGACGCGACAGCGCACGCGACGACCTCGTCGTCTGCGCGGCCGGCACGCTGCCGGCCGAGTTGCACAAGCTGTGGCGCAGCGGCGTGCCGGGCAACTATCACATGGACTATGCGTACTCGTGCATGGGCTACGAAGTGGCGGGCGGCCTCGGCGCGAAGCTCGCCCGGCCCGAGCGCGAGGTGATCGTGATCGTCGGCGACGGCTCGTACATGATGCTCAACGCGGAGCTCGCGACGTCCGTGATGCTCGGCCGCAAGCTGATCGTCGTGATCCTCGACAACCGCGGCTACGGCTGCATCGAGCGGCTGCAGCTGAACTGCGGCGGCGCGAGCTTCAACAACATGCTCGACGATTGCGTGCCCGAAGGCGGCGAACGCTCGACGATCGACTTCGCGATGCATGCGCGCGCGATGGGCGCCGAAGCCGTGCACGTGCGCGACATCGTCGAATTGCGCCACGAGATGAAGCGCGCCCGCGCGGCGAGGAAGAGCCAGGTGCTCGTGATCGACACCACCCACCGGCGCACGACCGACGACGGCGGCGCGTGGTGGGAAGTCGCGGTGCCGCAGGTATCCGCACGCGCCGGCGTCGACGCGGCGCACCGCGCGTATCTCGACGCGAAAACCCGGCAGCGGCGCTGACCGCGCCCGCCGCCCGCTAAAGCACCCGACAAGAACACCCTCCGAACCAAGGAAGCAAGTCATGAGCTGGAACGTCCGCATCGGCATCAATCCCCTGTCGTGGATGAACGACGACCTGCCGTCGCTCGGCGGCGAGACGCCGCTCGAAACGGCGCTGAAGGAAGGCGCCGAAATCGGCTATGCGGGCTTCGAGCTCGGCAACAAGTTTCCGAAGACGGGCCCCGAACTGAAGGCGAAGCTCGCCGAATTCGGCCTCGTGTGCGTGTCCGGCTGGTATTCGGGCTTCCTCGCGGAAGTCGAACCGGGCATGAGCGACGCCGAGGCGGTCGCGGCCGAAATCGAGCGCTGCCGCGCGCACCTGACGAAGCTGCAGTTCAACGACGTGAAGGTCGTGGTCTACGGCGAATGCGCGGGCACGATCCAGGGCAGCATCGACACGCCGGTCGCGAAACGGCCGCGTTTCGTCGACGACGACGCCTGGCGGCGCTACGCGGCACGCCTCGACGCGTTCGGCGCGCACCTGCTCGACACGTACGGGATCAAGCTCGCCTACCATCACCACATGGGCGCGTACGTCGAGTCGCCCGACGACGTCGACCGGCTGATGGCGCTGACCGACCCGACGAAGGTGTTCCTGCTGTTCGATACCGGCCACGCGTATTTCGGCGGCGCGGCCGACCCCGTCGCGCTGCTGAAGAAGCACGTGTCGCGCGTCGCGCACGTGCATTGCAAGGACGTGCGGCCGCAGGTCGTCACGCAGGCGCGCAACGACGGCTGGAGCTTCCTGAACGGCGTGATCAACGGCACGTTCACGGTGCCGGGCGACGGCGCGCTCGATTACGACGCGACGCTGCGCACGCTGAAGGACGCCGGCTACGAAGGCTGGCTCGTCGTCGAGGCCGAGCAGGATCCGGCCGTCGCGCCGAGCTATGCGTATGCGAAAAAGGGCTACACGTCGCTGCGCGCGATCGTCGACCGGTTGAGTGCGTGAGCGCTTGAGCCCCCTTCCATTGCGGAGCCCCACCCCATGACGATTTCTCCCCTGCTGGTCAAGGCATCCGCCGACCGCGAAATCTGCAACGTCACGCCCGAGTCGGCCGGCTGGAAGCATGTCGGCTTTCGCGCGCTGCGCCTGAAGGCCGGCGACACCGAAACGCTCGACACCGGCACGCGCGAGCTGTGCGTCGTCGTGCTGACGGGCACGGTGCGCGCCGAAGTCGACGGCGCAACCCACGATGCGCTCGGCAAGCGCGACAGCGTCTTCGAAGAGGTGTCGCCGGACGCGCTGTACGTGCCGGGCGGCAAGACCGTCACGCTGGTCGCGACGCGCGACGCGGAAATCGCGTTGTGCACCGCGCCCTACGCAAGCGGCGACAAGCCCGTGCAACGCCTCGACGGCGAACGGATGCGCCGCTCGGTGCGCGGGCAAGGCACCAACACGCGCTACGTGTGCGACATCCTGATGGGCGACAACCCGGCGGCCGACCGGCTGCTCGTGGTCGAAGTCGTCACGCCGGCCAGCCATTCGAGCAGCTATCCGCCGCACAAGCACGATCGCGACGCGGCGCCCGACGAGACGTCGCTCGAGGAAACCTACTATCACCGGATCGATCCGCCGCAGGGTTTCGCGTTCCAGCGCGTGTACACGGACGACCGCAGCCTCGACGAAGCGTGCGCGGTCGAGAACCACGACGTCGTGATGGTGCCCCGCGGTTACCACCCGGTCGTCGCGCCGCACGGCTACAACCTGTACTACCTGAACGTGATGGCCGGGCCGAGCCGCGCATGGGCGTTCAAGAACGATCCGGCGCACGAATGGATGATCGACGCGGCGCCGAAGCGCTGAGCGCAAGACGGGTGAGCGCGCGGCCCGTCGCGGTGCGATACCCGCGCGCAATCCGCATTTGCGACGACACGGAGCCGCCATGGTGACGATCTTTCCGCGCCTCGATCACGCGCCCTTCGACGAAGGCGCGCGCGAAACGGCGTTGCCGCGCTTCAATGCCGACGTCGCGCGCCGGCTCGGGGAAATCGCGGTCAACATCGCGTCGCGCCGCGGGCTGCCGATCGCGGTCGGCATCGTCGGCAAGGCGCCGCTGTTCTACTGCGCGCTCGACGGCAGCGGCGCGCGCGACAACGACGCGATCCGCCGCCGGCAGAACACGGTGCTGCGCTTCGGCCTGAGCTCGCTCGAAGTCGGCGCGCGCTTCCGGCACGCCGGCTGGTCGCTGCAGTCGCAGGGGCTGTCGGACGACGACTATGCGCTCGACGGCGGCGGCGTACCGTTACGCGTCGCCGGCGCCGGCATCGTCGGTGCGATGACGATCGCCGGACTCGAGTCCGAACGCAACCACGCGCTCGTCGTCGAGAGCCTGCGCTGGCACGTCGGCGCGAACGCGCTGGCGATGATCGCGTAACCGCGCGGCCGGCCCGTGCGGGCCGATGCCGCGCGTGGCGCGATCAGTTCAACCCGCCGCTCACGACGAGGTGCTCGCCGGTCATCCAGCGTGCATCGTCCGAGGCGAGGAACACGGCGACCGACGCGATGTCGTTCGGCTCGCCGAGACGGCCGAGCGGCGTCTCGCCGAGCACCTGCTTTTCGAGATCGGAGCCGATGATACCCGCGCTGTGCGTGCCTTCGGTCACGATCATGCCCGGGTTGATCGCGTTCACGCGGATCTTGCGCGGGCCGAGTTCGAGCGCGAGCACGCCGGTGATCGCGTCGACCGCGCCCTTCGTGCCGCTGTACACGGCGCTCGCCGGCGGCGTGATGCTGGTCACCACCGAGCTGATGTTGATGATGCTCGCGCCTTCGCCGAGATGCTTGACGGCCGCCTGCGTCGTCAGCAGCACACCGAACACGTTCGTGTCGAACTGCCGGCGGTAGTGTTCCTCGGTGATCGCCTCGATCGGCGCGAATTCGTACACGCCGGAATTGTTGACGAGCACGTCGAGACGGCCGTACGTGTCGATCGCCGTATCGACGATGCGCTGCGCGTCGGCGGCCTTCGCCACGTCGCCGCCGACCGCGACCGCGCGGCCGCCCGCTTCGACGATCGCGCTCACGACCGCGTCGGCGCCGGCCTTGCTGCTCGCGTAATTGACGACGACCGATGCGCCTTCCGCGGCCAGTGCCTTCGCGATGGCCGCGCCGATGCCCTTCGATGCGCCCGTGACGATCGCTACCTTGTTTGCCAGCTTGCTCATGATTTCATTCCTCGGTCAGAAGACATTCGATGGTGGGCGCCGATGCCGCGTTGCCGCGGCGACCGGCATGACTGGCAATGTACGGCGCGTCGCGGCAGTGATAAAGCGGCCCGACACGAATTGACTGGCGGCGTTTGCCGAACAATCGATCGCGCGCGGTCAGCCGGCACTCAGCCATGCGTCGGCGACCTCGCCGCCCAGACCGTCGAGCGCGCCGTCGTAGACGATCTGTCCCCGCCCCATCACCGCGACCCGCCGCGCGAGCCGCGGCGCGAACTGCAGGCGCTGCTCGATCAGCACGATCGCGACGCCGTCGGCCTGCAGCGCGGCGAGGCAGGCACCGACCTCGTCGACCGCGAGCGGCGCGAGCCCCTCGGCCGGCTCGTCGACGATCAGCACCCGCGGGCGGCCGGCCAGTGCCCGCACCAACGCGAGCACCTGCTGCTCGCCGCCCGACAGCCGCCCCGCTTTCACGTCCGCGCGTGCGGCCAGCAGCGGAAAGCGGTCGAACAGGCGGTCGAGCGCCGCGCGTTCGGCCGGGCCGCGTGCGCCGCGCAATCCGAGCCGCAGGTTGTCGCGTACCGTCAGCAGCGGGAACACGTCACGGCTTTCGGCCACGTAAGCCACGCCGCGCCGTGCGATCTCGAACGTACGCGCGCCCGCGCATTCGGCGCCCGCGATGCGCACCGACCCGGCCGTGCGCACGAGCCCCATCACGGCCTTCGCGAGTGTCGAGCGGCCCGAGCCGTTGCGGCCGAGCAGCGCGAGCGTCTCGCCCGGCGCGAGCGCGAGATCGACGCCGTCGAGCACGGGCTGCAATCCGTACCACGCGCGCAGGCCGCGAATGTCGAGCAGTGCGTTCATGCGCGGCCTTCGCCCAGGTACGCGGCACGCACGCGCGGATCGGCGCGGATCGTATCGGGCGCACCGGTCGCGACGACCGCGCCGCGAACGAGCACCGTGATGCGTTCGGCGAAACCGAACACCGCATCCATGTCGTGCTCGATCATCAGCACCGTGCGGCCCTGCGTCGTCGCGCGTATCAGCGCGATCATCCGCCCCGCCTGCGCGCGGCTCATGCCGGCCGTCGGCTCGTCGAGCAGCAGCGTGCGGGCGCCGCTCGCGAGCGCGATTCCGAGATCGAGCGCGCGCTGTTCCGCGTAGCTCAGTTCGGCGGCCGGCGTGTCGCGCCGCGCCTCGAGCCCGATGTCGCGCAGCACGCGCGCGGCCGCGAGATCGATCGACGCCGATTCGCGCAGCCGGTTCCACCAGCGCCGCCGTTCGACCGGCGCATGCAGCGCCGCGCAACGCAGGTTGTCGAACACGGTCAGCCGCGCGAACGCGCTCGTTTGCTGGAAACTGCGGCCGACGCCGAGGCGGCTCGCGACGACGGGCCCGCGCCCGCGCAGGTCGACGCCGTGCAGCACGACACGCCCGCGCGTCGGCCGTACCGCACCGGCAATCACGCCGAACAGCGTCGACTTGCCCGCGCCGTTCGGCCCGATCAGCGCATGGCGCTCGCCGGCCGCGATGCTCAGTTCGACGCCGTCGAGCACGGTCTGCGCGCCGAAGCGCTGCACGACGCCCTGCAGCGCGATCGCATTGCCGTTCATCGCACGTCCTCCCGCTTGCCGGCCCGCGCGAACCGCGCGCGCCAGCCCCACAGCAGCGTGCCGATGCCGGCCGCCGAGCACGCGACGGCCCAGCCGGCCGGCGTATCGGCGTCGATGCCCCATGCGCCGAACGCGAGGCCCGTGCCGTCGTCCTGCGCGAAGCGCCACGCATAACCGAGCTCGCCCGCGCAGACGATCGCGACGCCCCAGAACACGCACGCGCCGAGCGCGCACAGCATGCGCCACCGCTCGGGCGCCGGCGCATCGCGCCGCATCGCATGCACGAACGCCTGCGCGATGCCCGCGAGCCCGCGCGGCGCGGCCACGACGATCGCGACGAACAGCACGCCGAGATACAGCGCCCACGCGCGCGACACGCCCGCGACACCGATGCTCAGCGCGGTCAGCACCGCAGCGCCGGCCGCGGGCCCGAAGAACGCGCCGGTACCGCCGATCACCGCGGCGATCAGCACGGTCGCCGAGCGCGCCATCGACACGCTGTCGGGCGTCGCGATCTCGATGTCGATCAGCGTCAACGTGCCCGCGATGCCCGCGAAGAACGACGCGCAGGTGACCATGGCGAGCCGCACGCGGCGCGGATCGGTACCGAGCGCGGCGACGCGCGCCGGGTTGTCGCGCACCGCGTTCGCGAGCCGCGCGAGCGGCGTGCGCGTCAGCGCGTGCATGGCCCACGCCGAGACGATGCACCACGCGGCGATCACCGCATACGCGTGCGCCGGTGCGCCGAATTGCCCGTTGCCCCACGGCGCGCCGCTCGCGCGATCGATCGGCACGCCGCCGAGACCGCCGAACCACGCGGGCACGCTCCACGCCGCCGCCGCGACGCATTCGCCGAGCCCGAGCGTGATCATCGCGAACGCGGTGCCGGAGCGACGCGTCGCGAGCAGCCCGGCGACGCAGCCGAAACCCGCGCCGGCCGCGCCGCCGACGAGCGGCAGCAGCGGCAGCGGGCCGCCGAGATGGTTGAACCAGTGCGCGGCGGCGAACGCACCGAGGCCCGCGAACGCCGCGTGCCCGAACGACAGCAGCCCGGTCGTGCCGAGCTGCAGGTTGTACGACAGCGCGAGCACGACGAGCGCGGCCGTCTGCGCGAGATAGCCGAGCACCGCGCCATGCGGCCACAGCCACGCGGGCAGCACGAAGCACGCGGCGAACAGCGCCCAGCGCGCGAGTCCGGCGAACGCGCGGCTACGCATCGGCACGCTCGCCGAACAGCCCGCGCGGCCGTGCGACCAGCACCGCGACGAGCAGCAGGTACGGCACCAGCGGCGCGAGTTGCGCGATCGACACCGCGGCCACGCGGTCGGGCAACGCGATGCCGATCCATTGCGCGAGGTCGCGCAGCGACGTGTCGCTCGCGGCCGCGAAAGTCTGCGCGAAGCCGACCGCGAGCGACGCGACGAATGCGCCGCCGAGCGAGCCGAGGCCGCCGATCACGACGACCGCGAAGACGACCGACCCGACGGTCTCGGCCAGCGCGGGTTCGATCACCGCGAGCGGCGCGCCGATCACGCCGGCCAGCGCCGCGAGCGCGGTGCCGGCGCCGAACAGGCCCGTCATCACGCGCGGCACGTCGTAGCCGAGCGCCTCGACGGCCGCGCGATGCGTGAGCGCCGCGCGCACGACGAGCCCGAGGCGCGATGCGCGCAGCAGCGCACCGAGCGCGACCAGCATCGTCGCGGACATCGCCATCATGAACAGCCGGTAGCGCGGCAACGCGAGGCCGAACACGCTCACCGGCGCGCCGTCGAACAGCCGCGGCACCGGTGCCGGCAGCGGCGCGAGGCCCCAGGCGAGTTTCGCGCCCTCGCCGATCAGGTACGCGAGACCGAAGGTCAGCAGCAGCTCACTGGTATGGCCGCGCGCCTGCACGCGGCGCAGCAGCGTGCGTTCGCAGCCGGCGCCGAGCAGCCCGACCGCGAGCGGCGCGAGCACGAGCGCGGGCCAGAAGCCCGCCTGGGCCGCGATGCTGTAGCCGACATACGCGCCGAGCATGTAGAAGCTCGCATGCGCGAAGTTCAGCACGCCCTGCACGCTGAAGATCAGTGTGAGGCCGGCCGACAGCATGAACAGCAGCAAGCCGTAGCTGAGGCCGTTGAAGGCCTGGAGCGCGAACGCGTGCACCGCGAGCCGTCAGGCCGTGAGCGGCTCGAGCGCGGCGCGCAGCGCATCGGGCAGCGGCACGGGGCGGCGTGTCTCGCGATCGACGTACACGTGCACGAAATGGCCCTGCGCGGCGGGCGACGCAGCGCCTTGCGCGAACAGCCCGACCTCGTAGCGCACGCTCGACGTGCCGAGCTTCACGACGCGCAGCCCCGCGTCGACCGACTGCGGAAACACGAGCGGCGCGAAGTAGTTGCACTGTGTCTCGACGACCAGCCCGATCGTCTGCCCGTGCTCGACGTCGAGCACGCCCGCGCGGATCAGGTACTCGTTCACGACGGTGTCGAAGTAGCTGTAGTAGACGACGTTGTTCACGTGCCCGTAGACGTCGTTGTCCATCCAGCGGGTCGTGATCGGCAGGAAGTGGCGATAGGCGTCGCGCGGACGCGGCTGCGGCTTGTCGGACATGGCGATGGCGGTCAGGACGATGGAAACGGTGAGGACGACGCGCGGCGGCCGTGCGGCACGGCACGCTGGCATGAAGCGCCACGCCGCGGCGCGATCGCGCGCGGCGCGGCGAATGACACCCTGCGGGCAGGCCGGCCCGTCACTGCCCCGGCCGGTCGACGAACTCGACATCGAGGCCGCGCGCACGCATCCAGTCGGCGAGCGCGAAGCCCGTACCGGCACGCCACGGACGCAGCAGCGGCGGATCGACGAGCCGGTATTCGAGCAGTTCCGGCGACAGCGACACCGTGCCCGACGCCCGCACGTGGTACGCGATGATCAGCTCGTTCTTGCGGATGAATTCGTACACGCCGACGAGCGACACGTGCTCGGCCTTCAGCGCGGTTTCCTCGAACACCTCGCGCGCGATGCCGTCCTCGGGCGTCTCGCCGTTTTCGAGGAAACCGGTGATCAGCGCGAACATCCCCTCGGGCCACGCCGCGTTGCGGGCGAGCAGGATCTGGCCGTCGAGCTCGACGATCGCGGCGACGACCGGCAGCGGGTTGTTCCAGTGCACATAGCCGCAAGTGTCGTCGGGACACGCCTGGCGGATGCGGCCGCCTTCATGTTCGGGATCGGCGCGCTCGGTCAGCGGGCTCGCGCAGCGCGGGCAGAAGCGGTAGTCGGCGGTGGTCATCGGTGAGGATCTGGCGAGCGCCGGACGGCCGCCTCCCGGCTGCCCGCGCACCCGCTCGGCGCGGGAAAGGCTTCATTCTAGCGAGTTTGCCCGCGCCGCAGACGATCCGTCCCCGCCGGCGTCAGGATTGCCGGCGCGCGCTCGCGGCGGTCGCCGCGAAGCCGGCGGCGCCCGCGAGCAGCGCGGCGACCGCGACCCACAACGCCGGCGTGAACGACCCGAAACGCGCGGCCAGCGGCGCCGCGACGAGCGGCCCGAGGATCTGCCCGATCCCGTACGACGCGGTCGCATAGCCCATCAGCCCGGCCGCGCGCTCGCCGTGCAGCCGCCGCGCCTCGCGCATCGCGAACAGCGTGATCGCGGTGAACGGCAGGCCGAGCAACGCGCTGCCCGCCGAGAAGCCGGCCGCGTTCGGCCACACGATGCCGGCCACGATGCCGAGCGCCTGCGTCGCGCAGCCGGCCGCGAGCAGCAGCCGGTTGTCCCAGCGGCCGGGCAGCCGCGCGGCCGTGATCGCGCCGACGATCAGCGCCGCGCCGAACATCGGCCAGAACAGGTCCGGCCACGGCGAGCCGGCCGGCAGCGCGGCGCGCGCGATCACCGGCAGGAACGTCGCGGTGATGATGTAGCCGAAGCCCGGCGCGCCGTACAGCACGACGAGCCACGCGGCATCGAGGCGCCGGCTTCGCACGCCGGCGGCCGGCGCCGTCGAGGCTGCCGTCGCGCCCGCGGCCGCATGCGGCACGGCAGCCGCCGAGG